>NZ_JANUXN010000029.1 GCF_025699485.1 Thauera carbonicopians | reverse complement strand
TAGGTCATCGTCAGACTAACTACTCCGTAAAAATGCCCGACCAACATCCTGTGGTCGGGCTTTTTTACGTCTATAGCGCCAAACTTTGGCACGTGAAGCACGTGGGTGGACCGGCGCCGAGCCGGCGGGACTGGCCAAAGCGTGACGGCAAACTCTCCATTCGGCACAATGGCAGGCTTGAGGGCAACGCCTGGATGCTTGAATGAATTTCGACCTGATTGTCGTCGGCGGCGGATTGGCTGGCGCGGCGCTCGCGGTTGCATTGCGCCGCACCCACCTGAAGGTGGCCGTCATCGAGGCGAGTGCGCCACGCGTGCCGGCGGATTGGGATCAGCGGGTGTATGCCTATAGCCCGGCGAGCATCCGCTTCATGGACGAACTCGGCGTCTGGCAGCATCTGGAGCGCGAGCGCCTGCAAGCCGTTGCCGAAATGCGGATCTTCGGCGATGCGGGTGGTGCGCTGCGTTTTTCCGCCTACGATAGCGGTCTGTCCGAGCTTGCCTGGATCGGCGAGTCCAGCCGTATTCACCGTGAACTGTGGGAAAGCCTGAAGCGGCAGCACAACGTCACGCTGTTCTGCCCGGCCTCGCCGGCCAGCCTGACGGTTTCGGACGAAGGGGTTTCGCTGGGACTGCAGGACGGCAAAGTGCTGCGGGCGCGCCTCGTCGTCGGTGCCGATGGGCGGGAGTCCTGGGTTCGCCAGCAGGCCGGCGTCGAGGCCAGCGTCTCCGCCTACGGCGAGCGCGGCGTGGTGGCGAATTTCGATTGCGCCCTGCCGCATCGTGCGACGGCCTTCCAGTGGTTCCGCGACGACGGCATCCTGGCCTGGCTGCCCTTGCCCGGAAACCGGATGTCCATGGTCTGGTCGGCACCGGACGAGGTCGCCGAGCGCCTGCTGGCACTCGATGAAGCTGTCTTCTGCGAGCAAGTGGCTTCGGCGGGGGGGCATGCGCTGGGCGAGCTCGGCCTGATCACGCCACGGGCGGCGTTCCCGCTGCGGCTGATGCGGATCGAGTCGGTGGTCAAGCCGCGGATCGCCTTGATCGGCGATGCGGCGCACGCGATCCATCCCTTGTCCGGCCATGGCATCAATCTCGGCTTCCAGGATGCGAAGGCACTGGCCGAGGTGCTCGCGCGGACGCCCGCCTGGCGGGACATCGGCGAACTCGCCATCCTGCGCAGCTATGCGCGCGCGCGGGCGGAAGAGCCTTTCCTGATGCAGTACCTCACCCATGGCCTGAACCGTCTTTTCAATCACCCCAACCCGGTTCTTGCTGCGTTGCGCAATACCGGGATGAACCTCACCGGCAGCCTGCCTGTCCTAACCAACGCCTTGACGCGCTATGCGGCCAATGGGCGGTTCTGAAACTATCCGGAGATATCGATGACTTTGTTTGCTCAACGTACCATGGCGCGTTCGATCGCACTTCTGCTGGGCCTGACGACGATGGGGCTCGCGCAGGCCTCGGAGGAGGCGGTAAAAAAGGGCATGGAAAGCTTCATCGGTGCGCCCGCGGTCGAGTCGGTGACGAAAACGCCTTATGGCGGGCTGTACGAAGTGGTGCTGAAGAACGGCCAGCTCGTCTACACCGATGCCAAGGCGGAGTTCGTCATCGATGGCAGCATCATCGACATGAAGACTCGCCGCGACGTCACCCAGGCACGCCTGAACGAACTGTCCGCGATCGATTTCGCTTCGCTGCCGCTGGAGCGTGCGGTCAAGCAGGTCAAGGGCAAGGGCTCGCGCGTGATCGCGACTTTCGAGGACCCGAACTGCGGCTACTGCAAGCGCCTGGCCAAGGATCTGGCCGGCATGGACGACATTACGATCTACACCTTCCTGTATCCGATCCTCAGTGAGGATTCGGCCAGCAAGTCGAACAACATCTGGTGCGCAAAAGACAGGGCCCAGGCGTGGACAGGCTGGGTGCTGGACGGCAAGGAGCCGGCTGCCGCCGACTGCGACGTCACTGCAGTGGCGCAGAACGTGCAACTGGGCCAGCAATTGCGCATCAGCGGAACACCGACGATCTTCCTGGCCGACGGTACCCGCATCGGCGGCTACATGCCGGCGGCGGAGCTCGAAAAGGCGCTTGCCGAAGTGAAGCCCAAGACCGCATCCAAGTCCAAGTGACCCGAACCGCTCCCGGCGCCGAAAAGGTGCCAGGAGCGGTCGTTCAGCGGGGCGGCTTCATTCCCTTGGGCAGCAGCACCCACATCCGCCCCTGTTGGCGCATCCTTCCGGCCTCCCGTCCGGCGCTTTCGCCGAATCCCCAGAAGAAATCCGCCCGTACCGCGCCCTTGATGGCGCTGCCGGTGTCCTGGGCCAGCACCAGGCGATTCAGCGGACGCGTGCTCAGCGGGTAGCTCGTCGCCAGGAACACCGGTGCCCCGAGCGGTACGTAGCGCGGGTCGACCGCGATGCTGCGGCCTTCGCTCAGCGGAACGCTGAGTGCGCCGATCGGCCCGCCGTCCGAAGCCGGCAGTTCGCGAAAGAAGACGTAGCTCGGATTGGCATTGAGCATTTCGCGCAGACGGCCGGGGTTGTCGCGCGCCCAGCGCTTGATGCCGTCCATCGACGCCTGGTCCAGGCTCAATTCTCCCTGCGCCACCAGCCAGCGGCCGATCGACTGGTAGGGATGCCCGTTCTGATCCGCGTAGCCGATGCGGACGGTCTTGCCGTCGGGCAGCCGGACGCGCCCCGAACCTTGCACCTGCAGGAAGAACAGGTCGATCGGGTCGTTCGCCCACAGCAGCACCGGGGCGGGCACTTGATTGCCGCGCTCCTCCATCTGTCCCCGCGTCCAGTAGGGCAGGACCTTGTTGCCGACGATGCGCCCTCTCAGGCGCATGGATTTCAGCTCGGGATAGACGTCGCCGAGCTCGATCGTCAGCATGTCCGCCGGTACGCCATGGATCGGCCACGCATACTGGCTGGAGCGGCTGCGGCTGCCGCGGATCAGCGGCTCGTAGTAGCCGGTCACCAGGCCTTCCGCCGAGGACCCGCCGTTGAACAACTGCCAGGGGACGAAGTGCTGCTCGAAATACGCCCGTGCCTGCTGGCTGGAAGGCGTCCTGCCGAGCGCGGATGCCGCTGCGCAGACGGACTGCCAGTCCATCTGCCGGGCGAGCCTGGAGCAGGAGGCGAGCAGGGCCGGCCAGGCTTCGGCCGGATCGTCCTCGCTCCAGCCGGGGAGGGCGGACCAGCTTGCCTGGACGGCGGGCGGAGGCTCTGCCGTTGCGTCGGCTGGCGGGGTGGGCGTCGTCGTCGGCGGACAAGCGGGACAGGCCGGACAGGCGCGTTGCGGCGGACACGGTGCTTCGGTATCGGGTGCCTGTTGCGGGGCCGCACAGGCGCCGAGCAGGGCGAGCAGGAAGGGCAGCGCGGGGCGTGCCAGGCGGGAGGGAGCCGGAATCATGGAGGGGATCGGTTAGACTGCGAAACTTTCGGACAACAGTATACCGGTGGCAGCATCCCGGCCCCGAGGTTTGCGATGTGGGTGATCTTTCTCGAAGCAGGTCTGGCACTCGTGCTGCTGCTGATCATCGTCTGGGCGACCTGGCCGCGGCGGGGAGACGCCGGCGACAACAAGGACGAACACGATGACTGAGCTGTCAGACCTGATGAGCCGCGCCGAGCGGTTGCTGGAGCGCTTCGAGGCGCTGCTGCCCGGCCCCGCCACGGCGCCCGACTGGGGTGCCGCGGTGGCTTTCCGCTGGCAGCGGCGCCATGGCCGTGCGGCGCTCAAGCCGGTGCGCTCGCCGCACCGCATCGGCCTGGCCGACCTGCAGGACGTCGACGACCAGAAAGAACGCATCGACCGCAACACGCAGCAGTTCCTCGCCGGCCGCCGGGCCAACAACGTGCTGCTGACCGGCGCGCGCGGCACCGGCAAATCCTCGCTGATCAAGGCCTTGCTGGCCGAATACAGCGATCGCGGCCTGCGCGTGATCGAGGTCGACAAGACCGACCTGGTCGATCTGCCGGAGATCGTCGAACTGATCGAAGGCCGCCCCGAGCGCTTCATCCTGTTCTGCGACGACCTCTCCTTCGAGGAAGGCGAGGATGCCTACAAGGCGCTCAAGAGCGTGCTCGACGGCTCGGTGTCGGCGATGGCGGACAACGTGCTGATCTATGCGACCTCCAATCGCCGCCATCTGATGCCCGAGTACCACGACGAGAACCTGCAAGCCCGCCACATCGACGGCGAGATCCATCCCGGCGAGGCGACCGAGGAAAAGATCTCGCTGTCCGAGCGCTTCGGGCTGTGGATTTCCTTCTATCCCTTCAGCCAGAACGAATACCTCGACATCGTCGCGCACTGGCTCGCCAGCTTCGATGTGCCGCAGGCGCGCATCGACGAGGCACGGCAGGAGGCGCTGCAGTGGGCGCTGATGCGCGGCTCCCGCTCGGGCCGGGTCGCCTGGCAGTTCGCGCGCGATTACGCGGGCCAGATCGGCGAAGCCGCGCAGCACGGCGAAGGAGCCGAACGGTGACGCGCAAGCGTGTCGAGGTGGCCGCCGGCGTGCTGCTGCGTGCCGACGGGCGCTACCTGCTCGGCCAGCGCGGGCCGGACACCGTGTATGCCGGCTACTGGGAGTTTCCGGGCGGCAAGGTCGAGGCGGGCGAAACGCCGGCGCAGGCCTTGTGCCGCGAACTCGACGAGGAGCTCGGCATCCGCGTCACCCATCTGCGGCCCTGGATGCTGCGCGAACACCTGTACGAGCACGCCCACGTCCGCCTGCACTTCTTCGAGGTCTCGGCCTGGGAAGGCGAACCGCATGGCAAGGTGCACAGCGTGCTCGACTGGGTGGTGCCGGAGCAGGCCACGCGCGAACCGATGCTGCCGGCCAACGGCCCGATCCTGAAGGCCTTGCGCTTGCCGCGCCTGATGGCGATCACCCATGCCGGCGAGATCGGCATCGACGCCCAGCTCGCGGCGCTCGACCGCGCGCTGGCGGGCGGGCTGCGGCTGGTGCAGGTGCGCGAACCGGCATTCGACGCCATGCAGCGTGAGCGCTTCGCGCGCGAAGTGGTCGCGCGCGTCCACGGCTGCGGCGGCCTGGTGCTGATCAATGGCGATCCGGAGCTGGCCAGGACAGTCGGTGCCGACGGCGTGCATCTGCCCGCACGCATGCTGGCGGCTCTGGATGAACGTCCGGATTGCTCCTGGGTGGGCGCGTCCTGCCACGACCGCGGGGAACTCGAGCGGGCTGCCGGGCTGGGGCTGGACTACGCCCTGCTCGGCCCGGTGGCGCCGACGGCCAGCCATCCCGGCCAAGCAGGATTGGGTTGGACGCGTTTCACTGAATTGGCGGCCGGCCTGCCATTGCCGGTACTGGCTCTGGGCGGTCTACAGCCGGAGAACATGGAAAAAGCGCGCGATGCCGGCGCACATGGTATTGCCGCAATCCGCGGGGCGTGGAGCGGGACCGTACCAGTGTGAGCGGCTTTTTAGCCGCGAACAGGGCTGCAATGCGCTCCCGTGGCTGCTATTGCGGCTGAAGTCGCTTACGAGAAGTGCCTTGCGGTTCGGCGCCCCCGGCTGAAGCCGTTCCTATGGGGGCATTCCATCCGATTCGACGGCGGTGATGCGGCGCGTGTTTTTTCGCTCCGGAGGGATTTCAGTCGCGCGTCTGCCCGGGGGGCAGGAAGTCCTCGGCGTCGCCTGCATCGGGCGGCGAAGTGGGAACGCGATAGGCTTCGGAGGCCCATGCACCGAGGTCGATCTGGCGGCAGCGTGCCGAGCAGAACGGCCGGTAGCGGCTCTCGGCGCTCCAGACCACGGGTTTGCCGCAGGTCGGGCAGGATACGGTGCGTAGCGTGTCGCCCATGGCCTCGCTCAGAGACTGCAGAAAGTGAGCTCGAACTGCACGTCGCGCTCGGCCAGACGCGGGCGGGCGACGGTTTCGGGCAGCATGAAGCGGATGTTCAGCGCATACTTGTTGGCGCTGATCTCGGGCACCACCGCATCGGTCCGGGACACGCGCACACGCAGCATCTGGGCGCTGCGTCCGGCCATGGTCAACTGGTAGGCGCCGCTGCGCGCCATCTGCGTTTCCGGCCGGCCACTGGCGCGCAGCAGGCGCAGCACGATTTCCAGGCCTTCGCGGATCGGCGCCATCGGCGACATCCAGGCGTCGAGGTCGTGCCGGCGCGCGGCAGGGTCGCGGTTGAGCCAGTAGTGGTAGGAGGGCAGGTCGAACTGGCAGACGCCGCCGGGTATCGCTGCGCGGCTGCGGATGCTCATCAGCCATTCGTTCTCGCGCAGGTACTGGCCGATCTTGCCCGCCATCGCCAGCAGGCCGGTGGAGGCCTGTTCGATCTCGTACAGCGCGCCGGACAGGGCTTCTTCCGAGATATCGGGGTTGTTGCGGAAGGACATCAGGATCTGGCGCTGGCGTTCGAGTTCCTGCACCAGATCGACCTTGAGATCGGCACGGCTGGCGACTTCGAGCGTCTCGAAAATGGTCTGCAGCGCGACGTGATGGTCCTGCGGAGCGTCGCGCCCGACGAAGTGCGCGAGCTTGACGAAAAGGTCCTCGAGTCGCAGCAGGGTGCGGATGCGCTCGTTGAGAGGATATTCGTAGCTAATCACCGCACATTTTCCGCAACAATCGTGCCTCGTAAATTTCGTCGATGATAGCACAGAGCCCATTTGGCTCTTCGCGCCAAGGCCCTGGCGTCGACGTGGTCTTCAGCCAGGCTGGCGGGTGGCGAGTGCGGCGTAGCGTGCATGCAGGGCGGCGACTTGCGCATGCAGATGTTCCAGCGAGCCGCCATTGTCGATGACGTCGTCCGCGGCGGCCAGCCGCTGCTCGCGGCTGGCCTGGGCGGCCATGATGGCGCGGATCTGTGCTTCCTCGAGCCCGCTGCGGGCCCGGACGCGCTCGATCTGCAGCTCCGGCGGGCAATCCACCACGCAGATCCGGTCGCAGCGGGCTCGGTAGCCGCCCGACTCGATCAGCAGCGGCACGGCCAGGATGACATAGCTGCCGCGTGCGGCCGAGCACTGGCGGGCGCTTTCGGCGCGGATCATCGGGTGCAGGATGGCTTCGAGCTGCTGGCGCGCCTCATTCTGGGCAAACACGTGCGCACGCATCGCGGCACGGTCCAGGCTGCCGTCGGCGGCAACGACGGCATCGCCGAATCGTGCGCGGATGGCCGGCATCGCGGCGCCGTCGGCTGCAGTCAGCGCATGGGCGATGGCGTCGGTATCCACCAGGCTGGCGCCATGGGCGACGAAGAGGTCGGCGGCGGCACTCTTGCCGCTGCCGATGCCGCCGGTCAGGCCGACGATGAAGGGAGGCGAGGACGGCGTGCTGGTCATGGTGGTGAGGCGGTGGATATCAGCGCTGGGCGCAGGCCGTGCGTCGCGAAGCGAGGCCGCGCACGCCGCTTTCGGCTTCGCGCGCCGCGTCGGCGGTGAGCTGGGCCTGGATCCGGTGGGCGGTGCTCATGCGTGGCGCCACGCCGGCATTGCGCACACCCTGGGCGCGCAGCTCGGCCAGCATCTGGCGTGCCCGGGCCTCGGTCTGGAACACGCCGAGCGAAATCGCATACTGCGCCGGCCCGCGCTCCTGCACGATGAACAAGTCCCGGACGCCGAGGGCGCGAAGCGCCCGGGCCTGCTCTTCGGCCTGCTCGCGGCTGCCCTGGGGCGGGACGCGCACCCACCATGAGCTGGGTGTTTCGATCTTGCGGCGCTCGGCGCTGGCGCCGCTGTTTCGCAGTTGGCGCATCAGCGCATCGGCCTGGGCTTCGCTGAGGTCGCTCCAGGCGACGCAGCTCGTGGGCACGGGAGGTGTGACGGCCGCTTGCGAGGCGGACGGAGTTTCCGGAGCAGCAGCTTCAGCCCTTGGGGTTTCGGCTGCAACGGTTTCTGCCGCGGGAGCTTCCGCCGCAGCGGTGTCGGCGCTGCTGTCGGGCTCCATCGAAAGGGGAGGAATTTCCGCAGCGTCGGCTTCGGCCGTCGTGTCCGCGGGGGCTTCCGGCGTCGAGGCCGCCGTATCCGTGGAGGCTCCGGTTGCTGGTGCGGCGGAAGCGGGAGGATCGGAAGCCAGGCGGATGCGCTCCGGATCGAGCTGTTGCGCAAGGCGTTCGGGCTCGGTGCGGGGCGGAGGGCCGCCGAGCCAGCCCTGGATGCCGGCGAAGGCGATCGCGTTCAGCGCGAGCAGGATGATGATGAGGATGCGGTGCGTGCTCATGCCGTGTTTCCAGCCGGCTGGGGCCCGGATGCGGCGGCGATCGTGGCCAGCCCGTGCAGGACCAGGTTGTCGAAGCGTTTCAGCGGAAGCTCGAGGAGGTCCGCAAAGGCATCGGCAGCACCGCCGCCGAGCAGGCACAGTGCGCCGGGTTGTGCGGCGACCTGGCGGAACATGCGCTCGATGGCGCCGGCCTGGGCCTGCAGGCAGCCGGAACGGATCGCATCGGCGGTGCAGCGCGGCTGGGTCGCGAAGCTGCCCGCGGCCAGCGGCAGTTGTGCGGTGCCGCTGGCGAGCGACTGCTGCATCAGCTCGACGCCCGGCAGGATCAGGCCGCCGAGGAAATCGCCGTCGGCCGACAGCAGGTCCACCGTGGTGGCGGTGCCCGCCATCACCACCAGGCAGGCGCCGGCGTGCAGGTCATGGGCGCCGATCAGCGCCGCCCAGCGATCGGCGCCGAGCTGGCCCGGCTCGGCATACAGGTTGCGCACGCCGCAGGCCTGTGCGCCGGGGCGCAGCCATTCGATCTGTTCGACGCCCAGCGCGTCGCGGATGCGCCGGGCCGTTTCGCTGCCGGCGACATTGCTGCCGACCACCCGGAGCGGCTCGGCAGCCTGGGCGCGCAGGTGTGAGAGAGCCGCGAGGTTTTCGTGGGCAACGGCGCCTTCGTCGTGGACGAGGCCGCCCGCCGCGGCCTGCAGCCGCCATTTGATGCGGGTGTTGCCGGCGTCGATCAGCAGTATCACGCGCCTTCTCCACCGAGCGGGCGCAGCGAGACGTCGCCGGCCAGGATGCGTTGAACGCCGTCGGCAGTGTCGAGCAGCAGGGCGCCGTCGTCGTCGACGCCGCGGCAGATGCCGTCGATCGCGGCGTGCTCGCCGCTGATGCGCACCGGCAGTTCGGCGAAGGCGTTGCGCTGTTCCCATGCACTCTTCAGCGCGGCGAAGCCGGCGACGGCATAGAGATCGAGCAATTGCTGCAGCTCGGTCAACAGGTTGGCCAGCAGGGCCGGGCGCGACGGCGGCGGTGATTCCAGCGCGCGCGCCAGATCGGTGACGCCGGCATGATGTTCGACCTGCGCGCCGGGCGGCAGGCTGAGGTTGATGCCGATGCCGATCACCGCCGCCAGCGAGCGGTCGCGCGCCGGCTGCAGTTCGACCAGGATGCCGACCAGCTTCTCGCCGTTGACCAGTACGTCGTTGGGCCACTTCAACTGCACGCCGGACACGCCGATGCGCTCCAGCGTGCGGGCGACCGCCAAGCCGGCGGCCAGCGACAGCCCGGCAGGGGCGGGCGTGCCGGCGGCGAAGCGCCACAGCAGCGAAAAGGTCAGGCTGCCATTCGGCCACGACTGCCACTGGCGGCCGCGCCGGCCGCGGCCCGCCGTCTGGCAGTCGGCGACCAGTACATGGACTCTGCCGTCGTCGTCCGGCATCTGTTCCATCAGGCTGCTGTTGGTCGACGCGCAACTATCGATCCAGGCGACCGCGAAGCGCGAGGCGAGCGGGCCGAGATGGGACAGGAGGCTGGCGGTACTGGCGGAGGTTTCGGACACGGGCGGGCGCTTGACGGTTAGGCTGGTCGCATTATCCGTCAACCGTGCCGGGCGCACGAGCCTGGTGCGTGATTGCGACGCAATGGCGGCCCGGCTTGCGGATCTCAGCCGGCGGTGTCGTCGCCGCCGCTGGGGGTCTCGTCCATGCCGAGCTCCTGGATCTTCCGGCTGATGGTGTTGCGGCCGATGCCCAGCAACTGTGCCGCCTCGATGCGGCGGCCGCCGGTGGCGGCGAGCGCACGGCGGATCAGGGTGCGCTCGAAAGTATGGGTGAGCTGTTCGAACACCGTCCCCGGCGAGGCCGCGATCAGGCGGTCGGCTTCGCCGGCGAGGCCGTCGATCCAGCTCGTCGGCGCTTCGCGCATCGGCTGGCTGCGGATTTCGGACGGCAGATCGGCGACTTCGATCACCTGGGCCGGCGCCATCACCGTCAGCCAGTGGCACAGGTTCTCGAGCTGGCGCACGTTGCCGGGGAAAGGCTGCGACTGCAGGTACTCGATCGCCGCGTCCGAGATGCTCTTGCGCTCGACGCCGAGCTCCAGCGCGCTCTTCTGCAGGAAGTGGCGCACCAGCAGCGGGATGTCCTCGCGCCGTTCGCGCAGCGGCGGCAGGCGCAGGCGGATGACATTGAGGCGGTGGAAGAGGTCTTCACGGAACAGGTTCTGGCGCACCCGCTCCTCGAGATCCTGGTGGGTGGCGGCAATCACGCGGACGTTGGCACGGATCGGCTGCTGGCCGCCGACGCGGTAGAAATGGCCATCGGACAGCACGCGCAGCAGGCGGGTCTGCAGTTCGGCCGGCATGTCGCCGATTTCGTCGAGGAACAGCGTGCCGCCGTCGGCCTGCTCGAAGCGGCCGCGGCGCTGGGCGGCGGCGCCGGTGAAGGCGCCGCGCTCGTGGCCGAACAGTTCGGATTCGAGCAGGTCGCGCGGAATCGCCGCGGTGTTGATGGCGATGAAGGGTGCGTCGCGCCGCGGGCTGTGGCGGTGCAGCGCACGCGCCACCAGCTCCTTGCCGCTGCCGGATTCGCCGTTGATCAGCACGGTGGCGTGAGACTGTGCGAGGCGGCCGATGGCGCGGAACACTTCCTGCATGGCCGGCGCCTGGCCGAGGATCTCGGGCGCGAGCGCCGCTTCCTCCGAGCCGTTCTTCTCGGGCATGCCCTGTTCCAGTGCGCGCCTGACCAGGGTCACCGCCTGATCGACGTCGAAGGGCTTGGGCAGGTATTCGAAGGCGCCGCCCTGGAAGGCCGACACCGCGCTGTCGAGATCGGAGTAGGCGGTCATGATGATGACCGGCAACTGGGCATGGCGCTCCTTGACCTTCTGCAGCAGGTCCAGGCCGGACTCGCCCGGCATGCGGATGTCGGACAGCATCACCGCAGGCGGCTGGCCGCTGCGGTCGAGCTCTTCCAGCGCCTCGCTGGCAGAGCTGAAGCTGCGATGCGGGATATCCTCGCGGCTCAATGCCTTTTCGAGGACCCAGCGGATGGAGCGATCGTCGTCGATGATCCAGACTTTGTTCATGTCGTATGCACTATTCTGGTGCGCTGCCGGCGGCTAGCGCACGATCGGAAATCGGCAGCAGGATCGTGAAGCAGGTGCGCCCCGGACGGCTATCCACCTCGATCATGCCCTGATGTTGCTCGATGAAGCTCTGGGCCAGCGACAGGCCCAGGCCGCTGCCACCTTCCCGGCCCGAGACCAGCGGATAGAAGATCTTGTCGTGGATCTCCGCCGGAATGCCGGGGCCGTTGTCGATCACTTGCAATTCCAATGCCAGCTTGTAGCGCCGCTTGGCCAGCGTGACCTGGCGGGCCACCCGGCTGCGCAGATGGATCTCGCCGGTGCCCTCCAGCGCCTGGGCAGCGTTGCGCACGATGTTCAGGATGGCCTGGATCAACTGTTCGCGGTCGGCGGTGATGTCGGGCAGGCTGAGATCGTAGTCGCGCCGGATTTCGAGTGCCGGGAATTCGGCCAGGATCAGGCGGCGCACGCGTTCGAGCACGTCGTGGATGTTCAGCGGTGCCGGCCGCATCATCGAATGCGAGTTCAGCAGCCGGTTCATCAGGTCCTGCAGGCGGTCGGCCTCGGCGATGATGACTTCGGTGAATTCGCGCAGCTGCGGGTCGTCCAGTTCATGCTGCAGCAGCTGCGCCGAGCCGCGGATGCCGCCCAGCGGGTTCTTGATCTCGTGCGCCAGGTTGCGGATCAGCTCGCGGTTGGCCTGCTGCTGCTGCAGCAACTGCTCCTCGCGGGCCACGCGCAACTGGGCGTCGATTGGGCGGAATTCCAGCAGCAGGCGGACGCCGTTGGTCTCGACCGGGCTGACGGTGCAGTCGAGCCGGATCGGCTCGGCGCTGCCGCGCGAGATCGTCATGTCCTGGCCGGTATAGCTCCAATTGGTGTGGAGGGCGCTTTCCAGCGCCGAGCAGAGCCCTGGCGGCGTGCCGAGCAGGCGGCTCAGGGGTTGCTCCAGCAGCTTGCGCCGGCTGATCGCGAACAGGTTCTCGGCGCCGGGGTTGATGTAGCGGATGATCAGCTTCTCGTCGATCAGCACGACGGCTGACGACAGCAGCTCGAGGCCGGCGAAAGGGCCGGTGACGATGGGTGGAGGATGCTTCGGCATGTGCGCGTCCTGTTTGTCTCCAGGGTGACACGCAAGATACGCGCCAGTGTGTGGCGACGGGGCGTGGCGCCCGAAGATGGTGCGCAGCCGTGCCGCCGCGTCACCTCAGGCCGGAAATTTCCCGGCGCAGGGCTTCGATATTGCGCTTGTGCAGTTCGACCTTGTCCTTGTAGGGCTGCAGACGGTCGAGCACTTTCTGGTAATTGCGTTCATCGCCGAGGCGGATCGATTCCTGTTCGGCCAGCGCAGCTTCGGCGCTTGCCAGTGCGGACTCCTCGCTTTCCAGTTCGGACTGCAGTACCTGTCGGCGGCCGTCGTCGCGAGCGCGCTGGTCGCCGGGGCTGACCCTGGGGAAGTTCGACGGCGAGGAGGAGGGCGTGGTGCTTGGCGTCGCTGCCGGGCGGCGCACCGGGGCGGGCACGGTCGATACCGATTGGCCGGTATCGAGCGCGGTACAGCCGCGCGCGGCGCTGGGGTCGTTGGTGTAGGTCACGCGGCCTTCGGCGTCGATGCACTTGTAGACCGCCGCCTGGGCGGGAAGGGCGGCGTAAAGCAGCAGGGTCAGCGGGAGGATTCGAAGCAGGCGCATGCTCGTGTTCGTCGGTTCGCTGCGCCGGACGGGGTCGGACCGGCGCCATCCTGATGGAATGGTGGCTGGATTAGACCCCATAAAAAAAGGACGGGCAATGCCCGTCCTCTCCTGTCTGCGCAGTAATCCTCGGATTACAGGCTGTAGTACATGTCGAATTCCACCGGGTGGGTGGTGATGCGCATGCGGGTGACTTCCTCCATCTTCAGCTCGATGTAGGCATCGATGAAGTCGTTGGAGAACACGCCGCCGCGGGTCAGGAACTCGCGATCCTTGTCGAGGTACTCCAGCGCCTGGTCGAGGCTGGTGCACACGGTCGGGATCAGCGCGTCTTCTTCCGGCGGCAGGTCGTACAGGTTCTTGTCGGCCGGATCGCCCGGGTGGATCTTGTTCTGGATGCCGTCCAGGCCAGCCATCAGCAGAGCGGCAAAGCACAGGTAGGGGTTGGCCAGCGGATCCGGGAAGCGCGCCTCGATGCGGCGGCCCTTCGGGTTGGCAACGTAGGGGATGCGGATCGAAGCCGAGCGGTTGCGGGCCGAGTAGGCCAGCTTGGTCGGCGCTTCGTAGTGCGGCACCAGGCGCTTGTACGAGTTCGTGCCCGGGTTGGTGATCGCGTTCAGCGCGCGGGCGTGCTTGATGATGCCGCCGATGTAGTACAGCGCGGTTTCCGACAGGCCGGCGTAGCCGTTGCCGGCGAACAGGTTCTGGCCGTCCTTCCAGATCGACTGGTGCACGTGCATGCCGGAGCCGTTGTCGCCGACGATGGGCTTGGGCATGAAGGTCGCGGTCTTGCCGTACTGGTGGGCAACGTTGTGCACGATGTACTTCAGTACCTGGGTCCAGTCGGCGCGCTTGGTCAGCGTGCTGAACTTGGTGCCGATCTCGCACTGGCCGGCGTTGGCGACTTCGTGGTGATGGACTTCGACCGGCACGCCGCAGGCTTCGAGCGCCAGCACCATGGCGGCGCGGATGTCGTTCAGGCTATCGACCGGCGGTACCGGGAAGTAACCGCCCTTGACGCGCGGACGGTGGCCGGTGTTGCCGCCTTCGAACTTGTCGGCGGTGGACCAGGCGGCCTCTTCCGAGATGATCTTGCTGTAGACGCCGGACATGTCGACCGACCATTCGACCGAGTCGAAGATGAAGAACTCGGGTTCGGGGCCGAAGAAGGCGGTGTCGCCGATGCCGGTGCTCTTCAGATAGGCCTCGGCGCGCTTGGCGATCGAGCGCGGGTCGCGGTCGTAGCCCTTGCCGTCGGACGGCTCGATGACGTCGCAGGTCACCACCAGCGTGGTTTCGTCGAAGAAGGGGTCGATGTAGGCGGACGCGGGTTCCGGCATCAGGATCATGTCCGAAGCCTGGATGCCCTTCCAGCCGGCCAGCGAGGAGCCGTCGAAGGGGTGGCCGTGCTCGAAGTGCTCTTCCTCGAAAGCGGAAACCGGCAGGCCGACGTGGTGCTCCTTGCCGCGGGTATCGGTGAAGCGCAGATCCACGAAGCGGACTTCGTTTTCCTGGATCATCTTCATGACGTCTTGGGCGTTCATGTTCACTCCTGATGAGATGAGGCGTTGGTTGCGTAATGGTTTGCACACCGGTACTGGACCCGTGAGCGGGAATTCGTCGTTCGAGTAAGCATCAAGCGTGCCAGGCAGGGTTCCTGTCCGTGGCTCATTGTGCCACAAGGGCCGATGCGCAATGACGGTGCCAGTTCGTTCGGGCTGTGCACCAAGTTGGTGCCTTGCTCATGCTGAATGCACCATCATGGTGCTATCTGCTGGAAGAAGCGGATCGAGCGGTATTCGGCATGTGCTTCCAGCCAGGCTTCGGTATGCCGGGAGAGCGTTTCCGCCTGCCCGGCAGGCACGGCGGTAGCCGCGGCGGCAGGCAGCAATACTTCGACGTCGATCCGCTTGCCCAGGTAGTGGATCTGTATCCGCAGGGGGGCGGGGGCATCGCGGCCGAGCAACTGGCCGACCGCGGCGGCGACGTCCTTGCGCGCGGGCAGCGGGCCGACAGGCGCAGCCCGTGAACCACCGTCGTCCTCGGGGTCGATATGCACCAGCATGTCCTGTATTTCGGGGTGGGCGGCACGCACGTGAAGGTAAACCTCGTCCGACACCCGGTGGCCTTCGGAAACCGTCAGCCGCGGTTCGACCTGCACGTGGGCGTCGCACAGCACCCGGCCGGCCATGCGCCGCGTGCGCACGTCGTGCAGGCCGATGACGCCGGGCGTCGCTTCGATGGTTTCCCGGAGGCGTGCCAGCTCGTCTTCCGACAGGCCGGTATCGATCAGCTCGCGGACGGCCTGCCAGCTCAGGCGAATCCCCATGCCCATGATCAGGAAGCCCACCAGTGCGGCGGCCAGCGGTTCGAGGAAGGGGTAGCCCGCCAGGCTGCCGCCGATGCCGATCGCCACCACCAGCGACGACGCCGCGTCCGAGCGCGCATGCCAGGCGTTGGCTTCCAGCAGCGGCGCCTTCAGCCGCCGCGCGGCGGCCAGCGTGTAGCGGAACAGGCCTTCCTTGGCGGCCAGGGTCAGCAAGGCCATCGCGAGGGCGGCCGGATGCAGTTCCGGCAAGGCGTCCATGTGCTGCAGGCGCAGTCCCGAGCTCCACAGGAAACCGATGCCGACCGCCGCGAGCACGGCACCGAGCAGCATCGTCGTGACCGTTTCGATGCGGCCGTGGCCATAGGGGTGGCTGGCGTCGGCCGGGTCGGCGCCGCGGCGGCCGGCGAACAGCACCAGCACGTCGGTGACCAGATCGGACAGCGTGTGGGCCGCATCCGCCACCAGGCTGAAGGCATTGGCGAACAGGCCGACGGTGATCTGCGCGAGCGAAAGCAGTGCGTTGGTGGCGATGGCGATCAGCGTGGTGCGCTGGATGCCCCGGCTGCGCAGGGCCTCGTCACCGTCCGGCGGCAAGGGGGAGCGGGCAGCGGGCGGGTGCGGATGAGCGTGGATCATGCAGGAGCCTGGGAATGACGCGCTATACTTCGCGCGATACACGATTCTAGACGGATGCTCGCATGGGAACCCTGTCCGATCTGCTGGCGCTGGCCCGTCGGCGCGCCGCCGACCTCGAACTGCCCTACCAGGGCGCGCTGACGCCGGCCGAAGCCTGGCAGGTGCTGCAACTGGCGCCGGGTGCCAGGCTGGTCGACGTGCGCACGCGCGCCGAGCTCGACTGGGTCGGGCGGGTGCCCGGAGCGGTCGAGATCGAGTGGCTGTCCTGGCCCGGCATGCAGCGCAATGCCAGTTTCGTCAATCAGCTCAAGCACCAGGTCGATGCCGAGGCGCTGGTGATGTTCCTGTGCCGCTCCGGCGGCCGTTCCGACGGTGCCGCCCGCGCGGCGGTCGAAGCCGGCTACAGCAACTGCTATAACGTGCTTGAAGGCTTCGAAGGCGACAAGGACGCCAACGGCCAGCGCAACCGGGTAGGCGGCTGGCGCCATGCCGGCCTGCCCTGGCAGCAGGGCTGAGCTTTTCCTTACAATCCGGGCGCCCGCCACCGGAACCCCTCCGGGTGAGGCTGCTCCGAGTCACGAAGGCCGACAGGCCTGCATCCCTTCCTACAGGAACCGGACCCGCATCATGCAAGTAGCCACCATCAGCTTCGACCGCTTCAACGCGCTCGCCGACGACGAGGCGCAGGAGCGCATCCGTGCCGCCCGCGCCCGCCTCGGCGATCGCGCGGTGCTGCTGTGCCACCACTACCAGCGTGCCGACGTCTACCAGCACGCCGACCTCACCGGAGATTCGCTCAAGCTGGCCCGCCTGGCCTCGCAGACCGAAGCCGAGTACATCGTCTTCTGCGGCGTGCACTTCATGGCCGAAGTCGCCGACATCCTGTCCAAGCCCAGCCAGATCGCCATCCTGCCCGACCTCGCCGCCGGCTGTTCGATGGCCGACATGGCCAACCTGGCCAAGGTCGAGCGCTGCTGGCGCGAACTGACCGAAGTGCTGGACAAGCCCGACGAACTGATCACGCCGGTCACCTACATCAACTCCGCCGCCGACCTGAAGGCCTTCTGCGGCGAGCACGGCGGCATCGTCTGCACCTCGACCAACGCGCCGACCATCCTCGACTGGGCCTTCGCCAAGCGCGAGAAAGTGCTGTTCTTCCCCGACCAGCACCTCGGCCGCTGGACCGGCTTCAAGAAAGGCATTCCGCTCGACGAAATGGTGGTGTGGGACCCCGACCTCGAATACGGCGGCCTCACGCCCGAGCAGATCCGCAAGGCCAAGATCCTGCTGTGGAAGGGCCACTGCTCGGTGCACCAGATGTTCCAGCCGGTGCATATCGACCGCTGGCGCGAGAAGAACCCGGGCGGCCTGGTGATTTCGCACCCCGAAAGCAGCCTCGACGTGTGCCGCAAGTCCGACTACGTCGGCTCCACCGAATACATCATCAACACCATCACCGCCGCGCCCGAAGGCACGCGCTGGCTGGTCGGCACCGAACTGAACCTCGTCAGCCGGCTGGCCGAGGAGATGAAGCCGCATGGGAAGCACATCCAGTTCATGGCGCCGACGGTGTGCATGTGCTCGACCATGCAGCGCATCGACCCGCAGCACCTGGCCTGGACGCTGGAAAACCTCGCCGACGGCAAGGTCGTCAACCAGATCAAGGTGCCGCAGCACGAGGCCGAACTGGCCCGCATCGCCCTCGACCGGATGCTGGCCGTGTCCTGAGCGCATACCTGCAGGAACGAAAAGGGCGGCTTTCCTCGCGGGAGCCGCCCTTTTTGCATCAGGCCGTGTCGCGACATGTCGCCGAAACGGAGAAACGGCGACACGTTTGGGTGATATGTCGCTGCCGGCGACATGTCCTCAGAACGTGTCGTTATTTTCGAGAATCGGCGATACGTCGCATCGAACTGCCGCCGGCGAAGGCGTGAGCGGTGTCGCTGCCCACGCCCGCAGCAGCACGAATCACTTCGGCCACAGAATCATCTGCGTGCAGCGGAACAGCGCGATGGTACGGCCGCTGGCTTCGTCGCTGACGGTCGCGTCCCACACCTGGGTGTTGCGGCCGAGGTGCTGGGCGGTGGCGACGCAGCGGATCGCGCCTTCGCGCACGGTGCCGAGGTGGTTGCTCTTCAGTTCGATGGTGGTGAAGGATTCCGCGCCTGTCGGCAGATGGGCGACGGTGGCGTAGCCGCAACTGGTGTCGGCCAGCGCCACCACGCTGGCGGCGTGCAGGAACTCGTTGGGGGCGATGTGCAGCTTCTTCACCGGCATGCGGCTGCTCAGCGTTCCCTGGGCGACGCTCAGGATCTCGATGCCGAGGTAGCCGGGCAGGTATTCGCCGCCGCGCTCGTTCAGCAGGGCGACGTCGATGTCGGGGCGCAGGATGCTCATGGGCATGCTCCTTGGTTGGGGCAATGGGGTTGGGGGGACGAGCTTCAGGCCGGCTGCGGCGCGCGTACCACCGGCGCTTCGCGGATCGGCAGGTTCAGCACCGCGGCGAGTGCGGCCAGGGCAATGTCGGCGTACCACATCCAGCTGTAGTCGCCGGTCAGCGTGATGCTGATGCCGCCCAGCCAGGCGCCGAGGAAGGCGCCGATCTGGTGCGACAGCAGCGTCAGGCCGAACAGCGTGCCGAGGTAGCGGATGCCGAACAGCTTGCCGACCAGCGCGGCGGTGGGCGGCACCGTCGCCAACCAGGTGAAGCCCAGCCCGGCGGCGAACAGGTAGAAGGTCCATTCGGTCTTCGGCATCACCAGGTACAGCGCCACCAGCACTGCGCGCGAGGCGTACATCAGCGCCAGCACGTTGCGGCTGCGGTAGCGCGCCACCCAGGAGCCGGCGTACAGGCTGCCGAAGATGTTGGCGAGGCCGATGATCGCCAGCGACCAGCTCGCCACCGAGGGCGGCAGGCCGCACAGGTCCACCTCGCCCGGCAGGTGGGTGACGAGGAAGGCGATGTGGAAGCCGCAGGTGAAGAAGCCGGCATGCAGCAGCAGATAGCTGCGATCGCCCATCGCTTCGCGCACCGCGCGCCGCAGGCCGCCCTTTTCCTCTGCCGGCCGCGCAGCCGCATGGTCGCTCCGGGCCACCTTGCCGATCAGCGGCAGTGCCGCGAGCGTCATCACCGCCAGCGACCACAGCGCGCCCATCCAGCCGAACACCTGGATCAGCTTCTGCAGCAGGGGCGCGAACACGAACTGGCCGAAGGAGCCGCCGGCATTGATCACGCCCGAGGCCGCGCCGCGCGCTTCCGCCGGCAGGCGTTGCGCGGCGGCGCCGATCAGCACCGAGAAGCTGCCCGCGCCCGAGCCGATCGCCGACAGCAGGCCGAGCGACACCACGAGGCCGAAGGTGGAATCCATGAAAGGCGTGATCGCGCTGCCCAGCGCCAGCACCAGGATGCCGGCGACCAGCACCGCACGCGGCCCCCAGCGGTCGGCGGCAGCACCGGCGATGGGCTGGATCGCCCCCCAGGTGAACTGGCCGACGGCCAGCGCCAGGCTGATCGAGGCGATGCCCAGCCCGGTGGCGCTGTTGAGCGGGCTGATGAACAGGCCGAGCGACTGGCGCGCGCCCATCGTGATGGCGAGGATGCCGGCGGCGGCGAGGGTGATGGCGAGCACGCCGGGCTGGCGCAGGGAGTGGAACATGCGGAGCGATCCGGGGAGGAGTGGGAAGTGGAGCCGTTCGGCGGATTGCAGAGTCTGTGCGCCGGCGCGGCTGGAGATGGCGTGAGGATAGTTTCCGCATCGTATACGGAAAAGCCCGCGATTCGATGCATCATGTCAACGATTCGTTGACGGTTTCGATATCGAAGGCGGACCCGCCCCGTCCGCTCGGCCGGCAAGCACGCAGCATGTTCCATAGCGCGGCGTGTTTCCCCCGCGTGCCACAGGAGAGCAAGTTTGAACCGAACCCACGATGCCGGATGTTGCGGCAAGGAGATGTCATGAACTGGCTGCCTGCCTGGGACTGCTTCGTCCGCGTCGCCGAAGGCGGCAGCATGGCGGCGGCGGCACGCACGCTGGGTTGCACCCGCGCCCAGGTCAGCAAGCAGATGGCCGAACTGGAGCGCCGCCTGGGTGCGCGGCTGTTCGAGCGCTCCAGCCGCAGGCTGGCGCTGACGCCGGCCGGCGAAGTGTTCCGCCAGCATGCGCTACGTGCGCTGGAGGCGGTGGACAGCACCGAACTCGCGGTGCGCAATCTCGGTGACCGGCCCTGCGGCACGCTGCGGGTGAGCGCCACCGTCGCCTTCGGCCGCCATTGCGTGGCGCCGCTGCTGCCGGAGGTCGCGGCCGCCCATCCGGAACTCGAGATCGAGCTGATCCTCACCGACCGCGTCGTCGACCTGGTCGGCGACAACATCGACCTCGCGCTGCGCATGACGCGCCTGCCGCCGGACGACGCGGTGGCGCGCCGCATCGTCAGCCTGCGCCGGGTGGTGTGTGCCGCGCCGGACTATCTCGCCCGCCGTGGCCGCCCGTGCCAGCCGCTGGATCTGCTGCAGCACCAGTGCCTGAGCTACGTGCTGGGCGACAACAAGCGCTGGGTGCTGATCGACGGCGAGGGCGTCGAGACCGTGGTGCCGGTGCGCAGCCGCATCCATTTCAACAACATCGACTGCATCTTCGATGCGGTGCGCGCCGGCCATGGCATCGCCATCCTGCCGACCTACCTGTGCCATCGGGAACTGGCGGCCGGTGCCCTGCAGACGGTGCTGGACGATTACGAGCCGGACATCGTGTTCGGCCGCGACCTGTACGCCTGCTACACGCCCAGCCGGGTGCGCCTGCCCAAGCTGCGCGTTTTTCTCGATGCCCTGCTGGGGCATTTCCAGCCGCTGCCGCCGTGGGAGCGCATTTGAAGCGCCGCCGTGCGGCATCGTTCAGTTGCGCCTGAAAAGGCCTGGCATCGTGATCCCGCAGCTGCCGCGCAGGCTTTTGTGGCGGAAACGCTTTAATTTCCACGTGCGGGCCGCATATGATGTCCCGTGACCGCATGCTGACCGGGGACTTTTCCGCTCATGAACCTGCGCATCTGTACCTACAACATCCACAAGGGCTTTTCGCAGTTCAACCGCCGCATGGTGGTGCACGAACTGCGCGACCGCCTGCGTACGCTGGATTCCGATCTCGTCTTCCTGCAGGAAGTGCAGGGGCTGCACCTGCGCCACCCCGAGCGCCACCCGAACTGGCCCGTGCTGCCGCAGCACGAGTTCCTCGCCGAGGAGAACTGGCAGCAGACGGCCTATGGCGGCAATGCGGTGTATGACCACGGCCACCACGGCAACGCCATCCTCAGCCGCCATGCGATCCTGAGCCAGGCCAACCACGACGTGTCCGACCATCGCTTCGAGCGCCGCGGCCTGCTGCACGTCGAGGTGCAGCTGCCGGGCTTCGACACGCCGGTGCATTGCGTCTGCGTGCATCTGGGGTTGATGGGCGGCAGCCGGCGGCGGCAGATGGAAACGCTGGCCGAACGCATGGAACACGTCGCGCCCGAAGGCGAGCCCTTGATCATCGCCGGCGACTTCAACGACTGGCGCAACCACGCCGACCGCCTGCTGGCCAGCCGGCTCGGCCTGGTCGAAGCCTTCGGCAACGACCACGGGCGGCCGGCGCGCAGCTTTCCGAGCGCGCTGCCCTTCTTCCGTCTCGATCGCATCTATGTGCGGGGCTTCCGCATCCGGCGCGCCGAGGTGCACTTCGGCGCGCCCTGGGCGCAGATTTCCGACCACGCAGCGCTGACGGCCGAACTGGAGCCGCTGGCTTGATCGCCTTCCTGTCCGGCAACGCGGTGCGTCTGCTGGAAAACGGCGAACAGTATTTCCCCGCGCTGCGGGACGCGATCGACCGCGCCGGACAGGAGATCTTCCTGCAGGGCTACATCTTCGAGCCGGACGAGACCGGGCGCAGCATCGCCGCCGCGCTCGAACGTGCCGCCGCGCGCGGCGTGGAGGTCAGGCTGATGGTCGACGGCTTCGGCGGCCGCAGCTTCGTCGCCCACCTGTTGCCGCGGCTGCTCGAAAACGGCGTCAAGGTCCTGATCTATCGTCCCGAACTGCGTGCGCTGTCGCTGCGCCGCCATCGCCTGCGCCGCCTGCATCGCAAAGTGGTGGTGATAGACGGGCGCGAGGCTTTCGTCGGCGGCATCAACATCATCGACGATTTCCATGCGGACGGCCCGGCGCATCCGCGCTACGACTACGCCGTGCATGTGCAGGGGCCGATCCTGGCGCCGATCCTCGCTTCCGCGCAGCGCCTGTGGCGCCTGCTGTCATGGGTCAGCTTCCGCCGCCGTTCGCATCAGCCGCTGGGCGCGCCGGCGCAGACCGAGGCGGCCGGCGACATCCGCGCCGCCTTCGTCGTGCGCGACAACCTGCGCTTTCGCCATGCGATCGAGAATGCCTACCTGGATGCGATCGGCAGAGCCAGGAACGAGGTCGTCATCGCCAATGCCTACTTCTTTCCGGGCCGGCGTTTCCGCCAGGCCTTGGTCGATGCCGCCGAGCGCGGCGTGGAGGTCATCCTGCTGCTGCAGGGCGTGGCCGACCACCCGCTGCAGCGCCACGCCACGCGCGCGCTCTACCCGTATTTCATGCAGCACGGCATCCGGCTGTTCGAATACCACCGCAGCGAGCTACACGCCAAGGTGGCGGTGGTGGATGGCCGCTGGGCGACGGTGGGTTCGAGCAACATCGATGCCTTCAGCCTGCTGCTGGCGCGCGAGGCCAACGTCGTCGTCGACGACGAGGCCTTCGCCGCCGGGCTGCGCGCCAGCCTGGCGCGCGAGATGGAGGCCGGCGCGGTGGAACTGCGCCCGTCGGACTGGCGCCGGCTGTCGCTGCTGCAGCGCGTCCTGACCTGGGCGTCGTACCAGATCGTCCGCCTGGCGATCGGCTTGGCGGGCTACGGCGGCAAGCATTGAGGTTTCTATATGCGCGTTTGCTGCCTATGCGGCAGTGAAGGCGCACCACGGCATCATCCCGACGCTCGAATCTTTCTAAGCTGCCTATACGGCAGTGAAGACTGCAAGCGAGCCGAACCGAGGTTTCGAGCTTTTCTAAGCTGCCTATACGGCGGTGAAAATTACCTTCAAAGGGCTTCAAAAGGCCTTTTATTCCTGAGCTGTCTGCACGGCAGTCTTCAGCCCTGCCGGCCCAGCGCCATGTGCTCGACTTCGGTGCAGCGGTTCATCACCACTTTCAGCCCGGCGTCGGCAGCCCGTTGCGCCGCTTCGGGTGCGATCACGCCGAGCTGCAGCCACAGGCAGCCGGCACCGGCGGCGATCGCGTCCTCGGCCACTGCCATCACTTCGTCGGGCTTGCGGAACACGTCCACGATGTCGATCGGCCCGGGCGCTTCGCGCACGCTGGGGTAGCACTTCTCGCCCAGCACCTCGTCGTAGGCCGGATTCACCGGAATGATGGTATAGCCGGCATCGCGCAGGTAGCGTGCGACCGCGTTGCTCGGCCGCTGCGGCTTCGGCGAGATGCCTACGATCGCGATTCTGCGGGCGGTGGCGAGCAGCTCGCGGATGGCACCGCGGTCGGCGGAGAGGTCGTTGGGGTGCATGATGTCCTCGGTGGGTCGATGGTGGTTGCGGGGGCGTGGCGCCGCCGTGGCACGGCGTCGAGTTGCCAGTGCCGGAAGGCCCAGTGCCAGACTTCGGCCAGTGGGGCGCGCTTGAGTCCGGCCGGCGGCGCCTGGCCGAGAAAGCGCAGCGCCGCGCACAGTGCCGCCGCCGGCGGATGTTCGTCGATGGCGCGGGCGAGGGTCTGCTTCGACAGCTTCTCGCCCGCGGCGTTGGTGGCGACCGGCAGGTGGGCGTAAGCCGGCTGCGGCATGCCGAGCAGGCCTTGCAGATGGATCTGGCGGGCGGTCGAATCGAGCAGGTCGGCGCCGCGCACGACGTCGGTGACGCCCGCATCGGCGTCATCCACCACCACGGCCAGCTGGTAGGCGAACAGGCCGTCGGCGCGCAGCACCACGTAGTCGCCGGCATCGAGCGCGAGGTCCTGCTGCTGCCAGCCCTGGATCGCGTCGTCGAAGCCGATCACGCCTTCGGCCCGCACCCGCCATGCGCGTGCGGTGCGCCCGGGCGGCAGGCCGTTGCGGCAGGTGCCGGGGTAGCGCCGCGAACCGTCGCGGGCGAGCGCCGAATCCGCCATTTCGCGCCGCGTACAGGCGCAGGGAAAGGCGTGGCCGGCAGCCTTCAATTGCTCCAGCGCGGCGCGGTAGGCATCGTTGCGGCGTCTCTGCCAGACGATCTCGCCATCCCATTCGAAGCCGAAGCGCGCCAGCGTGGCGATGATGCCTTCGGCCGCACCGGGCACGGTGCGCGGCGTGTCGACGTCCTCGATCCGCAGCAGCCAGCGCCCGCCGTGGCGGCGCGCTTCCAGATAGCTGCCCGCCGCCGCGACCAGCGAGCCGAAATGCAGCGGGCCGCTGGGCGAAGGCGCGAAGCGGCCGACATGGGATGATGGCAAAGGAGGACGGGAAAGGGCGTTCATGTCGAGATGGAGCGGGTGCGGGGCGGCCGGGGCGCCGTGGCAGTGCCGGAGCCGTCCCGCGGGCGATTCTTCCCGATTCTGCATCAACCCGGGCCGACGGTGTCGGTGCGGCCCGGGCGGCGAGGCCGGTTGCATGCGCCAAGCCAATGCTTTAGCAGGACGAATTGATTCCTGTCAATCACAGGCTCTCCGCTCGGCACGTAGCATTCCCACGTGCGATGCGTCGCGCCCCGTGCCGCATCGTTTGTCCGACACCCACCGGAGAGTTCCAATGAAAAAGACCCCGCTGATTCTCGCTGCCGTCCTTGCCGGTCTGCTTGCCGCCTGTGGCGGGCAGGATTCCGGCAGTTCCGCCGGTTCCGCCCCGGCGCCTGCTGCACCCGCGCCTGCCGCCCCGCCTGCTGCCGCCGCACCCGCGCCGGCCCCCGCACCTGCTCCGGCGGCCGCTGCCCCGGCCAACGCCGGCGGCGAGAGTGTTTACAAGAGGACCTGCGCACTGTGCCATGCCGCAGGTGTCGCCGGTGCGCCGGTTCCCGGCAACAAGGACGAATGGACACCACGCATCGCCCAGGGTACCGAGACTCTGTACAAGCACGCGATCGAAGGCTTCACCGGCGAAAAAGGCATGATGCCGGCCCGCGGCGGCGCAGCGACGCTGCCCGACGACGACGTCAAGGCCGCAGTGGACTTCATGGTGGCGAAGTCGCAGTGAGTCACGGCCGAGTGCGATAGCGCGAGCCGGGATGGCTCGCGCATCGTGCACGACAGACAGGCGGAGGCGGAAGCCTCCGTTTTTCGTTTCATACCCTGGTGGATCGGGACGACATCCCCAGCGGTCCCGCTTCCGGTAAGCCGGACTGCCGTCGTCCTGTGCTGTGATCTCTGTGGCCAGAGGGTTCAGGCGGGTAAGGTGATGCGTGCCGACAGGCCGCCGGCAGGGCGGTTCGTGAGCTGGATTTCTCCGCCATGGGCGGCGATGCACGAGCGCGCGATGGCCAGGCCGAGGCCGATCCCGCCGCTGTCCTGGCTACGCGCCGCCGATGGGCGGGCGAAAGGTTCGAACACACGCTCCAGCCAGTTTTCAGGGATGCCCGGGCCGTCGTCGTCCACCGCGATGGAGAGCCTGCTGCCGTCGGGGTGGAGGTCGAGGCTGACGTGCGCGTTGCCGCCATAGCGGACGGCGTTGTCGATCAGGTTGCCGAGGGCGCGCGACAGGGCAAGCGGCCGGCAGCGGTACGGCAAGGTTTCAGGAACGCGCCAGCTTACCGGCTGCCCCAGCGAGACCCGTTCTTCGCCAGCCTGGACGACCAATACGGACAAGTCGACTTCCCGTGTCGGCTCGCGGACACTGTCGTCGCGGGCAAAGCGCAAGGTCTCGTCGATCATGTCGCGCATCGTATCCAGGATTCGGCGCATCGGCTGGCGCACGGCCTCGTCGTCCAGCAGTTCGACCTGCAGGCGCAGCGATGCAAGAGGCGTGCGGAAATCGTGGCCGATGGCAGCCAGCATCGCAGTTCGGTCGGAGACGAAGCGGGTGAGGCGTTCCTGCATGGTATTGAAGGCTGCGGTGGCTTCGCGCAATTCGGCGGGGCCGCTGACCGGCAATGGATCGATGCGCTCCCCCCGGCTGACCCGCTCGGCCGCATCGGCCAGTGCCTTGGTGGGACGCAGGATGTACCGTGCAAACAGACTGACGATCAGCAGAACCGGCAGGACGCTGACAAACAGCGTGACCGGCAGGGGGCGCCACCATTGATAGCGCGCTGTGGGACGCAGGTTTGCCACCAGCCAGCGTCCGTCGGCCAGCGGTAGGGCCGCATCGAGGACGGCGTGCGGGCGGCGGGTGAGCGATAGCGTATCGGGATCAGGCGCCTTGTCCTCCAGGTAGACATGGACCGCGGCATTCGCGGGGAGCCCCGCGAGCGTCGTGAGTTGCGTAGCGAGCTCGGCATTCGTCTCGCCGAATGCCCTTGGTGCGGAGGCCTTCAAGCTGAATTCCGCGTCGTGGCTTGTCATGGCTTCGAGTACGGCGGCGACATCGCAATCGCCGCAGGCTTCGGTGACGCGGTAAGCGGTGGCGATGCGTTCCAGCGCATTGTCGCGTGCGTGGGGGAGAACACGGCCAGTGCCCGTGCCGTCGAGCGGCAGCGCGATGAGGTGGGCGGCGATGATGCCGGCAAGCAGCAGGCCGATCAATTGGCCTACCAGGCTTCGGGGCAGGAGCCTGCCGAATTTCATGCGCGCAGCCGGCGGACGTCGGCGGACAGCAGATAGCCGTCGCCCCAGGCGGTACGCAGCAACCGGGGCCTGCGTGCGTCGTCTTCGAGTTTACGGCGCAGGCGGCTGATCTGCGTATCGATGCTGCGGTCGAAGGGCGTGCTGTCGTCGCGGTTGGTCAGGCTCAGCAGGCGTTCCCGGCTCAGGACCGTATTGGGGTGCTCCACCAGCGCACGCAGCAGTCGGTATTCGACCGGGCTGAGTTCTATCGCACGACCGTCGCTGTGGCGAAGCTCCCTCTGGCCGACATCCAGTACCCATGATTCGAAGTAATAGTGGCCATCGCCGAGGGGCGGTTCGGCCGGCGCTGCGACTGCATCCAGTCGGCGCAGCACGGTCTTGATGCGCGCCAGCAGTTCGCGTGGATCGAAGGGCTTGGGAACGTAGTCGTCTGCGCCGAGTTCGAGGCCGGCGATGCGATCCGCCGGCTCCACCATCGCGGACAGGAGGATCACCGGGATCTTCAGGTGCTCGTAGATGTAGCGGCACAGCGAAAGGCCGTCCTCGCCGGGCAGCATCACATCGAGGACGATGAGATCGAACTGCCGTTCGGCAAGCAGCGCACGTACGTCTTCAGCGTCGGCGGCAGTACTCACGTCCAGACCGTAGCGACTCAGGTAGGTGGCGAGCGGATAACGGATGTCCTCGTGGTCGTCCACGACCAGGATGCGATTTCGTTTCATGACTGTGCTGGTTCCACTGGTGCCGGTTTTGCTGGATCCAGTCATATATTGGATTTGTGAGGAAATTATGTCGAAGCTGCCGTAAGCCCTCACAAACGGGCTGCGCTCCGACAAATGCTCAAGACAGTAAATAATTATAGTTCGCATCCTCATTTTCCACGGACGCGCTTGTCGTTTCGATGACGAATCGCGTGCCGTTCCGGCTGCGGAGGGTGGAAAGCATGACTTCCATGTTCCGTACCTACTGTCACGAAGAGGATGACCATGCCCGTTTCCGCTCCAACCTCGCTCAAGCTCACGCCGCTCGCCTTCGCTGTCGGCTCTGTTCTGTTCGCCCATGGCGTCTGCGCGCAGCAGGCGGCATCGGGTAGCCCGGAGACGACCCTGTCCGAAGTCCGTGTGCTGGGCACCGCGGAAGAAACCTTGAAGCAGATGACCGGTGTTTCGATCATCACGAGCGAGGACCTGGAAAAGCGTCCGCCGGCCAACGACCTGGCCGAGATCCTGATGACCCAGCCGGGCGTCAGCCTGTCGGGCACCAGCTCGGTCGGGGCCTACGGCAACCAGCGCGAGATCGACCTGCGCGGCATGGGGGCGGAAAACACCATGATCCTGGTCGATGGCAAGCCGGTGAATTCGCGCCAGGGCGCCATCACCCGCCGCACCGGCGACCGTGACACCGGCGGCGACTCCAACTGGGTTCCGGCCGACCAGATCGAGCGCATCGAAGTCATCCGTGGCCCTGCGGCCGCCCGCTACGGTTCGGGCGCATCGGGCGGCGTGATCAACATCATCACCAAGAAGCCCGGCGGCAGCCTTTCCGGTTCGGTCACCACCTATCTGAGCAAGCCGGAAGACAGCCTGGAAGGCAATGGCACACGCCGCCTGGGCTTCAATCTTTCCGGTCCGCTCGCCGAGAATCTCTCCTTCCGCCTCTACGGCAGCGCCGCCAAGACCGACGGTGACAAGCCGCAGATCAATGGCACGCAGCTCAACGCCACGACCGGCGAAGTGGAACCCTATTGGTATGCCGGCCGCGAAGGCCGCCGCAACCGCGACGTCAACGGCCTGGTGCACTGGGACCTCACGCCTGATCAGGTCCTGGAGTTCGAGGCCGGCTTCAGCCGCCAGGGCAACATCTACGTCGGCGAATCCTCGACCCTCGGCCCCACCGGAGTGATGCAGGAGTGGGCCGACAAAGGCGCCGAAACCCGCCGCGTCTATCGCCAGCAAGCTGCCATCACGCATCGCGGCAAATGGGGAGAGCTGGGCGATTCCCGCATTACCTTCCAGTACGAGAACACGCGCACGATCAACTGCCGCCAGGGCAGCAGCGGCATGGGCGAAGGCAACTGCAGCAGCGGTACGTCGCTGCAGCAGTCGGAACAGGACAACTACTTCCTGAGCGGCGAGCTGAACACGCCGCTGCAGCTGGGAGGCATCGACCAGATGCTGACCACCGGCTTCGAATACCGCCGGCAGGCGCTAGCGGACAACAATGCCTTGCTGACGACAGGCCAGCCGGATCCCTTGAAACAGGTCGAGCTGAAGAACACGACCAAGGCCGTCTTCGTCGAAGACAACATGGCGATCACCGATGCTTTCCTGCTGACGCCGGGGCTGCGTCTGGATCACCATAGCCAGTTCGGCACCAACTGGAGCCCCAGCCTCAACGCGATGTATGAACTGGGCAGCGGCTTCACCCTCAAGGGCGGCATCGCGCGTACGTTCAAGGCGCCCAATCCTTATCAGACTTCGCCTCTCTATGCCTCCGGCCTGGGCGCGACCTGCCCCTACAACGGCATGGGCCTCGATCCCGACTCCTACGACTGCACCGTGCGCGGCAATCCCGATCTGAAGCCGGAGATCAGCGTCAACAAGGAAATCGGCCTGGCCTGGGACGGTCCGGGTGGCTGGGACGGCTCGCTGACCTACTTCCGCAACGACTACAAGAACAAGGTGCTGGCGGAGGCGCTCGACGACATCGCCGATCTCGACAATCCGGTCGATTACGAGTGGGTCAATGCGGGCAAGGTGCTGATCCACGGCTGGGAAGGCAACCTCAGCATTCCGCTGCTGGGGCACAACGGCAGCACGCTGAGGCTGATCAACAACTTCACCTGGATGCTGAAGAACCACAACAAGGACACCGGCCAGCCGGTCTCCATCATTCCGAAATACACCCTGAACAGCACCTTGCAATGGCAGGCCACGGAGCAGTTCTCGATGCAGTTGACGGGCACTTTCTATGGCCGTCGCAAGCCGCGCACGGTCAGCTACCACGGCTGGCCGATGATCGGCGATGCAGTCCGGGAGCGGGGGGCTTATGCGCTGTTCGGCCTGAACGGCACGTGGGAGATCAACAAGAATCACCGAGTGGGTTTCGGTATCAGCAACCTGTTCGACAAGGAAATCAAGCGGGCCGCCCGTCTGGCTTCCGCCAACAGTCCGACGGACTCGTCGGTTCCCTTCGAGGACCGGGTCGTTTCCACCGGCGCCGGGGCGAAGACCTACAACGAGCCGGGCCGCGCCTACTACGTGACCTACACGGCATCGTTCTGATTTTCCGGATGCGCTGGGTTCTGCCGATGCCGTTCGGCGGACCAGCGCCTGCACGCCATTTCATCACATGACCAGGTCTTCCTCTGCTCCGGGCTACATCACCGACACCGGCTATCCGTGGCATTTCCACCGGGAAACCATGCCCGCATGGAATGCCGCGATCCTGACTGCGCTCGGGCGGCGTGCGCCCGATCTGACACGGCCGTACACCTGGCTGGAGCTGGGTTGCGGTTCCGGGCTGGACGTGGTGGTGGGGGCCGCCACCAATCCGCAAGGACGCTTCATCGGCATCGATTTCAATGCCCGGGCCATCGAACAAGGGCGCGCCCTGGCTCGCGATGCCGGGGTCGGCAATGCGTCATTCCACTGCCTGGGCTTCGAGCAGGTGCTCGAAGCGTCCGAAAGCGGCATTCCCGCATGTGACTTTCTCGTCGTCCATGGCGTGTATTCGTGGGTCTCTGCCGAGGCCAGGTCCGCCATTCGCCGCATCGTCGCCCAGAAGCTCAAGCCGGGCGGCGTGCTCTACCTGTCTTATCTCAGCCATCCCGGCTTCGCATCGTTCGCCGCTGCGCGGCGGCTGATGCGCATGGTGGCCGCAGATTCGTCCTGCACCAGCGCGGACAAGGCACGCAGCGCGATGGCCTTCCTGCAGCGCATGTCGGACGCGGGCGCGGGCTATTTTCAGGATCATCCGGGCATGCTGCCTGCAACGCAGCCCATCGACGACGCCACTGCGGCCTTTCTCGCTCACGAATATCTCAATGAACACTGGGACGTGCTGCACACCGCCGACGTCATGGCCGAGCTTGCCGAAGCCGGTTGCGAATATGCCGGCAGTGCAGCGCCCTGCGAGAACGTCGATTCCGCATCGCTGCCGCCGGCGACACAGGGCATGCTCGAGGAACTGCGCCGCAGCGGCGCCGATGCGGCGGTAGTCGAAACCTTCAAGGATCTCGCACGCAACCAGACCCAGCGCTGCGACATCTATCAGCGCCGGCGCCCCGGCGGCAACCTGCTGAGCGACCCGGCCCACCAGGCCGGGCTGCTCGGACAGCGTGTCTGTCTGCTGCCCGCGGCGCCGGCCGGGCCGATTCCCGTACGGGGAAGCATCACGTTCTCGAGCCGCATCGGGCCGGTGAGCCTGCCGATGGGGGATGTCGCGCCGCTGCTTGCCCTGCTGCAGGACGGCCCGTGCAGTTATGCCGATCTGGCCGGCTTGTCCGCCTATGCCCAGCGGCCGGGCTTCGTCAACCTGCTGCTGCAAATCCTGGCCTGGGCCGGCTGGCTGCAGTTCCTGCGCCCTGATCTGCACTCGGCCGGCGGTGCCGAGTGCGCATCACGCCTCAACGCCGTGCTCGCCCGGTCGCCGGCTCCGTTCAACGGCCCGATCCTGGCCGCCGCTGCAATCGGCTCGGCGATTCCGGTGCCGGATGGCAGCGCCGGAGACATGCTGCGGCTCGAGTGGCTCGAGTGGCTCGGGTCGTGACGGCGATTCATCGATCAAACGCTTTTGTGCAGTCCAAAGGAGAGAAGACATGAAAAGATCGAGCCGTTGCATGCTCGCAGCAGGTGTTGTCCTGTCGCTGCTTTCAGGCGCCCCCTCGGCTGTGCAAGCCGAATCGCGCAAGGTTCCGCATGTACAGGGTGTCGCCGAACTTCCGGCCGTGCCCCGCAAGGTGGCGGTGCTCGGCCTGGCGGCGCTGGATACCCTCGACGCCCTTGGAGTCGATCTGGCAGCGGTTCCGGCCCCACCTTCAGGGGAGTCGACCGTCCGCTGGCCCGCACATCTGATCGCCAGATATTCCGGTGATCGATATGTGCGGCTTCCCGCCGCAGCCCGGGATGGCGGTGCTGACCCGAGGATTGCCGGGATCAAGGATCTTCGGCCCGATCTCATCATCGTCGACGGGCGGGGCGGCGGACAGCTCGACGAACTGAAAGGCATCGCCCCCATCGTCGACCTGTCGGTCAGCAATACCAGTCTGGTGGCCAGTGTTGCCCAGAACATCCTGACCGTCGGCGCGGCCTTCGGCCGCGAGAAAGAAGCCGGAGACAGGCTGCATGCGCTGTTGGGCGAAGTCCGAGCGCTCCACGAACAGGCTGCCAAGCAGGGAACAGGGTTGGTGATGTTCGCCGTGGGCAACCGCGTGATGCCCCAGCAGCCGGATGCCCGCTTCGGCATGGTCTATGAACTGGTCGGCATTCGTCCCGCGCTGCGGCCGGACGAGGGCCAGGGCTTGAGTACCGGGAGGCCCCAGGCCGCCGCGCCGGCGGATGACAGCCCCGAGGCCAGGGCGGCGGCGGAGGCCGCACAGAAAGAGCGGCAGGCGGCCGAAGAGCGCTATCTGTCCGAGGTGATGGCCAGGGAGCCGGACTGGCTGTTCGTCGTGGACCGCAATGCCGCATTCGGCGAGGCCAAGGCCGCCGAGACGATGGCTGCCACACCGGTCGTTGCCAACAGCAAGGCATGGCGGGAAGGAAAAGTGGTGTTTCTCGACCAGGACGGCGCCAACTGGTACCTGATGGCGGGTGGCCTGGGCTTGCTGGAAAAGAGCGTGCGGCAGGTCAAGGCCGCCTTCGATGCCGGAAAGGGAGCGGGCATTCGCAGGTGATGGCCGGACGGGCAGCGGGTGCTCGACCGTGGAGCCTGGCCCTTCCCGGTCAGTGTCCGTGCCCGCCGTGGGCGGCGTTGCGCAAGTCGTGGACCGTGCTGCGGCCGATTTCGTCGAAGGCCAGGGCGCGGCCGCCGTGTTCGGCGATGAAGGCCAGGGCGGCAGCCGCTTCGGCGAAGGCCGGCAGGTCGGGGCCGCGCATCGGGCCGCGCACGCCGGAGCCGATGACGAAGACGGCCTTGCGCGCATCGAGCCAGCTGCCGCTGCGGTGGTCGGCGACGTAGAGCGCGGCGGCGTCTTCCGCGGTGTGCTTGGCGTCGAAGCGCGCCGGCTCGTCCAGGAAGACGAAGAGGTCGACCGGCGAATCGAAGAAATGCGCCGAGCCGTCGCTGAAGATGAGCTGCGCCGCCCAGTTCGGGAAGCGTGCCGGGTACATGCCGCACACCGGGCAGCGCGCATCCGCCGGCACCGGGCGCGCTGCAAGCATGTCCAGGCCGGATGCGGGGTCGTAGGGATGGGCGGCCGACACCCGCGCCGGCGCAACGATGCAGATGTCCTCGGCGGGCGGGACGAATTCCGCCGTTTTGCCCTTGGCAGCGAATTGCGCGAACAGCGCGCCGGCCGTCGCCGTGCAGAGTACCGCGGCACCGAGCAGGAGGAGGCGGCGGCCGGTGAGGTTCATGGCTGCGAGGCGGGAGGCGTGGCGCCGATGAGGGGATCGCGCATGAGGGCGGTGATCAGCGCGCCGACGTTGGCTTCGGGGCTGGCGTCGATGCGGGTGATTGGGTCGGCCGCCGCCGTGCCGTCGCTGCGGAGCAAGTGGTTGGGGCGAGTGGACAGGTGGGGGTGGGTCGGAGCGGTGTTGATGCCCATCTCCAGGGTGTCCGGCCCGCTGTTCCAGCGCAGCGAATAGGCGTCGGGCGCGGCGTAGCGCACGGTCAGCGTGACGCCGTTGCGCAGGGTGATGGTCAGCGCGTCCTGGGTGAGCCGTGGGGGCGCGGCGAGCGCGTCCGCATGTTCGCGTCCGATGTGTTCGAGGATGGCCGTATGCAGCTTCATCGCTGGTTGAGCTCCTTCAGGCTGATGGCCATCGCTTCGCGCGCGGCCTGGTGCGTATCGGCGAGGATGCGCGCCGCCAGGTAGTGTTCGTAGGCAGGGTGTTCGTCGATGCCGCCGTCGATGATGCGCTGGAGCAGGGCCTGTTCGTCCGTTGCGCCGACGGCCTGCAGCACCGCGCGCCGGTGCTCGCGCGTTTCATAGACCAGGCGGGCGAGCCGTTCGAGCTCGGGGGCTGCTTCGGGGGGAAGGGCGTCGTAGATCGTTGCGCTCATGTGATGGCCTTGTTTACATGGATTGGTCGTGCAGCGCACCGCCATCGAGGATGGCCATGTCCGGCGTGACTTCACTGAACTTCAGCACCTTGCCGCCATGCTGGGTGGCGAAGGCCTGGGCATCGGCCTCGGTGGCGAAGGAGGCGGCGGTCGGCCCCATCGAACCCAGCCGCTT
>NZ_JANUXN010000028.1 GCF_025699485.1 Thauera carbonicopians | reverse complement strand
GTGCGCGGCCTGGGGCCGCGCACGGAGCTAGATGCGCTGGACGGGCTGAGTCAGGCCAATGCCGTCAGGCTGCCCGGCGCGGGAAGCCTGCGTGGCGCTGGCGCTGCCAGTTCGCATGGAAGGCAGCGCACATGTCTTCCATCGCCAGCAAGGGCAGGCGCCACATGCGGTTGTGGCTGCGGACGAAAGGCAGTACCTGCGGCGCACACAAGGTGTTGCGTTCCTTGTCGAGCAAGGCCAGGAAGTTGTCCATGCAGGCGCCCCAGTATTCCGAATTGCCGACCCAGCCGGTTTCGGCGGTGGCTTCACGCACGGCCTTGTGCCACAGGGCTTCGGCACGTTCGGTCGAGACACCCGCCTTGCGGGCGTACCACGGAAGCAGTTTGGGTGTTTTCATGATGTTTTCTCCTGTACGCCGGGTCGCGGCGTCGAACTCTTGACGGTCTTGTGGACCGTACGTCGAGCTATGTTGTGCCGCAGCACTCGGCTGTGGCGGCTCTCTGTGGTTGATTTTATGGTTGATTAGGCGGATGAGTCGTGAAATGGTTCCGCTGTCGTCAATAATTTTGCTGCTTTGCACAATTCAAAAATAGCGACCGAGCCGATGCTTGGCAAGCCACATGTTGTTGCGACGCAACATCGGTTTGTCTCGCCATTTCCTGCCGGGCCTGCGGGCGGGGTGCCGGCTGCGCCCGGATCGATCGTCCTGCGGCTCCGCATTACAATGCACGGCCTTGCAAGGAGCGCCGATGTCCAACCTGCTCGCCAATCTCAATACCGAACAACTGCAGGCAGTCAGCCTGCCGCCGCAGCACGCCCTGATCCTGGCAGGCGCCGGCTCGGGCAAGACGCGGGTGCTGACGACCCGCATCGCCTGGCTGATCCAGTCCGGCCAGGTCGATCCGGCCGGCATCCTGGCGGTTACATTCACCAACAAGGCGGCCAAGGAAATGCTCGCCCGCCTGACGGCGATGCTGCCGGTGAACACCCGCGGCATGTGGATCGGCACTTTCCACGGCCTGGCCAATCGCCTGCTGCGTGCGCACCACCGCGACGCCGGGCTGCCGCAGCTGTTCCAGATCCTCGATTCGGGCGACCAGCTTGCCGCAATCAAACGCCTGCTGAAGACGCTGAACGTCGACGACGAGAAATTCCCGCCGCGCGAGCTGCAGCACTTCATCAACGGCCAGAAGGAAGCCGGGCTTCGCCCGCATGCGGTCGAGGCCTGGGACGACTACACCCGGCTGCGCGTCCAGCTTTACCAGGAGTATGAAGCACAGTGCCAGCGTGAGTCTGTTGTGGATTTCGCGGAGCTGCTGCTGCGCAGCTACGAGCTGCTCGAACGCAACGAGCCGCTGCGCCGTCATTACCAGCGCCGTTTCCGCCACATCCTAGTCGATGAATTCCAGGACACCAACCGCCTGCAGTACCGCTGGCTGAAGCAGTTCGCCGACGAAGGGCGCGAAGGCGGCGCGGCGATGTTCTGCGTCGGCGACGACGACCAGAGCATCTACCGCTTCCGCGGCGCCGAAGTGGGCAACATGCGCGACTTCGAGCGCGAGTTCCGCGTACAGAACGTGATCCGGCTGGAGCAGAACTACCGTTCGCACAGCAACATCCTCGATGCCGCCAACGCCATCATCCGCCACAACAGCAACCGGCTCGGCAAGAACCTGTGGACCGACCAGGGCGCGGGCGAGCCGATCCGGGTGTTCGAGTCGTATTCGGATGGCGACGAGGCGCGCTGGGTCGTCGAGGAGATCCAGTCGCTGGTGCGCGATGGCGCCCAGCGCAGCGAGATCGCGCTGCTGTACCGTTCGAACGCGCAGTCGCGGGTGCTGGAGCACCAGCTGTTCTCGGCCGGCATCCCCTACCGCGTTTATGGCGGCCTGCGCTTCTTCGAGCGCCAGGAGATCAAGCACGCGCTCGCCTACCTGCGCCTGATCGCCAACCCGGACGACGACACTTCGTTCGCCCGCGTGGTCAATTTCCCCACCCGCGGCATCGGCGCGCGCACGCTGGAAGTGCTGGGCGACGCCGCGCGCACCTGGAACTCCAGCCTGTACGCCGCTGTGCCGCATCTTTCCGGCAAGCCGGGAACGGTGCTCGGCCAGTTCGTGCGCCTGATCGAGGACATGCGGCGCGACACGACCAGTTTGCCGCTGCCGGAACTGGTCGACCACGTGCTGGACATCAGCGGCCTGCGTGCGCACTACAAGGCCGACAAGGAGGGCCAGGAGCGGCTGGAGAACCTGGACGAACTGGTGAGCGCCGCGGCCAACTTCCTTGCCGAGTTCCAGCCTGCAGAAGAGGCCGGGCAGGCGCAGGATCACGCCTTGCTGGCCGACTTCCTCGCCCATGCCTCGCTCGAGGCGGGCGACCACCAGGCCGACCAGGGCGCCGACGCGGTGCAACTGATGACGGTGCATTCGGCCAAGGGGCTGGAGTTCAACGTCGTCTTCCTGTCCGGGCTGGAAGAGGGGCTGTTCCCGCACGAGAACAGCATCCTCGAGACCGACGGCCTGGAGGAAGAGCGCCGCTTGATGTATGTCGCGGTGACGCGGGCGCGCGAGCGGCTGTACCTGTCCTTCGCCCAGAGCCGCATGCTGCACGGTCAGACGCGCTACAACCTGCGCTCGCGCTTCCTCGAGGAGATTCCCGCCGAGCTGACGAAATGGCTGACGCCGCCCAGCCCGCGTTCGGCGGCGGGCGGCGCCGGCGGCTACTTCAAGCCGTCCGCCGCTTCCGCCCAGATGGCGCGTCCGGCCACCGCTGCCTTGCCCAACGGCCTGCGCATCGGCCAAACGGTCAACCACGCCCGCTTCGGCCAGGGCGTGATCGTCGCCGCCGAGGGCAGCGGCAGCGACGCCAAGGTGCAGATCAACTTCGGCTCGGCCGGCATGAAATGGCTGCTGCTGGCAGTGGCGAAGCTGGATCCGGCCTGAGCTGCGCTCAGGTGCCGGGCATCGCGAGATAACCCGGCAGGCGCTTGACGCGCTCGATCCAGCGCAGGATGTTGGGGTAGGGCGCCAGCTCGATGCCGCCTTCCGGCGCCAGCGCGACATAGGGGAACACCGCGCAGTCGGCGATGGTGGGGCGCGACAGCGCCAGCCAGTCCCGCTCGGCGAGATGGGCGTCGAGCAGCGGCAGGATGCGGGCGGCCTTGGCCAGGGTGCCGGCCTTGTCGATGGCGTAGCCGAACTTGTCCACCAAGCGGGCGGACGCGGGGCCATGCTGGATTTCGTTCGCCGCGGTGGACAGCCATTGCACGATCTCGGCCTGCAGATGAGCTTCGGCCGGCCACCATGCCGCGCCGCCGTAAGTGCCGGCGAGATAGACCAGGATGGCCTGCGAATCGCGCAGCACCCGCTCGCCGTCGACCAGGATGGGCAGTTCGCCCCAGGGGTTGAGTTCGGTCAGCGGCGGGCGCTTGTGTTCGCCGCCGAGGAAATCGACCGGCACGATCTCCAGCTCGATGTTCGCCAGTGCCGCGAACAGCCTGACCTTGTAGCAATTGCCGGACAGTTCCAGATCGTAGAGTTTCATGTTCTGTCTCCTTCGGGGTGGTCCATCAGTTGGTTGAATTCGAGCACGTTGCCGTCCGGGTCGCGGATGAACAGCGCGATGCGGCGCGGGCCGATGTGATGCGGCCCTTCGGTGACGGCGATGCGTCGCTGGTGCAGCCAGGCCTGCAGTGCGCCGAGGTCGTCCACGATGAAAGCCGGATGGGTCATGCCCGGCAGCTTGACGGGTTCGTCGAGCAGCACGTTGCGCGCATCGGGCCGGCGCGCGGCATTGAAGATCAGGTTGATGCGCACGCCGTCCGGGCTCAGCATCTCGTTGGCTTCGTGCTCGGGAAAGCGCAGGCTTTCGGCAAAGCCGAGCGCCTGGTAGAAATCGAGCGCGCGGCGGCGGTCGCTGACGCGGATGCCGACATGGTCGTAGGCCAGGATGCGGGCCGGGCAGCGCGCCGCGCCGGGCGGCGACGGGATGCTCGGTGGGGGCACGATCGGGGAAGCGGCTGCGTTCATGTCGAGAATCGGCGGCGGTGTCGGGACGGGAACGAGTGTCGGCGCCCTGGCGTGTGCCATCAATGCCGCCGGGCTGACAACACCATTGCGTTCGACGCACAAATGAAAGGCGAGCGATGGACAAACTGAAAGCGATGGCAACCTTCGTGCGCATCGTCGATGCCGGCAGCCTGAGTGCGGCTGCAGGGGCGTCGGGGCAGTCTGCCGCGTCGGTGGTGCGCAGCCTGGCGGCGCTGGAAAAACACCTTGGCGTGCGCCTGCTGAACCGCAATACCCGGCGCCTGGCCTTGACCGACGAGGGCGCGGAATTCCTCGCCTGGAGCCGCCGCATCCTGGCCGAGTTCGACGAGATCGAGCACAGCTTCGATGCGCGCCGGCACAGCCCCGGCGGCCTGCTGCGCCTGACCGCGCCGGTCGAGTTCGGCCGCCGCCATGTCGCGCCGCTGGTCAATGCCTTCCTGGCGCAGCATCCGGCGATGCGGGTGGAACTGATCCTGCTCGACCGCATGGTCGATCTGCTGGAAGAAGGGCTGGACCTCGCCGTCAGGATCGGACAATTGCCCGATTCGTCGATGGTGGCGGTGCCGCTGGGCAGGACGCGGCATGTGGTGTGTGCCAGCCCGGACTACCTGCGTGCGGCCGGGCAGCTTCCGCACCCATCCGCGTTGCGCGAACATGACTGCATCGTCTTCGCCCAGCAGGGCGGAGAGTGGCATTTCATCGACGGCGGCGAGGCCCTGACCGTGCCCGTGCCGGCTCGCCTGGGCACCAACCAGGTCCAGGCTGCCAGCCTGGCCTGCGTGCAGGGGCTCGGCATCGCCCGGCTGCTGCATTACCAAGTCGCCGCCGAACTGGCCGACGGGCAACTGGTCCGCCTGCTGCGGGAATTCGAGCCGCCCGAGCTGCCGGTGCAACTGGTGTATCCGCATTCGCGGCTGCTGTCGTCCCGGGTGCGCTTGTTCATCGACTGGATGGCCGAGCGGCTGCGGCTGCGGATTCCCGACCCCGGGGTCTGACACGGTAGGCGCCGGCACTCCTTGCCATCGGAAGCAGGGGCTCTTTGCCTCTCCGTGCCGTCAGGCGCCGTACTTGCGCGCCAGGGTGTCGTGCAGGGCGACGAATTCCTGCGACAGCTTGTGCTTGGGATCGAGGTGGATCATCGGCTTCGCCTGCTCGTGCGACTCCTTGATCCTGACCGAGGCGGACAGATAAGGCTGCAGCACCGGCAGGCCTTCGTCGATCAGTTCCTGCACCACTTTCTGCGGCAGGCTGGCACGCGGCTGGAACTGGTTGACGACGATGCCTTCCACCTGCAGCTCGCGGTTGTGGTCGGATTTGATCTCCTGCACGTTCTCCAGCAGCGAATACAGCGCCTTGCGCGAGAATTCGTCGCAATCGAACGGGATCAGGCAGGCATCGGCGGCGATCAGCGCCGAGCGGGTGAAGAAGTTCAAGGCAGGCGGCGTGTCGATGAAGACGCAGTCGAAATCGTCCGCCAGCTCTTCGAGCGCATCGCGCAGCTTGTAGATCTTGTAGCGCGACTCCAGCTTGCCCTGCAGTTCTTCGAGCAGCGGGTGCGAGGGCATCACGTGCAGGTGCTCGAAGGGCGTGGCGACGACGAAGTCGGAAGTGTCGCGCGGGTTGAGCTTGAAGTTCAGCGTCTGGTCGAAGAAGTCGGCCAGCGTGGCATCCAGATCCTCGGCCGAGGCGCCGAGCAGGTACTGGGTGGAGTTGCCCTGCGGGTCCAGGTCGACGACCAGTGTGCGCTTGCCCTGCTGGGCGCTGATTGCCGCCAGATTGCAGGTGATGGTCGATTTGCCCACGCCGCCTTTCTGATTGAATACCACGCGTCGCATTCTTCACTCCCTCGGTCGGAGCCCGCATTCTGCCAAAAAGCGGCATGGGAAGGGGGTTTGCGGATAGTGGATATCAGCAAAACCCCTGTGTCAAAGGCCTGTGTGCTGCGCTAAACTTCCGCGACGTCAATTTCCGGGCGTCCCGCGACCGACAAGAGCGGCCGGTGGGGTGGAGCGCCGAACAACTAAAGAACGAGCCTGTCCGGATGGCGGAACTGCGTGCGCTTTTCCCGGGCAGCGCGATACGGCGGGCGGCAGCGCTCGCCACGGCTCACAAAACACACTCATTCCAAGAGGGGACCAAACATGGATCAGGATTTCATCGCTGCTGCGCTCGATTACCACCGTTCGCCGACGCGGGGCAAGATTTCGGTCGTCCCGACCAAGGGCCTGACCAACCAGCGCGACCTCGCGCTGGCCTATTCGCCCGGCGTGGCCGCGGCCTGCGATGCGATCGTCGCCGATCCGGCCGAAGCCTTCGAACTGACCAGCCGCGGCAACCTGGTGGCCGTGGTCACCAACGGCACCGCGGTGCTTGGCCTGGGCAACATCGGCCCGCTGGCGTCCAAGCCGGTCATGGAAGGCAAGGGCTGCCTGTTCAAGAAGTTCGCCAACATCGACGTCTTCGACATCGAACTGGCCGAGAACGACCCCGACAAGCTGATCGACATCATCGCCTCGCTCGAGCCGACGCTGGGCGGCATCAACCTGGAGGACATCAAGGCGCCTGAGTGCTTCTACATCGAGAAGAAGCTGCGCGAGCGCATGAAGATCCCGGTCTTCCACGACGACCAGCACGGCACGGCGATCATCTCGGCCTCCGGCCTGATCAACGGCCTGAAGGTGGTGGGCAAGGACATCGCCGAGGTCAAGCTGGTGTGCTCCGGCGCCGGCGCGGCCGCCATCGCCTGCCTCGACCTGATGGTCAGCGTCGGCCTCAGGCGCGAGAACATCTACGTCTGCGACTCCAAGGGCGTGATCTACGAAGGCCGCGAGGCCAACATGGAGCCGACCAAGGCCCGCTATGCGCAGCAGACCGCTGCCCGCACGCTGGGTGAAGTGATCGAGGGCGCCGACATCTTCCTCGGCCTGTCGACCGCCGGCGTGCTGAAGCCCGAAATGGTGGCGAGGATGGCCGACAAGCCGCTGATCTTCGCGCTCGCCAACCCGAACCCCGAGATCCTGCCGGCCGACGCCAAGGCCGTGCGTCCCGACTGCATCGTCGCCACCGGCCGTTCGGACTTCCCGAACCAGGTCAATAACGTATTGTGCTTCCCCTTCATCTTCCGCGGTGCGCTCGACGTCGGCGCGACCACGATCAACGAGGAGATGAAGCTCGCCTGCGTGAAGGCGATCGCCGAACTGGCCGAGGCCGAAGCGAGCGACGTCGTCGCCAGCGCCTACGGCGGCCAGGAACTGAGCTTCGGCCCCGAGTACATCATTCCCAAGCCCTTCGATCCGCGCCTGATCGTCAAGATCGCGCCGGCGGTGGCGAAGGCAGCGATGGATTCGGGCGTGGCAACCAAGCCGATCGAGGATTTCGACGCCTACGTGTCGGGCCTGAACGCCTTCGTCTATCAGTCCGGCATGGTCATGAAGCCGGTGTTCTCCGCCGCCAAGCGGGTGCCGATCGAGCAGAAGCGCGTGATCTACGCCGAAGGCGAAGAGGAGCGCGTACTGCATGCGGTGCGTGTGGTGCTCGACGAAGGGCTGGCGCGGCCGATCCTGATCGGGCGCCCGGAAGTGATCGAGATGCGGATCAAGAAGATCGGCCTCAACCTCGTGCCCGAACGCGATTTCGACATCGTCAATTCGGAGTCCGATCCGCGCTATCGCGAACTGTGGACCGAGTACTACCAGTTGATGAGCCGCGACGGCGTCACGCCCGAACTGGCCAAGGCCAAGATCCGGCGCGACACCACGCTGATCGGCGCCATGCTGCTGCGCCGTGGCGATGCCGACGCGCTGGTGTGCGGCACCTTCGGCTCCTACGATTACCACCTGAAGCAGGTCGGGGATGTCATCGGTCTGGCGCCCGGCGCCAAGCAGTTCGCGGCGATGAACCTGCTGCTGCTGACCAAGCGCATGCTCGCGATCACGGACACCTACGTCAACGAGAATCCGAGCGCCGAAGAGGTGGCCGACATTGCGCTGATGGCGGCCAACGAATTGCGCCGCTTCGGTATCGAACCCGGCGTCGCGCTGCTGTCGCATTCCAGCTTCGGCAGCTCGACTTCGGCGTCGGCACGCAAGATGCGCCGTGCCTGCGAGATCCTGCGCGAAACCGCTCCCGACCTGAATCTCGATGGCGAGATGCACGGCGATGCGGCGCTGTCCGAGGAAATCCGCGACAACCTGCACCCGGATTCGCGCCTCAAGGGCGAAGCCAACCTGCTGGTGATGCCCAACCTCGACGCCGCCAACATCTCCTTCAACCTGATGAAGATCGCCAACGGCGACGGTGTGTCGGTGGGGCCGATCCTGCTCGGCGCGGCCAAGCCGGTGCATATCGTGACGCCTTCGGCGACGGTGCGCCGCCTGGTCAACATGACCGCCCTGGCGGTGGTGGACGCGCAGGCCTCGCGCGCCGAACAGGCGGGCTGAAGCTGCCGGTCGCCATCTTCGCGGGTGGCGCCCCCTCAGCTACTCGATCAACTACCGAAAACGTGCCCGTCCGGCACTGTCCATGTCGCCCCGCCGAGCTTCGAAGATGTTTCATGCCCCGCTCGCCCGCTGCATGCTCGCATGCATTCTGGGCCTGACGAACCTGCCCGCGATGGCGGACGGGTGGCTGCTGGCATCGCCCGAGCCGCGTGTGGTGCCGGGTCGCAGCTTTGACGTCGTGGTCATCGGCCCGGCGGATGGGGCGGAGCTGCCGGAGCGTCTGGCGGCGCAGATCGAACTGCCCGACGGCGGCCCGCGCATCGCGCTCGAACTGGTCGCCGCCACTGCGACCGACGAGCGCACGCGGCAGCGGCGCTATCTCGGCCACTGGCCGGCCGAGGTCACCGGTTTCGCCACGCTGTCGCTGTCCGATGCGGCGTCGGCCCGCATCGTGATGGACGCGGGAGCGGCCTTCCGCACGCCGGTGGAGACTGCGCAGTCGAACAACCTCGCGCGCAGCGGAACCATCGTTCCGGCGACGACGACGCAGAGCGAGCCGGTCCAGCCTTCGGCGCTTGCCGCCCACGAGCCGATGTATTTCCTCGTCGGCGGCAAGGACCCGGTCTCGGCGCGCTTCCAGTTCAGCTTCCGTTATCGCATGTTCGACGACCAGGGCGTCGTCGGCGAGCATTTCCCGGTCGCGCGCGGCCTCTATTTCGGCTTCACCCAGACCTCGCTGTGGGACCTGCAGTCGGACTCGAAGCCTTTCCGCGACACCAGCTTCCGTCCCTCGCTGTTCTACCGCTGGCTGATCTCCGACCCTTCGCACGGCGGCTTCGTCGCCCTGTCCGGTGGCTACGAGCACGAATCGAACGGCAAGGACGACGAGGATTCGCGCAGCATCGACACCTTGTTCCTGAAGGCCGAGGGGCGCTACTACCTGGATGACGGCGTGAGCTATTTCGGCCTCGAACCCAAGGTATGGACCTATCTCGACCGCGAGGACAATCCAGATATCGCCCGTTACCGTGGCTATGCCGAATTGGGCTTGCGCTACGGCCGGGACGATGGCCTGATGCTCACGTCGCTGCTGCGCCGGGGTACGGCGGGCAAGATGCGCCGCCAGTTCGATCTGTCCTGGCCGCTGCGCCGCAGCGTGTTCTCGGGCGTGGGTGCCTTCCTGCATCTGCAGTACATCGGTGGCTACGGCGAAACCCTGCTCGACTACGACAAGGACAACGGCGGCCAGTGGCGCATCGGCATCTCACTCGTGCGCTGAGGCACTGCCGCCGCGCACGTTCACTCAGGAGACGGACATGACGCACGCGATTCGCTTTCACCGTACCGGCGGCCCCGAAGTGCTGCAATGGGAGGAGGTGGCGCTGCCGGCACCGGACGCCGGAGAAGTCCGGGTCCGGCACCATGCGGTGGGCTTGAATTTCATCGACACCTATCACCGCAGCGGGCTGTATCCACTGTCGCTGCCGTCCGGGCTGGGCATGGAGGCGGCCGGCGTCGTCGAGGCCGTCGGCGAAGGCGTGGCCGAGCTGAAGATCGGCGACCGCGTCGCCTATACCAGCGGGCCGCTCGGCGCCTATGCCGAGGCGCGCAACATCGAGGCCCGCCACCTCGTGCGCCTGCCCGAGGCGATCTCTTTCGAGCAGGGCGCGGCGATGATGCTGCAAGGCCTCACTGCGCACTACCTGCTGCACAGCACCTACCCGGTGAAGGCAGGCGACATCATCCTGGTGCATGCCGCGGCCGGCGGCGTCGGCTCGATCCTGGTGCAGTGGGCGAAACTGCTGGGCGCGACCGTGATCGGTACCGTCGGCAACGACGACAAGGCGGCGCAGGCGAAGGCGCTCGGCTGCGACCATGTGATCGTCTATTCGCGCGAGCGCTTCGCCGAGCGGGTGCGCGAGCTGACCGGCGGTACGGGGGTGGCGGCGGTCTACGATTCGGTGGGCCGCGACACCTTCCTCGATTCCGTGTCCTGCCTGCAACGGCGGGGCATGATGGTGAGCTACGGCAATGCCACCGGGCCGGTCGCGCCCTTCGATTGCGCGCTGCTGGCGCGGGCCGGTTCGGTGTATGTCACCCGCCCGACCTTGTTCGACTACATCGCCACGCGCGAGGAGCTGGAACTGCGCAGCGCCGCGCTGTTCGAGGCCGTCGGTGCGGGCAAGCTGCGCATCGCCGTCAACCAGCGCTACGCGCTGAAGGATGCGGCGCAGGCCCATCTCGATCTCGAAGCACGCCGGACCACGGGTTCGACCATCCTGCTGCCGTAGCGGGACGGCGGCGAGCGGGGAGATGAGGAGGTGGTGAAGAGGCGGTGAGAGCCGGCAGGCTCGGGTAAAATCGCGCCCATGACTGCCTCCCAGAACACGCTTTCCCAGGACTCGCCAGCTTCGCCGCCGCAGCCGCGCTTCGTCCATCTCCGCCTGCATTCCGAATACTCGATCACCGACGGCATCGTCCAGATCGATCAGGCCGTCGCCGCCGCCGCGGCCGACGGCATGCCGGCACTCGGCATCTCCGACCTCGCCAACCTGTTCGGCATGGTCAAGTTCTACAAGACCGCGCGCGGCAAGGGCGTCAAGCCGATCGTCGGCGTCGATGCCTGGATCCAGAACGAGGTCGAGCGCGACAAGCCCCACCGCGTGCTGCTGATCTGCAAGAACCGCGTGGGTTACGGCCAGGTGTGCGAGCTGCTGACGCGCGCCTATCTCGACAACAAGTACCGCGGCCGTGCCGAGATGCGGCGCGAGTGGTTCGAGAACGGCGCGGCGAGCGAGCTGCTGTGCCTGTCGGGCGCGATGCAGGGCGACATCGGCGCGGCGCTCGCCGCCGGTAATCCCGCGCAGGCGGCGCAACTGGCGGCGGACTGGGCACGGCTGTTTCCGGAGGCCTTCTACATCGAGATCCAGCGCGCCGGCCATCCGGGCACCGAAGGCTACATCCGCCAGGCGCTCGAGATCGCCGGCGAGCTCGGCCTGCCGGTGGTGGCGACGCACCCGGTGGAATTCCTCAAGCGCGAGGACTTCCAGGCCCACGAAGCGCGGGTGTGCATCGCCCAGGGTTACGTGCTGGCCGACAAGCGCCGGCCGCGCGACTTCACCGAAGAGCAATACCTGAAGAGCCAGGCGGAGATGTGCGAGCTGTTTGCCGACATCCCCGAGGCGCTGGAAAACGCCGTCGAGATCGCCCGCCGCTGCTCGCTGACGGTGCAGTTGGGCAAGAACTTCCTGCCGCTGTTCCCGACGCCCGACGGCATGACGCTGGACGATTTCCTCGTCCAGGAGGCGAAGGCCGGCCTGGAGCGCCGCCTGGTCCAGCTCTACCCGCACCCCGAGGAGCGCGAGCAGCAGCGTCCGCGCTACGAGGAACGGCTCAAGTTCGAGACCGACACCATCATCCAGATGGGCTTTCCCGGCTACTTCCTGATCGTGGCCGACTTCATCCGCTGGGGCAAACGCAACGGCGTGCCGGTGGGGCCGGGGCGCGGCTCGGGCGCGGGTTCGCTGGTGGCCTATTCGCTGGAGATCACCGACCTCGATCCGCTGGCCTATGCGCTGCTGTTCGAGCGCTTCCTGAACCCGGAGCGGGTGTCGATGCCCGACTTCGACATCGACTTCTGCCAGGACAACCGCTACCGCGTCATCGAATACGTGCGCGAGCGCTACGGCAAGGACGCGGTCAGCCAGATCGCGACTTTCGGCACCATGGCCTCGAAGGCGGTGGTGCGCGACGTCGGCCGCGTGCTCGACCTGCCCTACGGCCTGTGCGACCGCCTGTCCAAGCTGATTCCGATCGAGGGCGCCAAGCCCGTCTCGCTGAACAAGGCCTACGAGATGGAGCCGCAGATCGGCGAGATGATGAAGGACGGCAACGACGGCGAGGCGATCCAGACCCTGTGGGGGCTGGCCCAGCCGCTGGAAGGCCTGTCGCGCAACGTCGGCATGCACGCCGGCGGCGTGCTGATCGCGCCCGGCAAGCTGACCGATTTCTGCCCGCTGTACATCGCCGACGGCGACGATGCCTCGCCGGTGTCGCAGTTCGACAAGGACGACGTCGAGGCGGTCGGCCTGGTGAAGTTCGACTTCCTCGGCCTGCGCAACCTCACTATCATCGAGCTGGCGCTGGAATACGTCGACCGCCTGGAAGGCAGCCGGCCCGACCTGATGAGCCTGGGCTTCGAGGACCCCGCCGCCTACCAGATCCTGAAGGACGCCAACACCACGGCGATCTTCCAGGTCGAATCGGAGGGCATGAAGAAGCTGCTGAAGAAGCTCGCGCCCGACCGCTTCGAGGACATCATCGCGGTACTGGCGCTGTACCGCCCCGGCCCGCTCGGCTCGGGCATGGTGGACGACTTCATCCTGCGCAAGAAGGGCCAGCAGGAGATCGACTACTTCCACCCCGACCTGAAAGCCTGCCTGGAGCCGACCTACGGCGTCATCGTGTACCAGGAACAGGTGATGCAGATCAGCCAGATCATCGGTGGCTACACCCTGGGCGGCGCCGACATGTTGCGCCGGGCGATGGGCAAGAAGAAGCCGGAGGAGATGGCCAAGCACCGCGCCACCATCGCCGAAGGCGCGCAGCAGAAGGGCTACGACCCGGCGCTGGCCGAGCAGCTCTTCGACCTGATGACCAAGTTCGCCGAGTACGGCTTCAACAAGTCGCACACCGCGGCCTATGCGGTGGTGACCTACCACACCGCCTGGCTGAAGGCGCATCACTGTGCCGCCTTCATGGCAGCGACGATGTCGTCCGACCTGGACAACACCGACACGGTCAAGATTTTCTTCGAGGACACCGTCGCCAATGGCATCGAGGTACTGCCGCCGGACGTCAATGCCTCCGACTATCGTTTCGTGCCGGTGGATCGCAAGACCATCCGCTACGGCCTGGGCGCGGTCAAGGGCGTGGGCGAGCCGGCGGTGCGGGCGATCATCGCCGCGCGCGAGAAGGCCGGCGCTTTCCGCGACCTGTTCGATTTCTGCGAACGCGTCGACCGCAGGATGGTGAACCGCCGCGTCATCGAGGCGCTGATCCGTTCCGGCGCGATGGACACGCTGGAAGGCCACGCCGACCTCGATCGCTCGCAGTTGATGGCGACCGTGGCGCTGGCGATGGAAGCCGCCGAACAGGCTGCGGCCAACGCGATGCAGGGCGGCCTGTTCGACATGATGCCGGAGGCCGCCGGCGCGGCGCCGGAGTTCGCCAAGCTGCGGCCGTGGACCGAGCGCGAGCGGCTGAAGGAAGAAAAGCTCGCCATCGGCTTCTTCCTCTCCGGCCATCCCTTCAATGCCTTCAAGCCCGAGGTGCGCCGCTTCGTGCGTCGCACGCTGGCGCAGCTCGAGCCTTCGCGCGACATCACGATGATGGCCGGCGTGGTGATGGAAACCCGTACCAAGATGGGCAACCGCGGCAAGATGGCCTTCGTCCAGCTCGACGACGGCAGCCAGCCGCGCGAGGTCGCGATCTATTCCGAAGTGCTCGATGCCAACCGCGGCAAGATCGTCACCGACGAAGTGCTGGTGGTCGAAGGCAAGGTCAGCAACGACGACTTTTCCGGTGGCCTGCGCATCGTCGCCGAGCGCCTGCTGACCCTGGGCGAGGCGCGCAGCCGCTTCGCCCGCGCCCTGCAGGTGCGCATCAACGGCGAAGTCGCGGCCAGCGGCGGCGCGCTCGCTGCGGCGGGCAAGCTGCAGACCCTGCTCGAACCTTTCCGCGAAGGCGGCTGCCCGGTGCGGGTCAATTACCGCAACGCCGCTGCCGAGGCCGACCTGCCTCTGGGTGACGGCTGGCGGGTGCGGCTGGACGACGCGCTGCTGGAGAGCCTGCGCGACTGGCTGGCGCCGGAGGCGGTGGAGATCGTCTATCCGAACTGAGCCTGCGGCGGCTGCGGGTGCAAGGCTTCATTCCTGAGCGTTGCGCGCAGCGTCCGGCAGGAACAGCAGATCCAGCACCGTGCCGCCGGCGTCGCTGCGGCGTACCCGCAGCAGCCAGCCCAGGCGCTCGCAGATCAGGCGGACGATGAACAGCCCCAGGCCGTCTTCAGGAACGAGACGGTCCGGGGGCGCGTTGAGGCGGGCACGGATGTGCTCGGGCAGTCCCGCACCGGCATCGCGGATGCTGAGGCTGTGGGCACCGAGTTCGATATGCACCTTGCCGGCGGTATGGCGCACCGCGTTCTGGACCAGGTTGCGCAGCAGCATGCGTACCAGGGTCGGATCGGCGTGGATGACGGGGGCCGGCTCGGGCAATTCGCAACTGATGCGTCCCGCCTGTTGCGGCGTGCCGTCTTCGAGCTCTGCCACGATCGCGCGCACGCTGTCGGCGAGGTCGAGATCCTCCGGCTGGTCGCTGTCGCCCGAGCGGCGTGCGAGCTTGAGCAGGGTCTCGACGTCGGCGCGCATGTCGTCGGCAGCACGCCGGATGCGCGCCACGGTGCGGCGGTCGGCGTCGCCGAGCGAGTCGCGTTGCGCCAGCACGTCCAGTGCGCCGGAGATCACCGCCACCGGCGTGCGCAGCTCGTGGCTGGCCAGGCCGACCAGCGATTTCTCGCGCTGCACGTAGGCATCCAGCGCATCGAACAACTGGTTGATGGTGGCGGCGATGTTGGCCAGCTCCATGTCCTCGTAGCGGCTGTCGATGCGGGCGACCGGCGAGCCCGGCTGCAGGCGCGCGATGTGGCGGGTGAGATCGTCCAGCGGACCGAGGATGCGGCGGGTACCGATGCGCGTCAGCAGCACGACCAGGCCGAGCACCAGCAGCGCGAACAGGCCCCAGCCGATCCGCTGCGCTGCTTCGCGGCTTTCCATCAGCGTGATGTCCTGGGCGAGATAGATCACGCCGGGCGGCTCTGCGATGCGTTCGATGGAGATCAGCCAGGTCTTGTCCGCTATTTCCACTTCGGCCGAGAACGGCACCGGGCGGTTGCGGAAGATTTCGGGCAGTTCGGTCGGGAGTGCACCATCGGGCACGTACAAGGTGGTCAGCAGTGCGGTGTCGCGGGATTCGACCTTCGTGCCGCTGACGTGCTGCTCGAGGAAGGCCCGCTCCAGTGCCAGTTCGTGCCGCAGGATGCTGTCTTCCATGTCGTCGTAGACGCTCTCGATGATGACCAGCGTAACGGCGACGTTGATGAAACCGATGGCGAGGAAGGTGCGGAACAGCCGGCGCGAGAGCGAAGTTTTCATCGGCGAATCGAGGCCCACCTGCCCGTCAAGGCATGGGTGTGGCTGGCGAGCAGGCGAGCCCAGTCCTGGTCATCGAAAAAGCGCTGGCGTCGGCGCAGCTGGGCGAGATCGTGGCGGGCCGCCAGGGTCGGCGTCAGGCGGTGGCGCATCTTCTCCAGGTCGAGCAGGGCGACATCGGGTCGCGCGTTGTCATGCAGGCGAACCATGACGTGTTTGTCATAGAGGCAGCTGTGTTGCAGATGCTCGCGGTGCAGGCGGCCGAGCATCCGGCCCAGCAGCTCGGCGATGGCGGCACGCCGGGCTGATGGCAAGGCTCCCAGTTCGTGCAGCGGATGGTAACCCGCCAGTGCGGCGGTAACCAGCACGGCTTCGGTGCCGGCTGCAGTATGCCGGACCGAGTGGAAGACCGGCGTGGGGGCGGCGATGCCCAGGGCGCGCAGGCGAAGCAGGAAGTGCCACTCCCGGCTGGCCGTGGGCCAGCCCAGCGGATGGCGAAGGCTGCGGCACAGGTGGTTGCATTGGCGCTTGATGTAGACCTCGCCATCTTCCACTACGGCCCGAATCACACCGCTCCAGCCGTTCCGCCGCTCGTTCGGCTCTTCCACCCAATCGCCCGGCAGCGTCCACCAGTAATCGAAATCGTGCTGTTTCGCGATCGGCGTTCGGGCGGGCCGTTCAGGCGCGGCGCAGAACATAGACACGCCACATCGAGTGCAGGGGCAGGAAGTCGAGATGCCCGGCGATCTCGAAGCCGGCGGCAGAAAATTCGGCTTCCGCGGTGGCGCGCGGCAGTACGTAGCGGTTCTGGTAGCCCGTCTTGCCGCGCCGCTGCCGCCGCGCTTCCTGCTGCCTGCGCCGCCAGGACAGGTAATTGCCATCGACCCACAGCGACAGGATCACGCTGTCGCGGGTGACGCGATGGAATTCGCGCAGCATGGCGAGCCGGTGTTCAGGCTCGCCGATGTGATGCAGCAGGCGCATGCAGAACACGCTGTCGACCGAATCGTCGGGCAGGTCGATGGCGAAAGCCGAAGTATGCAGCGGACGGATGCGTGCGCGCAGGCCTGCCGGACAGTGGCGCAAGGCGACGTCCAGCATCGCCGCGGAATTGTCGGCGGCGATGATCTGGCGATTTGGCTGCTCGCCCAATACTTCCCAGAAGCGCCCGGCGCCGCATGGCAGATCCAGCACCCATTGCGGCTCGCCGGCCAGCGCGAGAGCCCGGCGAGCCAGTTGCTGATCGCGGTGGTTGGACAGGCGGCGGCGCAGGCCGCTGCGATGCTTGTCGTGATAGGCCTCGGAATGCTCGGCGTCGTATTTGGCGCTGAAGGGCAGTTCGACGTCGGCCGGGGCGGTGTTGCGGGACATGGTGGACTCCATTGAGTGCAGAGCCCACGCAAGGTAATCAGGCGGTAGTCAAGGAAAGGTGCGCAGAAAGTGAAAAAGATGTGAAACCGGCTCAGCCATCGGCAAGCCGGTAGCCGATGCCGTGCACCGTATGCAGCAGCGGCCGGGAAAAGGGTTTGTCGATCTGCTGGCGCAGCGCATGGATGTGGCTGCGCAATGCATCGCTGTCGGGCGGGTTGTCGCCCCACAGGGCGTCTTCCAGCACTTCGCGGGGGACGACGGCCGGGCTCTTGCGCATCAGCACGGCGAGCAGCTTCAGCCCGATCGGACCCGGGTGCAGGTTTTGTCCGGCGCGGCTGACTTCCAGCGTGTCGAGATCGTAATGCAGATCGCCGACGCACAAGTCGCGGCGCATGCCGCCATGGCTGCGCTTGAGTACGGCCTCGATGCGTGCGGCCAGTTCCGGCAGGGCGAAAGGCTTGGTCAGATAATCGTCCGCGCCGCTGTGAAAGCCCTGCAGGCGGTCGTCCAGCGCGTCGCGCGCGGTCAGCATGATCACCGGCACGTTCTTGCGTTCGCCGTTGCGCAGGCGCTCGCACAGGCTGAAGCCGTCCACGCCGGGCAGCATCACGTCGAGCACGATCAGGTCGTAGTGCTGGGTGGCCGCCAGATGCAGGCCGGTGAGGCCGTCGGCGGCGCAATCCACGATGTAGCCTTTCATGCCCAGGTAATCGACCAGGTTGGCCAGGATGTCGGCGTTGTCCTCGATGACCAGCAGACGCATCGGCAGTCTCGTAAAAGTGGCCAAACCGTCAGTGCGGCGTCGGCGGGTTGTATTGCAGCAGGATGTGTTGTGCGCCGCGGAAGCGTACCGTCAGTCTGTGGGCGGCGGCTTGTTCCAGCCAGTCCAGATCGCGCCGGCGGACGGCGACGAACAGGGGTTCCGTCGCTTGCGTCAACATCGGCAGCAGATCGGCGCGTTCGATGCGGCGGGCGGCGTCGCGCGAATAATAGCGCGCGGAAAACGGCATGTCGTCCAGGTAATACAGGCGCTCGACGCTGCCGCCCGGCAGCGTTTCGAGGGCGGCGATCAGCGGCGCGGCCGATTTCAGCTTGTACGGATGCAGGGCGAGGTGGACGCCTGCCGCGCTGAGCGTCAGCGGTACCGCCAGCACCAGTGCCAGCGCCGTCCGTCGGACTGGCGTGGCGTCCAGCAGCGGCTGCAGGCCGCGCGCGATCAGGATGGCGAGAAAAGGCAGGCCCGGCAGCAAGTAGGTCCACAGGATGTTGCCGGCAACGCTGAAGAACACTGCCGGCGCAAATCCGGCCACCAGCAGCAGGCGCACGTCCTCGTCGGCCAGTGCCTTGCGCAGCCTGGTGCGGCCGGTTTGGCTGCACAGGCGATGGACGAGCAGCGCCAGGCCGGCGATGCCCCAGGGGAAGCTCGCCCACAGCAGGAACAGCCAGATCGTGCCGTAGGGCTGGCGATGGGCGTTGCCGTACAGGTCGCCGGCCCAGCCGGGGTCGACGAAGCGGCGGAAGTGCTCGCCGACGAGGAAATAGTCCAGGAAGCCCGGCGTCTTCAGTTCGGCAGCCGCGTACCAGGGCAGCACCAGCGCGGCGACCAGCAGGCTGCCTCCCTTCCACGGCAAGGCGGCCAATGCGCGGCGCCAGCGGCCGCTGCACAGCAGCCAGACGCTGCCGGGCAGGCCGACCAGCACCAGCGCCAGAGGTCCTTTGGCGAGCAGGCCGATCGCCAGGCCGACGAAGAACAGCCAGCCCCAGGGGATGGGGCGACCACGGACGGCGAGGGCCAGCGAGACCAGGCTGAGGGTGGTGCCGAAGGCCAGGAAGGGGTCGGTGAGCACGGCGCCGGCGCTGATGAAGGGCAGCGCCATGCTGGCCAGCACCAGGCCGGACCACCATGCCAGGCGTTCGCTGCCTTGCTGTCGCGCCAGCCGCAGCGTGAGCCACAGGATGCCGATCATGGCCAGCCAGCTCGGCAGGCGGGCGGCGAAGTCATGCACGCCGAACAGTTTCAGGGATGCTGCCTGGGCCCAGAACGAAAGCGGCGGCTTGCCCCAGAAGGGCAGGTCAGGAGTGAACCAGGGCGTGATCCAGTCGCCGCGCTCGGCCATCAGCCGGGCGGTTTCGGCATAGCGCGGTTCGGTGGTGTCGCTCATCGGCAGCACGGCCATGGTCAGCAGGCGCAGGCCGAGGATTGCGCACAGCAGCCAGAACAGGCCGAATCCGGTCGTCGGCCGACGGGGGGAATCAGGCATGGCGGCGCGCCTTCCATTCGGTCACCCGGGTGCCGGCGAGGATCAGGCGCTCTTCCTGTACCAGGTAGAGCGGCCGCTGCTTGGCTTCCAGATAGGTCTTGCCGACGTATTCGCCGACGATGCCGATGCCGAGCAACTGCATGCCGCCGAGCAGGGCGAGCAGCGCCACCAGCGAAGGGAAGCCGGCCGCCGGGTCGCCGAACAGCAGGGCCTTGGCGACGATCCAGAGACCGTAGAGCCCGCCTGCCAGTGCGGTCAGCGCGCCGGCCAGGGTGGCAAGCCGCAGCGGTGCGGTGGAGAAGGAGGTGATGCCCTCCATCGCCAGGCCCGCCAGCGCGGTGTAGCGCCATTTGCTGCGGCCGGCGTGGCGGGCGGCACGGTCGTATTGCAGCACCGCGGTGGGCAGGCCGATCCAGGCGTAGAGGCCTTTCATGTAGCGGTTGCGTTCGGGCAGGCGCAGCAGCGCATCCACCGCGCGCCGGCTCATCAGGCGGAAGTCGCCGGTGTCGAGCGGAATCGGTGCCGGGCTGAGCCGCGCCAGCAGGCGGTAGAAGGCGTGGGCGCTGCTGCGCTTGAGCCAGCTCTCGCCGGCGCGGCTGCGGCGCTGCATCTGCACCACGTCGGCGCCGGCGCGCCATTGCGCGATCATCTCGGGGATCAGTTCCGGCGGATCCTGCAGGTCGGCGTCGAGCACGATCACGGCTTCGCCGCGTGCATGGGCGATGCCGGCGCTCATCGCTGCTTCCTTGCCGAAATTGCGTGTCAGGCGAATCAGGCGGAGGTCGGCGCCGCGTGGCTGCATGGCAGCCAGCAGCGTGGCGGAACCGTCGTCGCTGCCGTCGTCGACGAACACCAGCTCGACGCTCAGCTCGAGCGTATCGAGCACCTGTTCCAGCCGCGCCACGCAGGCAGGTAGTACTTCGCGCTCGTTGTAGAACGGCACGACGATGCTGAGGGTGGGCAGGGCACGCCGCTCAGGCAGGCGTTTGAGCATCTGCGGCTTCATCGAAGACCATCCTTGCGTAGAGCAGGTAGCTGAGTGCAGCGCTTGCTCCGCTCGTGCCTGCCTGTGCGAGGGCCGGCGGCCAGCCTGCGGGGCCGTGCAGCAGGGCGAAAAGCAGCAGGTTGGCCAGCCAGGCGAGCGCGCAACTTGCCAGGTAGCGCGGCAGGGCACGATCGTGGGCTGCACGGCTGGCGAAGGCATGGCGGCGCTGCAGCGGATAGTTGGCGGCCGCTCCCGTGATCGCACCCGCCGCAGTGGCGACATGGGCGTCGATGCCGGCCGCGATCAGCGCACTCATGCACAGCCAATGGATGAGCGTCGCCATCCCGCCCGCGAGAGCGAAGCGGGCAAGGCGGCGAAAGGCGGCGGTCGAGGTGCTGGGGTTGGCGGCGTTCATCGGCCGCCACTATGGGCAGGCCGGCGTTGTGGAAACGTCAGGGAAATGTGCAGAAAACGTGAACGCGCGGCGCTTGGGCCACGAGGGGTTCTTCAGGCAGTCGGTCGTTGTTCGAATCCATCCACGGCTTCCTCGTCGGCCGCGCTGACGTCGATGCGTGCGACCCTGGCTTTGGGTGGCCCTTGGTGCGCCCAGCCGATGAATGCTTCGACAGCCGGCAGCGGGCCGATCAACAGTGTTTCGACACTGCCGTCGAGCCGGTTACGGACCCAGCCGCACAGGCCCAGCCGGGTGGCTTCGGCCTGTGCGCTGGCGCGGTACCACACTCCCTGGACCTTGCCGTGGATACGCAGCAGGCGGGCAGCGGTCTGGGGCTGATCCTGTTCAGGCATAGGCGGCCTCCGGGCGGGTGCCGCTGAGCCACTGGGCGCGCAGCAGGGCGTCGGTGATGTTGGCGGCGATGTTCTCGTCGCCAAGGCTTTCCATGAAGCCGGAACGGAACACCAGCGAACCGGGCTGCGAGTTCAGCCCGCACAGGATCAGGTGGGCGCCGCGTTTCTGCAGGTTGCGGTGCAGGGTCTGCAGGATGTCCAGCCCGGTGGTGTCCAGGCTGATGACCTTGTCCAGATCCAGGATCACCACGTCGGGGTGGCCGTGCTGCATCAGCAACAGGTTCTCGAGCTTGTTGGCGGCGCCGAAGAACAGGCTGCCGAACATCTTGTAGGCAAGGATGCGCGGGGTGCCGTCCTCGCGCTGCATCGCTTCGTTGCCGTAGTAGTCTTCCAGCGGCACGCGTTCGATGCGGGTCAGGTCCGACATGCGGTAGATGAAGAACAGGCTGGCCAGCACCATGCCCAGCTCCACCGCCAGCGTCAGGTCGAACACCACGGTGAGGAAGAAGGTGGAGAGCAGGATCGTGCGGTACTGCAGCGTATAGCGCGCCAGTTCCTTCGGCGCGAAGGCGTGCCATTCGCCCATGTTGATCGAGACAATGACGACGATGGCCGACAGCGTGGCAAGCGGGATGGCGCTGGCGAGCGGCGCCAGCGCGAGCACGATCGCCAGCAGCACCAACGCATGGAGGATGCCGGAGACCGGCGTGCGGCCGCCGGTGCGGATGTTGGTGGCGGTGCGGGCGATCGCGCCGGTGGCGGCGAAGCCACCGAACAGTGGTGCGGCGACGTTGGCGATGCCTTGCGCCATCAACTCCTGGTTGGGATCGTGGCGGTCGTCGATCTGGCTGTCGGCGACGCGGGCCGACAGCAGCGATTCGATGGCGCCGAGCAGGGCGATGGTGAGCGCGGGCGCCACCAGCTTGCCGAGCGTGCCCAGGCTCAGTTCCGGCAGGCCGACGCTGGGCAGTTCCTGAGGGATGCCGCCGAAGCGGCTGCCGATGGTGTCGATCGGCAGTGCGAACAGGGCGTTGATCGCAGTCATGATGATCAGCACTGCGAGCGGTCCCGGCAGGCGTGCCATCCAGCGCACTTTCCGCGCTTGACGGTTCCAGACGACGAGCATCGTCAGCGAGGCGACGGCGACGGCGACGGTGGGTAGGTCGATGGTCGGCAGAGCAGCCCACAACGCGATCATCTTGGCGAAGAATTCGCCAGGCAGGTTGTCGATCTTCAGGCCGAGGAAATCCTTGATCTGAGAAATGAAGATGACGACCGCGATGCCGTTGGTGAAGCCGATGACCACCGACAGCGGAATGAAGCGGATCATGCTGCCGAGCCGTAGCGCACCCATGGCGAACAACAGGATGCCGGACATCATCGTCGCGATCAGCAGGTTCTGTACGCCGTGGTCGATGACGATGGCGTAGATGATCGGGATGAAGGCGCCGGTCGGGCCGCCGATCTGCACCCGCGAGCCGCCGAGCAGCGAGATCAGCAGGCCGGCGACGATCGCGGTCCAGATGCCGGCGGTCGGGGTCATGCCCGAAGCGATGGCAAAGGCCATCGCCAGCGGCAAGGCAAGCACGCCGACGGTGATGCCGGCGGAAAGGTCCTGGGCGAAACCCGCGCGGCCGTAGCCGGGCAGGGTGTCGAGGAGCTTGGGTCGGAACTGGATTTTCATGTCGTCTCCGCTGCGAGTCAGAACGAGGCAAACCTGTGGCTGCCCCTTCGGGCAGCATTACGGAGACGGTCGCCCTCGTCCTGCGCGATGCAGGATGATCCAGCGTTTCGAGGGCGTCAGCGGCATGGCTTTACTTGACCCGCATGCCCGGCGTGGCACCGGCGTCGGGCGACAGGATGTAGAGTCCGCTGGTCTTGCCTTCGGTATCGGAGGCAGCCAGCACCATGCCTTCGCTGAGGCCGAACTTCATTTTGCGCGGCGCTAGGTTGGCGACCATGACGGTGTGGCGGCCGACCAGCGCGGCCGGATCGTAGGCCGCCTTGATGCCGGCGAAGACCTGGCGCGGCTTCGGGTTGCCGGCTTCGTCGGTTTCGCCGATGTCGAGCTGCAGGCAGATCAGCTTGTCGGCGCCTTCGACGTGCTGGGCATCGACGATGCGGGCGATGCGCAGGTCGACCTTGGTGAAGTCGTCGATCGAGATGTGCGGCGATGCACTCGTTTGCGCTGTCTCGGCGGCCTGGGCGGCGTGCTGCTGCTTTTCGGCGTGGCGCTGCTGCGAGGAGGCGTCCTTGGCTGGCGTGGCTGCAGCCGGGGCGAGCGATTCGCGGTTGGCTTCGAGCAGGGCGTCGATCTGCTTGCGCTCGACGCGGGTCATCAGGTGGCTGTAGGGCTGGATGGCGTGGCCGGCGGGCAGTGCGGCCCAGTCGCCCTGCCAGTCCAGCGCCGGAATCGACAGGAAGGATTCGACCTCGGCGGCCAGCGCCGGCAGCACCGGCTTCAGGAAGCGGGCGAGGTCGCGGAACATGTTCAGCGCGGTGCTGCACACGGTGTGCAGGCGGGCTTCCTGGCCTTCCTGCTTGGCTAGTTCCCACGGCTTGTGGTCGTTGACGTACTGGTTGGCGAGGTCGGCCAGGCGCATGATCTCGCGCAGTGCCCGGCCGTAGTCACGTTCGTCGTAGGCGGCGGCGATGGCGCCGTCGGCCCAGGCGGCGGCGAAGTCGGCGCAGGCCCGGGTGTCGGTCTCGCCCAGCCTGCCGTCGAAGCGCTTGCCGATGAAACCGGCGCAGCGGCTGGCGATGTTGACGAACTTGCCGACGAGGTCGGAATTGACCTTGGCGATCATGTCGTCGAGGTTGAGGTCGACGTCTTCCATGGTGCCGTTCGACTTGCCGGCGAAGTAGTAGCGCAGCCACTCGGGGTTGAGCTTCTGCGCGATGTAGGAGTGGGCGGTGATGAAGGTGCCGCGGCTCTTGCTCATCTTGGCGCCATCGACGGTCAGGAAGCCGTTGACGCACAACTGGCTGGGCGTGGCGTAGCCGGCGAACTTGAGCATCGCCGGCCAGAACAGGGCATGGAAGTAGAGGATGTCCTTGCCGATGAAGTGCACCATCTCGGTGCCGGCCGCGGCGGCACGCGCGCCGTCGGTGTAGTCCTCGACGACGATGTCGCCGCGCTTGTTCGCGAGGTTGCGGAAGCTGGCGAGATAGCCGATCGGCGCGTCCAGCCAGACGTAGAAGTACTTGCCGGGGGCGCCGGGGATCTCAAAGCCGAAGTAGGGGGCGTCGCGCGAGATGTCCCAGTCGGACAGCTTGTTCTCGCCCTCTTCGCCGAGCCATTCCTTCATCTTGTTGGCGGCCTCGGCCTGCAGGCGGCGCGCGCCCTGGGCGTTGGTGCCGCGCGTCCATTCGCGCAGGAAGGCGACCGCACGATCGTCCGACAGGCGGAAGAAGTAATGCGTCGAGGTGCGCAGCACCGGCTTGGCGCCGGACACGGCCGAATAGGGGTTCTTGAGTTCGGTCGGGGCGTAGGCGGCGCCACAGGCTTCGCAGTTGTCGCCGTACTGGTCCGCCGCGCCGCATTTGGGGCATTCGCCCTTGATGAAGCGGTCGGGCAGGAACATTTCCTTGACCGGGTCGTAGTACTGCTCGATCTCGCGAGTGTCGATCAGGCCGCCGGCCTGCAGCTTGCCGTAGATGTCCGCAGCGTAGTCGCGGTTCTCGGCGCTGTGGGTGGAATGGTAGTTGTCGAAGGCGACGCCGAAGGCGGTGAAGTCGCGCAGGTGTTCGCCATGCACGCGATCGATCAACTGCTCGGGCGTCAGCCCTTCCTTTTCGGCGCGCAGCATGACCGGCGTGCCGTGGGTGTCGTCCGCACAGACGTAATGCACCGAATGGCCCCGCATGCGCTGGTAGCGCACCCAGATGTCGGCCTGGATGTAGCCCACCAGGTGGCCGAGGTGGATGTCGCCGTTGGCATAGGGCAGGGCGTTGGTGACGAGGATCTTGCGGGGCATGGTCTGTGGGACGTGGATCAAAGGATGCGAGTTTAGCAAAGCACGACAACTGCTGCCCCGCTGCGTGAGCGGCCGAGGGGCGTCTGTGGGGCAGCCCGTCAGCGCATTTCGCGCAGCAGCAATTCGACGCGTCGGTTGCGCGCGCGTCCTTCCTCGGTGGCGTTGCTGGTGAGCGGGTCGGCTTCGCCGCGGCCGTCGGCACTCAGGTGATCGAGGGCAATGCCGCGTCCGGCGAGATGAGCGGCAACGGCTTCGGCGCGTTCGATCGACAGGCGCAGATTGACCATTTCGCTGCCCTGGCTGTCGGTATGGCCGATGACCTTGACTGCGACGCCGGGTTCGGCGGCGAGCAGTGGTGCGATCGCATCGAGCGCGGCGGCGAGCGGCGGACGGATGACGGTGCTGCCCGAGGTGAAGCCGTCGGATACCGGGATCTCGATCCGGAAGCCTTGCGCATCGGCCGCGCCGATGGTGACGCCGGGTGCGCTGCGCGTGGCCTCGTCCATCGCCTGCCGGAGCGCGGGCCAATCGGGTGCCGGCGCCGTCTGGCGGACGAGGGCATGCAGGTGGATCGGGTCGTCGGCGACCGCGGCGGGCGCGTCGGGCGTGCCGGTGGTGGCGCAGGCCTGCACCAGCAGTGCGGTGCCGAAGGCGAGGAGCGTGGAGCGGAGGGAGGCGGAGATGTTCATTGCCGGAAGTAAGGTCGATGGGGCAGGAGCTCTGCCGAGGGTGGAAAGCAGACGAAATTCGGGCGTGCAGATTGGCCGGCCGGTCGCGGCCGATCCGCGCCGGCAGGAAACCCCAATGGTAGCGCGGGTGAGCGTTGGCGGAGGCTCCGGTATCATTCCCCCGTTTTCGCCCGGCTGCGGGCGTTCCGATCATCGAGGAAACAGGCAATGAGTCTCGACCAGCAAACCGTCACCGACGTGCTCAAGTCGGTCATCGATCCGAATACCGGCAAGGATTTCGTCTCCGCCCGCTGCATCCGCAATCTGGTGGTGGAAGGCGGCAATGTCGCCTTCGAGGTCGAACTCGGCTATCCGGCGAAGAGCCAGCACGAACCCATCCGTGCCTTGCTGGCGGAGGCGCTGGCAACGGTGCCGGGCATCGGCCGAATCGATGTCACGGTCAACAGCAAGGTGGTGGCCCATGCCGTGCAGCACGGCGTGAAGCTGCTGCCCGGAGTGCGCAACATCATTGCCGTGGCTTCCGGCAAGGGCGGCGTGGGCAAGAGCACGACCTCGGTGAATCTGGCGTTGGCACTGGCCGCGGAAGGCGCGCGCGTCGGCCTGCTGGATGCCGACATCTACGGCCCGTCGCAGCCGCAGATGCTGGGCATCGGCGGCCAGCGGCCGGTGTCGGAGGACGGCAAGACGATGATTCCGCTCGAAGCCTACGGCATCCAGGCGATGTCGATCGGCTTCCTGATCGAGCAGGACACGCCGATGGTCTGGCGCGGCCCGATGGCAACGCAGGCGCTGAACCAGATGCTGAAGGACACGGCCTGGCAGGATCTCGACTACCTGCTGATCGACATGCCGCCGGGCACCGGCGACATCCAGCTGACGCTGTCGCAGAGCGTGCCGGTGACGGGCGCGGTCATCGTCACCACGCCGCAGGACATCGCCCTGCTGGATGCGCGCAAGGGCCTGAAGATGTTCGAGAAGGTGGGCGTGCCCATTCTCGGTCTGGTCGAGAACATGAGCATCCACATCTGCTCGAAGTGCGGCCACGAGGAGCACATCTTCGGCCAGGGCGGCGGCGAGAAGATGTGCGCCGACTACAACATTCCCTTCCTGGGGGCGCTGCCGCTGGACATCCAGATCCGCTCCGAAACCGACGGCGGCAAGCCGACCGTGGTCGCCGACCCGGAGGGCCGCATCGCGTCGATCTACAAGCAGATCGCGCGCAAGGTGGCGGTGCGCATCGCCGAGAAGTCCAAGGACATGACGCACAAGTTCCCGAACATCGTCATCAAGAACAGCTGAGGCGGCGCAGACGTCGGTCGCCGATCCTGGGCGACGAGGGCGGCGGGCCTGCTGGAAAGGAAAGGGCGGGCGCTCAGCCGGAGGCGGCCTACGTATTTGCCGCGACGTCGCGCCAGGCCCGCCCCAGCGCGGCGATGCCCGCTTCGATGCGATCCTCTGGAATCGCCCCGTAGCCGAGGCGGAAGAAGCGCCGGGGCGGGTTTTCGCCGATAAAATGGATCTCGCCGGGTTCGATCAGCACGCCGAGCTTCGAGGCCTGGCGATGCAGGTCCCATGCGTTGAAATCGGCCGGGCCCTTGATCCACAACGAAGAGCCGCCGGCCATGCCGTGAGCCTGGAAATCGGGCAGATGGACGTTCAGCGCGCGGGTGAGTATCCGCCATTTGCGCGCCAGGCTGTCGCGCAGGCGGCGGATGTGTTCGTCGTGATAGCCCATCGACAGGAAGAGCGCGAGGATGCGCTGGTTGTTGAGCGGCGGGTGGCGGTACATGTAGCGGCGCAGCGCGCGCAGCTCGTGTATCAGCTCCTCGTCGGCGACGATGAAGCCCAGGCGCACGCCCGGCAGCAGGCTCTTGGTCAGGCTGCCGACGTAGATCACCCGTCCGCTGTCGTCGAAGCTCTTGAGCGCCGGGTGATTGCTGCCGAGGTAGTTGTGTTCGCTCTCGTAATCGTCCTCGATGAGCAGCAGATCGTTTGCACGCGCACTTGCCAGCAAGGCCATGCGCCGATAGACCGGCATCGTCACGCCGGTCGGTGATTGATGACTCGGTGTGCAGAAGACGAGGTCGCAGCCCTCGAGCTGCGCATCGACCACCAGGCCCTGATGGTCGATGCGCAGCGGCTTCAGGGGGCTGCCGCCGAGGCCGAAGATGTGGCGCGCATCGACGTAGCCGGGGTTCTCGATGCCGATGCGCACGTCCGGTCCGCCCAGCAGCGCCGCCAGCAGGTAGAGGGAGTTCTGTGTGCCGACGGTGATGAGGATCTCTTCCGCGCGCGCCTTGATCGCCCGCTTCGGCAGCAGACGCTGGATGATCTGCTCGACCAGCAGCGGGTCGTCCCGGTTGATCTGGTCGTCGATCCAGTGCCGCATGTGGGCGCCGAGCGAGGCGATGCGGGCGCAGTTGCGCCAGCGCGCCGCGGTCTGCTGATCGAATTCCACCTGGCCGTAGATGAAGGGGTAGCCGTAGTCGTGCCACTGCCGCGGCTTGACGATGCCGCGCAGTTGCGAAGGCTGGTGCCGGAGCCGGCGATCCCAGTCCGGCGCCTCGTCCGGCCGCTCGAAGAGTTTGCGCGGGCTGGGCTTGAGGCGCACGCCGAGCTGCTCGCGCAGGTATTTCTCGTTGATGAAGTAGCCCCGGCGATCCACCGGCGTGAGGTAGCCGTCGTTGACGAGCTGCTCATACACCAGCACCACGGTGTTGCGTGAAACCCCCAGCAGCGTGCTCAGCTTGCGCGAGGAGGGCAGCGCTTCGGTGGGTGACAGCGCGCCGTCGATGATCGCGTCCAGCAGGTTCTCGCGCAATTGCTCCTGCAGGCCGCGGCCGGCCTCGAAGGGGCGGAGGTATCGCTCCAACATGGTTCATGATCCTGTTGCGATGCACCAAACTGATGCGTCCGTGAATGGGTAACCGACTGATGGGACAGGAATCTTTCGATTTCTGGCACCAGTGGTGAACCGGCCTGGATCTATAGCAAGTTATGGGCCGCTCATAACATCGATGCCAGCAGAAACCACTTCCAACAGGAGCGTCACCATGTTCAAGAAACTGCATGACCGCACGTGCCGCAAGCTGCTCGTGCCCCTCGCCACCCTTGTGTTCGGCGTCGCCGGCAGCGCGCAGGCCGAGACGGTCACCATCGGCATACAGAGCATGTTCGGGCCGTGGAAGCAGGCCATCGTCGAGAAGGCATTCGAGAAGGCGACCGGCTGGGAGATCAAGTGGCGCAACTTCGACAGCGGCGGCGACGTGATGATGGCGATGGCCTCGGGTGACGTGCAGATCGGCGTCGCCGGCAGCAGTCCGGTGGCGGCGGCCGTCAGCCGCGGTGTCGAGGTCGATGTGTTCTGGGTGCTCGACAACATCGCCGACGCCGAAGCGCTGGTCGTGCGCAAGGGCAGCGGCATCGAGGCGCCACAGGATCTGGCCGGCAAGAAGCTGGCCGTGCCCTTCGTGTCGACGACCCATTTCCATGCCTTGTTCGCGCTCGAACAGTTCGGTCTGGGCGGTAAGGTGAAGGTCATCAACCTGCAGCCGTCCGACATTCCCGCCGCCTGGGAGCGTGGCGACATCGATGCCGCCTTCATCTGGGACCCGGCGCTGGGGCAACTCAAGAAGAGCGGCAAGGTGCTGCTGACCTCGGGCACGCTGACCGGATGGGGCAAGGCGACCTTCGACGGCCTGGTGGTGAACAAGGGTTTTGCCGTCAGGAATGAAGCGCAGATGACGGCTTTCACCAAGGTGCTGCAGACGGTGACGGCGAGTTATGTGGAGGCTCCCGAGCGGTGGACGCCGGATTCGAAGATGGTCATGCAGGTGGCCCAGCAGTCGGGCGTGAAACCCGAGGAGGTGCCGCCGGTACTGGCCTTGTACCGATTCCCGCTGGCTGCCGAGCAGGCCGGCGGGAACTGGCTGGGCGGCGGCAAGGACAGCGGCGCGGCCAGGGCGCTGGCCGCCACTGCGGCTTTCCTGAAGGAGCAGAAGAAGGTTCCGGCGGTGCTGGACGACTACGGTGTCGCCGTCACGTCGCGCTTCGTCGATGCCGTGAAGTAAGGGCGGTCAGTGATTTCGCGCGGGCTGCCGCAAGGTCGCCCGCGCCTACAGGGCAGGAGACGGGCATGAGCCTGAGTCTGAAAATACACGATGTGTCGGTGGTGTATCCCGGCAGAGAGAAAGGGCAGTCGGTGACGGCACTGTCCGGCGTGAATCTGGAAATCGTCGCAGGCGATTTCGTCGTCGCGCTGGGGGCGTCGGGTTGCGGCAAGACGACGCTGTTGAACCTGATGTCGGGCTTCATCAGCCCGACTTCGGGTCTCATCACGCTCGGCAACTATCATGGCAGGCCGCCCGAACAGAGCGATTCGGTGGCGATGCTGCGCGACCAGGTGACGGGGCCGGGGGCGGAGCGCGGCGTGGTGTTCCAGAAACACGCGCTGATGCCCTGGCTGAACGTCCTCGACAACGTCGCCTTCGGCCTCAAGCTGCGCGGGGTGGCGAAGGCGGAGCGCGAGGAAAGGGCGATGCACTTCCTGCGCCTGACCGGGCTGGAGGATTTCCGCCGCCATTCCATCCACCAGTTGTCGGGCGGCATGCAGCAGCGTGTCGGCATCGCCCGGGCGCTGACCAACGATCCGCACATGCTGCTGCTCGACGAGCCGCTCGGCGCGCTCGATGCACTGACGCGCGAGCGTCTGCAGGAATTGATCCTCGAAATCTGGCAGCGCACGCAGAAGATGATGTTCTTCATCACGCATGACGTCGAGGAAGCGCTTTTCATGGGCACCCGGCTCATCATCATGTCGCCGCGCCCGGGGCGCATCACCCACGAGTTTCCGCTGGATTTCGGCCGGCGATTCCTCGAGTCGCGCAATGCGCGCGCAATCAAGTCCAGCCCGGATTTCATCGCCTTGCGCGAGCAGGTGCTGGGCATCATCCACGGCGACGAGGAGGCGGCAGCATGAAGATACAGGACAGAGCTGGCGGCCTCGTTGGGCTGCTGCGGTCCATGCGCCGCGCCAACCCGGTACGTCCGGGCGAGCAGTACGGCGCGCCGGGCAATGGCGACAGCCTGATGCTGAGTCTTTGCACGATTCTCGTCTGCATGGCGCTGTGGCAGGTGTCGACCAGCCAGGGCTGGGTGAAACCCTTGTTCCTGCCGTCGCCGGGGGCGGTGTGGACGCAATTCATCGAGGTCGCACGCGATGGTTTTGCCGACGCGTCGCTGCTGACCCACATGGGCTGGAGCGCCTTCCGGGTCTTCGGCGCTTTCCTGCTCGCAGTGCTCACCGCCGTGCCGATCGGCATCATGATGGGCGTCAATCGCGTCGCCCGCGGCATCTTCGATCCGCTGGTGGAGTTCTACCGGCCGCTGCCGCCGCTCGCCTATCTGCCGCTGGTGGTGATCTGGATGGGCATCGGCGAAGGCTCGAAGCTGCTGCTGATCTACCTGGCGATGTTCGCGCCGCTGGCGCTCAGCGCCCGTGCCGGTGTCCGTTCGGTCGCCATCGAGCAGATCCATGCCGCGTACTCGATGGGCGGCATGCGCTCGCAGGTGCTGCGCCACGTCATCCTGCCCGCGGCCTTGCCGGAGATCCTGACCGGGATGCGCATCGCCATCGGCTTCGGCTGGACCACGCTGGTCGCGGCCGAGATGGTCGCGGCGACCGCGGGGCTGGGTTTCATGGTGCTGAGCGCGTCGAAGTTCATGGTCACCGACGTGGTCATCATGGGCATCCTGGTCATCGGTGCGATGGCGTTGCTGTTCGACCTCGGCATGCGCGCGCTCGAACGCCGGCTAGTGCCGTGGAAGGGCAAGGTCTGAGTGCTTGCGCAACAAGCGCCGTGAAGGTTCTTTCCCCTTCGCGGCGCTTGGCCTACACTACGCGGCTTTCCCGACCGCAGGCGGTCGCAACGCATTCGCTGGAACCCGCGCCCATGTCCATCAAGTCCGACAAGTGGATCCGCCGCATGGCCCAAGAGGCCGGCATGATCGAGCCTTTCGCGCCGGAACTGGTGCGCAGCAACGAAAGCGGCCGCATCGTTTCCTACGGTACTTCGAGCTACGGCTACGACGTGCGGGTGGCGAACGAATTCAAGATCTTCACCAACATCAACTCGACCATCGTCGATCCGAAGGACTTCGATGCGCGCAACTTCGTCGATTTCACCGGCGACGTGTGCATCATTCCGCCGAACTCCTTCGCGCTGGCGCGCACCGTCGAGTATTTCCGCATTCCGCGCAGCGTGCTGACGGTCTGCCTGGGCAAGAGCACCTATGCGCGCTGCGGCATCATCGTCAACGTCACGCCGCTGGAGCCCGAGTGGGAAGGCCACGTGACGCTGGAGTTCTCCAATACCACGCCGCTGCCGGCCAAGATCTACGCCAACGAGGGTGTGGCGCAGATGCTGTTCTTCGAGTCGGACGAAGTGTGCGAGACCTCGTACAAGGACCGCGGCGGCAAGTACCTCGGCCAGACCGGCGTCACGCTGCCGAAGATCTGAGCGAACGGACGCCGTGACCACGATGATGGGGCCGCCTGACGGCCCCTCGTGCTTTTTCCGCTTCATTCCGCGCTTCGCTGCAACATTCACGCCCGCGCAAAGATCGGCGGCTTACACTTCCCTTTTTTCCGTCCCGCAAGGACCCCGCTGGAGACGATCAGGATGAGATTCCACTTCCCCATCATCATCATCGACGAGGATTTCCGCTCGGAAAACTCTTCGGGCCTGGGGATTCGCGCGCTGGCGAAGGCGATCGAAGACGAAGGCATGGAAGTGCTCGGCATCACCAGCTATGGCGACCTGACCTCCTTCGCCCAGCAGCAGAGCCGCGGCTCGACCTTCATCCTGTCGATCGACGACGAAGAGTTTTCGTCGCCCGAGGCCTCGGCCAAGGCGATCGCTGACCTGCGCGCCTTCGTCGAACAGATCCGCTTCCGCAACGCCGAGATCCCGATCTTCCTGCACGGCGAGACGCGTACCACGCGCCACATCCCCAACGACGTACTGCGCGAGATGCACGGCTTCATCCACATGTTCGAGGACACGCCGGAGTTCATCGCCCGCTACGTGGTGCGCGAGGCGAAGAACTATCTCGAATCGCTGCCGCCGCCTTTCTTCCGCGCGCTGACCCACTATGCGGCGGACAGCTCGTATTCCTGGCACTGCCCGGGGCACTCGGGCGGGGTCGCCTTCCTGAAGAGCCCGGTGGGGCAGATGTTCCACCAGTTCTTCGGCGAGAACATGCTGCGTGCCGACGTCTGCAATGCGGTGGACGAACTGGGCCAACTGCTCGACCACACCGGTCCGGTGGCGGCGTCGGAGCGCAATGCGGCGCGGATCTTCAACTGCGACCACCTGTATTTCGTCACCAACGGCACTTCGACCTCGAACAAGATGGTGTGGCACACCACCGTGGCGCCCGGCGACATCGTCGTGGTGGACCGCAACTGCCACAAGTCGATTCTCCACTCGATCATCATGACCGGTGCGGTGCCGGTATTCCTGACGCCGACGCGCAACCATTACGGCATCATCGGGCCGATCCCGCTGGAAGAGTTCTCGATGGAGAACATCCAGAAGAAGATCGAGGCCAACCCCTTCGCGCGCAACGCCAAGAGCAAGAAGCCGCGCATCTTGACGATCACGCAGTCGACCTACGACGGTGTGGTGTACAACGTCGAGACGATCAAGGAGATGCTCGACGGCGAGATCGATACGCTGCACTTCGACGAAGCCTGGCTGCCGCACGCGGCTTTCCATGACTTCTATGGCGACTACCACGCCATCGGTGCCGACCGCCCGCGCTGCCGCGAGTCGATGGTGTTCTCGACCCAATCGACCCACAAGCTGCTGGCCGGCCTGAGCCAGGCGTCGCAGATCCTGGTGCAGGACTCGCAGACGCGCAAGCTCGACCGCGACATCTTCAACGAGGCCTACCTGATGCACACCTCGACCTCGCCGCAGTACGCGATCATCGCGTCCTGCGACGTGGCGGCGGCGATGATGGAAGCGCCGGGCGGCCCCGCGCTGGTAAACGAATCGCTGAGCGAAGCAGTCGAGTTCCGTCGCGCGATGCGCAAGGTCGACGCCGAGTTCGGCGACGACGACTGGTGGTTCAAGGTGTGGGGGCCGGAGTTCCTTGCCGAGGAAGGCATCGGCAGCCGCGAGGACTGGACGCTGAAGGCCGGCGAAAGCTGGCACGGCTTCGGCGACCTGGCCGAGGGTTTCAACATCCTCGACCCGATCAAGGCGACGATCATCACGCCGGGCCTGAACATGGACGGCGACTTCGCCGAACATACCGGCATCCCGGCGGCGATCGTCACCAAGTACCTGGCCGAGCACGGCATCATCGTCGAGAAGACCGGGCTTTATTCCTTCTTCATCATGTTCACCATCGGCATCACCAAGGGCCGCTGGAACACGATGGTGACCGAGCTGCAGCAGTTCAAGGACGACTACGACCGCAACCAGCCGCTGTGGCGCGTGATGCCGGAGTTCATCGCCAAGCACCCGCGCTACGAGCGGGTCGGGCTGAAGGATCTGTGCGACCAGATCCACAGCTTCTACAAGGCGCACGACATCGCCCGCCTGACGACCGAGATGTATCTGTCGGACATGGTGCCGGCGATGAAGCCGGCCGATGCCTTCGCCAAGATGGCGCATCGCGAGATCGAGCGCGTGTCGCTGGACGAACTCGAAGGCCGCGTCACCGCGATGCTGGTCACCCCGTATCCGCCGGGCATCCCGCTGCTGATCCCGGGCGAGCGCTTCAATGCCACGATCGTGCGCTACCTGAAGTTCGCACGCGATTTCAATGCCCGCTTCCCCGGCTTCGAAACCGACATCCATGGTCTTGTGAAGGGTGAAGACGGCCGCTATCACGTCGATTGCGTGAAGGACTGATCGACGCCGGTGGCGGTACAGGCATGAAAAACGACGAGGGCCGCGATCAGCGGCCCTCGTTGCGTCATGCGCTGCCTGTGCTCAGCGGTGGCGGTAGCTGACGAAGTCGAAATCGAAGTCGTTGTCCGCATCGGCGGTGCGCGCATCGCGCCGTTCCTCGATGAAATCGGAACGATCGAAGAGCGGGAAATGGGCGTCACCCTCGACGTCGGCCCAGACTTCGGTCAGTTCGAGACGGTCGGCGCGGGGCAGCAGGGTGGCGTAAAGCTGGGCGCCACCGATCACGAAGATGCGCTCGGCGTCCGAAGCGGCGGCGAGCGCATCATCCGGCGAGTGGAAAACCTCGGCGCCTTCCGCGCGGAACTGCGTGTCGCGGGTGACGACGATGTTGCGGCGGCCGGCCAAGGGCCGACCCAGTGATTCCCAGGTCTTGCGCCCCATCACGACTGGATGGCCCATGGTCATCGCGCGGAAATGCTGCATGTCGGCCTTGAGCCGCCAGGGCAGCCCGTTGTCGCGGCCGATCACGCCGTTGCGTGCGACCGCTGCGATCAGGGTGATTTCAGGAGTCGTGCTCATACGGCCACTGGTGCCTTGATGTGGGGATGCGGATCGTAGCCGTCGATGCCGAAGTCCTCGAAGCGAAAGGCGAAGATGTCCTTCACTTCGGGGTTCATCTTCAGGGTCGGCAGCGCGCGCGGCGTGCGTGAGAGTTGCTCGCGTGCCTGGTCGAGATGGTTCAGGTAGAGATGGCAGTCGCCACCGGTCCAGATGAAATCACCGGCTTCCAGTTCGCACACCTGTGCAAGCATGTGGGTGAGCAGGGCGTAGGAAGCGATGTTGAAGGGGACGCCGAGGAAGATGTCTGCGCTGCGCTGATAAAGCTGGCAGGAAAGGCGGCCGTTGGCGACGTAGAGCTGGAACAGCGCATGGCAGGGCGGCAGCGCCATGGTATCCACTTCGCCCGGGTTCCAGGCGGAGACGATGTGCCGGCGCGAATCCGGGTTGCGCTTGATGCCGTCGATCAGCTTCGTGATCTGGTCGACGGTCGTGCCGTCCTTGTTTTCCCAGCGCCGCCATTGCTTGCCGTACACCGGGCCCAGGTTACCGTTTTCGTCGGCCCACTCGTCCCAGATCGAGACGCCGTTGTCCTTCAGGTAGCGGATGTTGGTATCGCCCTGCAGGAACCACAGCAGCTCATGGATGATCGAGCGCGTGTGCAGCTTCTTGGTCGTCAGCAGCGGAAAGCCTTCCTCCAGCGGAAAGCGCATCTGCCAGCCGAAGACGGACAGGGTGCCGGTGCCGGTGCGGTCGGTCTTGCGGTCGCCATGTTCGAGGACATGACGCATGAGGTCTAGGTACTGTCGCATGTTCGTTGCGGATCAAATGACGAGCAAGGATGGTACACCCGCTGGTAGAGCTTGGTGCGTCCGGGCTTTCGGCTCATGGGGTCAGGGAAGGATGGGGGGGCGTAATGTCCCTCTCTGACCCAAGCGCAGCTAGATCCCATCGATTGCCGCAATCGGTCTTGAGACGGCGGGTTTTGCTGATGCTCTACCTGTGCGGCCCGCTCCATCCGGCTCTGGTGACGGCCCGTCCGCTCGTCCGTGTTCTGGCTGATGATCTGATCAATATTTCTATTGTGAGTAGTTGTTGACGGT
>NZ_JANUXN010000027.1 GCF_025699485.1 Thauera carbonicopians | reverse complement strand
GCGCGCGAGATCCTGGTCGAGATGGGGCGGCGCGGCATGGTCGGCGGGCAGGAGGACATGATCGAGGATACCGCACTCAATCTGGCGCGGGCGAAAGGAGCTGCAGCATGAAACTGTCGCGCGAAACCATCGATCGCCTGGCCGATCACCTCGAGACCTGCGAACTGGAAGCGAAGGATACGCCCAAGATCACCGACGACCATCCCGACATGGACTGGGACGACGCCTACGCCATCCAGGACGAGATCAAGCGCCGCAAGATCGCTCGCGGCAACCGCGTCATCGGCCTCAAGGCCGGGCTGACCTCGCATGCCAAGATGAAGCAGATGGGCGTCGAGACGCCGGTGTTCGGTTTCCTGGTGGATTACTTCAGCGTGCCCGAAGGCAGCGAGATCGACACCTCGAAGCTGATCCATCCCAAGGTCGAGCCCGAGATCGCCTTCGTCACCAAGGCGCCGCTGCGCGGGCCGGGCTGCCACATCGGCGCCGTGCTCGCCGCCACCGATTTCGTCATCCCGGCCATCGAGGTCATCGACAGCCGCTACCGCGACTTCAAGTTCGACCTGAAGAGCGTCGTCGCCGACAACTGCTCGTCGAGCCGTTTCGTCGTCGGCGGCAGCATGGCCGGCGTCGCCGATGTCGACCTGCGCACCACCGGCATCGTGCTGGAGAAGAATGGCGAGCCGGTGGCCTTCGGTGCCGGGGCGGCGGTGCTCGGCCATCCCGCCGCGGCGGTGGCGATGCTGGCGAACATGCTGGGCGAGCGCGGCGAGGAGATCCCGGCCGGGTCGCTGATCCTGTCCGGCGGCATCACCGAGGCCGTGGCCGTGCAGCCGGGCGACGACGTCACATTGCGGGTGCAGGGCCTCGGCTCGGTATCCGTGCGTTTCAAGTGATCCAAACCATTCGGGGGGGCGATTGCCCCCGTTTCATCATCGGGAGTCAGCCATGCCATTTGCGCAGATCAACATCCTCGAAGGCCGCAGCGAGGAGCAGAAGCGTGCCGTCATCGAGAAAGTCACCCAGGCACTGGTCGAGGCGCTGGATGCACCCCAGCAGAGCGTGCGGGTCATGATCAACGAAGTGCCGAAGACCAACTGGGGGATCGGCGGCGTCTCGGCCAAGGACCTGGGGCGCTGAAGTTCCGATGCTCGTCGGCCCCGGAAGAATGGAGGCTGATGAGCAGATTTCCTTCTACCCTCGATCGTACCTGGAGAGTTTTTCCACATGGATCAATCCATGCATTCCAGTTCAGCGCGTGTCACACGCATTGCCCGCCGTCGGGCGCAAGCGGGCTGCGAAGCGGAATACGAATTGCGGGTGCGCGAGATGCTGGCACGGATGCGCGGCTGCAAGGGTTTCCTCGGCGGCGACATCATTCCGCCCGAGCAGCCGGGGGGCGATTATCAGATCGTGACGCGTTTTGCTTCCGAGGCTGCGTTGGACGTCTGGGACCGCAGCGAAGCGCGGATGCAGTGCCTCGAGCGCTTGCGCGAAGTCGCCGATGGCGAGCCGGCGTTCCGGAAGTTGAGCGGCCTGGAAGCCTGGTTCGAGCCGGCAGTGGTGCCTGCCAGCATGCACCCACCCCGCGCGCGCATGGCGCTGGTGACCTGGCTGGGCATCTTTCCGACCGTGTCCCTGGTGCTCTGGCTGGTCGCCCCTCTGCTGCAGGCTTTGCCCTTCCTGCTGCGTACCGCAGTTCTGACGGCGCTGATCGTGGTGACGATGACCTGGCTGGTGATGCCCAGGCTGGTCCGCCTGCTCCGTGGGTTTCTCAACCAGGGGCACGGCAAATCCTGATCTCGGCCCTGCGTTCCGGCAGGCATGGCGGCAGCAGGCTTCGTCAGCCTTTCGCTGCCCTGGCGAAGTCCTGTCTTTCCAGCAGCCAGGATACGGTCACGCCCGCCAGCAGCCCCCAGAAGGCGGAGCCGATGTTGAACAGTCCGATGTCGGCGACGGTGACGAGGAAGCTGATCAGGGCACCGAGCGAGAACATGCCGCTGAACGAAGCGAGGAAGGCGCCTTGCAGCACCCTCAGCATCGCCAGGCCGCCGAGCACCATGATGAACGCGGCCGGCGCTGCCAGCATCAGGCCGGTAAACATCGGTGCCATCAGACCGAACGACATGGCGAGGACTCCGAACCCCAGGGCGCCGATGTAATGGCGCCCGCGTTCGCCCGATGAGGTGAGGAGTGCGTTGGTGGGGCCGGTCAGGCAGGTGCTGACGGCGCCGACGGCGGCAGCCAACAGGCTGCCGATGCCGCATACGGTGGCGATGGTGTTGACCGGAGGCTCGTGCCCGGCCGATTTCAGCACGGCGACGCCTTGGCCGTTCTGCACCACCAGCACGGTGATGGCCAGCGGGACCACGAGTTCGACCATGGCGGCGAGCGACCAGGCTGGAGCCTGCATGACCGGCTGTGCCACGCCGAGGCTGCCGAGTGCGTCGAAGCCGACTCTGCCGAAGAGAGCCATGACCGCTGCGCCGGCGAGCAGCGCGCCGATGATCGGCGGCAGGCGCCGGCCCATTGCCGGAACCGCCGACAGCAGCAGGAAGGCGATGACCATCGGACCTGCGATCGCGATGTCGCTATGGAGGGCGCGCACCAGATCGAGGCCGAAGCGCAGGAAGACGCCAGCGACCATGCCCATGACGATCGGCATCGGCAGCGCCTGTATGAAGCGCTTGACCCAGCCGCTCAGGCCCATCAGCAGCACGACCACGCCGGTGGCGTAGAACGCGCCGATCACTTCGGCGAAGCTCAGGTGCTGTAGTGCCGGCCCTACCAGCACCGTGCCGGGAATCGTCCAGGCGAAACCGAGCGGCATCCGGTACCGCCAGCTCATCGCCAGGGTGATCAGGCCGTTGACGAAAAATACGCCGAACACCCAGGATGCCAGCTCTGCCTGTGTCAGTCCGCCGTGCATGCCGACCGCGAGAATGATCGCCACTGGGCCGGTCGCGGAGAAGATGAAGCCGATCAGGCCGTTGGCCAGGTAGCCGGGGCCGAGGTCGGCGAACAGTTGCCGCCAGCCGGGCGCAGGCCCGGCCGGACGTTCGAGGTGTGCGGTCACCGTTGCTTACTGTGCCGCGATGATGTCGACCTCGACACGCAGGCCCGGGAAAGCCAGGCGTTCGATACCCAGCAAGGTGACTGCGGGCGGGCGCTCCGGGTCGAAATAGGCAGAGCGGATTTCACGGATGCGGGCGGTCTGTTCGGGCTGCAGGCCGACCACGTAGATCGTCACCGCGACCAGGTCGCGCATGCTGGCGCCTTGGGCGCGCAAGGCGATGTCGAGGTTGTCGAGCGTGCCCTCGAGCTGCGCTTCGAGATCGTCCGGATGACGAACCTTGCCGTCCGCGTCGCAGTCGACCTGGCCGGATACGAAGATCAGCCGATCGTGGCCGCGGATGGAGAAGGTCTGGCTGAAAGCCTTGCCGGAGAACAGTTCGGGGGGATTGATTGCCAGGCGTTCGATGCTCATTTGCTCGCTTCTTTCGATGATGGCTGGCGGCAGCGGATCGATTGCGAAGGCAGCACACCGTATGTGGACTTGTAGAGTTCGGAGAACCGGCCGAGATGGGTGAAGCCGTATTCGAGCGCCACCGCGGTGACGTTCGGACAGGGCTGCTGCGGATCGCTCAGCACGGCGTGCACCCGTTCCAGCTTCTTCTGGCGAACGTAGTTCTTGGGCGTGGTTCTGGCGTTCTTCTCGAACAGCATGTACAGCGAGCGCAGGCTGAGCCCGGCATGCTGCGCGAGTTGTTCGGCGCTGAGTTCGAGCTTGATGTTGCGCTCGATGTAGTTGCTCAGGCGTTCGAAGCTGGGCGCATGCCGGGTCGGGGTGATCATGCTGACGTTGTGTTTGAGCATGACCATCAGCTTGGTCGTCACCACCTGGTTGTAGTGCTGCAGCATCTGCGGCGTGGCGAGGTCCGATTCGGCCTCTTCGCACAGCAGTTTCAGCAGCATCAGCAGGCTGTCGATGTCCTCGAACTTGTGCGGCACCTGGCTGAACTTGATGCTCTCGTTGGGTTTGAACCAGCGGTGCTCGGCACAGGCATCGTCCAGCATCGGCGATGGAATCCGCAGGATGAACTTCTCGCAGTCGTCCGAATAGGTGAGATCGATGGGCTCGTCCGGATTGATGACTAGTACATGGCCTGCGGACAGGTCGAGCGAGGTATTGGCCAAGGTATAGCGGCAATGCCCGTGCAGGATGAATTGGGCATGGTAGATGTCCCCCAGGCCCTCGGAGAGGATGCGCGCCTGGGCGCCGTAGCGCAGGCGGCACAGGTCCAGCATGCCGGCGCGGCGGTGGCTGAGTGAGGCGCTGGCATGGCCGGCGTTGGACAGCCGCAGGCTGTGCGTGCCGACATTGGCACGCACGTATTCGGAGACTTCGAAAGGATTCGCCGCGGCGAAGACCTTGCTGCTGCCGTTCAGGAACTGGAGGGACATCACGCGGCCCTCCGGGGCGATGTGGGCGAATGTGCCTGCGGCACACCTTCGTTCGTCATTTCCTTCTCCTCTCCTCCAGGGGATGGTCTGGCGCCTTGTCCTGGGCTGGGTGATTCCGGCTTCTTATGGGAAAAATTATCGAGATATTCAGTAATTTCGATTGTATGGCCTTATAAAAACTATGTCTATACGGCGATATAAAATTTTTTTGTTTCTGGTGGGGCGGGCGTCCGCGATGAAAAAAAAGCCGCGCTGCCCGATCACAGCGCGGCCAATGCGTCCGAGGGGAGGGAGAGGACGCTGCAATCAGCCCATGTCGCCACCGCCCACCGGCAGCACCGTGCCGGTGATGTAGGCTGCGTCGTCGGAGGCAAGGAACAGGATGGGGGCGGCTTGCTCGTCGAGCGTGCCGTAGCGCTTCATCAGGCTGCTGTCGAGCGACTGGGTGTAGATCTGCTCGTACCAGCGCTTTTCCTGCGCGCTTTGTTCCTGCGTATTGCGCGGCACGCGGCGCGGCGGGGCCTCGGTCGCACCCGGCGCGGTGGCATTGACGCGGATGCCGCGCTCACCGTTCTCCAGCGCCAGGCAGGCCGTCAGGGCGTTCACCCCGCCTTTGGCCGCGCCATAGGGCACGCGGTTGACGCCGCGGGTGGCGATCGACGACACATTGACGATCGCGCCCTTGCCTTGCGCCTGCATGTGCGGCAGGGCCGCGCGGCAGCACCACAGCGTGGGGAACAGCGAGCGGCGCACTTCGGCTTCGATCTCGTGCTCGGCGTAATGCTCGTAGGGCTTGGTCCAGATCGTGCCGCCGACATTGTTCACGAGGATGTCGATGCGGCCGAACCGGGCGACGGCCGCGTCCATGACGCGCTGGCATTCGGCGAATTTCTCGAGGTCGGCGGTCAGGCCGAGAACGTCGGTCTTCTTCTGCGCGAGGGCATCGGCGACCTCATGGACGATCTCCGAGCGGTCGACCAGCACCAGCGTGCCTTCTTCCTCGGCGATGCGCTCGGCGACGCGCTTGCCGATGCCCTGCGCGGCGCCGGTGATGACCGCGACCTTGTTCCTGAAACGGTTAGGCATGTTTGCTCCTGGCTGGGCCGGCTCAGACGCTGGCGGCGAATTTCTCGTAGTGGAAGCTCCTGGGTTCGATCCCGCGTGCACGCAGGTCATGGGCAACGGCCTCGACCATCGGCGGCGGGCCGCACAGGTAGATGTCGACCTCGCCGCCGTTGAGGTGGACGGGTTCGATGTGAGCGGTGACGTAGCCCTTCTTCGGCCAGGTGCTGTCGTCGGCAACCACGCAGACTTCGTAGCTGAAATTGGGCAGGGCGGCTTTGAAGGCGTCCAGACGGTCGAGGGCGACGACGTCGGCATCGGTATTGACGCCGTAGATCAGGTGGACCGGGTGGGCGCTGCCGCCCTGGGCCACGAGCTTGTCCAGCATCGCGAGGAAGGGGGCGAGGCCGGTGCCGCCGGCGAGCATCAGCACCGGGCGGACGACGTCGCGCAGGTAGAAGCTGCCGATCGGGCCGGCGAGCTTGATCGTGTCGCCGGCGCGGGCGCGCTCGGTGAGGTAGCCGCTCATCAGGCCGTCGGGCACGTTGCGGATCAGGAACGCGACCTTGCCTTCGGCGGGCATCGAGCTGAACGAGTAGGCGCGGGTCTGGGTGGTGCCGGGCACTTCGAGGTTGGCGTACTGGCCGGGCAGGAAGGCGAGCTTGCCGATGCCCTGGCCCTGCAGCACCAGGCTGATGGTGCTGGGGGAGAGCTGGCGCACCTCGTCCACCGCTGCGCTCAGGGTTGCCTGCCTGATCTTGCACACGTCGGACGAGGCCGGCACGTTCACGACGCAGTCGCTCCTGGGGAGCATCTGGCAGGTGAGGACGTAGCCCAGGCCCGCCTCTTCCTCGCTCATCGCGTCGTCGATGTAGAAGCCCAGTTCGTACTGGCCGGACTCGGCCTTGCACTTGCAGGCGCCACAGGCGCCGTCGCGGCAGTCGATGGGCACGTTGACGCCCTGGCGGTAGGCGGCATCGGCTACGGTTTCCGAAGCGTTGCAGTCGATGAAGCGGGTGACGCCGTCCTCGAAATTCAGGGCGATCTTGAATGTCATGGTCGTCTCCAGGAGGGGGAGGCCGTGCGCACCGCTGCTCCGCAAGGGAGGGCGGCGCGCAGGCCGTGATGCGGCTTCTGCCGTCCTTGTCGAATCAGATGTGATACACGTCGATGACGTGGCGGATGTAGTCGGTCTTGAGCACGACTTTCTTCTCGCGGATGATCGGCTGCCCGCCCGACACGTCCAGGGTGTAGAAACTCGTCCCGCAGAAGTGATCGGTGTGGTTGTAGCGCACGCTCATCGTGTGCCAGTTGAAGCGCAGCTTGACCGTCTGCCCGTCCTGCTCGAGCACTTCGATGTTGCTCAGGTGGTGGTTCGTGCGTGTGTCGGGAATGGTCGCGCTCGAGCGTTCGGTGCGGATGCGGAACACGCGGTCTTCGAGGCCGGCGCGGCGGCCGTACCAGATCAGCGAGATTTCGCTTTGCGGGTCTTCGGTCAGTTCGCCGTCGTCGTCCCAGGCGGGCATCCAGAAAGTGCAGTTCTCGTCGTACAGCGCCAGCCAGCTGTCCCAGTCGCGATCGTCCAGATAACGGGCTTCGCGGTACAGGAAGGCGCACAGGTTTTCGTAGGAAATATGCATGTCGATGGTCTCCGGTTGACGTTTGCTCACCTGGCTGCGATCGCTTCGCGCATCTGCTCGAGCCAGTAGCTGTGCTGGGCGACGTAGAGGCCTTCGTCCTCGGTCTTCACTCCCGACAGGATGGGCTTGAGCCCGATCTTGTCGGCTTCGTCGTCCGGGCCCTCGATCCAGTGCTCGGCGCCGCGCGACATGTCGTTCCATTCCAGCGCACGGCCCATGAAGCCTTCCTGGCAGGCACGGAACTCTTCCAGATCGTCCGGCGTGGCCATGCCCGAGGCGTTGAAGAAGTCTTCGTACTGGCGGATGCGGCGGGCGCGGGCTTCAGCCGATTCGCCCTTGGGCGCGATGCAGTAGATGGTGACTTCGGTGCGGTTGACGTCGAGCGGACGGAACACGCGGATCTGCGAGCTGAACTGGTCCATCAGGTAAACGTTCGGATACAGGCACAGGTTGCGCGAATTGCAGATCATCCAGTCGGCCTTCGCTTCGCCGAATTCCTCGACCAGGCGCTCGCGCTGCTCCATCAGCGGGCGGTCTTCGGGGTTGTCCCAGCGGGTCCACAACAGCAGGTGGCCGTTCTCGAACGAGTAGGAGCCGCCGCCCTTCTTGGCCCAGCCGCCCGCGCTCATCGCATTGATGTCGTCGCCCGAGTCGCGGCTCTTGCGCTGCGCCTGGGTTGCCGCGTAGTTCCAGTGCGTGGCGGTGACGTGGTAGCCGTCGGCGCCGTTCTCGGCCTGCAGCTTCCAGTTGCCCTCATAGACATAGCTCGAGGCGCCGCGCAGCACTTCCAGGCCTTCGGGGGACTGGTCGACGATCATGTCGATGATGATTTTCGATTCGCCGAGGAAATCTTCCAGCGACTGCACGTCCGGGTTCAGGCTGCCGAACAGGAAGCCGCGGTAGGACTCGAAGCGCGCGATTTTCTTCAGATCGTGCGAGCCCTTGCAGTTGAAGCTGTCCGGGTAGCCGGTCTCGGTGGGGTCCTTGATCTTGAGCAGCTTGCCCGAGTTGTTGAAGGTCCAGCCGTGGAAGGGGCAGGTGAAGCTGCCCTTGTTGCCGTGCTTGAAGCGCGCCAGCGTGGCGCCGCGGTGGGCGCAGGAGTTGATGAAACAGTTGAGCTGATTGTCCTTGTTGCGGGTGATGAACACCGGCTGGCGGCCGATCTTGGTGGTGTAGTAGTCGTTGATCTTCGGCAACTGGCTCTCGTGGGCGAGATAGATCCAGTTGTTCTCGAAGATGTGCTTCATTTCGAGCTCGAACAGCTCCCTGTCGGTGAACATCTCCCGCTTGCAGCGGAAAAGCCCTTTTCCCTTGTCCTTCTGAATCAGTGAGTCCAGATATTCCGTAGTGATCATCGCCAGAGTCTCCAGTGTCGTTTGCAGCATGGAGTTCGCATCCTAGGGATGACGAAAGGCGTGAAATATCCACTTCTTGCAGCATCGCTATCCAGTCTGTGCAGCGCGGGCCCGGGTGCACAAAGCGGATAGCACTCGTGCAGGAACTGGATATTTCTGCCCCTCCGCTGCCCCTAATCTGCGTTCCATACCGTTCCGGCAGGCCGCTTGGCGCCGGAACGCAACGGAGACAGGCCGGCGCCTCCGCGGGGGGCCGGGCAGAGAAGAGGAAACGGCGGACATGTCATCGGGCAAGAAGACGCTCAACGCATTCACCCAGGAAGAAGGCGATATCCATCTCGGCGGCATCGACGCCATCGTCCGCCTGACGCTCGACCAGGTGCGCACCGACGCGCGCCGCGGGCTGAAGACCGGCATGTTCGTGTCCGGCTACCGCGGTTCGCCGGTGGGCATGCTCGATGCGGCGCTGATCCGCCAGCAGAAGCTGTTGCTCGAGCATCACATCCACTTCGTCGATGGCATCAACGAGGACTTGGCCGCCACCGCGGTGTGGGGCACGCAGATGCTGCATACCGTCGGCAGGCAGAAGTTCGACGGCGTCACCGGCATGTGGTACGGCAAGGCGCCGGGCGTGGACCGCTCGGGTGATGCGCTCAAGCACGCCAACTACACCGGCATCGGCAGGAATGGCGGCGTGCTGGCGATTGCCGGCGACGATCCGAGTTGCAAGAGCTCGTCGCTGTGCTCGCAGTCCGAGCCGATGCTCTATCACGTCGGCATTCCATCGCTGTACCCGGGCAACGTGCAGGAGATTCTCGATTACGGCCTGCATGGCTACCGGATGTCGCGCCTGGCCGGCCTGTGGGTGGGGATGAAGATCGTCACCAATGTCGCCGACAGCACCGGCACCGCCTGTATCTCGCCCGAGCGGCTGAAGTTCGTCACGCCCGATCTCGAATTCGACGGCAAGCCGTTCATGCCCAGCATGAACCTGGGTATGAACGTGCGCGCCGAGGCGCTGGAAATGGAACAGTCGCTGTACACCCGCCGCCTCGAGGTCGCCAGGCGCTATGCCCGCGCCAACCGGCTGAACGACATCGTCTTCCCCAACCCCGATGCTTGGATCGGCATCATCACCGCGGGCAAGACCTACGGCGACCTCAACCAGGCTTTCCTGGAGATGGGGCTGGACGATGCGGCGCTGCGCCGCCACGGCATCCGCGTGCTGAAGATGGGCATGCTGTTCCCGATGGAGCCGAGCATCGTGCGCGAGTTCGCGCAGGGGCTGGAAGAGATCTTCGTCATCGAGGAAAAGCGTCCCTTCCTCGAGATGTTCGCCAAGCAGGTGCTGTACGGCATGGCCAACGCGCCGCGCATCGTCGGCAAGTTCGACGAGGAAGACAAGGAGCTGCTGCCGCACTACGGCGAGTTCGAGTCCGACACCCTGGTGCGTGCGCTGTTGAAGCGCCTGTCGCGCAAGACGCGCATCGAGTCGGCGGAGAACTGGCTCGCGCGTCTGGACGAAATCCACTCGCGCAGCAAGCTGCCGACCGCGGTGCGCACCGCCTGGTACTGCTCGGGCTGTCCGCACAACAGTTCGACGAAGGCGGTCGACGACAGCATCGTGTCGGCCGGCATCGGCTGCCACACGATGGCGATGTGGATGGGGCGCAACGTGGTCATGGGCACCCACATGGGCGCAGAGGGCACGCAGTGGATCGGCATGGCACCCTTCACCGAGGCGCAGCACATCTTCCAGAACATGGGCGACGGCACCTATGCGCACTCGGGCAGCCTGGCGATCCGCTATGCGGCCTCGACCGGGGTCAACATCACCTTCAAGCTGCTGCGCAACGCCCACACTTCGATGACCGGCGGCCAGGCCATCCAGGGCGAGGCGCCGGTGACCGGCATGGTGTCCGAGCTGCTGGCCAACGGGGTCAGGAAGATCATCGTCACCACCGACGATCCGTCGCGCTTCAATGCGGTGAGCCTGCCCGGCGGCACCGAGGTCTGGCACCGCGACCGCCTCGACGAGGCCCAGCGCGTGCTGGCAGCGACGCCGGGCACCACCGTGCTGCTGCACGACCAGGAGTGCGCGGCGGAGCTGCGCCGGGCGCGCAGCCGGGGCAGGGCCGAGGAGCCGGCCGAAGTCGTCGTCATCAACGAGCGTGTGTGCGAAGGCTGCGGCGATTGCGGCGAGGTCTCGAACTGCATGAGCGTCGAGCCGGTGCACACCGAGTTCGGCCGCAAGACCCGCATCCATCAGTCCTCGTGCAACAAGGACTACAGCTGTGTGAAAGGCTTCTGTCCGTCTTTCCTGACGATCACGCCGAATCCCGCACCGGCTGCCGAGGATGCGCCGAAGCGCCGGAAAGGGCGCATCCCGGTGTTCGAGCGAGAACTGCCGGTGCCGCCGAAAAAAGTGGATGACACGATCGGCGTCGGCATCCACGTCATGGGCATCGGCGGCACGGGTTCGGTCACGGTGGTGGCGACGCTGGCCAAGGCCGCGCGTCTCGAGGGCAAGCACGTGATCGGCCTCGATCAGACCGGCCTGGCGCAGAAGGGCGGCGCGGTGATCTCCGACATCAAGATCACCCATGCGCCGTTCAAGGGCTCGAACAAGATCTCGGACGGCCGCGCCGACCTCTACCTGGGTTTCGACATCCTCAATGCCACCGACCCCAAGAACCTGGACAAGTGCAGCCCGGACCGCACGATCGCGGTGGTATCGACCACGGAGACGCCGACCGGACAGATGGTGGCCAACCGCAAGACGCTGTTTCCGGCCGTCGGCGGCCTGAGTGCGGGCATCGACCGCGTCACGCGCACGGCGGACAACGTCTTCCTCGACGGCCAGGCGCTGGCCGAGGGCCTGTTCGGCGATGCCATGGCGACCAACAACTTCATGGTCGGCGTCGCTTTCCAGGCGGGCACCATCCCGCTGCAGGCGGAATCGATCGAAGAAGCCATCCGCCAGTCGGGCGTGGCGGTCGACATGAGCCTGGCCGCGTTCCGCTGGGGCCGCCTGGCGGTGGTCGATCGCGCCTTCGTCGAAGCCGAAGCGGCGCGGCTGGCCAGCGGCGGCACGGTGATCACCCTGCACCGGCGGCCGCAGCTGTCGCCTGCGGCGCGAGCCATCGTCGATTCGATCGTCGCCGAAGGCGAGGTGAAGCGTCTGGCCGAAGTCCGCGTGCCCGAGCTGATCGCGTTCCAGGACGAGGCCTACGCCAGGCGCTACGCCGAAGTCATCCAGCGTGTCGTCGCCGCCGAGCAGCGCGCCGCCTCCGGCAGCGCGCTGTCCGAGGCCGCCGCCCGCCAGCTGTACAAGCTGATGGCCTACAAGGACGAATACGAAGTCGCCCGCCTGCATACCGCCCCGGCTTTCCTGGCCGAGCTGGATGCGCAGTTCCCGCACGGCTACTCGGTGAAATACAACCTGGCGCCGCCGCTGCTGGCCAAGACCGACCCCGCCACCGGCCATCTGCAGAAGAAGCAGTACGGGGCGTGGATGTTCAAGGCTTTCAAGCGTCTGGCAGGCCTGAAGCGCTTGCGCGGCTCCGCGCTGGATGTGTTCGGCAAGGCTGCCGAGCGCCGCATGGAACGCCAACTGATCGAGGACTACATCGTCTTGCTGGAGCAGATCCTCGCCCGGCTTACCCCAGCCAACCACGCCGCTGCGGTGGCCCTGGCCAGTGTGCCGGAGGAGATCCGTGGCTATGGCCACGTCAAGGAAAAGAGCGTTGTCCTCGCCCGCGAGCTGCAGGCCGAGCGGATGAAGGCTTTCCTCGAACCGCAGCAGGAACGGCAGGTGGCCTGAGATGGAACGGCTCCCGCGCTCGATAGCTGCGACGCCCGCCGAGGGGGAACAGGCCGCCCTTGGCGCGGCCCGGCGGGAGGCCGAGGCGACAGCCGCCGCAAGGACCTACTTCGCGGTGACGGTCGCCGACACCGGCGAAGCGTTCCGCTGCGGCGAGCATGAAACCCTGCTGGCCGGCATGGAGCGGCTCGGCAAGTGCGGCATCCCGGTGGGCTGCCGCGGCGGCGGCTGCGGGGTGTGCAAGGTGCGGATCGAATCCGGCGCCTTCTGCGCGCGGGCGATGAGCAGGGAGCATGTCAGCGCCGAGGAGGAGGGCGCCGGCATCGTGCTGGCCTGCCGGGTGAAACCGCTGTCGGACATCCGCCTGGCGGTACTGGGAAAGATGAAGAAGAAGGTCTGCGCCTGAGCGCCGGGCGCAGGGGAAACAGGTTTCAGCAACAGGGGCGGACATCGTCCCGCCACCGACGCAAGCAGGGGACAGCGTGCCGCCCACAAGGCGCGAGTCCCGCCAACGACCCGAAGAGGAGATCAAAGATGGCAACCACCGGAGTGATGCGCCCTGGCCACATCCAGCTGCGCGTGCTGGATATCGACGAAAGCGTCGAGTTCTACAAGAACATGCTCGGTCTGGTCGAGACCGGCCGCGATGCCCAGGGCCGGGTCTATTTCAAGGCCTGGGACGAGCGTGACCACAACAGCGTGATCCTGCGCCAGGCCGACCGTGCCGGCATGGACCTGATGGGCTTCAAGGTCAAGGACAGGGCCACGCTCGAGCAGTTCGACAAGGACCTGCAGGCCTACGGCGTCGCCACCGAGCGCATCCCCGCGGGCGAATTGCTGGAAACCGGCGAGCGTGTGCGTTTCACCACCCCCACCGGCCACGTCATGGAGCTGTACGCCGACAAGACCGACGTCGGCAACGGCCAGCCCTACACCAACCCCGATCCCTGGATCCCTGCAGCCGAGCACGGCATCGCCCCGCACCGCTTCGATCACTGCCTGCTGTACGGCCCGAACATCGAAGAGAACCTGAAGCTCTTCACCGAAGTGCTGGGTTTCCACTTGGTCGAGCGCATCCTGATGGAAGACGGCGAGGCGCTGCTGGCGACCTTCATTTCCTGCTCGCACAAGGCCCACGATCTGGCCTTCGTCTGCCACCCCGAACCGGGCAGGCTGCATCACCTGTCCTTCCTGCTGGGAAGCTGGGAGCAGGTGCTGCGCGCGGCCGACATCATGTCGATGAACAAGGTGTCGATCGACATCGGCCCGACCCGCCACGGCGTCACCCGCGGCACCACGATCTATGCCTTCGATCCGTCGGGCAACCGCTTCGAGACCTTCTGCGGCGGCTACGAGACCTACCCCGACCATCAACCGCTGACCTGGACCTTCGACGAGGTCGGCACCGGCATCTTCTACCACGACCGCAAGCTCAACGACCGCTTCCTGGGCGTGGTGACCTGATCCGAGCCGCTGCCCGGCGGCAGCGCCGGGCCTGACACGACCCGATCCCCTGCATCCGCCACGTGCCTAAAGGCGGCGGATGCGTAACCGAGAGCCGCCGCGCTGGGCGGCGGAGAACACGCATGCTTGCAGACAAGATCCTCAACTTCATCGACGGCGAGTACGTAGCCACCGACAAATGGTTCGACAACCGGACGCCGATCTCCAACACCGTCATCGGCAAGGTCGCCGAAGCCGGCAAGGCCGAGGTCGATGCCGCGGTGGCCGCCGCGCGCGCCGCGCTGAAAGGCCCCTGGGGAACGATGTCGCTGGCGCGCCGCGTCGAGCTGCTCGAAGCCCTGGTCGCCGAGATCGATGCCCGTTTCGACGAATTCCTCGCGGCCGAGTGCGCCGACACCGGCAAGCCGCGGAGCCTCGCCGCGCATATCGACATTCCGCGCGGCGCGGCGAACTTCAAGGTCTTCGCCGACATGATCAGGAACGCCTCCACCGAATTCTTCGAGATGGCCACGCCCGACGGCGGCTCGTGCATCAACTACGGCTATCGCCGTCCGGTCGGCGTGGTCGGCGTGATCTGCCCGTGGAACCTGCCGCTGCTGCTGATGACCTGGAAAGTCGGCCCGGCGCTGGCCTGCGGCAACACCGTGGTGGTCAAACCCTCGGAAGAGACGCCGCGCACTGCGGCGCTGCTGGGCGAAGTGATGAACAAGGTCGGCATCCCCAAGGGGGTGTACAACGTCGTTCATGGCTTCGGCCCGAACTCGGCGGGCGAATTCGTCACTTCGCACCCGGATGTCGATGCCATCACCTTTACCGGCGAGACCCGCACCGGCGAAATCATCAACCGCGCCGCCGCCATCGGCTCGCGCCCGGTTTCGCTGGAAATGGGCGGCAAGAATGCGGCGATCGTGTTTGCCGACTGCGATTTCGATGCGGCGATCGAAGGCACGCTGCGCTCGGCCTTCGCCAACTGCGGCCAGGTCTGCCTGGGCACCGAGCGGGTGTATGTCGAGCGTCCTGTCTTCGACAGCTTCGTCGCCGCGCTGAAGGCGGGCGCCGAGGCGATGAAGATCGGCGTGCCGGACGATGCGGCGACCGACATGGGGCCGCTGATCAGCAAGGAGCACCAGGAGAAGGTGCTGTCCTACTGCCGCCTGGCAGTGGAAGAGGGCGCCACGGTGGTGACCGGCGGCGGCGTGCCCGAGATGGCCGGCGAACTGCAGGACGGCTGCTGGGTGCAGCCGACGATCTGGACCGGCCTGCCCGAGACCGCGCGCGTGATCAAGGAAGAGATCTTCGGGCCCTGCTGCCACATCGCGCCGTTCGACACCGAAGCGGAAGTGCTGGAGAAGGCCAACGACAACAAGTACGGCCTGGCCACCGCGATCTGGACCCGTGACGTGGCGCGTGCCAACCGCGTGGCGCAGAAGATGGAAGTCGGCATCTCGTGGGTGAACAGCTGGTTCCTGCGCGACCTGCGCACTCCGTTCGGTGGCTCCAAACAGTCGGGCATCGGCCGTGAGGGCGGCCTGCACTCGCTCGAGTTCTACACCGATCTCAAGAACGTCTGCATCAAGCTGTGAGGAAGGGCACCATGGACCAGAACACCATCGAGTCGCTGGGCGATGCGCTGTACGAGGCGCTCGTCGCGCGCACGCCGATCGCGCCGCTGAGCGCGGCGCATCCGGACATGACGATCGAGGACGCCTACCACGTCCAGCAGCGCATGATCGCGCGCCGGCTGGAAAAGGGCGCGCGTGTCGTCGGCAAGAAGATCGGCGTCACCAGCAAGGCGGTGATGAACATGCTGGGCGTGCATCAGCCGGACTTCGGCTACCTGCTCGACAGCATGGTTTACAACGAAGGCGAATCCATCTCCATGGATTCGCTGATCCAGCCCAAGGCTGAAGGCGAGATCGCCTTCCTGCTCAAGCACGATCTGCAGGGGCCTGGCGTCACCGCCGCCGACGTGCTGGCCGCCACCGAAGGCGTGATGGCCTGTTTCGAGATCGTCGATTCCCGCATCCAGGACTGGAAGATCCGCATCCAGGACACCGTGGCCGACAACGCCTCGTGCGGCGTGTTCGTGCTCGGCGACCAACTGGTCGATGTCGCCGGCATCGATCTCGCGCTGGCCGGCATGGTGCTGGAGAAGAACGGCGAGATCGTCGTCACCGGCGCCGGCGCCGCGACCATGGCGCATCCGGTCAATGCCATGGTGTGGCTGGCCAACATGCTCGGCGGGCTGGGCATCGCGCTCGAGGCCGGGGACATCGTGCTGTCGGGCGCGATGGGCGCGATGGTTCCGGTCGCCAGGGGCGACAACCTGCGCATGAGCATCGGCGGCATCGGCGGCTGCTCGGTGCGTTTCGTCTGATCCGTACAAACCAAACAGGAGTCCATCCATGACGCTCAGTCAACAAACCATCGAGCAGCTTGCCGAACATCTCGAGAACGCCGAGCTGCAGGCCCACGAGGTGGTGAAGATCACCGAGGCCCATCCCGACATGGACTGGGGCGACGCCTACGCGATCCAGGCCGAGATCCTGCGCCGCAAGCTGGCGCGCGGCAACCGCGTGGTCGGCCTCAAGGCCGGGCTGACCTCGCGCGGCAAGATGAAGCAGATGGGCGTCGAGACGCCGGTCTTCGGCTGGCTGGTCGATTATTTCAGCGAGCCCGACGGCGGCGAGATCGAGGCCGCCAGGCTGATCCACCCAAAGGTCGAGCCGGAAATCGTGTTCGTCACCAAGCGCGCGCTGAAGGGGCCGGGCTGCCACATCGGCGCCGTGCTGGCGGCGACCGATTTCGTCATGCCGGGCATCGAGATCATCGACTCGCGCTACAAGGACTTCAAATTCGACCTCAAGAGCGTGATCGCCGACAACTGCTCGTCGAGCCGTTTCGTGCTCGGCGGCCAGGCGGCCGCCGTGGCCGGGCTGGATCTGCGCACCCTGGGCGTGGTGCTCGAGAAGAACGGCGAACCCGTCGCGATCGGCGCCGGCGCCGCGGTGCTGGGGCACCCGGCGGCGGCGATCGCGGCCCTGGCCAACCACCTGGGTGCGCGCGGCGAGGAAATTCCCGCCGGCACGATGATCCTGTCCGGCGGCGTGACCGAGGCCGTGTCGGTCGCCGCAGGGGACAACGTCAGCCTGCGCATCCAGTCGCTCGGCAGCGTCAGCACCCGCTTCGTGTGAGCCGCTGGCGGCAGGTGCACTGCCGTGGCACCGCGCCCCCCGCCGCCAGGACCACCAGCGCAACACGCTACGACACCACGAATTCAAGCACATTCAAAGAAGGAGACATCATGGGAAAGACAGTCAAGATCGCCGGCAGCACCGCGCTGAGCCTCGCAATCGCCGCCGCCAGCATCGGCGGCGCGCATGCCGCCGACAAGATCAAGGTCGGCCTGATGCTGCCCTACACCGGCACCTATGCCGCGCTGGGCAACGCCATCACCAACGGTTTCAAGCAGTACGTGGAAGAAAACGGCGGCAAGCTCGGCGGCCGCGAAGTGGAATACGCCGTGGTGGATGACGAGTCCAACCCGGCGAAAGCGACCGAAAACGCGAGGAAGCTGGTCTCGCGCGAGAAAGTGGACGTGCTGGTCGGCACCGTGCATTCGGGTGTCGCGCTGGCGATGGCCAAGGTGGCGCGCGACACCAGGACGCTGATGATCGTGCCGAATGCGGGCGCCAACGATCTGACCGGCCCGCTGTGTTCGCCCTACGTGTTCCGTTCGTCGTTCTCGGCCTGGCAGCCGTCCTATGCGATGGGCGAGGCGCTGGCGAGGAAGGGGCTCAAGAACATCGTGACGGTGACCTGGAAGTATTCCTTCGGCGAGGAGTCGGTCGCCGGCTTCAAGGAGGCCTTCGAGAAGGGCGGCGGCAAGATCGCCAAGGAGATGACGCTGCCCTTCCCGAACGTCGAGTTCCAGCCTTTCCTGACCGAGATCGCCTCGCTCAAGCCCGATGCGGTGTTCGTGTTCTTCGCCGGCGCCGGCGCGGCCAAGTTCGTCAGCGACTATTCTGCGGCGGGCCTCAAGAGCAGCATCCCGCTGTACGGCCCGGGCTTCCTGACCGACGGCAATCTCGATGCGATGGGCGCCGCCGGCGAAGGCCTGCTGACCACGCTGCACTATGCCGACGGCCTGACGAACGCCAGGGATGCGGCGTTCCGCACGAAGTACGCCGCGCGCTACAGGATGCAGCCCGACGTCTATGCGGTGCAGGGCTACGACGCGGCGCAGATGTACGACGCCGGCCTGCGCGCCGCCGGCGGCGATCCGGGTAGGAAGGAAGAACTCATCAAGGGCATGGAGTCCGCCACGATCGACAGCCCGCGCGGCGCCTTCACGCTGTCCCGGGCGCACAACCCGGTGCAGGACATTTACATGCGCGAAGTCAAGGGCGGCGAGAACGTCGTGGTCGAGATCGTCTCGAAGGGCCTCGAAGACCCGGCCCGCGGCTGCAAGCTCTGAGCGTCCGGCTTTCCATCCTTCATTCCTAAGCCTTTGTCGTCCCGGCGGGCGTGTGCCTGCCGGGCGGGGGACAGTCATGGATTTCGCAAGCTTCCTGATCCAGACGCTGAACTCGCTGCAGTACGGTTTGCTCCTCTTCCTGGTGGCAAGCGGTCTGACGCTGGTGTTCGGCATCATGGGGATCATCAACCTGGCGCACGGCAGTTTCTACATGGTCGGCGCCTATCTGGCCTTCGTGCTGAGCAGCGCCACCGGCAGCCTGGTGATGGCGATCGTGCTCGGCATTCCACTGGCCCTGGTCTTCGGTGCCATTCTGGAGTGGGCGCTGTTCTCGCATCTGTACAAGCGCGACCACCTCGAGCAGGTACTGCTGACCTACGGCCTCATCCTGATCTTCGAGCAACTGCGCAGCCTGCTGGTGGGTGACGACGTGCACGGCGTTGCCATCCCGGCCTTTCTCGATGCCTCGATCCAGCTCACCGAGGTGATGAGCTACCCGGTGTATCGGCTGGCGATCTCGGCGGTGTGTGTCGCGCTGGCCGTGGCTCTCTATTACGTCATCCAGCGCACGCGCCTGGGCATGATGATCCGCGCCGGCAACGACGACCGCAGCATGGTCGAGTCGCTCGGCATCAACATCGACATGATCTACCGCGTGGTGTTCGCGCTCGGCGTGGCGCTGGCCGCACTGGCCGGCATGCTGGCGGCGCCGATCTCGTCGGTGTTTCCGAACATGGGCAGCCACGTGCTGATCATCTCCTTCGTGATCGTCGTCATCGGCGGCATCGGCTCGGTGTGGGGCGCGCTGGTCGCGGCCCTGATCGTCGGTTTCGCCGACACCTTCGGCAAGGTGCTGATCCCCGAGCTGTCGGGCATCGTGGTGTACGTGGTGATGGCTGTGGTCCTGCTGTGGCGCCCCGAAGGCATCCTGAAGAAAGGCTGAAACCATGAACGCACATGCTTCCCTGCTTCCCAAACTGATCGCCGTCGCGATCATCGCCTGCGTGCCGCTGTCGGGCGAATCCTTCTACATCGAGATCGTCGGCAAGGTCCTGGTGATGGCGATCTTCGCCATGAGCCTGGACCTGCTGGTGGGTTTCACCGGCCTGGTCAGCTTCGGCCACGCGGCCTACTTCGGCATCGCGGCCTACGCGGTCGCGCTGCTGAGCCCGCAGTACGATGCCGCCAGCCTGTGGGTCGTGCTGCCGGCATCGATCGCGCTGTCGGCGCTGGCGGCCTTCGTCGTCGGCCTCTTCGTGCTGCGCACCAAGGGCATCTACTTCATCATGGTGACGCTGGCCTTTGCCCAGATGGCCTACTTCATCTTCCACGACACGCCGCTGGGCGGCGGCTCGGACGGCATGTACCTCGACAACAAACCGTCGGCCGCGATCTTCGGCTGGGAGCCCTTCGAGCTGACGAACGAGGTGCACCTGTTCTATTTCATCCTGGCGATGATGGTGCTGGTGTACCTCTTCCTGGCGCGGCTGCTGCAGTCGCCTTTCGGCCGCGTGCTGGTGGGCATCAAGAGCAACGAGCACCGCATGCAGTCGCTCGGCTACTTCACTTTCCGCTACAAGCTCGGCGCCTTCACGCTGGCGGGTGCGCTCGGCGGGCTGGCGGGCTTCCTGTACGCGGTGCTGTTCGGTTTCGTCACCCCGGAGCTGCTGTCCTGGCACGAGTCGGGCAACGTGCTGCTGATGGTCATCCTGGGTGGCATGGGCAATCTGGCCGGTGCGGTGGCCGGCGCCTTCGCCTTCGAGGCGATGCGCGAGATATTCGCCGACATCACCAAGTACTGGCAGCTTCTGATGGGCGGCGTGATCGTTGCCGTGGTGCTGTTCCTGCCGGGCGGCCTGGCGGGGGTTCCGGGCCGCATCAAGCGTGCCCTGCAAGGGGGAGAGGCCAAATGAGTGAAAGGACGAAGCAGGAAGTGCTGCTGCAGGCCGACAGGCTGACTCGCCGTTTCGGCGGCCTGGTGGCCAACCAGGACATCAGCGTGACGCTGGAGCGCGGCATGATCCATGTGCTGCTGGGGCCGAACGGCGCCGGCAAGTCGACCTGCATCAACATGTTGTCGGGCGATCTGCCGCCCAGCGAGGGCAGGATCCACTTCATGGGCCAGGACATCACCCGGCTCAGCGCCGCGCAGCGCTCGCAGGTCGGCATCGGCCGCAGCTACCAGCGCACCAACATCTTCCCGCAGTTCTCGGTACTGGAGAACGTGCGCCTGGCCGCGCAGTCGCGCCGCCAACAGCCGTGGCGCATCTTCAGCAAGGCGATGGAGGCGGAATGGGCGCTGGACAAGGCGCGCACCTGCATCGAGGAAGCCGGCCTGGGCAAGCGCGTGGATTGGGTGTCGGGCGTGCTCAGCCACGGCGAACAGCGTCAGCTCGAGATCGCCATGGTGCTCGCCACCGATGCGCAGGTGCTGCTGCTCGACGAGCCGCTGGCCGGCATGGGCTCGGAAGAATCGGCAAGCATGGTCGAGGTGCTCAAGCGCCTGCGCCGGACGCGCGGCATCCTGCTCGTCGAGCACGACATGGATGCGGTGTTCGCGGTCGCGGACATGATCACGGTGATGGTCAACGGCCAGTTGCTGGAGTGCGGCCCCCCCGCGCAGATCAAGGCCAGCGTGGCCGTCCAGCAGGCCTATCTGGGTACGGAGGACAGTTTCCATGTCTAACATGCTGCTCGAAGCCAAGGAAATCCACACCTATTACGGCGCCAGCCACATCCTGCACGGCATCGACTTCAACATCCGCGAGGGCGAGGGCATCGCGTTGATGGGCCGCAACGGCATGGGCAAGTCGACGCTGATCAAGAGCATGCTCGGCGTCGTCCGTCCTCGCCATGGGAGGGTGCTGGTGCGCGGTGACGACTACACCAGGGCCCGCACCTATCGGACGGCACAGCAGGGCATCGCTTATGTGCCCGAGGGCCGTGGCATCTTCAAGAGTCTGACGGTGCGCGAGAACCTGTTGATGTCGGCCCGCGCGGGCGTCGATGGCCGCCGTGAATGGACCTTCGACCGCGTGATGGAGACCTTTCCGCGCCTGGGCGAACGCATCGACAACGGCGGCTGGCAGTTGTCGGGCGGCGAGCAGCAGATGCTCACCATCGGCCGCGCGCTGATGACCAATCCCGACCTGCTGATCCTCGACGAGGCCACCGAAGGCCTGGCGCCGCTGATCGCGATGGAGATCTGGCGCATCGTCAAGGAAATCCGCAAGACCGGCATCGCCACCGTGATCGTGGACAAGAACCACGGCGCCGTCACCAGCATCTGCGACCGCGCGATGATCCTGGTGAAAGGACAGGTGGTGTTCGACGGCAGCAGCGACGAGATCCGCGCGCAGCCGGAACTGATCCAGACGCATCTCGGTGTCTGAGCCCCGCGTTGCATTCGCAAGGAACCCGACCATGAGCTACGAATCACTCGACATCATCCACGATGAGCACCGCGCGCTGGCGGCGATGCTGAGCGGCCTGGGCACGCTCGTCGCCGGCATCGAGGCCGGGCGGCTGCAGCCCGATTTCAACCTGATGGCGTCCATGATCGACTACATCGACAAAGTGCCCGAGAAGGTCCATCACCCGAAGGAGGATGCCTTTCTGTTTGCCAAGCTGCGCCTGCGCAGCAAAGAGGCGCTGCCGATCATCGAGCACCTGGAAGAAGAGCATCGCCAGGGCGATGAGCGAATCGCCGCCCTGCGCACTGCACTCGAAACCTATCGCCAAAACGGCGTTGCCGGCCTGGCCGGCTTCCAGGCGGCACTCAAGACGTATACGGCGCACGAGTGGCAACACATGAACATGGAAGAGCGCATGATCTTTCCGCTCGCCAAAGCCCATTTGAGCGCCGAGGACTGGGCCGAGATCGATGCCGCCTTTCTGGCCAACGACAACCCGTGGCAGGGAGCGGCGGGCGAGTATGCGGCGCTGTTCTCCCGAATCGTGAACATCGCCCCCGCGCCGGTCGGACTGGGAGGCTGAGAACCGGGTCATGCGTGTTCGGAATTTTTTGGAGATGGACCATGCTTGAAGAGCAGGTGGGCTTTGGCTGGGAGGATCGGTATCTGCTCGGCCATGCGGTGATGGATGCCACGCATCGTGAATTCGTCGAGTTGGTCGATGCATTGCTTCAGGCACCCGATGCGACGCTGGGGCAGGCTCTGGCGGCATTTGCCGATCATGCCACGGCCCACTTCGGAGAGGAGGATGGCTGGATGAAGGACAGCGGTTTTCCTGCCGCTGACTGTCATATCGACGAGCATGCCAAAGTGCTGGAGTCGGTGCGTGAAGTTCAGCAGGCGCTCGCCGGCGGGAACACTGGAATCGTTCGCGAGCTGGCTCATGCCCTCATGGATTGGTTTCCCGGTCATGCCGATTACATGGATTCGGCCCTGGCAAGCTGGATGGTGAAGCGCTCGCATGGCGGTTCGCCCTTGGTGTTCCGTCGAGGCTCTCGTCAGCCGGGTGCTTGAGGCAGGGCGGTCGGTCACGCGCAGCTCGGCAGGATGCGTCTGAAGCTGTATTCATCAATTGCCGCGGGCGTGCCACACTCGCATCGGCGAGACCTGTCCGATCCATTTGCTCCGGAACCCGACCCATGAATCCCCTCCTGCAGCGCCTCGGCATCGACCTGCCCATCATCCAGGGCCCGATGGCGGGCTCCGACACGCCTCGGCTGGCCACCGCAGTCTCGCAGGCGGGCGGGCTCGGCATGCTGGGCTGCGGCATGCGTTCACCCGAGGCGATCGCCGAAGCTGCCGCCGCGGTGCGCGCGGCCACCGGCAAGCCCTTCGGCATGAACCTGTTCGTGCAGGCCATGCCTTCACCCGATCCTGCCGTCGTGCAGGCGGCGATGGCGCGGCTCGCGCCGCTGTATGCCGAGTTCGGCCTGGCGCCCGAGGTACCGGCGCGCTGGTGCGAGGATTTCGGCGCGCAGTTCGAGGCGCTGATCGCCGCTCGGCCGGCGGTGGCGAGCTTCACTTTCGGCATCCTCGATGCGGCGCAGGTGCGGCGCCTGAAGGATGAGGCCGGCAGCTTCGTGATCGGCACCGCGACCACGCCGGCCGAGGCGCTGGCATGGCAGGCGGTGGGTGCGGACGCGGTCTGCGCTTCCGGCATGGAGGCGGGCGGGCACAGGGGCACTTTCCTGCCGCGAAGCGGAATGGCGGAAGGCCGTGGGCAGCCATCGGCGGAGGATTTCGCCGCCGGCATGATCGGCACCATGGCACTGGTGCCGCAGTGCGTGGATGCGCTGTCCATTCCGGTGATCGCCGCCGGCGGCATCATGGACGGGCGCGGCATCGCCGCGGCGCAGGCATTGGGCGCGCAGGCGGCGCAGCTGGGCACGGCCTTCCTCGCCTGCGCCGAGTCGGGCATCGTCCCGGCGCAGCGTGCCGCGATGGCCGCTGCCGGCGCCATGGATACGCGCGTGACGCGGATCTATTCCGGCCGCCCGGCGCGCGGCATCGTCAACGCGATGATGGAGCGGCTCGCCGGCGACGAAGCCAGCGTGCCGCCATATCCCGTCCAGAACGTCCTCACCGGTCCCTTGCGCCGGGCGGCTGCGGCGCAGGGGCGGGCGGACCATCTTTCGCTGTGGGCCGGCCAGGGCGTGGCCGCGGCGCGGGCGCTGCCGGCGGCGGAATTGATGGCGCAACTCGCACGCGAATGGCGCACGGCCTGCGGCGCCTTGTCCATGAGCTGAATAGGAGGTTTTCGTAGGGAGCGGCTTCAGCCGGGGGTGCCGCGCTCCCGCAAAAAAAAAGCACTCTGCCGGTGCGGGCAGAGTGCCGAGGGCTGGAAAGCGCTTCGTCAGCGCGGGATGCGCGCCACGTGCAGCAGGTTGGTGGTGCCGCTGTGGCCGAAGGGCAGGCCGGCGATGATGACGACGTCGTCGCCGGGCTTGGCGAAGCCATGGCTGACGGCGGTGTTCGCGGCGTGCTCGACCATCTCGGTGACATCGTGCACTTCCTCGAACGGCACCGCATGCACGCCCCACGCCAGCGCCAGCCGGCGCGCGGTCGGCAGTTGCCGCGTCAGCGCGAGGATGGGCGCCACCGGACGTTCGCGGCTGGCGCGCAGGGCGCTGAAGCCGGACGTGGTGTAGGCCACGGTGGCGGCGGGTTCGAGCAGGCCGGTGACGCGGCGCAGCGCGCAGCAGATCGCATCCGGCGTGTTCGCCGCCGCCGGGGTGTGGCTGGCTTCCAGGCCGGCGCGCCAGGCGGGATCGTGCTCCACTTCGCAGATGATGCGGTGCATGATGCTGACCGCTTCGACCGGATACTGGCCGGAAGCCGATTCGGCCGACAGCATCACCGCGTCGGCGCCGTCGTAGATCGCGGTGGCGACGTCCGAAGCTTCGGCGCGCGTGGGCACCGGCGACGTGATCATCGATTCGAGCATCTGCGTGGCGACCACCACCGGCTTGCCGGCGGCGCGGGAGGCGCGCACGATGCGCCGCTGCAGCACCGGCACCTGCTGCGGCGGCAGTTCGACGCCGAGGTCGCCGCGCGCCACCATGATGCCGTCGGCCAGCGCGACGATGGGTTCGAGCTGGTCGATGGCTGCGGGCTTTTCCAGCTTGGCCATGATCCAGGCACTGTCGCCGATGATCTCGCGCGCTTCGCGCAGGTCTTCCGCACGCTGCACGAAGGACAGCGCCACCCAGTCGACGCCCAGGGTCAGGCCGAAGTCGAGGTCGGCGCGGTCCTTGGCGGTCAGCGGCGAGATCGGCAGCACCACGCCCGGCACGTTGACGCCCTTGCGGTCCGACAGCACGCCGCCGACCAGCACCGTGGTCTCGGCGAAATCGGCGCCGAAGGCGTCGACGCGCAGGCGCAGCTTGCCGTCGTCGAGCAGCAGCTCGGTGCCGGCTTCGAGTGCGGCGAAGATCTCGGGATGGGGCAGGTTGGCACGGCTGGCGTCACCGGCGGCGGGGTCGAGATCGAGGCGGAAGGATGCCCCGGCGGCGAGCGTCACCTTGCCTTCGGCGAAGCGGCCGACGCGCAGCTTGGGGCCTTGCAGGTCCATCAGCACGCCGATCGGGCGGCCGATTTCCTGCTCGACTTCGCGGATCGTCCGCAGACGTTCGGCGTGGTCCTCATGGCTGCCGTGGCTGAAGTTCAGGCGGAAGACGTCGGCGCCGGCCTCGGCCAGCGCGCGAATCTGCTCGCGGCTGGAGCTGGCGGGGCCGAGGGTGGCGAGAATGCGGGCGCTGCGTTCGCGTTTCATGCTGCATCTCCCTGATGTGCGGTAAGGGCGGCCACGCCTGCGCGGGCAACCTGGGCATCTTCGCCGGCCTTGACGCCGGATACGCCCACGGCGCCGACGACGTTGCCGTCGACGACGATCGGTTCGCCGCCTTCGAGCGGCACCACCGGCATCGCCAGCGCGGCGAAGCGGCCGTTGTTGACCATGTCTTCGTAGACCTTGCTCGGCTTGCCGCTGAGCACGCAGGTGCGCGCCTTTTCGGGGGCGACGGCGGCGCTCATCAGCGGTGCGCCGTCCATGCGCTGCAGCCACAGGGCGTGGCCGCCGGCGTCGCAGATCGCGATGCTGACCGACCAGCCGTTGTCACGTGCCTCGGTTTCCGCAGCGGCGGCGATGCGCCTGGCGTCTTCCAGGCTCAGCATGTGTGTGGGTTTCATGATCAGCGCTCTCCGATGTCGGTGAAACGGATCCACTGCGCGCCCTTCCACAGCACGGTGCGGCCCATTTCGTAAAGTTGATCGCCGCCTTCGACCACGGTCAGGAAGTGGTTGCCGGCGAGTTGTCCCATCTTGCTGGCGAAGCAGCTGCTGCCATAGGTGAACAGGATCTCCGTCTCGGAGAAGCCGCCCGGATACAGCAGGATGTCGCCGCGCGAGGGATGGCTGGTGTGGTTCTCGAAGCCGAGGCCGGTGTCGAATTCACCCAGCGGCACCCATACGGCCTCGCCGCTCCAGCGCGAGTGGATGACCTGGTTCGAGAAAGGCAGCAGTTCTAGGAAAGCGGCGCAGGTCTTGGGCGCAGCGGCTTCTTCCATGCGGGCGACGAAGCGGAATGATCCGACTTCGATGGCGAGATGGCGCATCGTGATGATCTCCTTCGATGGGTGGGCGACGGACGGTCGAGGGGAGGGAGAAGGTCCGTCGCCCGGGTGCCGGTCGATGCCGGCACTTCATTATTGTCGGGGGGGGGGGCTGGCCGGTAAGCCGGCCGTCATTGTCCAATTTCGAAATTGGCCATCTTCTCCAGCGCGCGAACCATCGCCGAGTGGTCCCAGGCCTTGCCGCCGTGCGCGGCGCAGGCATTGAACAGTTCCTGCGCCGTGGCGGTGTTGGGCAGCGACACGCCGAGCTGGCGGGCCGTGGTCAGCGCCAGGTTCAGGTCCTTCTGGTGCAGTTCGATGCGGAAGCCCGGATCGAAGGTGCGCTTGACCATGCGCTCGCCATGCACTTCGAGGATGCGCGAGTTGGCGAAGCCGCCCATCAGCGCCTGGCGCACCTTGGCGGGGTCGGCGCCGGCCTTGGCGGCCAGCAGCAGCGCTTCGCCGACGGCTTCGATGTTCAGCGCGACGATGATCTGGTTGGCGACCTTGGTGATCTGGCCGTCGCCGTTGCCGCCGACCAGGGTGATGTTCTTGCCCATCAGCTCGAAGATCGGCTTCACGTTGTTGAAGGCCGTTTCGCTGCCGCCGACCATGATGGTCAGGCTGGCGGCCTTGGCGCCGACTTCGCCGCCCGACACCGGCGCATCGAGGTATTCGCAGCCCAGCGCGTTGATGCGCTTGGCGAACTCCTTGGTCGCGACCGGCGAGATCGAGCTCATGTCGACCACGATCTTGCCCTTCGACAGCCCGGCGGCGACGCCTTCGGGGTTGAACAGCGCGTCTTCCACGTGCGGCGTGTCGGGCACCATCGTGATGATGATGTCGGCGTTGCGTGCGACTTCGGCGCCGCTGGCGCACTGCTTCGCGCCCGCGTCGATCAGCGCCTTGGGCGTCTCGCCGTGGGTGAAGGTGTACACGGTGTAGCCGCCGTTGATGAGGTGGCCCGCCATGGGCGCGCCCATGATGCCGAGTCCGATGAAACCGATGTTTGCCATGATGTCGTCTCCTTGAGTGCGGTGTTCGTGGTGTGCGCGTCAGCCTGCCAGGGCCTGGATCCAGCCCAGCCCTTCGCGGGTGCCGGCGGCCGGCTTGTACTCGCAGCCGATCCAGCCGTCGTAGCCGAGGCCGTCGATGAAGCGGAACAGCCAGGCGTAGTTGATTTCGCCCGTGCCCGGCTCGTTGCGGCCGGGGTTGTCGGCGATCTGCATGTGGGCGATGCGCGGCAGGTGGCGGGCGATGGTGTTGGCCAGTTCGCCCTCCATGCGCTGCATGTGGTAGATGTCGTGCTGCAGGAAGAGCTTGTCCGAGCCCACTTCGTCGATCAGCGCGATCGCCTGCGCGGTGCCATTCACATGGAAGCCGGGGATGTCGAAAGTGTTGATCGGCTCGACCAGCAGGCGGATGCCGGCTTCGCCGAGCTTGCCGGCGGCGAAGCGCAGGTTGGTGACCAGGGTCTCGTGGACCTTGCCGGCATCGGCACCGGCCGGCGTGATGCCGGCCAGGCAGTTGATCTGCTTGCAGCCGAGCGTGGTGGCGTACTCGATCGCACGGCCGACGCCGTCCTGGAACTCGCCGACGCGGTCCGGATGGCAGGCGATGCCGCGCTCGCCGCCTTCCCAGTTTCCGGCCGGCAGGTTGTGCAGCACCTGCGTGAGGCCGTGCTTCTGCAACTGCTCGGCCAGCGCCTCCTTGTCGAAAGCGTAGGGGAAGAGGTATTCCACGCCCTTGAAGCCGGCCTGGGCGGCGGCCTCGAAGCGCTCGAGGAACGGAACCTCGTTGAACAGCATGGTCAGGTTGGCGGCGAATCTTGGCATCGTCGTGTTCTCCTATTGTCGGTCGTGGGGCGCGTCATGCCCCTTCCCTCTGCGCGAGCGCCCCCCGAAGGGGGCGCATGGCCGTGCCGGGACGGCCCGGCGGGCTTGCTCAGTCGAGCATCGAAATGGCGGTCGGGGCGTCTTCGCCGCGCTCGGCCAGTTCCTCGAACTCGTTGATGGCGTTGATCTCGGTACCCATCGAGATGTTGGTCACCCGCTCGAGGATGATCTCGACCACCACCGGCACCCGGAACTCCTGCATCAACTGCTGGGCCTGGGCGAAGGCGGGGCCGACGTCCTCCGGCTTGCGCACGCGGATCGCCTTGCAGCCCAGGCCTTCGACCACGGCGACGTGATCGACACCATAGCCTTCGGTCTCCGGCGCGTTGATGTTCTCGAAGGCGAGCTGCACGCAGTAGTCCATGTCGAAGCCGCGCTGCGACTGGCGGATCAGGCCGAGGTAGGCATTGTTGACCAGGACGTGGATGTAGGGGAGGTTGAACTGCGCGCCCACCGCCAGTTCCTCGATCATGAACTGGAAGTCGTAGTCGCCCGAGATCGCCACCACCTTGCGCTGCGGATCGGCGGCGCAGACGCCCAGCGCGGCAGGGATGGTCCAGCCCAGCGGGCCCGCCTGGCCGCAGTTGATCCAGTGGCGCGGCTTGTACACATGCAGGAACTGCGCTGCGGCGATCTGCGACAGGCCGATCGTGCTGACGTAGCAGGTGTCCTTGCCGAAGGCCTGGTTCATTTCCTCGTACACGCGCTGCGGCTTCATCGGCACGTTGTCGAAGTGCGTCTTGCGCTGCAGCGTGCGCTTGCGTTCCTGGCAGTCGGCGACCCAGGCGCTGCGGTCGCGCAGCGTGCCGGCGGCCTTCATCTCGCGTGCCACTTCCAGCAGGCGGTCGAGCGCCGCGCCGGCGTCGGAGACGATGCCGTAGTCGGGGCCGAAGACGCGGCCGATCTGGGTCGGCTCGATGTCGATATGGACGAACTTGCGGCCTTCGGTATAGACCTCGACCGAGCCGGTGTGGCGGTTGGCCCAGCGGTTGCCGATGCCGATGACGAAGTCGGACGCCAGCATGGTCGCGTTGCCGTAGCGGTGGGCGGTCTGCAGCCCCACCATGCCCGCCATCAGCGGATGGTCGTCGGGCACGCTGCCCCAGCCCATCAGCGTCGGGATCACCGGCACGCCGGTGAGTTCGGCGAACTCCTGCAGGCGGGTGGCGGCATCGGCGTTATGCACGCCACCGCCGGCGACGATCAGCGGGCGCTCGGCGGCGTTGAGCATCTCCATCGCCTTCTCGGCCTGGGCGCGGGTGGCGGCGGGCTTGTACGCCGGCAGCGGTTCGTAGGTGTCGATGTCGAATTCGATCTCGGCCATCTGCACGTCGAAGGGCAGGTCGATCAGCACCGGGCCGGGGCGGCCGGAGCGCATGACGTGGAAAGCCTGCTGGAACACGCGCGGCACCAGCGCCGGCTCGCGCACCGTCACCGCCCACTTGGTCACCGGCTTGGCGATCGATTCGATGTCCACCGCCTGGAAGTCTTCCTTGTACAGCCGGGCGCGCGGCGCCTGGCCGGTGATGCAGAGGATGGGAATCGAATCGGCCGAGGCCGAGTACATGCCGGTGATCATGTCGGTACCGGCGGGGCCGGAGGTGCCGATGCAGACGCCGATGTTGCCGGCATTGGCGCGGGTATAGCCTTCGGCCATGTGCGAAGCGCCTTCGACGTGACGGCCGAGAACGTGGTTGAAACCACCGTTCTTCTTCATCGCCGAGTACAACGGGTTGATCGCGGCGCCGGGCACGCCGAACACGGTGCTCACGCCTTCCTTGCGCATCACCGCCGCTGCGGCATCGACTGCTCTCATACGGGCCATTGTCATCTCCTTTGGGGTGTGTGGATGAAGCGGGTGGCTGAAGAATAAAGACAGGCGGCGACGGAATGAATGAGTGCATAAATCTTTTCTGTCGATACTTTTAGTATCTGGCGCCTTCGCGCCTACACCACACAGGACAAGGAGGTCGTTATCCGGAACATAGCGGATGGTAATGGCCGTGCCCGGAGGAAGGCATAGACTTCCTCCGGGTATGCGTCCGCTTTCGGTACGCAGGGCGTCCGCCGATTTACAGGAGAAGACAGGCATGAATACAGTCGACGAAACCGATCTTCGCCATCTGCGCATGGCGATCGAATTGTCCCGGCAAGCGAAGGCGAAAGGCAACGGCGCCTACGGTGCGGTGCTCGTGGGCGCAGGGGGCGAGGTGCTGGCGGAGGCGGAGAACACTCAGGTGACCGAGTGCGACGGTACCGGGCATGCCGAGATGAACCTGGTCCGCAAGGCCGGCAGCGTATTCGACCGGGCGACCCTGGCGGATGCGACCCTCTATGCCAGTGCCGAGCCCTGTGCGATGTGCGCCGGCGCCATCTTCTGGAGCGGCGTGAAGCGCGTCGTGTATGCGCTCGGCAGCGAGCGCAACTATGCGCTGCTGCCGACTTCGGGCGATGAACTGCGCATCGGCTGCCGCGAGATCCTCAATCGCGGCGGGCGCGGGGTCGAAGTCGCAGGTCCGGCACTCGAGGACGAGGCGGAACAGGTGTTCAGGCAGTAGCGCCGGCGGGCTGGGGGGCTGCTGTCAGTATTCCTCGTTCGGCACCTGCCGGCCCACTTCGCCCAGCAGGCCGCGCAGCCAGCGGTGGCTGTCGGTCAGGTGGGTGCGTTCGTGCCACAGCTGGTAGAAGCGCATGCGCGGAAAATCGAGCGGCGGCGGCAGGACCGCCAGGGGCAGGAACCTGGCGAAGTGGCGGGCGAAATGGCGGCTGGTGGTGAACACCAGGTCGGTGCCCGGCAGCAGGTAGGGTGCCATGCTGAAGTAGGGCAGCACCACCGCCGCATTGCGCGACAGGTTCAGGCTCGCCAGATGCGTTTCCACCACGCCGCGGTGGACCACCGAATACGGCATGGGCACGATGTGCGCCGCGCGCAGGTATTGTTCGGCGCTGATGCCCGTGTGCGCCAGCGAATGCGTGTTCCCCACCACGCAGACGATGTCGTCCTCGATCAGCGTGGTCATGTGCAGGTTGTCCGGTGGTGTCGGCCAGTTGCCGATGACGATGTCGAGCTCGCCTTCGGCGAGTGCGCGCTGGTAGTCGAAACCCGGCCCCAGCGGATGGACGATCAGGTGCGCATGCGGCGCTTCGCGGCGCATGCGCTCGACGACGCCTGAAAGAAAGACCACGGAGAGGAAATCCGGCGAACCGACCCGGAAGCTCTGCGCGCTCCTGGCCGGTTCGAAATGCTTGTGTTCGGCAAACAGCTTGTCGATGTCGCCGAGGATGCTGCGCGCCGTGCCGTGCAGTTCGAGCGCTCTTTCGGTCGGTATCAGGCGGCCTTTTTCCAGTGCGAACAGCGGATCCTTGAACATGTCGCGCAGGCGCTTGAGCGCGTTGCTGATCGCCGGCTGCGACTGGTTGAGCCTGATCGCGGTGCGCGAGACGCTGCGTTCGGCGACCAGCGTGCACAGAACGCGCAGCAGGTGGGTGTCCAGTGAATCTGATGCTTTTGGCATTGGTGTGTCCGTCCATCGAGGCCGGCTGCGCTATCAAGGCAGCTTATTTTCAGTATAGCCGCGGCGCCGATTTCTCCCGTTTCCGAAAAATATACTGCTCATCACGCAAGGACGTTTCCTGCGCATCCATGGGCAAGGCCGGCCGCGCCGGCAGGGAGAAATCACTCATGCAACTGTCCATCGACCGGGTCAACGCCATGGATCGGGAGGCGTTCATGGCGCTGTTCGGCGGCATCTTCGAGCATTCGCCGTGGGTTGCCGAACGCGCCTGGGAGGCGCGCCCCTTCAGCGATTTCGACGCATTGCACGGCGCAATGGCGGCGGCCGTGGGCGCGGTGCCCACGGCGCAGAAGATCGCGCTGCTTCGCGTCCACCCCGATCTCGCCGGCACGGAGGCGCAGGAAGGGACGATGACCGCGCACTCGGTTTCCGAGCAGGCGAGCGCCGGGCTGGATGCCCTCAGCAGGACGGAAATGGCCCGTATCCACGAACTCAACGTGCGCTACCGGGCGCGGCACGGCTTCCCCTTCATCATCGCCGCCCGCCGCTACACCAAGGATGGAATCTTCCGCGAGTTCGAACGGCGGCTCGGCAACGACAGCGAGGCCGAACTCGGCGAATGCCTGGCGCAGATCTTCGCCATCACCCGGCTGCGCATCGCCGCCATCGCCGGGGAATAGCCGCCGGACCGGCGGACACCCGCCATCAACCAGCAAAAAAAGAGGAGACAGACATGGACGACCATGATCGCCTGCGGCGCCGCTTCATCGCCGGTGGCCTGGCGCTGGGCACGGCCGCGGTATTGCCCGCCCGCGCCGCCGACGCACCGCAGCCGGCCGCGGGAGGCGGCCGGCTCACCTTCCACGCCATCGACACCCACCACGGTTCCACGGTCGGCACGCTGCGGGTGGAACTGCGGCGGCTGGAAGGCGGCCGCTACGAACTGGTGAAGCGCTTCGACACCGTGAAGAACGGCCGCTCGGACGGCGCCGTGATCGAAGGCGAGGAATTGAAGCCGGGCCTGTACGAAGCGCTGCTGCATATCGACGACTACTTCGCCGCGCTCGGTACGCCGCTGCCTTCGCCGGCCTTCCTGTCCAAGGTGCCGCTGCGTTTCGGCGTGCATGACGCTGCGCAGCGCTACCACCTCGCCGTGCTGTTCAGCCCGTGGAGCTATTCCTACTACCGCGGCAGTTGAAGGCGCAGCCCCAGCCACACCACAGGAGAACGACCATGGCAGGCATCACCACCCACGTGCTCGACACCACCAGCGGCATGCCCGGCGCCGGCATGCGGATCGATTTTTCGGTACTGGCCGACGGCGCCTATCGGCTGCTCAAGACCGTCGTCACCAACGCCGACGGCCGCACCGACGAAATGCTGCTCAAGCCCGAGGAGACCGTCGTCGGCCACTACGAGTTGGTCTTCCACGTAGACGACTACTACCGCCGGCTGGGCATGCGGCTGCCGCAGCCGTCCTTCATCGGCGAGGTGCCGGTGCGCTTCGCGGTGTTCGATCCGGCCCAGCACTACCACGTGCCGATGCTCGCGACGCCGTGGAGCTGCGCCACCTACCGCGGCAGTTGAGCGCGCTGCCGCAGCGTCCCGCCGCCCTGCGCAAAGACGCAGGGCCATCGATACAAAACAACGACCGGAGGCCGAGATGAACCACTCGTACCTGTGCATCGCCCACCGGAGGGCGCCGCGATGAACCACGCCGCAAGCCTGCCCCTGCCGCCCACCGCCACCGAAACCTCCATCCTCGAGCGCGCCTATTCGAAGATCACCTGGCGCCTGATCCCGTTCCTGGCGGCGCTGTGGATCCTGGCCTGGATCGACCGCGTCAATATCGGCTACGCCAAGCTGCAGATGCTCGACGACCTTGCCTTCAGCGAGGCGATCTACGGGCTCGGCGCGGGAATCTTCTTCCTCGGCTATTTCTTCTTCGAAGTGCCCAGCAATCTGCTGCTGGAGAAGATCGGCGCCAAGAAGACCATCATGCGCATCACCATCGGCTGGGGCCTGGTGTGCATCGCACAGATGTTCGTGACCACGCCGGGGATGTTCTACTTCCTGCGCTTCATGCTGGGCGTGTTCGAGGCCGGCTTCTACCCGGGCATCATCCTCTACCTGACCTATTGGTACCCCACCGTCCGGCGCGCGCGTGCCTTCGGCCTGTTCATGTCCGCGTCGGCGCTCGCCGGCGTCATCGGCGGCCCGCTCGCGGGCTGGATCATGACCGGCATGCACGAGGTGAACGGCTGGGCCGGCTGGCAATGGCTGTTCCTGCTCGAAGGCATTCCATCGGTGCTGGCAGGCGTGGTGACGATGTTCTACCTGACCAACAAGCCGCAGGAGGCGAAGTGGCTCAGCGACGAGGAAAAGCGCCTGGTACTGGCCGACCTCGAGCGCGACCACGGCACGCTCGGCGAGCGCGAGCACAGCTTCATGGCCGCGCTGCGCAATCCGAAGATCTGGCTGATGGTGCTGATCTTCTTCTGCGTGATCGCGGCGAATTCCTCGCTGACCTTCTTCGCCCCCACGCTGGTCAAGGGGCTGGGCTTCACCAGCACGATGCAGATCGGCTGGATCATGTCGGGGATCTACCTGCTCGGCGCCGCCGGCATGATCCTCAACGGCCGCCACTCCGACCGCAGCAAGGAGGCGCGCCTGCACTGCGGACTTGCCGCGCTGCTGGGGGCCGGCGGCCTGGCGGTGGTCGCGGTGTTCGACGCCAGCCCGGTGATCGCGCTGCCCGCACTGGCGGTCGCGGTGGTCGGCACCATGAGCGCCATTCCGGTGTTCTGGCAACTGCCGAACTACTTCCTGTCGGGCACGGCCGCCGCCGCCGGCATCGCGCTGATCAATTCGATCGCCAACCTGGCCGGATTCGGTGCGCCATGGATGCTGGGCGTGGTGAAGACCAATACCGGTACGTTCACCAGCGGCCTGCTGGCGGTCGCGGTGATCGAGGCGCTCACGCTGCTGATCATCCTCGCCTTCATTCCCAGGCGCAGACCGGCCTGAGCGAGGGGCCGCCGGGAAGGCGGCGATGCTGCGGACGGAAGGTTGAAATTCCTGATGCCCGTCTGCAGCGGCTGCCGGACGGCGGCTTCATGGCGGCACGAAGCGACATAGAATCCCCTGTGCCGGGCAGTGATGCCCGGTGCAGGGGATTTTTCGTTCAGGTGCAGCGCCGGTGGCGGCCTTCGTTGCCATGGCCGCTTCCCGCCCCCTGCCCGCATGCAAGGCCCGTGGCCCCGCTGGAGTATCGAATGGATCGCTACACTGAAATGCGCAGTTTCGCCCTCGTCGCTGAAAAGGGCAGCTTCGCCGCCGCAGCCCTGGTCGAAGGGGTCACGCCGGTGGTGATGGGGCGTCGGCTGGACGCACTGGAAAAGCGGCTGGGCGTGAAGCTGATGCACCGGTCCACGCGCGGGCTCACGCTGACCGATCTGGGCGAGCAGTTTCTCGACCAATGCCGGCACCTGCTGCGCGAGTTCGACGTCATCGAGAGCGGCATCAGCGCGGGCCGCAACATGGTGCGCGGGCACCTCGTGGTGTCGGCGCCCGCCGCGTTCGGGCGGAGGCACGTGGCGCCGCATGCGCTGGGTTTCCGTGCCCTGCATCCGGAGTTGAAGATGTCCTTCAACTTCACCGACAGCGTGGTCGACCTGGTGCGCGAGGGCTACGACATGGCGATCCGCATCGGCGAGGTCACCGATCCCAACTATGTGGCGGTACGGTTGTTCCCGAACCGGCGTGTGGTGTGCGGCACGCCGGAGTACTTCGAGCGCCACGGCGTGCCGCGCCAGCCGGAAGATCTCGTGCGCCACAATTGCCTCGCCTTCAACCTCGCCGGCGGCCAGCAGCGCGGCTGGAGCTTCGTGCGCGACGGCAAGCTGTTCGCCGTCCGGGTCGAGGGCGACCTGGCCTGCAACGACGGCGAACTGCTGTTCCAGTGGGTGAAGCAGGGCCTGGGCGTGGGCTGGCGCTCGACCTGGGAGATCCAGGCGGAGCTGCGGCGCGGCGAACTGGTGACGGTGCTCGACGACTTCGCCGCGCCGAGCTACGACATCCAGGCGGTGTATCCGCAGCAGCGCTACCTGCCGGCCAAGGTGAGGCGCTTCATCGACTATCTGAAGGTGGTCTACAACCGGCCGGGGTACTGGGAAGGGGGTGCGTAAGGAAGAAGGCGGAGGCAGCACGGCGGGCGGGCCCTGCATCCGGTGGCCGGAGGGCTGCGAGCTTGCCGGCAGCCGGGCCGGAAATGAAACAGGCCACCGCATGCTGCGCGGTGGCCTGTGGTGTTTCATTGCAGGTCTGCGTGGATCAGTGCGCTTCCGCCGCCTTCGCCGCTTCGATCGCACCGGCGGTATCGTCACGGCCGCCGTTGAAGAACATGTTCAGCACCACCGCCGAGATCGCGGTCAGCAGGATGCCCGACTCCAGCAGCGGGTGCAGGCTGTGGGCCATGTGCTGGGTCCAGCGCGGGGCCACCAGCGGCACCAGGCCGAAGCCGATCGACAGGGCGACGATGTACAGGTTGTTGCGGTTGGTCTTGAAATCGACGTTGGTCAGGATGCGGATGCCGGTCGCGGCGACCATGCCGAACATCACCAGGCCTGCACCGCCGAGCACGAAGGTCGGCACCGACTCCACCAGCGCGGCCATCTTGGGCAGCATGCCGAGCACGATCATGATCACGCCGGCCGCCACGCAGACCCAGCGGCTCTTGACGCCGGTCACGCCCACCAGGCCCACGTTCTGCGAGAAGCTGGTGTAGGGGAAGGTGTTGAAGACGCCGCCGATCACGGTGCCCAGGCCGTCGGTGCGCAGGCCTGCCGCCAGTTCGGTGCGGGAGATGGGCTTGTCGGTGATGTCGCTCAGCGCCAGGAACATGCCCACCGATTCGATCATCACCACGATCATTACCAGCGTCATGGTCAGTACCATCACCGGATCGAAGGTGGGCATGCCGAAGGCGAACGGGGTGACGATGGCGAACCAGTCGGCCTTGGCGACCATGTCGAAGTGCATCTTGCCCATGATCACCGCCACGATGCAGCCGATGACGATGCCCAGCAGCACCGCGATGTTGGCGATGAAGCCGCGGCCGTAGCGCACCATCAGCAGGATCACCACCAGCACGAAGCCCGCGACCGCCATGGTGTCGAGCGCACCGTAGGTGGGACTGTCGACCATCGGGATGGGGCCCGGCAGCCGGGTCAGCTCGGTGCCGGCAGCCGCGGCCGTTTCCTTGGCGCCATCGACCATCTGCACCAGTTGCGGAACATCGACGGTTTGTGCCAGGTGGGCAGGACCGCCCAGCGCCCAGCCCACCCCCACCCGCATCAGGCTGATGCCGATGATGGCGATGATGGTGCCGGTGACGACCGGCGGAAAGAAGCGCAGCAGCCGGCTCATGAAGGGTGCGATGACGATTGCGACGAGCCCGGCGCCGATGATCGCGCCGAAGATCGCCCGGGCGCCTTCCGGCCCCCCCTGGACGTTGGCCATCGCCACCATCGGCCCGACGGCGGCAAAGGTGACGCCCATCATGACCGGCAGCTTGATGCCGAAATACTTGGTGAAGCCGAGCGACTGGATGAGCGTCACCAGACCGCAACAGAACAAGTCTGCCGAAATCAGCATGGCGACTTGATGGGGATCGAGGCCCAGCGCGCGGCCGACGATCAGCGGTACCGCTACCGCGCCCGCATACATAACCAGTACGTGCTGCATGCCCAGGGTGGCGAGGCGTGCGCTGGGCAGCTTTTCATCCACTGGATGGACGAGCTGGGCGTCGCTTTTCGATGCTTGGTCTGACATGTCGTACCCTTCCTTCGCTTTTGTTTGTCTCATCGCCGCCGGAGCGGACCTTGGCCGGTGGAGCATCAATGCAATGTCCGTGCCGTTCCTTTGTCATCTGGGCCGTCATCGGTACCGATCGGCTGCTGTGGCTGTCCGACAGTGCTGTTCTCCGCCTTTCCGGGCGCCGGCTCGTGTCCGTGATCGCCTGTCGTGGCATGCCTTGCTGGCCGATGGCCGTACCATGTGCTGCATTGATGAGGTGCAGTCTAGGGATTCGTCGAGGCGTGTGGTGCGCACCGCCCTAATAACTGTAATAAAAAAATTTATATTTTTGCGGTGCACAATTCGAGTGCATCCAGATACGCTGCGCAAGCCCGAACGCACGAAGGCCGTGCGCCCCGGGGGGCGGCACGGCCTTCGTGGCAAGGCGGCAGTCGCCGAAGCTGGATCTAGCGAAGTACGCCGGTCAGCAGCAGGTAGCCCGGCAGCCAGCCGGTGACGATGCCCTGGCCGATCGCCATGCCGGCGGTGAACCGGACGATCGGCTTGTGCAGTGCCAGCATTAGGAAGAACAGCAGCCACAACAGCGACCACGCGGCCCACGACAGGCCCTGCCACCAGTCCAGCGCACTGGACGCCGTACTCAGGGTATCGATGGCGACCGGCACCGCAGTGATCGCCACGAACAGGCTGAACCACCCCAGGCCGCGGCCGTCGGCGCCGGTCAGGCGGTTGAAGGCGACCCACAGATAGGTGAAGGAGAACAGCAGCGACAGCGCAGCGGCCCTGATCGACGTGTGATCGGCGCCTTCGCCGAAGGCGAGCTTCAGCGACACCAGCAAGGTCAACCCGCCGGTGAACAGGTTGATAATCGAGATCTCACGGTCGCTGATCCGTCCGAGCATCCACAGTCCGTTCAGGATCAGCACCGCGCCGACATAGAACAACGACAAGCCGAGCAACATTACGCACTCCTTTGGTGCATTTGGGGGCGCGCGGAGTGTAGAGGTGTGTTCGCGCCAGGTGTGTGGTGGACGCCGATAAGGTGCATCAGGAAAGCGATATGCGTGCGCTGCAGGGGAGAGGAGGCCGGGCCGCGCTCAGGCGCGCCGGAACGCGGCCGCACCGGCGAAGCTTGCTGCGGCACCGAGTTCGCGCTCGATGGCGAGCAGGCGGTTGTATTTCTCCACGCGGTCCGAACGGCTCGCCGAGCCGGTCTTGATCTGGCCGCAGGCGGTGGCCACGGCGAGGTCGGCGATGGTGGTGTCGCCGGTCTCGCCCGAGCGGTGCGAGGCGATCGCGGCGTAGCCGTGGCGGCGCGCAAGTGCCATGGCGTCCAGTGTCTCGCTCAGCGTGCCGATCTGGTTGGGCTTGATCAGGATGGCGTTGGCGATGCCCTTGTCGATGCCGCGGGCGAGCGTGTCGCTGTCGGTCACGAACAGGTCGTCGCCGACGAGCTGCAGGCGGCGCCCCAGGCGGTCGGTGAGCTGGCCCCAGCCGGCCCAGTCGTCCTCGGCCATGCCGTCCTCGATGCTGATGATCGGGTAATCACCCGCCAGTTCGGAGAGATAGCTGCCGAATTCGGCGCGCGTCAGATCCAGCCCTTCACCTTCGAGCCGGTAGCGGCCATCGTGATGGAATTCGGACGAGGCGCAGTCGAGTGCCAGCGCCACTTCCTCGCCCGGCTTGTAGCCGGCCCGTGCGATGGCGTCGACGATCAGGTCGAGCGCATGGCGGGTGTTGTTCACGTTGGGCGCGAAGCCGCCTTCGTCGCCGACCGAAGTGGGGAAGCCGTGCCTGTCGAGCAGGCTGCGCAGCGCATGGAACACGCCGACGCCGGCGCGCAGCGCGTCGCTGAAGCGCTCGAAGCCCAGCGGCACGATCATGCACTCCTGGATGTCGAGGCTGTTGTTGGCGTGCGCGCCGCCATTGACGACGTTCATCAGCGGTACCGGCAGCGTGGGGGCCAGGCCGTCCACCGCAAGGTGGCGGTACAGCGGCAGTCCGCGCGCGTTTGCCGCGGCGTGGGCGCAGGCGAGCGAGGCGGCGAGGATGGCGTTGGCACCCAGGTGCGACTTGTCCGCTGTGCCGTCGAGTTCGCACAGGCGGCGGTCGATGTCCGCTTGCCGGCTTGCGTCCATGCCGGCGAGTTCGCCGGCGATGGGGCCTTCGAGGTTGGCGAGCGCCTTCAGCACGCCCTTGCCGCCGAAGCGGGCCGGGTCGCCGTCGCGCAGTTCCAGCGCTTCGCGCGTGCCGGTGGACGCGCCCGAGGGCACGGCTGCGCGGCCGTGATGGCCGGATTTCAGCGTGACGGTGGCCTGCAGGGTGGGGTTGCCGCGGGAGTCGAGGATCTCGAGGCCTTCGATGCGGAGGATTTCGTTCATGTCATCGTCCTGGTTCGGTGAGCGCGGGCTGCAGCGCTGAGGGGCCGGCCGTATCCGGCAGGCAGAGTCGGGGAGAGGGGGCGTGCGCCCATCGCTGCAGGTGAGGATGGGCGCCGCCGCCGTGCCGGGTTCAGCGGCTCGGCTTTCCCCACAGCCGCAGTCGGGAGACGCCGCCGTCGGGGAAGATGTTGAATCGCACGTGGGTGATGGTCCCGAG
>NZ_JANUXN010000026.1 GCF_025699485.1 Thauera carbonicopians | reverse complement strand
GGGCGAGCCTTGCTGCGCTGGCCGTTCAGCCTTCGTACATTACCTGGCCTTCGACCAGCGTGTAGCGCACCTTGCCCGGCAGTTCCATGCCGAGGAAAGGCGTGTTCTTGCCCTGGCTCTTCAGCGTGTCGTGGGCGATGGTGACGTGGGTGGCGGGGTCGAACACGCAGATGTCGGCACGGGCGCCCGGCGACAGGTGGCCGGCCTTGGTGATGCCGATGATCTTCGCTGCATCCGAGGTGATGCGGGCGAGGCCGTCGAGCAGCGGCAGGCCGGCGCGTTCGGCCCATTTCAGCGTCAGCGGCAGCAGTAGTTCGAGGCCGGTGGCGCCGGGTTCGGATTCGGCGAAGGGCGTCTGCTTGCCGTCATCGTCAACCGGCGTGTGGTCCGAGCACAGCGCATCGATGCGGCCTTCGGCCAGGCCTCGGCACAACGCTTCGCGGTCGCGCTGGCTGCGCAGCGGCGGGATCAGATGGCAGTTGGGGTTGAAGTAGCCGATGTCCATGTCGCACAGGTGGACATGGTTGATCGACACGTCGCAAGTCACGTCCATGCCTTCGGTCCGTGCGCGCTCGATCAGTTCCAGGCCGGCGGCGGACGACAGGCGGGTGATGTGCAAGCGCGCGCCGGTGATCTTGGCCAGTTCGAGGTAGGTGTACAGCGCCACCGTCTCGGCCGCCACCGGCATGCCGGCGAGGCCGAGACGGGTGGCGACTTCGCCGTCGTGGGCGTTGCCGCCGCGGGCGAGGAAAGGCGCTAGCGGCTGCAGCCATACGCGGAAGCCGAAGGTGGCCGCGTACTGCATCGCGCGCATCAGCACGCCGTTGTCGACGATCGGCACGTTGGCCTGCGAGAAGGCGACGCAGCCGGCTTCGACCAGTTCGGCCATCTCGGACAGGCGCTCGCCCTTGAGGCCGATGGTGAGCGCGCCGACCGGATAGATGTGGGCGCGGTTCAGCTTCTTGGCGCGGTAGGTCAGCATCTCGACCAGGCCGGGCTCGTCCAGCGCGGGATCGGTGTCCGGCGGGATCGCCAGGCTGGTGACGCCGCCGGCCATCGCCGCTTCCATCTCGGATTCGAGCGTGGCGCGGTATTCGAAGCCGGGCTCGCGCAGGCGGGCGGCGAGGTCGATGAAGCCGGGGGCGACGACCAGCCCGCCGGCGTCGAGCGTGCGTTCGGCGACGAAGCCGTCGGGGGCGTCGCCGAGGGCGACGATCTTGCCGCCGGCGACATAGACGTTCTGCACCGCGTCGGTGCGGCGGGCCGGATCGACGACGCGGCCGTTGGAAATCAGGATGTTCATTCGCGAATCCTTGTGCCTGTTCTGTCCGGGGCTCAGTGGCTGCCCAGCATGCTCATCACCGCCATGCGCACGGCGATGCCGAAGGTAACCTGGGGCAGGATCACCGCCTGCGCGCCGTCGGCCACGGCGGAGTCGATCTCGACGCCGCGGTTCATCGGCCCCGGGTGCAGCACGATCGCGTCGGGCTTGGCCAGCGCCAGCTTGTCGGCGGTCAGGCCCCAGACCTTGAAGTATTCCTGCGGCGTGGGCAGCAGCGCGCCGTTCATGCGTTCGTTCTGCAGGCGCAGCATCATCACCACGTCCACGCCCTTTAGGCCTTCGCGCATGTCGTGGAACACGCGCACGCCGAGCTTCTCGACTTCGGTCGGCAGCAGGGTCCTGGGGCCGATCACGCGCACTTCGGGCACGCCGAGCGTGGTCAGCGCGGCGATCTGGCTGCGCGCCACGCGCGAGTGCAGCACGTCGCCGACGATGGCCACCGTCAACTGGCTGAAGTCCTGCTTGAAGTGGCGGATGGTGTACATGTCCAGCAGGCCCTGCGTCGGGTGCGCATGGCGGCCGTCGCCGGCATTGACGACGTGGATGTGGTCGCGGCCGGTGGCCTGCAGGTGCTGGGCGATCAGCATCGGCGCGCCGCTGGCGGCGTGGCGGACGACGAACATGTCGGCCTGCATCGCGCACAGGTTGTCGACGGTGTCGAGCAGGCTCTCGCCCTTCGAGGCCGAGCTGGTGTTGATGTTCAGGTTCACCACGTCGGCCGACAGGCGCTTGGCGGCGATCTCGAAAGTGGTGCGGGTGCGCGTTGAGTTCTCGAAGAACAGGTTGAACACGCTCTTGCCGCGCAGCAGCGGCAGCTTCTTGACCTCGCGCTCGGCCACTTCGGTGAAGGGCGCGGCGGTGTCGAGGATGGCGGTGATGATGTCGCGCGGGAGACCGTCGAGCGTCAGCAGATGCTGAAGTTCGCCGTGCTTGTTGAGCTGGGGGTTGCGCATCGGGCTTGCCTCGGAATCAGCGATTGGCGATGGGGTGTAAGGGTTTTGTCGGAAGCGTGTTACGGCAGATCGGGCATCAGCCGAGCTGGGTCAGTTCCAGCGTGAGTCGGCCGGCTTCGTCGCGCTGCAGTTCCAGGTTCTGGTCGCGCGGCAGGGCTTCGGGCAGGGTGTGGGCGCAGTAGCGGGCGGCGATCGGCAACTCGCGGCTGCCGCGGTCGACCAGCACTGCCAGCTCGATCCTGGCCGGGCGGCCGAAGTCGAACAGGCCGTTCAGCGCGGCGCGGGTGGTGCGGCCGGTGTAGAGCACGTCGTCGACCAGGATGATGTGCGCGCTTTCGACGCTGAACGGGATCCCGGTGCGCTGCGGCTTGGCGTGCAGGCCCTTGCTGCCGTAGTCGTCGCGGTAGAAGGAAACGTCGATCGCGCCCAGCGGCTGGCTGATGCCGAGTTCCTTGTGCAGGCGTTCGGCCAGCCACAGGCCGCCGGTGTAGATGCCGACCAGCGCGGTGGCCGGCGTGACGTGGGGGCGGATCTGCTCGGCGAGCTGCCGGCACAGGGCTTCAGCATCGAGAATGTTCATGGCGATGGGCGTCCAGGAAGGTTTGCAGGATGATCCGGGCGGCAGCGGCGTCGAGCACCGCCTTGCGTTCGCCCCAGCCCTTGAGGCCGGCGCGGGAGAGTTCGGCTTCGGCGGCGACCGAGGACAGGCGTTCGTCGGCGGGGAAGACCGGCAGGCCGAAGCGGCCGTGCAACTGGTTGGCGAAGCGGCGGCAGCGGGCCGTGAGTTCGTGTTCGCTGCCGTCGAGATGGACGGGGATGCCGACCACCAGCGCCACCGGCCGCCATTCGGCGATCAGCCTGGCGATGGCCTTGAAGCGGGCGTCGTTGGATTCGTCGTGCAGCGTGGTCAGCGCGCTGGCATGGCCGGTTTCGAGTTCGCCGCCGGCCACGCCGATGCGTGCCAGGCCGAAATCGAAGCCGAGCAGGGTGCCGCGCGCGGGCAGGGTAGGCGGGGCGGCGGATGCCGCGTCAGGCATGCCCCGCGACCTCGCTGAGGTTGGCGAAATCGACGCCCAGCTTCTGCATCGCGGCGGCCAGGCGTTCTTCGGGCGGCAGTTCAAACACGATCGACATGTCCGCCGGCACCGTCAGCCAGGCGTTGTCCATCAGTTCCTGTTCCAGTTGGCCGGCGGTCCAGCCGGCATAACCGAGCGTGACCAGCACTTCGCGCGGCTCGCCCTGGGCGCCGATCGCCTGCAGCACGTCGCGGCTGCTGGTGAGGCCGACCTCGTCGCTGACCTTCAGCGTCGAGTGCCAGTCGCCGAGCGGCCGGTGCAGCACGAAGCCGCGATCGGTCTGCACCGGCCCGCCGAAATACACCGGCTGGGTGTCGAAGCCTTCTGCTTCGAGCGGCACCTCGATGCGTTCGAACAGCGTGGCCAGCGTCATGTCGATCGGGCGGTTGACGATGATGCCCAGCGCGCCCTGTTCGTTGTGCTCGGCGATGTAGGTCAGCGCGCGGGCGAAATGGGGATCGGCCATGTGGGGCATGGCGATCAGGAAGTGATGCGTGAAGTTGGCCGTGGGGGTTTCCATGCCTGCCATTTTACGCACTTCGCCCGCGTTCTTGTGTGGCGAGGAAAGGATGCCGGCCGCGATTCCGGCTCTGCTGCGGGCCTGCGTCGCAGAAACGGCCGGGTGAGCCGATAATCGCTTCCCGTCCATCCGGATCGCAACGATGAATTCAGCCCTCGTCTGGTTTCGCCGCGACCTGCGCAGCTTCGATCACGCCGCGCTGTATCGGGCGCTGCGTTTCGCCGGCCGCGTGCATTGCGCCTTCGTGTTCGATACCGCCATCCTCGACGCCTTGCCGTCGCGCCGCGACCGCCGCGTCGAGTTCATCCATGCCAGCCTCGCCGAGCTGGATGCTGCGCTCGACGCCATGTCGCGCGCGGCCGGCGGACAGGGGGCGGGCATCATCGTGCGCCACGGGCGCGCCGAGGACGAAATCCCGCGTCTCGCGGTGGAGCTGGGCGTGGCCAAGGTCTTCGTCAATCGCGACTACGAGCCGGACGCGATCGTGCGCGACAGCCGGGTGGCGCAGCGGCTGGCCGAGGCCGGCATCGGCTACGAGGACTTCAAGGACCAGGTGGCCTTCGAGCGCGGCGAGGTGCTGACCCAGGCCGGCAAGCCTTTCAGCGTGTTCACCCCGTACCGGAACGCGTGGCTGAAGGCGGTCGACGATTTCCAGGTGAAGCCCTACCCGGTGGAGCGGTACGCGCACCGCCTGGCGCCCAAACCCGCGGGCGAAGCGCTGCCCCGCCTTGCCGGCATCGGTTTCGAGCCGGCCGGCCTTGCCGAGCTGCGGATGCCGACGGGCATGAGCGGCGGGCGCAGGTTGTTCGAGGACTTCGCCGCGCGCATCGGACGCTATGCGCAGACGCGGGATTTTCCGGCGATCAAGGGCGTCAGCTACCTGTCGGTCCATCTGCGCTTCGGCACCGTGTCGATCCGCCAGCTCGCCGCGCACGCCTGGCGCGATGGCGGCGAAGGCGCGCAAGCCTGGCTGGGCGAGCTGATCTGGCGCGATTTCTACCACCAGATCCTGTGGCATCACCCGCATGTGGTGGCGCGGGCCTTCCGGCCCGAGTACGACGGCGTGGCGTGGGACGACGCGCCCGAGCTGTTCGCCGCCTGGGCCGAGGCGCGCACCGGCTACCCGATCGTCGACGCCGCGATGCGGCAACTGGCGCAGACCGGCTACATGCACAACCGCCTGCGCATGATCGTCGCCTCTTTCCTGAGCAAGGACCTCGGCATCGACTGGCGCCTTGGCGAGCGCAATTTCGCCGTACACCTGAACGACTACGACCTCGCCGCCAACAATGGCGGTTGGCAGTGGGCCGCGTCGACCGGCTGCGATGCGCAGCCGTACTTCCGCATCTTCAATCCGGTGACGCAATCGCAGAAGTTCGACCCCGGAGGACGCTTCATCCGCCGCTACCTGCCGGAACTGGCGCGTGTGCCCGACGCCTTCATCCATGCGCCGTGGACCATGGGCGGCATCGACCAGAATGCGTGCCGCACCCGGATCGGCGTCGACTACCCCGCGCCGGTCGTCGACCATGCGGCGGCACGCGAGCGCACGCTGAAGCGCTTCGGCGTGTTGAAGGCCTGATCGAAACACTGGATACATCGTGCAGTTGCGGGACAATGCAGGGCCCTGTTCCCGACTGTCTGCCGACCATGAACGCCCCAGACCATTCCGCCGCCCCGTTCGACTTCGACTGCATCATCGACCGCCGCGGCACGCCGGGCGAGAAGTGGGGCCGCTATGCCGGCCGTGACGTGCTGCCGCTGTGGGTGGCGGACATGGACTTCGCTGCGCCGCCTGCCGTCATCGAAGCGCTGCGCCGGCGCCTCGACCATGGCGTGTTCGGCTACACCGATGCCTGGCCTTCGCTGGAGCAGGCGGTGGCCGAGGGCCTGCAGCGCGACCATGGCTGGACGATCGAGCCCGACTGGCTGGTGTGGCTGCCCGGCGTGGTGACGGGCTTCAACCTCGCCTGCCTGCTGGCCGGCGAGCCGGGCGACGGCGTGCTGACCGCCGCGCCGGTCTATCCGCCTTTCCTGTCCGCGCCGGCCAACACCGGCCGCGTGCTGCAGCGCTGCGAACTGGTGCTGCGCGACGGCCGCTGGCAATGGGACTGGAATGCGCTCGAAAGCGTGGCGGATGCACGCAGCCGCATGCTGCTGCTGTGCTCGCCGCACAACCCGGTCGGGCGCGTGTTCGACACCGGCGAACTGCGCCGGCTGGCAGATTTTGCCGAGCGCAGGGATCTGCTGATCTGCGCCGACGAAATCCACTGCGGCCTGGTGCTCGACGAGGAGCGTCCGCACCGGCCCATCGCCGCGCTGGACGAGGCCACGGCACGGCGTACGATCACGCTGATGGCGCCGTCCAAGACCTGGAACATTCCCGCGCTGTACTGCGCTTTCGCGGTCATCCCGGACGCCGCGCTGCGCCTCCGCTACCGCCATGCGATGCGCGGCCTGATACCGCACGCCAACGTGCTGGGCATGGTGGCGACCGAAGCCGCCTACCGCGACGGCGGGCCGTGGCGCGCCGCGCTGCTCGACTACCTGCGCGGCAATCGCGCCCGCGTGCTGGAAGCGGTGGCGGCGATGCCGGGCCTGGCGACGATCTCGCCCGAAGCCACCTACCTGGCCTGGATCGACTGCCGCGGCCTGATGGCCGAGCGCGGCATCGACCACCCGGCGGCCTTCTTCGAAGCCGCCGGCGTCGGCCTCTCGGACGGCCGCCCCTTCGGCGCGCTAGGCTGGCTGCGGCTGAACTTCGGCTGCCCACGCGCGACGCTGGACGAGGCGCTGCGGCGGATGGCGGCGGCGCTCACGAGGTAAGGACGAAGCGGTTGCATCATCTGCCTTCCGCGTGTTGTTGCAGAAGTTGCAGCAGACGCTTGCTTGCCTCGATGTCGCCTTTTGCATCGCCGTGCCGGGCGCACCAACGTTCGAGTACGAATTTCTCCTGGTCATATAGCGTTGCCCATGCGTTGGGCGAGGGCACGCGGCTGTAAAGATCCTGGAACAACGCTTCGATCTGCGGCAGCGCCTGCTGCAGCCGGCCTTCGGCCATGGCGAGATACAGGTCGAGTTCGATGCGGCTGGCCACCAGCCAGAAATCGGCCTTGCGTGCGAGCTGCTCGTCCAGTGACTGGCGCACGGCCGCTACGTCCTCGGCCGGGAACCCTGTCTTGCCGGGCCTTTGCGGGCATACCAGCATGGCCGCGATGTAGTTGATGGCGGGATAGAAGAACTGCGGGTGACCCTGTTCGAGGGCAAGTTCCTTGCCACGCTTGTAGGCAGCCGCCATCGCTTCCAGCGCTTTGTCCTCAGCCTTCTGGCAAGCAGTCAGTTGCTGCTGCGCATCCTTGTTCGCGGCTTCGTCCTTGCCGGCGGTTTCCAGCCACGCCTGCGCGATGCCGCATGCCTTGCGCTCGACCATGGCAAGGCGTTTGCAAGCCGAGCCGTTCAATGAATGGCGTTCGATCGTGGGCTTCAGCTTCACCAGGGTTTCGAGCGCATGCCGTGCGCTCGTGATCTCGTCGCGAGCGGATTCGAGCTTGTCGTCGAGCTCCTTGCGGATTTTGCCCTGTTTCGATTTTGGCGCACCGGCGTCGACATCCAGCTTTGAAACGCGCTTCCATGCCCGCCGCGCGCGCTGGTTGGCCAGTTGTTCGGCAGCCCTCAGCGAGGCGCTGCCGTCTTCGACGGTCAGCGCATGCTCATACCATTCGATGCCTTCATCGACGAGCCCGCTCTCGATGCATGCGGCGCCGAGCGCCTCGGCCACTGATCCGATGTTCCGCCCCCAGCCGGCCCCGAAGCGTGCAGCAAGGTGGCGCACGTGCTCCTGCAGCACGCTGCGGTCGCCCTGGCCATATCGGGCATCGGTGGCGATCTTCTCCAGCGCGATCTTCAGGCCCGTCGCCGAGGCGATGCCGCTGTATTCGCTCTGCACATCCGTGATCGCTGCGGGTTTTGCGGCATCGTCGTCGTTCGGGCTGCGCAGGCGCCATTCCGGATCGCCGTAGCATTGATAAGCCGCCCAGGTGTTGCTGTCGGGATAGCTGCGCCAGGTCGCCTCGCGCGCATTGCCGACGGCTTCCATGAAGGTCCTGCGGTCCAGCAAGGCCTGGTAGAAGGTTTCCGCAAACAACTGGGCCGGTTCGTCGTCCACTGCCCAGCCCGCTGCCACCACGCAGCGCACGCCGATTTCGATCAGCGCCTCGGCCGTGCTGGCGGCGAAGTCGCTGCGGTTGAACGGGTCCGGCGCCTGGGCGAATTGCTGTGTCGGCAGTGCCGCCAGATGGCAGCAGTTGACGAACACCAGCTCCGGCACCGCACGCATCTGCCTGATCTCGCGCGGCCCCAGCACCGTGCCTTCGGACAGCACCACGCCGCCTTCGGCGCCGGGCTCGCCATGGCCTGCCACGTGGACGATCCGGTAGGGGTGGGACATCAGCGCATTGATGATCGTCGTCGCATCATGTCCGCCCAGCAGATCGAAGGTATGGTCCGGCCCGACGCCGCGCCGGCTCTTCATCAGCTTGCTGACGGCACGGGACTCGTTCAGCGCGCCTTCGAGCCTGCCGTAGCGTGCCGGATCGCATTTCGGTTCGCCGACGATCAGCACATGGTCTTCACGGCCGGTGTCGCGCACCGCATCACGGTAGCTGCTGGTCCTGAGCTTGCGGATCAGCCGGCTGCGGATGCCCCAGGGCATGTGCTCGTGCTCCCGGCCGCGTTCCGGCGCGGTGTCCAGCAGTTCCCAGGGCACGACGGCCGTGCCCTTGTCCACCTCCAGCACCATCTGGCTGCGCCCGGCCAGGAAGGGTTCGATCTCCAGCGGCACCAGCAGCTGGAACAGGGTGCGCCCGATCTGCGGTCCGCACTGGTGGTCGTTCGAGGCCCGGCTCAGCATCTCCTGCAGCAGGCGTGGCTGCGAGCTCAGTGCCCGTACTTCGGTGCGTGCCCGCTTCGTGTCCAGGCGGAACTGGATGTCGGTGCTGCCCAGCGGCTCGGTGGCTTGCTGCGCGGCAGCGGTCTGGTGGTCCGGGTGGCCACCCATCGAGGTGATGGAGATGAAGTCGTATGCAGCCCCGCGGTAGGCCGAATCAACCTGCCGGCGCAGGGATGCGGTGCCGGTTTCGACCGTCGGCGTGATGTCGAGCTCGCCCGGCCTCGCCGTCGCATGCACCTGCAGCCCGCGCCAGGCTTCGGCGGCGCGCTCCAGGTAGAGCTCGACCAACTGCAGATGGGCGATGTGCGGCCAGACCGCGCGCCTGCGGCGCTGGTTCAACTGCGCGATGCGGCTGTTGGCGGCGCGCACGCCATGGGCGATGGCGCGCGCCGAGTTGCCCGGCTGGATGCCGATGCCGCCGCTGCCGATCAGCACGGCTGCCAGTTCGATGCCAGCAGGACCCTGGTCGGCTTCGGCCTGGCGTTCGGCCCAGGCCAGCACGCCCTGGCAGACCGACTCGGCCAGCGTCGCTTCGGTCAGATTGCCTTCGGCGCCGAGGCCGACCACGATCACGCCCTCGGGCTGGGGCAGCAGGGCATCGTGCTGCGGCGCCGCGTGGTTCAGGAAGATCTGCGCTGCCCCGATCGTCTGCGGATAGCGGCCGACCGACAGCGCATCCTCCATCACGCCGCCCACCAGCGCGTTCACCGCCACTTCGGCGCCCGACAGCCGCGATGCCGTGTAGTGCCCCACCAGCAGCGGCTGGCGCACGAAAGCCAGGTTGGCGTTGAGCACCGTGACGCGAAGTGCGGGCGCTGCCTGGCGTGCGGCGGTGTCGTCCTGCTGCCTTTGCGCCAGAGCGAACACCGCATCCATCGAATCGGCCGGGCGCTCGCCGGCCAGGCGGCCGCGCGAAGGGCGGCTGCGCACGTGCGACACGGTCTCGAGCGCATCTTCCCGGCTGCCGTCGCGCCGGACCTCGGTCGTCAGCAGCTTCAGCTGTGAGGTATCGCCTTTCTCTAGCAATTCGCGGAAGGCCTCGAAAGACCTGCGGTGCGAGGGCAGCTTGCCGTGCTCGACATCCAGCGTCCAGGTCCGCACCTGCGGCAGCCTCGCCGATGTCAGCGTCACCCGGCCGTCGCCGCCGTCGCGGAGATCGAGGTAGACAAGGCCGTCGTTCGCCCACTCATAACCATCGGGGGTGTAGCGCGACTGCCCCACGACCAGCAGCAGGCGATCGGCCCAGCGCTGCAAGTCCCTGTCGCGCTGCTCGTCCAAGCGCTGCCGCAGCGCGACGGCCTGATCCAGAACGTCCTTCGTCGGCACGCCCCATTCGTAAGCGCCGAGCTGCAGGCCGACGTCGTGCCACAGGCTGGCCTCGCGTACGCGCCGCAGGTCTTCGTCTGCCAGCTTCTTCCAGGTTTCTGCTTTCGACAGTTCCAGCCGGGGATCCGTCAGGCCCGCCTGCAACTGCAGGAAGCCCGGAAACTCCGCCATGGCCTGGCGCGCCTTGCGGTCGCGGAAGGGTGCGCCCACGCTGGCCAGCAGGTTGCCGAAATTGTCGTCGCCGGACAGCGTCTGCATCGGCGCCCAGGAACCGCCGTTCGGCGTGCCCAGCATCAGCAGGCGCCCGCCTTCATGCAGGCACACGCGCTGCCAGACTTCCGGGCACTCCAGCATCATGGTGCGCACCAGCAGCCCGCCCATGGAGTGGGCGACGAAGCGCACCGGCTGCCCGCTGGCCGCACGCGCGTCCAGCGCCTCGGCGACGCGCTGGCCGAGCCGGCGCGCTTCTTCCTCCAGTGGCCGGCGCCAGTCGAAGCCGAAGGGGATCACCTCGTGGCTTTGTTCGAGATGTTCGACCAGATCGTCGTAGAAATTGCCGAGCGGCCCATCGTCGCGAATGTGTTGCTGCCCCGGTTCGTAGGCCAGCCGCAGCAGGCCGCCGAGCACGCGCCAGCTCAGCCAGACGCGCTTGCCATCGACCTGGATGTGGCTGCCCAGGATGCCCGGCAGCAGGAACACCGCCGGCCGCTCCGGCATCGGCACGGACTGGCTGCGCATCGCGGCGCGGCGCCCGTCCGCGCTTTCGCCCTTCCACGACAGCGGGCCGATCGGCGCGAAGCCCGCAGGCGCGTCGCGCAGCAGCCCATCGACGATGGCGTCGGCCGTGAGCTTGTTGCGGAAATAGTTGAAATGGGTGGCGTCCGCGCTCTTGTCGAGCATGTAGCTCGCGCCCTCGTTGCGCGGCGAGCCACCGTACATCGAGCTGGTCTGGACCACGATGTCGTTGTCGGTCCAGTAGAAGGCATCAGCCAGCAGGGTCTTGAGCCAGCTCAGCACCGAATCGCCCTCGATGTCGCCGGCCACCACGCGCAGCTTGCCCGGAACCAGCGCCTGGGCATCGTTGAGCCACTGGACCAGCGGATTGTCCGGCGTCATCGCGTACAGGCCGGGCAGCGTCTCCGGGTCGAAGCGCTCGCGTGCGACGGCAGCCAGGAAATCCGTCAGTGCCGGTAGCATCGGTATGCCGGCCAGCTTCAAGGACCAGCGCACGATCGACAGGTAGGCGTCCAGCCGGCGCGATGCCAGCAGCGTGCCGCGGGCCGGGCAGGCCACGCGCACCACGCGCTCGACCGTCACCTCGCGTTCGCCCAGCGCCTTGGCCAGGGCCTGCAGTTGCTGGAGCTGGTCGCGGTGCTTCTCGTCCTCGAAGATCGCACGGTCCGCGTCGGTGAGCTCACGCGTGGCTGCCATGCGCGCCAGCACTTCGGCCACCAGGCCGCCGCGCGAATGCGAGACCAGGTGCAGCTTGACCGGCACGCCCTTGGGCAGTGCCTGGACCAGCTGCAGGGCGTTGCCGATCGGGTCCTCGCCCAGCGTCGCGTGGTCCAGCGCATAGACCTGGTCGGCGTAGTGGGCGAACAGCTCGCCCACCCGCGCCGGGTGATGCTCCCACAGTTTGCCGAAAGTGCTGGCGGTGTCGACGAAAGTGCCGTGCAGCAGCACCAGCACGGGCTTGTCCGGCGCCGGCACCGGGATGCTGTTCAGCCGTCTGTCGTTCTTGAGCTTGCCGAGCTGCTTGGCCTTCAACGGGTAAACGCCGGGTGTGACGCCGCTGTCGATCTGCCGCGCGATGGCTGCGGCAGCTCGCTTGGCAGGCTCGCGGTCGCCGAGCACATTGGTGATGATCTCCACGGCCTTCAGCAGCACCTTGCCCAGAAAGCCGGAGCCGCGTGAAACCGCCGCCTTCTCCAGTCCGCGCCACTGCAGCTCCGCCGGTACCGGTACTTCGTCGGGATACTGCAGCTCTCCCTTCCCGCCGCGTTTCAGTGCTTGCCCGTCGGCCTGTGCCAGCAGCAGGTCGCGTGCCGCCTCCGGGTGCAGCACCAGTTCCGGCCCGCCCTCGATGTGCAGCACCACCACGTCTTCGCCGACCGTTGCGCTGGTGCGCAGCATCGGCCCGCCGTCGCGGCGGGTGGCCAGTTGAATGAAATCCTTGCGGCTGCCGGGCAGGTCCGGCGAGGTGGAGGCGGGGGCGATGTCGCCGCTGCGGGATGCCGGGCGCTGGCCCGGAATCAGGAAGGTGATCTCGCGGGGGCTGGCGTCGGACATGATGGAAAATCCTCGTGGTGGGGAGGAGAGCGCTACCCGGAGACAGGTGCGAACGTGGGGCACGCCGCATGACGGTGTTCATCGAGCGCCACCCGATTCGAGAATAGCAGGTCCTCGTGAATTCGCTTCACGATCCTTCGGGCGCGGCAGGGAATGTCGTGGGGATGGCGGCATGCTCCGCCCGGCGTCGCCGGGCGGAGCGCATGAAAGCTCAGGCGGTTTCGGCCCGGGCCCGGGTATAGCCTGCCAGCAGCGCCAGCAGTTCCTCTTCCTGGTAGGGCTTGCCCAGGTAGTGGTTGGCGCCGATCTCCTCGGCGTAGCGGCGGTGCTTGTCGGCCAGGCGGGAGGTGATCATGATCACCGGCAGCGCGCGGGTCCGCTCGTCGGCGCGGATGTTGCGGACCAGGTCGAAGCCGTCCATGCGCGGCATCTCGATGTCCGACAGCACGACGTCGGGCAGGATGTCGACCAGTTGCTCCAGCGCATCGACGCCGTCCTTGGCGGTGATCACGCGATAGCCTTCGCGTTCCAGCAGGCGGCCGGTGACGCGGCGTACCGTCAGCGAGTCGTCGACCACCATCACCGTGGGCTGGCGCAGCAGTGTCGACGAGGTTTCGGCCCGGATGCCCGATACGTCTCCATTGTCCTCTGCGCCGTCCCCGGCGTCGCTGCCCAGGCTGCGGCTGGCGAGCGCCACCGGGTTCAGGATCAGCGCGATCTCGCCGTCGGCGAGGATCGTGGCGCCGGCCATGCCGACGATGCGGGCGAGCTGCGGGCCGGCGTTCTTGACGACGATTTCCTGGTTGCCCTGCAGGCTGTCGACGTGCAGCGCCAGCGTCTGGGCGCCGGCGCGCAGCAGCAGCAGCCAGTTGTAGCGCTGTTCTTCCGGCCGGGAGTCGCGATCGCCGAGCAGGCGCGGCAGGTAGCGGTAGGCGTAGCGCTCGCCCTGCCAGTCGGTGCCATGCTCGGCCTGCACGCGGCGCAAGGCGTCGGGCTTGAGCTCCATGGCCTGCGCCACCAGGTTCGACGGAATTGCCCAACTGCGGCCGCAGGCCTGCACCAGCAGGGCCTGCGTCACCGCCAGCGTCAGCGGCAGGTGGATGCGGACGCTGGTGCCCCGGCCGGCCTGGCTGCTGACGTCGATGCGGCCGCCGACCGCGGCGGTCTGCGACTTGACCACGTCCATGCCGACGCCGCGGCCGGAGACTTCCGACACCTGCCGGGCGGTGCTGAAGCCGGACAGGAAGATCAGGTTGGTCAGGCGCCTGGCGTCGGGGTGCTCATCTGCGCCGATCAGGCCGCCGGCGCGGGCGCGCTCGGCGATGCGCTCGAAGTCGAGGCCGCGGCCGTCGTCGCTGAGTTCGATGGCGATCTCGTTGCCTTCCTGGGTCGCGCTCAGCACGATCTGGCCGATCTCGGGCTTGCCGGCGTCGTGGCGTTGCTGCAGCGCCTCGATGCCGTGGGCGACGGCATTGCGCAGCAGATGTTCGAGCGGTGCCGCCATCTGTTCCAGCACGCTGCGGTCGATCTCGATGCGGCCGCCGCGGATGTCGAGCCTGGCGCGCTTGCCGAGTTCCTTCGCGCTCTGGCGCACGACGCGGTAGAGGCGGTCGGCGAGGCTGTCGAAAGGCAGCATGCGCACGCGCATCAGGCCTTGCTGCAGCTCGCGGGCAGTGCGCGCCTGGCTGCCGAGCGCGAGGTCGGCGCCGTCGAGGTCTTGCAGCAGGGTCTGCTGCACGGTGGTCACGTCGTTGACGCTCTCGGCCATCATCCGCGTCAGTTCCTGCAGGCGCGTGTAGCGGTCCATTTCCAGCGGATCGAATTCGCCGTGCTGCGATTCGGCCTGGGCGATGCGCGACTGCATCTGCACTTCGGCCTGGATCTCGACTTCGCGCAGCTGGTTGCGCAGGCGGATGACGTTCTCGGTGAGATCGTGCAGCGAGCGCCGCAGCGTGCGCAGCTCGCCTTCGATGCGGGTGCGCGCGATGCCGATTTCGCCGGCCTGGTTGACGAAGCGGTCGACCTGCTCCGCCCGCACGCGCAGCGTCGCCGCGGCGATCGGTTCGGCTTCGGCAGCGGGGGCGGGCGCAGGCGCGGCCGCTGCGGTCGCGGCGGCCAGGATGTCCGCCGCCGGCTGCGCCGGTGCCTCGGCCTGCAGGCCGGCGATGCCGTCGATCATCTGTTCGGCGGCATCGAGGCCGAGGACCAGATCGTCGGCCAGTGTTCGGGGATCGCTCTTGTCGGCCAGGCCGTCTTCGAGGCGGGATTCGAGCTCGTGCAGATGGCTGCCGAGCGTCATCGCGCCGGCCATGCGCGCGCTGCCTTTCAGCGAATGCAGCAGGCGGGCGATGGTCGCGGGCGGCTGCGCGGCGCCGGGGACGGCCTGCCAGTCGCGCAGCGCGGCATGCAGCGTGCCGAACAGCTCGGCGGCTTCCTCGAGGAAGATCGGCAGCAGTTGCGGGTCGAGTTCGTCCTGCGGCGGCGGCAGCAGGCTGGCTGCCGCGCTGCGGGCGTCGGCTGCCGGGGCTGATGCCGGAACCGGCTCGGCAGCGGGCCCGGCGGCATCGCCGGCTTGCGGCACGCTGCGGGCATAGCCGCATGCCTCCAGCTCGATCGCCAGGGTTTCCGCGCGGGCAGGCATGAACTGCATGCCGATCTCGGCCAGCATCAGCCGTAGCGTGCCGGCGGCGTCGCGGAGCAGGGCCAGTTCGTCGTCGGTCGTCGTCCTGCCCTGGTCGCGCAGGCGGCCGAGCGCACTTTCGAGTGCGCGCGCCAGTTCCCGCGGGGGCGGCAGTTGTGCCGTGCCCGAGATGCCGGCCAGGGTGTGGGCGGCGCGCAGCGCGGCCTCGCTCGGCGATTCCTCCGGGTGCCGCGAAAGCTGGGCGACTTCCTGCTCCAGGGTGCCGATGTGCTGCAGCGCCTCGGCCTGGTAGAGCGCGAACAGGGCGGGCGAGATGTCGACGTCGCCGATGCGGACGACATCGGCCGCAGGCAGCGGCGCTTCGTCGCGTTCTTCGGCGGCAGGCTGGGGCGCGGCCTCGGTCGCAGAGGGTGCGATGATGGCTTCGAGCGGCGCCGCATCCTGCTGCGGCGGAAGATCGAAGGCTTCCGCGGCATCGGCTGCCGGCAGCTCGGCTGCGGACGCTGCGATCGCCATTGCCGGGTCGGTATCCGGCACAGCATCATCGCTGCCGGCTTCGGCTTCGGCTTCGGCTTCGGCTTCGGCTTCGGCTTCGGCTTCGGCTTCGGCTTCGGCTTCGGCTTCGGCTTCGGCCGCGCCTGCCGCTGGCAGCGGCAGGATTTCGCCGTCAGCCGACAGGTCGAGGGCGGGAAACTCGGGTCCGTCTTCGGCTGCGGCAAGGCCGTCGGGCTGGGGTGCGTCGATGGCCGCAGGTTCGACGATCGCCGTCTCGCCGTTGCGCAGGCGCTCGGCTTCGGCAAGTAGGGCCTGCGTGTCCGGGATGGCGCCGCTGCCGTCGCGGAGCACTTCGACCCAGGCCGAGAACACCTGGTGTGCCGCATCGATGAGGTGCAGCACGGCGGGCGTCAGCGGCCAGTCGAGCTGCAGCCAGCGGTTCAGCGTCTGTTCCATGCCCCAGGCGGTTTCGCCCAGGGCGTTCAGCCCGACCATGCGGCCGCTGCCCTTGAGGGTGTGGAAGCCGCGCCGGATCGTGGTCAGGTGTTCGAGCTGCTGCGGCTCGCTGCGGGCGAGTTCGAGCTGCTCGCCGATGGTGGCCAGGACTTCGGTCGCTTCCTCGATGAAGATGCACAGCAGCTCCGCATCGATCTCGGCGTCGCTGCCGGGCAGCGAGGGGGGCGGGATGGCGGGAGCCGCCGCGGCCTCGAGCGGCGCGGGTTCGGGCGGCACCAGTGCTTCCAGTTCTTCGAGCGAGGCCTCGTCCAGCGCGGTGTCGGCGGCGGCTCCGGCAACTGCCGGCGGCTGCGCTTCGCCGGCGGGGATCGCTTCGGCTGCTTCCTGCGCGGGCGAAGCAAACGATGGAGCGGGCAGGCCGCTGCCGTCGGGCTGCGCTGCGCCGGCCGCCGAAGCCGGCGCCTCGGCTGCTGGGGCCGGCTGTGCTCCGGGCGCCACCGCGTCCTCTGTCGTGTCCGTTTCCGGGCCTGCAGCGGGCGTGCGCCGATGTTCGGGGTCGAGCAGTTCGTCCAGCCTGGCGGTGCCGAGCGGCAGGGCTTCGAGATAGAAGCCGAGCGCCGACAGCTGATGGGCCAGGGTTTCGAAGGCGCTGCGGTCGGCTTCGGCCGGGGCCTTGGCGAGGTGGGCGATGCGGGTGCCGGCGTCGCGCACCAGTTCGAGCGCGCGGGTTTCGCCGAGCAGGCTCAGGGCGCCGACGATCTGCTGCAGCGGCTGGTGAAGCTGGGCGAGCGGCTCGTGCCTGGCCTGGTTGCGGAAATAGTCGTCCAGCGTCTGCTCGACCTGGGCGAGGCTGGCGCGCATCTCGTGGCAGAGCTGGGCGAGCGCCTGCTTCTCCTGGGTCTCGCGGGCGCCGCTGAGGCCGGTGACGGCAAGGTCGGCGGCTGGCGTTTCGCCGCGCTGCAGGGTTTGCAGCCGTGCCAGGCGCTGGTCCATCTGCGCGGCCAGGCCGGTGTCCGGGATGTGCTCGCCGAAATCGGTTTCGAGCAGCAGCAGCGCGGTGGCGACTTCGAGCGCCAGCGCATCGGAGTGCTGCAGCGGGTCGCGGCGCAGCCATTGCGCCGTTTGCTGCAGGCCGTCGAGCAGGCCTTGCGTGGCCGGGCGCCCGAGCGGCTGCGCGGCGCGGGCGAGCGCGGCCAGCTTGTCGTCGAACGTGGCCAGGGCGATGGCGGTGCCGCCGCAGAATTCATCCCACTGCGCACGTACGCCGTCCAGCGATTGCCGCAGGGTCCGGAGCAGCGGGCCGAGCGGAATGTCGCTGACGGCGGCGCCATCCGGCGGCAGCAGGGCGTCGAGCTGCCAGCAGGTCCGCACCGCCTGTTGCTGGGCGGTGTTCGCCGGCATCGTCGCGACGCGGTAGAGGATGTCGCGCAGCAGGCGGTCGGGTACGGTCGGCGTGCCGCCGAGCAGGCGGCGGAACTGTGCATCGATCTGGGCGCACAGGCGCTTGAGCGGCGTGTCGATCGGCTGGCTGCGGTTGATCAGGCCGTCGTAGAAGGCCAGCGCAGCCCACCACAGGCTGCGCTGGGCCGGCGTCGGCTGCAGGACCTCGACGGTGGCGATGGCGTCGCGCATCACCTGTGCGCCCTTGCGTGCGTCGCCGCGCAGCCATTCGAGCAGGCCGCGTTCGAAGCGCGAGCGCGCATGGCGCAGCGCGGCCTGGGCGACGGTGGCATCGAGCGCGGGCGGCGCCTTTTCCCGCCGCGGGGGGCGGCGTGACAGGTCGGGGTGGAACAGGTCGGCGGCGCAGGGCAGCGGCAGGCCGCGGACGGCGGCGATCTCCTCGTACAGCGGGGCCAGCCTGAGCGCCTGGTCGGGGGCGCCGTGGGCGATTTCCTCGAGGTAGTTGCCGAGGCTGGCGACGGCGCGCGAGGCCAGCGACAGGCGCTCGGCATCGATCGGGCACTCGCCGCGCGACATCTGGCCGAGAAACTGCTCGGTGCCGTCGGCGAACTGGGTCGGGCCGTCGAGGCCGATGATGGACAGCGCACCGCGGATCTGGTGCAGATGCGTCTGGGCGAACTGCAGGCGGGCGGCGGCGTCCTCGGCAGCACCGGCTTCGGCCAGGGCGTCGGCGGCGCGCTGCAGTGCCGCGTCGATCTCTCCCTTGACCCAGGTCAGCGGCCCCAGATCCGTCTCGGTGGCGTGTGTCATGGCTGGTGTTCCGCGCGGGGTTCAGACCTTGAAGCCCGAGACCGAACCCTTCAGTTCGACGGCGAGGTCGGCGAGCTGGCCGATCGACACCGCGGTCTGCTGGGTGCCGAAGGTGGTCTGCTCGGTGACGGTGAGGATGTTCTTCATCGTCTCGGCGACGCGGCTGGCGGTGGCGGCCTGTTCCTGGGTGTCGGTCGAGATGCGTTCGATCAGGCGGGCGGCTTCGAGCGAGACCTGGTCGATCTCGGACAGCGCCTGGCCGGCGGCGTCGGACAGCTGGGTGCCGGCGACGACGTCGCGGGTGGCGTTCTCCATCGCGCCTACCGCGTCCTGGGTGTCGGTCTGGATGGTCTTGACGATCGCGGCGATCTGCTTGGTCGCTTCCGCCGAGCGCTCGGCCAGGCGCTGCACTTCTTCTGCGACGACGGTGAAGCCCCGGCCCGCCTCGCCGGCCGAGGCGGCCTGGATGGCGGCGTTGAGCGCGAGCACGTTGGTCTGCTCGGTGATGTCCGAGATCAGCTCGACGATTTCGCCGATCTCCTGCGAGGATTCGCCCAGGCGCTTGATGCGCTTCGAGGTCTCCTGGATCTGGCCGCGGATGCCGTTCATGCCGCGGATGGTGTTCTCCACCGCATTCGCGCCCTTGCGCGCGGCGTCCAGCGAGCGCCTCGCCACCTGCGCGGACTGCAGTGCGCGTTCGGACGAGTCGGTCATCGATTGCGCCATGCGCTGCACCGTGGCGCCCGCTTCCTCGATTTCGCGCGACTGGCGTTCGGTGGCGTCGAGCAGTTCGCGCGAGGTGCGCTGTGCGGCTTCGGTGGCGGTGGTCACGCGGGTGGCGGCGTCGTTGATGCGGCCGACCAGCACCGACAGCTCTTCGACGGTGTAGTTGACCGAGTCGGCGATGGCGCCGGTGATGTCCTCGGTGACGGTGGCGCGTACGGTGAGGTCGCCGTCGGCAAGGTCGCCCATTTCGTTCATCAGCCGCAGGATGGCCTGCTGGGTGAGGTTGCGCTCATTCTCGGCGTCCTGGCGCTGCTGCTCGGCGGCGGCGCGGCGCCGGGCCATGTCGCTGCGGTAGGCGCGGGCCATCGCCAGCAGGGCCAGCACGCTGGCGAGCGCGCTGGCGGCGATCAGGGCGTGGAGCAGGCCGAGGCCGCCGTGGGCCTGCTTGAGGCCCTCGGTCAGTTCGGTGCTGCGCGCGAGCAGCGGCACCGAGTCGCCGAAGATGCGGCTGCCGGCCTGCTTGGCCTGGACGGATTTCTGGATGTTGCCGAGGATCTCGCCGGCGGCTTCGAACGTGGGCGTGGCCGCGGCGGCGAGCGCGGCGACGCTGTCGCGCAGTTCGCTGTCGCCGGCGATCTGCGTGAGCGCGTCGATCTCGCTGCGCAGGGTTTCGATGTCGCGGCCGAGGACGAAGGCGACTTCCGGCTCGATGCTGTCGCCCACCAGCAGGGCGTTGGCGTTCTTGGCGATGCGCTGGCTCAGCATCATGCTGCGGCCGGCCGGGCCTGCCGGGCCTGCCGCGGCGCCGTCGGCGCCGAGCTGGCGGGCGATCCTTTCGCTCTGCTCCAGCAGCGCGGCGTCGTCCCGGGTGATGGTGGCGACGGCGCTGCCGAGCGCGATCAGGCTCTGGCGCTGCGACAGCAACTGGGCGGCGTTGCGCTCGGTGCCCTGCCAGGCGGTGCTCAGCGCTTCGACCTGCGGCCGGAGCGAGGCCGTCACCGGCGGAATGCTGGAGGCGTCCACAGCGCCGCCCTGTTCGAGCGCCTGCAGCAGCGTGGCGAAGCGGTCGCGGCTGCTGCCGAGTTCGGCGAAGGCGGCGTTGTCGCCGCGCAGCGCGAGCTGGGCCGACTTGGCGATACGCTGCGACAGCATCTGGATTTCGCTCGAGGCGCTGATCTGCAGCGTGGCGTTGGCCGATTCCCGCTGCTGGAAGACCACCAGGCCGGCGGTGGCGAGGGCGAAGATGCCGAACAGGATGCCGTAGTTGCGCATCCCCGTCGTGCCGGCCGGCGGCGGCTCCGCCTTGCGGACCGGCGGCGACTCCATGATGGTCGCGCTGTCGTTGTCGGCGGAGGCCGTTTTCTTGCCGAAGAGTTTCAATGCCATGTTGCGTGCTCCACCATGTGCGTGGGGTAAGCGGGAGTCGGGCGGAAGGCCGGAGGATTCATTCGAACGAGGCGTCCAGGAAGCGGGGGGCCGCCAGCAGCCTGGCGGCGTCGAGCTGCAGCCAGGGGTGGCCCTGGGCGTCGCGCAGGCGCTTGCCGACCCAGGGGCGTGTGTCGCCGCCGGGATCGGCTTCGAAATCGTCCGCGCTGCGCAGGCCGGCGGACGCCGTCACCAGCAGTGCGCAGTGGATGCCGAGCCGGGTGCCCGCCAGCAGCAGGCGCGAGCGCCCGCCGGCCGGTGTCGGCGCCTGGCCGTGGAAGCAGGCCAGGTCCACGACGCCGTACAGCGTGCCGCGCACATTGGCCAGGCCGCGGTACCAGGGCTGCGTCAGCGGCACCGCGGCCAGCGGCGGTGGCGGCAGGATCTCGCCGGCTTCGGCGAGGTCGATCAGCCAGTTCTCGCTGCCCGCCTGGAAGCCGAGCAGGCCGCGGCGGTCGGCCGTGCGGGCCTCGGCCAGGCGGCGGGCGAGGCGTTCCTGGAATTCGCGCAGGCTGCTGCGTCTGGCCATGGCCGCCTCAGCCGATGGCCCGGATGCGGGCGAGCAGTTCGTCGTGGTCGACCGGCTTGACCAGGTAGGCCAGGGCGCCCTGGCGCATGCCCCAGATCTTGTCGGTCTCCTGGCCCTTGCTGGTGCACAGGATGATCGGGATGCTGCGCGTGCTCTCGTGGCGCGAGATCGTGCGGGTGGCCTGGTAGCCGTTCATGCCGGGCATGACGACGTCCATCAGGATCAGATCGGGCTTGTCGGCCTTGCTGCGCTCCACCGCCTGCTCGCCGGATTCGGCGGTCAGGACCTTGTAGCCCTCGCGGGACAGCAGCTCCTGCAGGGCCAGGCGTTCGGTGGGGGAGTCGTCCACCACGAGAATCGTGCTGATCGGCATTGTCGAAGTCCTGCGGAAAGGGATTCAGCGCGTCGTATCGCGACGGGCGTGGGTCGAGACGGCCTTGAGCAGGCTGTCCTTGGTGAAAGGCTTGGTGAGGTATTCGTCCGAGCCCACCATGCGGCCGCGGGCGCGGTCGAACAGGCCGTCGCGGGACGACAGCATGATCACCGGGGTGGCGGTCAAGCGCGCGTTCTTCTTGATCAGCGCACAGGTCTGGTAGCCGTCCAGCCGGGGCATCATGATGTCGACGAAGATCACGTCGGGCTTGTGGTCGGTGATCTTGGCCAGGGCGTCGAAGCCGTCTTCGGCGAGCAGGACTTCGCATCCGGCCTGGCCGAGGAAGATTTCGGCGCTGCGGCGGATGGTGTTGCTGTCGTCGATGACCATGACCTTCAGTCCGGCAATGTCCATTCAAGTCATCCTTGGTTGTTCATCGTGCCGAGGGGCCGGGACTCAGATCTCGACCAGTTCGAAATCGTCCTTGCCGGCCTGGCAGTCGGGACAGGTCCAGTCGGCCGGGATGTCCTCCCAGCGGGTGCCGGGCGGGATGCCTTCGTCCGGCAGACCGGCGGCTTCGTCGTAGATGAAGCCGCAGATCCGGCACATCCAGGTCTTGTACGAGGTGTCGGGAGCAGTGTCGGCCATGGTTCGACCCAGATGGGGGCAAAGGGTAAAATCAGGCGCATCTTAACCCATTCCAAATGCCGCCTCCGTGGCGGACTTCTCACCCATGCCGATTGAAATTCCGGACTTGCCGCCGGCCGTGCTGTGCTTCGGCGCGGGAGATGCGACGGCCGGCAGTGGCCTCGCGGCCGACGTGCTGACCCTTTCGAGCATGGGCTGCCACCCCCTGCCGGTGCAGACTGCGGCGCTGCTGCGCGACACGCGCAGCGCCGACGAAATATGGCCGCAGGATGTCGAGATCGTCGTCGCGCAGGCGCGCGCGGTGCTCGAGGACATCCCGGTCGAAGGTTTCAAGCTCGGTTTCTGCGGCAGCGTCGACAATGCCCTCGCCATCGCCGAGCTGCTGTCCGACTACCCCGGCCTGCCACTGGTCGTCGAGCCGGCGCTGTATGCCGCCGGCGACCTGGGCGAGGCCGGTGACGAGATGGCTGCGGCGCTGGCCGACCTGGTGCTGCCGCAGACCACGCTGCTGGTGGTCGGCCGGCACGAACTGTGCCGCCTGGCCGGCGTGGCCGGTGGCGGCGACGACGGCGACGAACTGCCGGGGCTCGACGATGCCATCGAACGGGTGCTCGACTGCGGCACCGAGTACATCCTGCTGACCGGCGGCGGCGAGCAGGCGCCCGAGGTCGTCAATCGCCTGGTCGGGCAGGAAGGCACTTTGCGCACCGACGTCTGGCCGCGTCTCGGCGGGCGCTTCCTCGGTGCCGGCACCACGCTGGCCGCCGCCGCCGCGGCGGCGCTGGCGCACGGCATGGCCTTGCCCGAGGCGGTGCGCGAAGCGCAGGAGTTCACCCAGCAGGCGCTGCGCCATGCCTACCGGGCCGGCATGGGACGGGCGCTGCCCGACCGTTTCTTCTGGGCGCGCGGCAAGAGCGGCAACGATGGAGAGGACGATGAGTGAGAGCATGGCCTTGCGCGGCCTGTATGCGGTGACGCCCGACGAAACCGACGACGAACGGCTCGTCGCCCTGACCGCGCAGGTGCTGGCCGGCCGGCCGGCGCTGCTGCAATACCGCAACAAGCTCGCTGGAGCGGCGCAACGGCGCACGCAGGCCGCGGCGCTGCGGGAGCTGTGCCGTGCGGCGGGCGTGCCGCTGATCATCAACGACGATCTCGCGCTGGCGCTCGAAGTCGGTGCCGACGGCGTCCATCTCGGCCGCGACGACGGCGATCCCGCCGCCGCTCGGCGGGCGCTCGGCAGCGACTGCATCCTGGGCGTGACCTGCTACGCCGACCTGGCGCGCGCCCGCGCCGGTGCCGCCGCCGGCGTGGATTACGTCGCCTTCGGTGCCATGTTCCCGTCCTCCACCAAGCCTTCCGCGCCGCCCGCGCCGTTCGCGCTGCTCGGCCAGGCGAAGGCGGAGTTGGGTTTGCCGGTGGCGGCGATCGGCGGCATCACGCTGGACAACGCCGCCGAAGTGGTCGCCGCCGGCGCGGACCTGATCGCGGTGATCGGCGACGTGTTCGCGGCGCCCGATCCGGCGGTCCGCGCCGCAGCCTACCGGGTCCTGTTCCAGGGGGAAACGGGGCGGGCTTGAGTTGCGTCAACGGCAGCCGCGGTATCGAAGCAAGCCGGATCTGCCTTGATCCCGATGCTGGACCCTGCGCGGCAGCGGGGACGATAATGCCGCCTTTGGAATCCAGCCGAGGACGAAGACCCCATGGCCAGCCGTAACGAAACCCTCTTCCAGCGTGCCCAGCAGACCATTCCCGGCGGCGTCAATTCGCCGGTCCGTGCTTTCCGTTCGGTCGGCGGCACGCCGCGCTTCCTCGAACGGGCGGAGGGCGCACGGGTGTGGGATGCCGACGGCAAGGCCTACATCGACTACGTCGGCTCCTGGGGGCCGGCGATCGCCGGCCACGCCCACCCGGCGATCGTCGAGGCGGTGCGCGAGGCGGCGCTGAAAGGCCTGTCCTTCGGCGCTCCGACCGAAGCCGAGATCGAGATGGCCGAGCTGATCTGCGCGCTGCTGCCGTCGGTCGACATGGTGCGCCTGGTCAGCTCCGGCACCGAGGCGACGATGAGCGCGATCCGCCTTGCCCGCGGCTTCACCGGCCGTGACGCCATCATCAAGTTCGAAGGCTGCTACCACGGCCACGCCGACAGCCTGCTGGTGAAGGCCGGCTCCGGCCTGCTGACCTTCGGCAACCCGTCCTCGGGCGGCGTGCCGGCCGATTTCGCCAAGCACACCATCGTTCTCGACTTCAACGACCTGCAGCAGGTCGAAGAGGTGTTCAAGGCCCGCGGCGACGAGATCGCCGCGATCATCGTCGAGCCGGTCGCCGGCAACATGAACCTGATCAAGCCCCGCCCCGGCTTCCTCGAAGGCCTGCGCAGCCTGTGCACGCAGTACGGCGCGGTGCTGATCTTCGACGAGGTCATGACCGGCTTCCGCGTCGGCCCGCAGGGTGTGCAAGGCCTGTACGGCATCACGCCGGACCTGACCACGCTGGGCAAGGTCATCGGCGGCGGCATGCCGGTGGGCGCTTTCGGCGGCCGCCGCGACATCATGGAAAAGATCGCGCCGCTCGGCGCCGTGTATCAGGCCGGCACGCTGTCGGGCAGCCCGGTGGCGGTGGCGGCGGGCCTGGTGTCGCTGAAGCTGACGCGCGAGCCGGGTTTCTACGAGGGTCTGACGGCCAGCGCGAAGCGGCTGGTCGATGGCTTGAGCGCTGCGGCGCGGGCGGCTGGCGTGACGTTCAGCGCCGATTCCGTCGGCGGCATGTTCGGCCTGTATTTCGCCGACAAGGTGCCGGCCTCGTTCGCCGAAGTGATGACGGCGGACAAGGATCGCTTCAGCTGCTTCTTCCACGCCATGCTGGACGCCGGCCACTATTTCGCGCCGTCGGCCTTCGAGGCGGGCTTCGTCTCGGCCGCGCACGGCGAGGCCGAGATCGACGCGACGGTGACGACGGCGCGCGAGGTGTTCGCGGCGCTGGCTTAGGACGCCGCGCGCCGGGCGAGTTCCAGTTCACGGCGGACGGTGCCGTCGCGGGCCACCGCCACCGAGCCGAGCACGCCGGTGGCCGGGTCGGCGACGACGGCGAAACTCATTTCCACATAGATCGTTTGACCTGCCTGGTTCTGCGCGCGGGTCAGCATCGCGCGGCGGCCGAGGCGGGTGGTGCCGGTCGCCAGCGCGCGGTCGTAGCCGGACCAGTGCGCCGCACGCAGCCGTTCCGGGATGATCAGGTCCAGGCTCTGGCCGATGGCAGTGGCGGCCGGAAAGCCGAACAGCGCCTCGGCGGCGCTGTTCCAGACACGGATGATGCCGTTGCGGTCGGCATAGATCAGGGCGTCCGCCATCTGCCCGGTGATCAGGCGGTGGAGGCCGGCAGGATTCGGGTCGTCGTTCATGGTGGGTCGAGCTCCTGTTTGCTGCGGGCGGCACATGCCCCGCAGGGGTGCCTTCGATGAGGCGGCTGCCCTGGCGGGCATGGCCGCTCAGAGCAGGAACAGCGTCGCCAGGCCGAGGAAGATGAAGAAGCCGCCCGAATCGGTGAGCGCGGTGATCATCACCGAGCCGCCGATCGCGGGGTCGGCGCCGAGGCGCTGGCGCAGCATCGGAATGATCACGCCGGCGCTGGCGGCCAGCAAGAGATTCAGCGTCGTCGCGCCGGTCATCACCAGGCCCAGCGAGGCGCTGTCGTACAGCCACCATGCCAGCCCGCCCAGCAGCCCGCCCCAGACCACGCCGTTGATCAGCGCCACGCCGAGCTCCTTGCGCAGCAGGCGCTGCATCGCGGATTGCTCGACCTGGCCCATCGCGATCGCGCGCACGATCATTGTCGTCGTCTGGTTGCCCGAATTGCCGCCGATGCCGGCGACGATCGGCATCAGCGTCGCCAATGCCACCAGCTTCTCGATCGAGTCCTCGAACAGGCCGATCACGCGCGAAGCAACGAAGGCCGTGACCAGGTTGATCGCCAGCCAGGCCCAGCGGTTCTTCACCGAATCCCACACCGAGGCGAAGATGTCCTCTTCCTCGCGCAGGCCGGCGTTGCTCAGAATTTCGGCTTCCGATTCCTCGCGGATGTAGTCGACCACGTCGGCCACGGTCAGGCGGCCGATCACGCGCTTGTCGCCATCGACGACCGGTGCGGACACCAGGTCGTAGCGCTCGAAGGCCTGCGCGGCGTCGTCGGCCTCGTCCTCGGGGGTGAAGCTGATCACCGTTTCCGAGCGCATCACTTCGGCGACTTCCCGCTCGGGGTCGCTGATCAGCAGGGTTTCGAGGGTCAGGATGCCCTTCAGATGGTCTTCGCGGTCGACGACGAAGAGCTTGTCGGTGTGGTCGGGCAGGTCGTCGAAGCGGCGCAGGTAGCGCAGCACGACTTCGAGGGTGACGTCCTCGCGCACCGTCACCATGTCGAAGTCCATCAGCGCGCCGACCGAGTCCTCGGGATAGGACATCGCGGTGCGCAGCTGCTCGCGGCCTTCGGTGTCGAGCGACTGGAAGACGTCCTGGATGACTTCGGGCGGCAGGTCGGGCGCGAGGTCGGCGAGCTCGTCGGCGTCGAGCGATTCGGCGGCGGCCTTCAGCTCTTCCGGCGCCATCGTCTCGATCAGCGATTCGCGCACCGCGTCCGAGACTTCGAGCAGGATCTCGCCGTCGCGCTCGGCCTTGACCAGGTCCCAGACGTAGAGGCGCTCCTCCAGCGGCAGCGACTCGAGGATGTAGCCGATGTCGGCGTTGTGCAGTTCGTCCAGCTTGGCCCGCAGCCCCGCTTCGTGCTGCTTGTGCACCAGCGTCTCGACCAGTTCGTGGCGCGGCATGTCCTGGCGGTGGACGAGGTCCTCGACGACTTTCTGGCGTGCGAGCAACTCCTGCACTTCGCGCAGGTGCTGCTGGACGTCGTCGGGATGGAGTTCCTCTTCCTGCGTCATGGGGGCTGCCGGCTTGGGGGGACGGAACCCTGGATTCTACGGGCTTGATGTGACGCTTGCGACCCTTGTACACCGTTGCATGGAAAATTTGCTGCATCGCAACGAATGGCGCCGAGGGAATGCCGTTCAGGGGACCTGCGAGGCCTGCATGCGGCGCTGGATGCGGTTGGCGTGGGCGGCCAGGCGGGGGCCGTAGTTGCGCTCGTAGTGGCGGGGGTTGGGCAGCATCACGGCCAGTCGCGCGGCCTGCGACGGTCCCAGATTGGCCGCCGAGGTGCCGTAATAGCGCTGCGCGGCCGCTTCGGCGCCGAAGATGCCGTTGCCCCATTCGACCACGTTCAGGTAGACCTCGAGGATGCGGCGCTTGTCCCAGGTGGTCTCGATCATCACCGTCAGCACGGCTTCCTGGCCCTTGCGCAGCCAGCTCTTCGATGGCGACAAGAACAGGTTCTTGGCGAGCTGCTGGCTGATCGTCGAACCGCCGGCAGCAAGGCGGCCGCGCTGCTCGTTCTTTTCCAGCGCGCGCTGGATGCCTGTCCAGTCGAAGCCGCCATGATCCAGGAAGCGGTCGTCCTCGGCAGCGACCACGGCGCGCTTCAGGTGGATGGAAATATTTTCGTAATCGACCCACTGGTGGCGCAGCGTGGCCTTGGGATCGGCTTCGCGCAGTTCGGTCAGCCGCATGCGCATGAAGCTGGTGCTGCCCGGATCGAAGCGGCTCCACCAGATGACCTGGGTCAGCAGCACGAGTTGCCAGAACAGCAGCAGGAGAAGCAGAACCAGCAGGCCGCGGCCCAGCAGGCCGAACCAGCGCGTCCCGGCCATGGGCAAGGACATGCAGCCTCAGCCGGCGCCGATCTGCCGGCGCAGATCGGCCAGCACCGCGCCGCCATCAGGCTGAACGCCGCGCCACAGCGCGAAGCTCTCGGCGGCCTGTTCGACCAGCATGCCCAGGCCGTCGGCCACCCGTGCAGCGCCGTCGGCGAGGGCTGTGGCCATGAACGGCGTATCGTCGCGGCCGTACATCATGTCGTAGGCGAGTGCGCCGTCGGCGTACAGGCCGGGCGGCAGCGGCGGCACCTCGTCGGACAGGCTGGAGGCGGTGGCATTGATGACGATGTCGAATTGCTGGCCGGCGAGGGCGTCGAAACTGCTGGCCGACAGGCGGACGTCGCCTGCCTCCGGCATGAACAGTTCGACCAGCTCTTCGGCCTTGCTGACCGTGCGGTTGGCGATCGTCAGCACCGCAGGGCCTTCGCCCAGCAGCGGCAGCATCACGCCGCGCACTGCGCCGCCGGCGCCCAGCAGCAGCACGCGCCGGCCAGCGATTTCCCGGCCCAGGTTGATCTTGAGATCGCGCACCAGGCCGGCGCCGTCGGTGTTGTCGCCGAGAATGCCGTCCGCGCCGAAGGCCAGGGTATTGACCGCGCCGGCGGCCTGCGCGCGCGGGGTGTGGCGGTCGGCGAGGGCGAAGGCCTCGAGCTTGAACGGCACGGTGACGTTCATGCCCAGCCCGCCGCCGGTGCGAAAGGTCCGGACCGTGGCAGCGAAGCCGTCCAGCGGGGCGAGGATGGCCTCGTAGCTCATGTCCTGCCCGGTCTGGCGGGCGAAGGCAGTATGGATCTGGGGCGATTTGCTGTGGGCGATCGGGTGTCCGGTGACGGCGTAACGGTCCATGGCGGAAGTCTCAGTTGGCGCGAACCTGGTTGGTATTGGTGAAGGTCCAGGTGCGGGTGATTTCGATGATGTCCGTGTCCCTACGGATGTCCGGCGGGAAGGGGGCATAGGGTGCGGCCAATTGAACGATGCGCACGGCGGCCTCGTCCAGTAGTTTGTGCCCGGAGCTGCGGTTGACGACGACTTCCTCGACGCTGCCGTCGGCCTTGATCGACACCCTCAGCAACAGGCTGCCGTAGAGGCGCCCGCGCGCGGCCTCCGGGTAGTTCAGCGTGCCGACGCGCTCGACCTTCAGGCGCCAGTCCTCGACATACTGGGCGAAGCGGTACTCCCTGGCCTTGGCGCCGATGCTGGTCCTGCGCGGGCGCTTGGCGATCTCGTCCAGCTTGCGGTCGATCTCCGCTTCGAGGCGGGCGATGGCGGCGGCGCTGTCGAGCAGATCCAGGCCGCGGGGCTGCGGAGCGGGGGTGGGAGTGGGCTGTTCGACCTTGGCCGGTGCGGCAGCGACCTTGGCGGGGGATTTCTCGCGGGTGACGACCTGCTTCTGCTCGCGCACCGGTTCCTGCGTGCGCTGCTTGGCTTCGACCAGGGCGTCGCCTTCGCGCTGCGTCGGCTGGGGCGGTAGCGGCGAGGTGGGGCGGGCTTCCTGTTCAGAGGTGCCGCCGGCATCGACGTTGGCCTGCGCCAGCACGTCGGCTTTTTCCGGCGCCTGGGCATGGCGGGTGTTGACCAGCACCACGGCCAGCCCAGGATCCCGGGTCGCCGGCTTGGCGTCCGGCATGCGGAACTGCAGGCTCAGCAGCAGGGCGTGCACCGCCAGTGAAACGGCGAACGCCCCAGCCAGCAGGCGATTGCCCTTGCGCAGGGCGGCCGCCGTTGGTGTGTGAGCGCTGAGGGCCTGTGCCATCGCCGGGGCTCAGAGCGGGCCGAAGGCGTCCGCGGTCTGGTTTTCGTCCTGCTGCTCGGGCTCGGCCAGCGTGCGCAGGAAGCGCGCGTCGACATCGACGTCGAGCAGATCGGTGCCTTCCACCATCAGCCGGACCTGGCTGCCCGGAATCTGCAGCGGCATCGACGGCACCCGGAACACCAGCGGAATCTCGTTCAGGCGCACGACGTTCTCGCGCAGCACCGTGGCATCGACTTCGCCGCGGCCGTGCTGGCGCAGCCAGCGCAGGCACCAGTAGCGCTCCATGCCGCGCTGGAATTCGGCGTATTCGGCATAGGTCAGCTCGAAGTCGCGCAGTGCCGCCATCAGGTCGGCCGACTTCGGCGCGAAGGCCGGCTCGGTGTCCTGCAGCACGGCAATGATCTGCCACTGGTTGACCAGGTCGACGTAGCGCCGCAGCGGCGAACTGGACCAAGCGTAGCATTCCACGCCCAGCCCTTCGTGCGGTGCGGCGACGGTGGTCATGCGCACCTTGCCGCCGCCCTGGGCGCGATACAGGCCGGGCACGCCGGCTTCGTCGAGCAGGCGGCCCCAGGTGACGTTGGCATGGATCATCAGTTCGGCGACCAGCTTGTCCATCGGCGAGCCGCGCTGGCGGCGGCCGATGCTGACGAAGCCGGGGCCGTCGGCGGTGGGCTGGTTCCAGTCGACGCTGAAGCCGAAGTCGATGCGGTCCTCGTTGCCGCCGGCCTTGCCGCGGCCGGCTTCGAGCACCGTCGCCAGATCCCACAGCAGCGTCAGCTCGCGCTTCCACGGGAAATCCGGGCCGTCGCCATGCACGGTGTCGTCGTTGAACAGCGGCTCGATGTCGTGGTGGCGCAGGTTGGCGACGATCGGCACCATCTCGACCCGGCTTTCCTCGCCGACGATCGCCAGGCCGGGGGTGATGTCGAGGTACAGCGACACTGCCGGGCAGTCGCGGCCTTCGCTCAGCGTGAAGCTCTGCACCACTTCGTCGGGCAGCATGGTGATCTTGCCGCCGGGCATGTAGACGGTCGACAGCCGGCGGCGGGCGATGGCGTCGAGCCCGGTGCCGCGGTTGAAGCCCAGCGCCGGCGCGGCGATGTGGATGCCGATGCGCCAGCCGCCTTCGGCGCGCGGCACGACCGAGAAGGCGTCGTCGATCTCGGTGGTCGAGGCGTCGTCGATCGAGAACGCGGCGACGTCGGCGCGCGGCAGTCCGGCCGGCAGCATCGCCGGGGCGAAGGCGGGGAAATCGGCGCCTTCGGGGAAATGCTCGAACAGGAAGCGGTTGTAGTGGAAGTCGTAGCTCGAGCCCAGCGCGCCGCACTTGAGCAGCAGGCGCGCGGCCGACAGGCCGGTGTCGACGCAAGCGGCTTCGAGCGCCTTGATCTCGTTGCGGTTGCGGTCGGGGCGGTACAGCGCCTGCGGCAGCAGCGCGGCCAGCTCGGGCGGCAGCCGGCCCTCGACCAGTTCGGCGCGCATGTGCTCGATCAGCGCAGCCTGCTGGCGCTTCTTCTCCAGGCCGGCGAGCGCCGCCTGCAGGATGTCGGCCGGCGCCTTGCGGAAGCGCCCCTTGCCCTTGCGGTGGAACCAGATCGGCGCCGAATGCAGGCGCAGCAGGAGGGTGGCGGCTTCGACCGCGCTGGGCGGGTGGCCCTGGTATTCGGCGGCGAAGTCGGCGAAGGTGAACTCGTCGTCGCCGCACACTTCCCACAGGAACTCGATGTCGAGCTCCTCGGCGCCGGCTTCGGCGCGGCTCAGCAGGTCGGCGGGCCCGGGTTCGCGGAATTCGAGCAGCACGTTGGCACGCTTGAGCTTCACCCGCTTGCCGTGGGTGTTCTCGACCTGCAGCGTGGCTTGGTTGTCGGCGAGGATCGTGCCGGCCTTGAAGGCCCCGTCCTCTTCATACAGCACGAACATCGGCATCCGCCTGAAAAAAGCAAGCTGCGTAGTTTACTGGATTCGGGCGGCTTGCCCCAAAGCCGTGTCGACCGCCGTGCGGCGCGGCGGTTGCACGGGCGGAGGTCAGCGCGGCCGGCGCGCGGCGCGCACCATGTCCACCGAATAGATCGCGAGCGCGATCCAGATCAGCAGGAAGCCGATCAACTGGCCGGAGTCGAAAGGCTCGCGGAAGATCCTGATTGCGATGATGAAGCCGAGGCTGGGGGCGAGGTATTGCATGAAGCCGATGGTGGCCAGCGGCAGGCGGCGGGCGCCGGCGGTGAACAGCATCAGCGGCAGTGCGGTGATGATGCCGCTCAAGGGCAGCAGCCAGTCGGCGGTGGCGCCGGTGCCGAAGCCGAGCGTACCGCCGGCATGCATCCAGGCCAGCCCGGCGAGCGCCAGCGGCGCGACCAGCAATGTTTCGATGAACAGCCCGCTGACGGCTTCGATCGGCGCGCGTTTGCGCAGCAGGCCGTACAGGCCGAAGGTGCCGGCCAGATAGAGCGAGATCCACGGCAGGCTGCCGAGCTGCCATACCCGCCAGGCTACGCCGGCGATCGCGATCGCCACCGCGATGCGCTGCAGCGGGCGCAGGCGCTCGCCGAGGATGGCGGCGCCGAAGGCGATGCTGACCAGCGGATTGATGAAGTAGCCGAGCGTGGCCTCGAGCAGGCGGCCGGCGTCGATCGCCCAGATGAACACCAGCCAGTTGCTGCCGGTGAGCAGCGCGGTCAACGCGAGCAGGCCGAGCAGGCGCGGCTGGCGGCAGACTTCGCGGACGCGCGCGAAGCCGCCGGTGAAGGGCAGGAAGGCGAGCAGGCCGGCAAGGAAGACCAGCGACCACAGGATGCGGTGGGCGACGATCTCGAAAGGCGGGATGCTGCCGACGGCCCTGAAGTAAAGCGGCGACAGCCCCCAGATGGAGAATGCGGTCAGTGCGGCCAGCATGCCGCGGCGCCGTTCGGCCTGCTCGATGGCGGGAGATTTCATGGGTGCCGGAAGAGGGAAGAAGGGCCGGGTGCTTGTGAGGGAGTCAGGCCGGACGTCGCGCGATGGCGACCAGCGTGCGAGCTGGCACGGTGAAGCCGCCGTGGCCGTCGCTGTGGCTGGCGAGGTCGTCGGCGACGGCGGTGCGCAGCGCCTGCCGGGTGGCTTCGGACAGGCGGCCGATGGCCTCGGCCGCGCCGCCGGCGAGATCGAGGAAAGCTTGCCAGTAGGCGTCGGCGCTGCCGAAGTGGCAGCTGAACTCGCAGGGGCGGATCCCGATGTCGACGAAGCCGGCCTGGGCGAGCAGATCCTGCAGCACCTGGGCTTCGCCGAAGCGGAACACCGAGGGCCGGGCGACCTTGGGCGGCGGCAGCAGGCGGGCGATGCAGTCCTGGGCGCGGTGGATCAGCGGCACGCTCTCGCGCGGCCCCCACACCGACAGCGCGACGCGTCCGCCGGGGACGAGCACCCGGTGCATCTCCGCCAGCGCGCGTTCCGGATGGGGAAAGACGAACAGCGCGAGGCCGGCCAGCACACGGTCGACGCTGGTGTCGGCGAGGCAGAGGTGTTCGGCATCGGCGGCGGCGAAGCAGGGCGCGTCGACATGCCCGCCGCAGCGGCGGGCGCCTTCGGCGAGCATCGCTTCGGCGATGTCGGTGGCGAGCACGCTGCCGCCCGGCGCGACTCGTAGCGCGGCATCGCGCGCCAGCAGGCCGGGGCCGCTGGCGAGGTCGAGCACGCGCAGGCCGGGTTCGAGCGCGGCGGCGTCGAGCAGTGCTGTGGCCAGCTCGACGCGCAGGTGGGCGCCGTCGGCATAACGCGCGGCGATGCGGTTGAAACCGGCGCGCTCCATCGCCTTGAAGCGGCGGGGGTCGAAACCGGCCGGGGACGAAGGGGGTTCGGAAGGCGAGGACATGTCCTGCGAGACTGTATCAGCGCTGGGGGTTGCCGAGACCGGCGAAATCGATGATGGCGTCGAGGTAGTCGTTCCAGCGCGAAAAACCGTGGTCGCCGCCTTCGAGCACGGTCTGGCGGGCGCCGGCGTACTTCTCGACCGCGTGGCGGTAGTCGAGCACTTCGTCGCCGGTTTCGGCGAGCAGCCAGTAGCGCTCGGGCCGGGTGATGGTGGGTACTTCGAGCGCGCGCAGTTCGTCGATGTGGCCGTGGGTGAATTCGAAGCTTTCGCCGGTGTAGAGGTTGTCCTGGGTGCCGACGTAGGCCTCCAGCGACAGCGGCGCGACCACCGCCGGATTGACCAGCACCGCGCGCAGGCCGTGGCGTTCGGCGAGCCAGGTGGCGTAGTAGCCGCCGAGCGAGCTGCCGGCCACGGTCGGCGCCCCGCCCGCCGCCCGGGCCCGCGCGCTGGCGTTTTCGGCCAGCGCGATCGCCGCGCGCGGCGACACCGGCAACTGCTCGCACCAGAAGTACTCGCCGAGTCCGCATTCGGTCATGCGCGCCTTCAGCGCCCGGGCCTTGATCGAGGCCGGCGCCGAGCGGAAGCCGTGCAGGTAGACGATCATCACGCTGTCCTCGTCAGGCTTCCGACCATTCCACCCAGCCGAAATACCAGGTTGCCAGCACGAACAGGCCGAAGGCGATGCGGTACCAGGCGAAGGCGACAAAAGTGTGGTTGGAGATGAACTTGATGAAGCTCTTCACCGCCCACATGCCGGCGACGAAGGAGGCGACGAAGCCGACCGCGAACACCGGCAGGTCTTCCAGCCGCAGCAGGTCCCAGTTCTTGTACAGGTCGTAGGCGGTGGCGGCGAACATCGTCGGGATGGCGAGGAAGAAGGAGAATTCCGCCGCCGTCTTGCGCGACAGGCCGAAGATCACGCCGCCCATGATGGTCGCGCCCGAGCGCGAAGTGCCGGGGATCATCGCCAGCGCCTGGGCGAAGCCGACCTTGAGGGCGTCGCCCCAGCCCATCTCGTCCACGTCGTTGATGCGCGGATGGTAGGCGCGCTTTTCCACGTACAGGATGATCAGGCCGCCGACCACCAGCGCGGTGGCGACCGTGATCGGGTTGAACAGCAGGCCCTTGATCGTGGAATGGAACATCAGGCCGAGGATCGCGGCCGGCAGGAAGGCGATGAACAGCATGCCGACGAAGCGCTGCGCGGCCGGCTGCGTGGGCAGGCCGACGGCGACCTTGATCAGGCGCTCGCGGTAGTCCCAGCACACGGCGAGGATCGCGGCCAGCTGGATGACGATCTTGAACACCTTGCTGGTGTCGTCGTTGTAGCCGAGCAGGTCGCCGACGATGATCAGGTGGCCGGTGGACGACACCGGCAGGAATTCGGTGAGGCCTTCGACGATGCCGAGGATGAGTGCGACGAGGAGGAGAGGGAGATCCATGCGGCTGCGGGAGGGGCTGGGGAGGAAGCGCGCGATTATACCGCCGGGAATGTTGCAGTGCGGCCAGGCTCACGGCGATGTCATTGCTTCGAGGCGGTCGAGAAAGCGCAGTGCATGCGCCCGGTCGTTGCCGCACATCTCGAGCGATGGTGGCAGGCTGCCGCACACCGCGGGCCGGCGCGGGTCGCCGAACAGACGGCAGCGGTCGCCTTCGTCCAACTGGATGCAGCGCATGCCGGCGGGCTTGCCGCCTTCCATGCCGGGAATCGGCGAACTGATCGATGGCGCGATGCAGCAGGCAGCGCAGCCGGCGCGGCACTGCACCTCAGGCTCCGGCCCGCACGGCGTCCCACCACGCCAGGATGTCGTCGAGTGCAGGCTTCAAGCGGGTGTATTCGCCGCCGGTGAAAGCCGCCCATTCGTCGAGGAAGCGCTCTCCCACCGCGGTCAGCAGGGGCACGCCGGCGAGCATCGATTGACCGATCTCGTCGCGCAGGCCGGCGCCCGACGCTTCCTGCGCAGCGAACTTGTTGATGACGACGAGCTGGACGCCGCGGCCGAGCGCGCCGTGCACCGCGACCGCGGCGCGTGCCAGCGCATCGGGATCGAGGCGGCAGGAGGCCGAATTGCTGCTGTCCGGCTCCAGCGTCAGCGGGATGCGCTCGCCGGTCTCGAGGTTCTCGAGCGCCATGCCACAGGACGCGGCACGGGCGTCGGCGATGTCGTGCTGCAGCACGCCGCCCAGCTTCACGCCGCGCGAGGCGAGGCTGCGGGCCGCTTCGGCGAGCAGCAGCTCGATGTTGTCGGTGGGGGCATAGACGACGGCGGCGAGCGGGCGGGCGGTCATGGTCGGGCGTGGAAGCTGGAAGCGAACGGAAGCCCCGCCATTGTCGCACCGCCGTGCCCGCAGGGGGCGATGCGGGGGATAATGCGCGGCCTGATGAAAACGACCGTCCATCCATGAGGGCTGAACACCGGGGCGCATACCGCCCGTCCGAAGCACGCAAGCCCGACGAGGCTTTCGGCGACTGCCTCAGCGCCGACCGCCCGCGCCTGCGGCGGCTGAGCCGTGAACTGGCACGCCGCCCGGGCGCGGAGCCGAAGGCGCAGGAGCGGCATGCCCGCCTGCAGGCCGATCTGGAAGCCCTGCTGGAGCGTTCGCGCGCCGCCTTCGCGACCCGCCGTGCAGCCCTGCCGGTGCCGGACTTCCCGCCCGAACTGCCGGTGTCGGCGCGGCGCGACGAGATCGCGGAGGTCATGGCCGAACACCAGGTCATCATCGTCTGCGGCGAAACCGGCTCGGGCAAGACCACCCAGTTGCCCAAGATCGCGATGACGCTGGGGCGCGGCGTGGCCGGCCTGATCGGCCACACCCAGCCGCGCCGGCTGGCGGCGCGTGCCACCGCGAGCCGAATCGCGCAGGAGTTGAACAGCCCGCTGGGCCAGGCGGTGGGCTACAAGATCCGCTTCACCGACAGGACCGGCGAGCGCAGCCACATCAAGCTGATGACCGACGGCATCCTGCTCGCCGAGACGCAGACCGATCCGCTGCTTGCTGCCTACGACACGCTGATCATCGACGAGGCGCACGAGCGCAGCCTGAACATCGACTTCCTGCTCGGCTATCTGAAGACGCTGCTGCCGCGCCGGCCCGACCTGAAGCTGATCGTGACTTCGGCGACGCTGGACGCGGAGCGCTTCGCCAGGCATTTCGCCGATGCCGCGGGCCGGCCGGCGCCAGTGATCGAGGTCTCCGGCCGGCTGTATCCGATCGAGCTGCGCTACCGGCCGGTGGAGAGCGACGGGGCCGATGCCGCCACGGCGGCGCGCCCGGCTGCGGCGAGGGGGGAGCGTGGCGAGCGGCGCCGGGACGATGGCGGCAGGGGCCGCGACCGCGATCTGCTGGATGCGCTGGTCGATGCGGTCGACGAGGCGCAGCGCTGCGGGCCGGGCGACGTACTGGTCTTCCTGCCCGGCGAGCGCGAGATCAGGGAAGCTGCCGAGGCCTTGCGCAAGGCGCACCACCTGCCCGGCACCGAGATCCTGCCGCTGTTCGCGCGCCAGTCGGCGCAGGAGCAGGCGCGGGTGTTCTCGCCGTCCAACGGGCGCCGGGTGGTGTTGTCGACCAACGTTGCTGAGACTTCGCTGACCGTGCCCGGCATCCGCTACGTGGTCGATACCGGCCTGGCGCGGGTCAAGCGCTATTCGCCGCGCAACAAGGTCGAGCAGCTGCAGGTCGAGAAGATCGCCCAGTCGGCGGCGCAGCAGCGTGCCGGCCGCTGCGGCCGGGTCATGGACGGCATCTGCATCCGCCTCTACGACGAGGACGATTTCAAGCGCCGCCCGGCGCACACCGATCCCGAGATCCTACGCTCCTCGCTGGCCGGTGTGATCCTGCGCATGAAGGCGCTGAAGCTCGGCGCGGTGGAGGATTTCCCCTTCATCGACGCGCCCGGCTCGCGCCTGATCGGCGACGGCTACGCGCTGCTCGCCGAACTCGGCGCGGTCACCGACGACGATGAACGCAGGCTGACGCCGAGCGGCATCGAACTGGCGAAGCTGCCGCTCGATCCGCGCATCGGCCGCATGATCCTGGCTGCACGCGACCGCGGCGCGCTGGCCGAAATGCTGGTGATCGCCGCCGCGCTGTCGGTGCAGGACCCGCGCGAGCGTCCGCAGGACAGCCCCGGCGCGGCCGACCAGGCCCACGCCCGCTTCCGCGGCGGCGAGCAGGACCAGAAGTCCGAGTTCCTGTGGTACTGGCAGCTGTGGAAGGCCTGGGACGAAGTGCAGCGCCACGAGTCGTCCAGCAAGCAGAAAGCCTGGTGCAAGAAGAATTTCCTGAATTACATGCGGATGCGCGAGTGGCGCGACGTGTTCGCCCAATTGCACACGCTGTGCGCCGAGCACGGCTGGAAGGAGAACGACCAGCCGGCCAATTACGAAGCCATCCACAAGGCGCTGCTCGCCGGCCTGCTCGGCAACGTCGGCTGCCGGATTGAGGATGCTTCGGGGCAGCAGGCCGGCGCCTATCTCGGTGCGCGCGGCATCAAGTTCTGGCCGCATCCCGGCTCGGCGCTGGCGAAGAAGGCCGGCAAGTGGATCATGGCGGCGGAGCAGGTCGAGACTTCGCGCCTGTTCGGCCGCTGCATCGCCCGCATCGAGCCGGAATGGGTCGAGGAGATCGGTGCCCACTTGCTGCGGCGGCAGGTGTTCGAGCCGCACTGGTCGAAAACCTCCGGCGCGGTGCGAGCCTGGGAGCGCGGCACGCTGTACGGCCTGACGATCTATCCGCGCCGCGGCGTCGCCTACCGCGACATCGACCCGGCGCTGTGCCGCGAACTCTTCATCCGCGAAGGCCTGGTGCAGGGCGAGATCGCCGACGGCGCCGCACGCAACATGGCTTTCCTGGCCCACAACCGGCGCCTGGTGGCGGAGATCGAGCGCCTGGAACACAAGTCGCGCCGCCCCGACGTGCTGGTGGACGAGGCGCTGATCGAAGCCTTCTACGACAGCAAGCTGCCGGAGGACGTCTGCGACGTCGCCGGCTTCGAAGCCTGGCGCAGGAAGGCGGAGAAGGCCGAACCCAAGCTGCTGCACCTATCGCGCGAGCAGTTGATGCGGCACGAGGCCGAGGGCGTCACCACCGACCGCTTCCCGGCGGCGATGGAGGTGCTCGGCCAGAAGCTCAAGCTGGCCTATCTGCACCAGCCGGGCGAGGCCGACGACGGCGTGACACTGACGGTGCCGCTGGCGATGCTGAACCAGATTCCCGCCAACCGCTGCGAATGGCTGGTGCCCGGCCTGCTGGAAGAAAAGGTGGCAGCGCTGATGAAGACCGTGCCGCAGAAGCATCGCCACCGCCTGCAGCCGGTGGCCGACAGTGCGGCGGCCTTCATGGCGGCCTGCGAGGCGGGCGAGTTCGATACCGACGAGCCCTTGCTGAAGATGCTGCAACGTTTCGTCGAGGAGCGCGTGCAGTTGAAGCTGCCGCTGGAGAGCTTCCGGCCGGAGAACCTGAAGCCGCACTGCTTCATGAACTTCCGCATCGTCGACGAGCATGGCCGGGTGATGGGGCAGTTGCGCAACCTGATGGAGCTGCGTGCGCGCTTCCGCGACCAGGTGGCGGCGCGCTTCTCTGCGGCGAAGATCGGCGGCGCGATGGCGGAAGCCCTGTCCGGAGCGGGCGTGGCAGGGGGCGGAAAAGCTGCACAGCATGCTGTGGCAGGCCGGGCGGGGAGCGAGGCGCGAACGGCTGCGGCGTCGGGTGCGTCAGCGAAGGATCGGGCGGGCAAGACGGAGGAGCAGGGGCGCGCCAAGCAGGGGCGTGCCGGGCTGGAGGGCGCTGCGGCGGTGGCCGAAACCCCGGCGCCAACCCTCTCCGGCTTCACCGCCTGGTCTTTCGGTGATCTGCCCGAATTGCTGGAGGTGCGCGTCGCCGGGCGGGAAGTGATCGGTTTCCCCGCTCTGCACGACGACGGCGACAGCGTGTCGCTGCGCCCCTACGACACCCCGGAGGAAGCTGCGCGCGTGCATCGGCGCGGCCTGGCGCGGCTGTTCGCGCTCAACCTGAAGGACCAGGTGAAGGCGGTCGAGCGCCTGCCCGGGCTGCGCGAGCTGGCTTTGCAATACATGAATTTCGGCACCGAGGCTGAGCTGAAGGCGCGCCTGGTCGAAGCGACGCTGGCCCGCTGCTGCCTGCTCGAACCCTTGCCGGTCAGTGCCGATGGCTTCGCGCGGCGCTGCGCCGAGGCCAAGCCGCGTGTCAGCCTGGTCGCGCAGGAATTCATGCGCCTGACCGGGCAGTTGCTGGCCGAGCATGCGGCCCTGCAGAAGCGCCTGGCAGGTTTGAAGACCTTCCCCGACGTGGTCGCCGACATCCAGGCGCAACTGGCGGCGCTGCTGCCGAAGGATTTCCTGCTGGTGTTTCCGTGGGAGCGGCTGGCGCACTTCCCGCGCTATCTGAAAGGCGCTTCGGCGCGGCTGGACAAACTCCGCAACAATCCGGCGCGCGACGCGCAGTCGATGGCCGAGTGGAAAGGCCTGGCACAGGCCTGGGAGCGGGAGCGCCAGGCGCGCCGCCGTGCCGGTGTGGAAGATCCGGCGCTGGAGGAGTTCCGCTGGCTGCTCGAAGAACTGCGCGTGGGCTTGTACGCACAGGAGCTGCGCACGCCGATGCCGGTATCGGTCAAGCGCCTGCAGAAGATCTGGGACAGCCGGCCGCGCTGAACGAGGGCGGCCGGTGTGCCGTCAGCGCAACGGGATGACGATCGGCGGAACGTCGAAGCCGATCACCACCGCGGGCGCACGGCCGTAAGCGTAGCCGTAGCTGCGTTCGCGGTAGGGCGGCGCGTAGTGATGGTGGTGGTGCACCTCGCGCTCGCGGTAATGGCGCGGGCGTTCGCGGATGATGACCTTCTCGCGATACACGGTGCGCTTGTCCCAGCCGCGATGCTGCGCGTGGTGATGCTTCTTCTGGTGCCAGCCGCGATCGTGGCCGCCTGCCATCGCCGGTGCCGCGGCGGCGAGGACGCCGCCACAGATCAGGGCGGCAAGGATCCTGCGAGTGAAGGGAGTGGGATTCATGGTCTGCCTCGTCTGTGCCCTTGAGTGAATGATGTCGTTCGATGGCCCGGATGCTAGACGAGGCGGCGATTCGTGCGCTGCGGCAGAGTGTAAGCAGTCTTGCGAGGAAGAAATGGCATCCGGGCTTTGATTTTTCAGACGTTCTTGTTAGACTGCCGGGCTTTCCTTGCTCCACCGGACCGCATGCCGGGGAGCTGCAACAACCAACCGCAAGGAGTTTGCATGCGACATTATGAAATCGTCTTCATCGTCCACCCGGACCAGTCCGAGCAGGTGCCGGCGATGGTCGAGCGCTACAAGACGCTCGTGACCGGCCGCAACGGCCAGATCCACCGCCTGGAAGACTGGGGCCGCCGCCAGATGGCATACCCGATCCAGAAGGTGCACAAGGCCCACTACGTGCTGATGAACATCGAGTGCGACGGCGAAGCGCTGGCCGAACTCGAGCACGCCTTCAAGTTCAACGATGCTGTGCTGCGCCACCTCATCATCAAGATGAAGAAGGCCGTCACCACGCCTTCGCCGATGATGAAGGAAGAAAAGTCGCGCTCGCTGACCACTTCGACCGAAGAAGCCAAGCCGGCCGACAGCGAAGCGGCTGCCGCCTGAGTTGCCTGATCCCGGGTTGAACGAACTGCGCCTCGACGCGCGTCTGGCAGAGTTGCTGCCCTTGCGTCGAACCCCTGCAGGTGTGCCGGTTGCAAGCTGTGTGCTGGCACACGAATCGAAGCAGATCGAGGCGGGCCTGGCCCGCGAGGTTTCGGTCGAGATGCAGGCGGTGGCGGTCGGCGATCTCGCCGGCGTGCTGGCAGCGGCGAAACCCGGGGCGGTGGTGCGGATCAGCGGCTTCCTCGCGGCGAGGAGCCTGCGCAGTCGAAGCCCGGTGCTGCACCTGAATACAATCGAATTTCTGGAAGGAAACTGAAATGGCTTTCAAGCCCAAGTCCAAGTTCAAGAAGAAGGATGATCGCGGCGGCCGTGGTCTGTTCAAGCGTCGCAAGTTCTGCCGCTTCACCGCCGAGAAGATCGAAGAAGTCGACTACAAGGATGTGGACATCCTGAAGGACTTCATCACCGAAAACGCCAAGATCATGCCGGCGCGCATCACCGGCACCAAGGCGGGTTACCAGCGCCAGCTGTCGGTCGCCGTCAAGCGCGCCCGCTTCCTGGCCCTGATGCCTTACACCGACCTGCACCAGTAAGAGAGGAGCGAACACATGCAGATCATTCTTCTCGAAAAGGTCGTCAACCTCGGTGCCCTGGGTGACGTGGTCAAGGTCAAGGACGGCTACGCCCGCAACTACCTGATTCCGCAAGGCAAGGCCAAGCGTGCCACCGAAGCCAACATGGCCGAGTTCGAAGCCCGCCGCGCCGAGCTCGAGCGCGTCCAGGCCGAAAGGCTGGCCGCCGCCCAGGAACTGGCCGGCAAGCTGGAAGGCGTGTCGGTCCAGGTCACCCGCAAGGCCGGCATGGACGGCCGCCTGTTCGGTTCGGTCGGCAACGCCGACGTCGCCGAAGCGCTGGGCACCCAGGGTTTCGAAATCGATCGCGCCTCCATCCGCATGCCGGAAGGCCCGCTGAAGCAAGTCGGTGAAGTCCAGCTCGAAGTCGGCCTGCACGCCGATGTCGTGGCCACCATCACCGTTGCAGTGGTCGGCGATCAGCAGTAATTCCTGCGAGCTTTCGTACGCAGATGAAAAGGGCTGCCTTCCGAGGCGGCCCTTTTTGCTTCCTGGTGCAGTGTTTGTGCCCGGTGCTGCTACGGCGCCGGGTTCCAATGTGGACGCAGCATCGTATGCCCCTTCTAACTAGAATGCGGGATGCTGCTCCCCAAGGGTGTTCGTGATGAGTTCTTCGTCTTCCGGTTTCCCTGATTACCTGCCCGATCCCCAGATCGCGCATATCAAGCTTCCACCCCATTCGCTCGAGGCGGAACAGTCGCTGATCGGCGGCATCCTGCTCGACAACCAGGCCTGGGAGCGCGTCGCCGACCTGGCGAACGAGGCGGATTTCTACCGGGACGACCACCGCCGGATCTATCGGCACATCACCAGGCTGGTCGATCAGGGCAGGCCGGCCGACGTCGTCACGGTTTACGAGTCGCTGGAAAAGAGCGGCGAGGCGGAGCAGGCGGGCGGTCTGGCCTATCTCGCGGAAATTGCCAACAATACGCCGTCGGCAGCGAACATCCGGCGCTATGCCGAGATCGTCCGTGAGCGGGCGATCCTGCGCAAGCTGGTGGCGGTGGGGGACGAGATCGCGGCGAGCGCGCTGAGTCCGTCGGGCAAGGATGCCAAGGCCCTGCTCGACGAGGCCGAGGCGAAAGTGTTCGAGATCGCCGAAGCTGGTGCGCGTCATGCCAGCGGTTTCGTCTCGATCCAGCCCATCCTCAAGCAGGTCGTCGATCGGGTGCAGGAGCTTTACGACCGCGACAACCCGTCCGAAGTCACCGGCGTGCCGACCGGGCTGGTGGACCTGGACGAGAAGACATCCGGCCTGCAGCCCTCGGACATGATCATCGTCGCCGGTCGCCCGGCGATGGGCAAGACCACGTTTGCACTGAATCTCGCCGAGCACATCGCCATCGAGCAGCGTCTGCCGGTGGCGATCTTCTCGATGGAAATGCCGGGCACGCAACTGGCGACCCGCTTCATTTCCTCGGTCGGCCGTATCGACATGCAGAAGATCCGCAGCGGCCGGCTCACCGACGACGACTGGCAGCGGCTGACGATGGCGATGGGCAAGCTCTACGACGCGCCGCTCTACATCGACGAGACGCCCGGCCTCAATCCGATCGACCTGCGTGCGCGGGTGCGCCGGCTGGCGCGCCAGTGCGGCCGGCTCGGCCTGGTGGTGATCGACTACCTGCAACTGATGAGCGGCACCCGGGAAGGCGACAACCGCGCCTCCGAGCTGTCGGAAATCTCGCGCTCGGTGAAATCGCTGGCGAAGGAACTGCACGTACCGATCATCGCGCTGTCGCAGCTCAACCGCAGTCTGGAGCAGCGGCCCAACAAGCGCCCGGTGATGTCGGACCTGCGCGAATCGGGCGCCATCGAGCAGGACGCGGACATCATCATGTTCATCTACCGGGACGAGGTCTATAACCCGGATTCGCCGGACAAGGGTACGGCCGAGCTGATCATCGGCAAGCACCGTAACGGTCCGACGGGCACGGTCCGGCTGACCTTCATCGGCGAGAACACCCGTTTCGAGAACTACGCGGGCGGGCAGGGTTTCTGATGCCGGTCAGGGCTTGGTGTGCGTAGGGGCGGTTTCAGCCTGGGCGCGGAGCCGCGACGGCAGTCGGTACAGATCAGGCTGGGCGGGGCCCATCGGCCGCGAGCTTCAGAGATGCTGGGTTTCACCTGAGGCGCAATCGTTACGGTGCGGCCTGTGCGGCCCGCTCCATCCTGCTCCGGTGACGGCCCGTCCGCTCGTCCGTGTTCTGGCTGATGATCTGATCAATATTTCTATTGTGAGTAGTTGTTGACGGTTTTGTGTTGGTGTCTATAATGCCGATCTTTCTCGCGGCGCCCGGGTTTGATTTTGGGTGATGCGG
>NZ_JANUXN010000025.1 GCF_025699485.1 Thauera carbonicopians | reverse complement strand
TGGCTGGTGACGATGCTGGTGTTCCTGATGCTGGTCACCTACGTGCCCATCATCTCCACCTGGCTGCCCACCGCGCTTGGCATGATGTAAACGGCCGGCGCCGCGATCGATCCCGACCCGACAGGAGACCGCCCGATGAAGATCGACTCACTGGACCATCTCGTCCTCACCGTGGCGGACATCGACGCCACGATCGCCTTCTATGTCCATGCGCTGGGCATGGAGGCGGTCACTTTCGGCGAAGGTCGGCGCGCGCTTTCGTTCGGCAGCCAGAAGATCAACCTCCATCCCGCCAGCGCGCCGATCAGGCCCCATGCACGCAGGCCGCAGGCGGGATCGGCGGATCTGTGCTTCCTGACCGGCGTGCCGCTGGACGACGTGATCGCCCACCTGCGCGCCTGCGGGGTGGCGATCGAGGAGGGGCCGGTGCCGCGCACCGGCGCGACCGCGCCGATCCGCTCCGTTTATTGCCGCGACCCCGACGGCAATCTCATCGAGGTGGCCAATGTCCAGCCCGCCGCCTGAGCGAGCGCCCCGGTCCGGCGGGCCGGCTGCGCAGGACGGCGGCGAAGCGGTGCTGGCACCGCCCAGCTTCCGCAATCCCTTCCTCGACTTGCTCGGCGCCGTCGATGACGGCGTCGGGCCGGGATGGGCACGGGTCGCGCTGGAGTCGCGGCCGGAATTGACCAACATGCATGGCAAGGTCCATGGCGGCGTGCTGCTGACCCTGCTCGACACCACGATGGCGCGGGCGGCGATGGCGCGCCAGGGCTTCCGGCTGTCGGTGGTGTCGATCGGCGTGACGGCAAGCTTCCTCAGCTCCGGCAGCGGCCGGCTGCGGGTCGAGGCGCGCGCCATCGGCGGCGGCCGCTCGACCTGCTTCTGCGAAGCCGAGATACTCGACGCCGAAGGGCGGATCGTCGCCAAGGGCGTCGGCACCTTCAGGTACCGCAAGCCGCCGCAGGGCGGCGCGACGCCGCCGGAATCGATCGAATGAATGGCGGCGCCCGCAACAGCGAGGGGACGATGCTCATCCCCCTGAGCATCACCCTGGCGATCCAGATCCTCGCCACCATGGCCGCGCTGACCGTACCGGTGCTGGCGCCGGAAGCCGCCCGTACCACCGGCCTGCCGGGTGCCCTGGTAGGCGTGTTCATCGCCCTGGTCTATGTCGGCGCGATGCTGTCGTCGCTGGCGAGCGGTGCGCTCGTCGGCCGCTACGGCGCGATCCGCGTCAGCCAGGCCTGCCTGCTGCTGTCCGGCGTGGGGCTGGCCTTCGCCGCCGGCGGGACGGTGTGGTCGATGAGCGTCAGCGCGCTGTTGATCGGTTTCGGCTACGGGCCGATCACGCCGTCGAGCTCCCACATCCTCGCCCGTACCACGCCGGCGCACCGCATGGGCTTCCTGTTCTCGGTGAAGCAGACCGGCGTGCCGCTGGGCGGCGCACTGGCCGGCCTGGCCGTGCCGCCACTGGTGCTGCTGTCGAACTGGCAGGGCGCCGCGCTCGCGGTGGGCGTCGCCTGCGCAGTCATGGCGCTGATCGCCCAGGTGGTGCGCACCGGCTTCGATGCCGACCGCGACCCTCGGCGCAAGGTGTCGCTGGGCGGCGTGATGCGTCCGCTGGCCCAGGTCTTCGCCCATCGCGACATCCGCAACCTGGCGTTCTGCACCTTCTTCCTGAGCGCGATGCAGCTGTGCCTGACCACCTACCTGGTGACCTACCTGACCGCGGAATACGGTGCTTCGCTGGTCACCGCCGGCTTCGTGCTGTCCTTGTCCCAGTTCGCCGGCGCGGGCGGACGCCTGCTGTGGGGCTACGCCGCCGACCGCTGGAAGGCGCCGAACCTGGTGCTGTGCCTGCTCGCGTTCGCGATGGCGGCAGCTTCCTTGATCACCGCGCTGTTCGAGCCGGACTGGCCGCTCGTCGTCGTCATCGTCGTCAGCATGGTGTTCGGCGCCACCGCCATCGGCTGGAACGGCGTCTACCTGGCCCGTGTCGCCCAGCTCTCGCCGCCGGGCCAGGCCGGCACGCTGACCGGCGGCACCCTGTTCTTCACCTATTTCGGCGTCGTGCTCGGCCCGCCGGCCTTCGCCGCGCTGGTCGGCGCCACCGGCTCGTTCGCGGCCGGCTACGCGGGGATCGGCGGCGTGATCCTGCTGGTCGGCGTGGTGCTGCTGTATGCGGAGCTGAAAGGGAAGGGCAGGCAATAATAGTGGCGTGCGCGGCGCGGCCCTTCATGGCGCCGGCTCGTGCCGTCGGGAATACCTTCGCGCACAGGAGAACAGGATGGAACGCGAATCGATGGAGTTCGACGTACTGATCGTGGGCGGCGGCCCGGCAGGGCTGTCGTCGGCGATCCGGCTCAAGCAGCTGGCGGCTGAGCGGGGCCAGGAACTGTCGGTGTGCCTGATCGAGAAGGCGGCCGAGCTCGGCGCCCACATCCTGTCGGGCGCGGTGATGGACCCGCGGGCATTGACCGAGCTGCTGCCGGACTGGAAGGCGCAGGGCGCGCCGCTCACGACCGCGGTGACCGAGGACAAGGTGCTGTTCCTCGACGAGACCGGCGCGCGCCAGCTCCCCAACGGGCTGCTGCCGGACTGTTTCGTCAACCACGGCAACTACATCGTGCGCCTGGGCAACGTGGTCAAGTGGCTCGGCGAGCAGGCCGAGGCGCTGGGGGTGGAAGTCTATCCGGGCTTTGCCGGTGCCGAGATCCTGTACGACGAGGCCGGTGCGGTGAAGGGCGTTGCCACCGGCGACATGGGCCTGAACCGCGACGGCACGCCCGGCCCGCACCACCAGCCGGGCATGGAACTGCACGCCAGATACACCCTGTTCGCCGAAGGCTGTCGCGGCCACTTGGGCAAGCAGCTCGAAGCGAAGTACGACTTGCGCGACGGCGCCGACCCGCAGACCTACGGCATCGGCATCAAGGAGCTGTGGGAAGTCAAACCCGAGCACCACCGCCCCGGCCTGGTCGTGCACACCGCCGGCTGGCCGATGGACAGCGCCACCTATGGCGGCGGCTTCGTCTATCACCTCGAGGACAACCTGGTCGCGGTCGGCTACGTGGTGGGCCTGAACTACAGCAACCCGCACCTGTCGCCCTTCGAGGAGATGCAGCGCTACAAGACCCACCCGGAGATCCGCAAATATCTCGAAGGCGGCAAGCGGCTGCAGTACGGCGCCCGCGCCATCGCCGCGGGCGGGCTGCAGAGCCTGCCGCGGCTGATCTTCCCGGGCGGCGCGCTGATCGGCGACGATGCCGGCTTCCTCAACGCGGCGCGCATCAAGGGCAGCCATGCGGCGATCAAGTCGGGCATGCTCGCGGCCGAAGCGGCCTTCGAAGCGCTGGCGCAGGAACGCCAGCGCGATGCGCTGACCGCCTACCCGGCGGCCTTCCAGGACTCCTGGCTGCACGCCGAGCTGCACAAGACGCGCAACTTCAAGCCCTACATGAAGAAGGGCCTGTACCTGGGTTCGCTGCTATTCGGCATCGACCAGGTGCTGTTCAAGGGCAAGGTGCCGTGGACGCTGCACAACACGGCGGATCACACCGCGCTCAAGCCGGCGGCCGACTGCGCGAAGATCGACTACCCGAAACCGGACGGCGTGCTGAGCTTCGATCGGCTCTCTTCGGTGTTCCTGTCGAACACCAACCACGAGGAAGAGCAGCCCTGCCACCTGCGGCTGAAGGACGCCACGGTGCCGATCGCGATCAACCTGGCCAGGTACGACGCGCCCGAGCAGCGCTACTGCCCGGCCGGGGTGTATGAGATCGTGCAGGAGGAAGCCGGGCCGCGGCTGCAGATCAACGCGCAGAACTGTGTGCACTGCAAGACCTGCGACATCAAGGACCCGACGCAGAACATCGAGTGGGTCGTGCCCCAGGGCGGCGAGGGGCCGATATACCAGGGGATGTGATCAGCCTCTGTTGGGGGGCGGGCCGGGAAGCGCCCAGGTGGCGGGATACACCGGCCCGGCGCTCGGGCGTGCCGCTTTTGAGGGGCGCCGGCATCCTGATCCGGCCGGGCCTGACCTGGCCGGGCCTAATCCGGCCGAATCAATACTGCATGCGGGTGCTCAGGGCACGCATCACCGCGCGCCATCCTGCCGCGGCTTCTTCGCCGTCGGCGGCGAACACTTCCGCCAGCAGCTTCATCTGCGTTTCCGTCAATTGCCGTTCCAGTTCGGCGCCATCGGCGCTCAGGCTCAGTTGCTTGACGCGGCGGTCGTGAGCCGCAGTCGAGGACTCGATCAGCCTCATCTCGACCAATTGCCGCAAGGGCGTGTTCATCGCCTGCTTGGAAACGCCCAGGGTTTCCCGCAAGGCATTCACCGCGATACCCGGATTGCGGCCGACGAAATAGAGCAGCCGGTGATGCACGCGCCCAAGCCCGCGCTCGCCGAGGATGCGGTCCGGGTGCGAGGTGAAGGCGCGGTAGGCAAAGTAGAACAGCTCGATCGATTCGAGCAGTTCGGGCTTATTTTGGTCAACCATATTGACATGTTAGTCAGGCCTGCTTAGGCTGTCTATAGGTCAACTAAATTGACGTAATTTGCCATGAACCCTGCTCCCTCGCCGCGTTACTCCCGCCGTGTTACCGACCTGCATGCCTCGCCGATCCGTGAAATGCTCGCCGTCATCGACAGGCCGGGCATGATTTCCTTTGCCGGCGGCCTGCCCGCCGCGGACAGCTTTCCGAGCCTGACGCCCGGTGCCGCGCCACCGGGCTGCCTGCAGTACGGCGCGAGCGAGGGCGACGGATTCCTGCGCGAGCAGGTGGCGGGCGAACTGCGCGCGCTCGGCCTGGATTGCGCCACCGAGCAGGTGCTGATCGTGTCCGGTTCGCAGCAGGGGCTGGATCTGGCCGCCAAGCTCTTCATCGACGAAGGCACGACGGTGGCGGTGGAGTCGCCGACCTATCTCGCGGCGCTGCAGGTGTTCCGCTTCTTCGGGGCGAGCTTCCAGTCCTTTTCCGCCGCCCGGCCCGAGGCCATCGCCGAGGGTGGCGGCAAGCCGGCCTTCGCCTATGCGATCCCGACTTTCCAGAATCCGTCCGGCCATTGCTACAGCCGGGCCGAACGCCAGGCGCTGGCGCACGTCTGCGACGAGGCCGGAATTCCGCTGTTCGAGGACGATCCCTACCGCGACCTGGCCTATGACGCCTGCGAGCGCACGCCCGTGAGCAGCCTGCTGAAGACGGCGCCGTGGATCTACCAGGGTTCGTTCTCCAAGAGCCTCGCGCCCGGCCTGCGCCTCGGCTATCTGGCGGCATCGCGCGAGCTGATGCCCTGGCTGGTGCGCCTGAAGCAGGCTGCGGACCTGCACAGCAACCGGATCAGCCAATGGCTGGTCGGCGAACAACTGGCGGCGCCGACGCGCGGCGAGCGGCTGGCAGCCCTGCGCGCAGGCTACCGCAGCAAGCGCGATCTCTTCGACGCCGCGCTGCGCCGCCATTTCAGCGGGCTGGCCGACTGGCAGCTGCCGCCCGGCGGGCTGTTCTTCTGGCTGCGGCTGCGCCGGCCGGTCGATACGCGCACGCTGCTGCCGGAAGCGATCGGCCGCGGCGTCATCTTCATGCCGGGAGAAAACTTCCATGCCGACGACGACGAAGGCGTCGGCACCCTGCGGCTGAACTTCAGCCTGGCCAGCGAAGAGGAAATGGAAGCCGGGCTGGCCCGGCTGGCGGAGCTGTTCCGGCGGGCCTGAGCCGATGGCTCCTCCTGGCCGGCATCATGCCTGCAGGTGCGATTGCTTCCCCGTCGGCGAGATGCTCAGGCTCGGAAAGGTTTGCGGCCGCGTCGCGGCGGGCGGACGGTTTCGTCCGTGCCCTGGTTGAGCTCTTCGAAAAGCCATTGCTGGAAACTGTTTATTTTCGGCAGTTCGGCACGTGATCTCAGCAGGTTGAGGGTATAGCTCTGCACTTTCTGGCCATCGAGGCCCAGCGGCGCCACCAGTCGGCCCGTTTCGAGTTCCCGCTGCGCGAGCAGCAAGCTTTCCAGGCAGACGCCCAGGCCGTCGACCGCTGCGCTGATGATCATGAAGGAGCGGTCGAAGCGCGGCCCGCGCGAGATGTCGAGCTTCAGCTTGCGGTGCTGCTCCAGCCAGTCGCGCCACTTGAAGAGGGATGCCTCGCTGTGAATCAGCGTGTGGTGGCAGAGATCCGATGGACTGCGGATCGGGTAATCGCCTTCGAGCAGTACAGGCGAGCACAGCGGCACGATCGTCTCGGCCGGAAAGGGCAGCACCAGCGTGTCGCTCGGCAGCGTCCGGCCCGTGCCGTAGCGGATCTCGACGTCGACGCCCTGCAGCAGCAGGTCGGCCGGTGGTGGATGGGTGGCATTGAGCCGTACGTCGATGTCCTGGTTGGCGGCGCTGAAACGTGCCAGTCGCGGCATCAGCCATTGCATGGCGAAGCTCGGCGTCGAATGTATGGTCAGGATGTCGCTCTTGGCCGTGCACCCGAGTTCGCGCGTGGCCATGTCGATGCGGGCAAAGGCGGCCGAGATTTCTTCCGCGTACCGCCGTCCGGCATCGGTCAGCACGACCGCCCGATGCACGCGATGGAACAGGCACACGCCGAACTGCTCCTCCAGCAGCTTGATCTGATGGCTGACCGCCGATGGGGTGACGAACAGTTCTTCTGCTGCAAGTGCGAAAGACGACAGGCGCGCGGCGGCCTCGAATGCATGCACGGCCTTGAGTGAGATTCTATGGTGCATTGCAATATTCACATGAGGCAGATTCACTTATGAGGCCATAAATATTCGTTTGAGCGTAAAAAATCAAGCGAATAAGCTTTCTTCCACTCGCCGGACGCCATCCGCAGGCGCCTCGGCAGAGCAGGAGAGCCCCATCTCCGACCGAGCGAAATCAATCTGCCCGGCTCCGCGAGGCGCCGGGCCCAAAGGAGAACTGCGTGCACACGAATCGAACAGACGCCCACGCCAGGGTCGCCGAGAGTGCCTACCGCATCCGCCGCTTTGCGCTGCAGATGGGCGAGGTGCAAGGCCAGGGTTATGTCGGCCAGGCCCTGGGTTATGCCGACGTGCTGGCGACGGCCTACTGCCATGCGATGAACTACCGTGCCGAGGAGCCGGGCTGGGAAGGGCGCGACCGCTTCCTGCTCTCCCACGGCCACTACGCGATCGCGTTCTACGCGGCGCTGATCGAAGCCGGCGTCATCCCGGGCGACGAACTGGAGACCTACGGCAGCGACGACAGCCGCCTGCCGATGTCGGGCATGGCGACCTATACGCCGGGCATGGAAATGTCGGGCGGCTCGCTCGGCCAGGGGCTGCCGATCGCGGTGGGCATTGCGCTCGGTCTGCGCCTGAAGGGCAATCCGGCCTTCGTGTACAACTCGATGTCCGACGGTGAGCTCGACGAGGGTTCGACCTGGGAGGCGGCGATGGGTGCTGCGCACCATGGCCTGGGCAACCTGATCTGCCTGGTGGACATCAACAACCAGCAGGCCGATGGCCCCTCGTCCAAGGTGCTGGGCTTCGAGCCGCTTGCCGACAAGTGGGCTGCCTTCGGCTGGCACGTGCAGCGCGTGAATGGCAACGACCTGCCGGCCGTCATCGCCGCCTTCGACACTGCGCGCGCGCTGCCGGATGCCAAGCCCCGCGTGATCCTGTTCGACACCCTGATGGGCAAGGGCGTGCCCTTCCTCGAAACGCGCGAGAAGAACCACTTCATCCGCGTCGATCCGCCCGAATGGCAGCAAGCCATCGACATCCTCGACCAAGCCCAGGGAGCCGCACGATGAGCAACTCCACCGCCAAGAAGCCGCGCCTGACCACGTCGGCGATGATCGCGTCGATCGCTTCCGAAGGCCAGCGCATAAAGGCCGCGCCCTTCGGCAAGGCACTCGTCGAACTCGCCGCACAACGCCAGGACATCGTCGGCCTCACCGCCGACCTGGCCAAGTACACCGACCTCCATCTGTTTGCCCAGGCCTATCCGGAGCGCTTCTTCCAGATGGGCATGGCCGAGCAGTTGCTGATGGCCTCGGCCGGCGGCATGGCCAAGGAAGGCTTCGTGCCTTTTGCCACCACCTATGCGGTGTTCGGCACCCGCCGGGCCTTCGACTTCGTGCATCAGGTGATCGCCGAGGAGAATCTCAACGTCAAGATGTGCTGCGCGCTGCCCGGCCTCACCACCGGCTACGGCCCCAGCCACCAGGCCACCGAAGACATCGCGCTGATGCGCGGCGTGCCGGGCATGACGATCGTCGACCCCTGCGATGCTCTCGACATCGAGCAGGCGGTGCCGCAGATCGCCGCCCACGACGGCCCGGTGTACATGCGCCTGCTGCGCGGCAACGTGCCGCTGGTGCTCGACGAGTACGACTACAGCTTCGAACTCGGCAAGGCCAAGATGCTGCGCGATGGCCGCGACGTGCTGGTGATCTCGTCCGGCATCCTGACCATGCGTGCGCTCGAAGTGGCCAAGGCGCTGGAAGCGGACAAGATCGACGTCGGCGTGCTGCACGTGCCGACGATCAAGCCGCTCGACACCGAGACCATCCTGCGCGAGGCGCGCCGTGCCGGACGGCTGGTGGTGGTGGCCGAGAACCACACCACGGTCGGCGGCCTCGGCGAAGCGGTGGCGACCGCGCTGCTGACGGCCGGCGTCACGCCGCAGTTCCGCCAGATCGCCTTGCCCGACGCCTTCCTCGACGCCGGTGCATTGCCCACGCTGCACGACCGCTACGGGATTTCCGCGGAAGCGATGTCGGCAACCATCAAGAGCTGGCTCGGCTGAGCCCCGGCTGCCGCGCTGCGCACGAGGACGGCGCAGCGCGGCAGATCCATCCGCACGATCGCGCCCGCGTGGCGCATGCGTAAAAAAGGAGTTTCCGAATGAGCGATTCACTTCTACTCGACGGCAAGGTCGCGATGATTTCCGGTGCGGCGTCGGCACGCGGCATCGGCCTCGCCACCGCACGTCTCTTCGCCAGGCACGGCGCCAGGGTGGCCATCCTCGATCTGGACGAAGCCGCGGCGGTCGAAGCCGCGGCTTCCATCGGCCCGGAACATCGCGGCTACGGCTGCAACGTGGCCGACAAGGATGCCTGCCTGAAGGCGGCCGAGCGCGCCATCGCCGAGTTCGGCCGCATCGACGTGCTGGTCAACAATGCCGGCATCACCCAGCCGGTCAAGACGCTCGACATCGACCCGGCGAGCTGGGACCGCATCCTCGACGTGAACCTGCGCGGCGTGCTCTACCTGTCGCAGGCGGTCATCCCGTACATGAAGAAGCAGGGCGGCGGTTCCATCGCCTGCATGTCTTCGGTGTCGGCCCAGCGCGGCGGCGGTATCCTCGGCGGCCCGCACTACTCGGCGGCCAAGGCCGGCGTGCTGGGTCTGGCCAAGGCGATGGCGCGCGAGTTCGGCCCGGACAACATCCGCGTCAACTGCGTCACCCCCGGCCTCATCCAGACCGACATCAGCTCCGGCAAGCTGAGCGACGAGCAGAAGGCCTCGATCGCCGCCGGCATTCCGCTGAATCGCCTCGGCAATGCCGAGGAGGTCGCCGGCGCATACCTGTTCCTGGGTTCGGACCTGTCGTCCTACATCACCGGGGCGGTCATCGACGTCAATGGCGGCATGCTCATCCACGGTTGATCGGGCCGCCGCGCTGCAACGCAGTGCGGGCACGCCCCGGGCGTGCCCGCGCGAGCGGGAAAAGCTGCTCATGAGCAGCACGCCAGTCACATCAAATCAAATAGGAAACGGAAGGAGAATCCCATGAAAAAGATCCTGATCACGCTTGCCGCCACGCTTGCACTGACCGCATCCACGAGCTGGGCACAACAGGTGCTCCGCCTGTCGCACAATGCCGCGCCGGGCAATCCCAAGGCCGAGGCTTCGCTGAAGTTCGCCGAACTGGTGGCGCAGAAGACCGACGGCCGCATCAAGATCGAAGTGGGCGGCAGCGCCCAGTTCGGCGACGACGTCGAGTCGCTGACCAACATGCGCCTGGGCACGCTCGCCTTCAGCACCAATTCGCAGGGCAGCACCGCGGGCATCGTGCCCGAGTTCAACGTGATCGGCCTGCCGTTCCTGTTCCGCGACCTGGAGCATGCCTACACGGTCGTCGACGGCCCGGTGGGCGACATGATGAAGAAGGCGGCCGACAGCAAGGGCCTGGTGGTGCTGGCGCTGTGGGACAACGGCATCCGCCACACCAGCAACAACAAGCGCCCGATCGTCAAGCCGGAGGATCTCGAAGGCATCAAGGTGCGCACGCCGGCGGACACGATGACGATCGACATCTTCAAGGCGCTCGGCGCCAACCCGGGGCCGCTGGCTTTTTCCGAGCTGTACATCGCGCTGCAGCAGGGCGTGTTCGACGGCCAGGAGAACCCGCTGATGAACATCTACACCTCCAAGCTGCACGAAGTGCAGAAGTACATCTCGCTGACCGGGCACAAGTACGAAACCACGCCGCTGCTGGCGAGCAAGATGATCTGGGCGGGCCTGTCCAAGGCCGACCAGGAGGCGATCAGGGAAGCGGCGGTCGAGGCCGGCAAGCTCAACCGCGAGATGTCGCTGGCGGCCGATGCCGAACTGCGCAAGAAGATCGCCGACGCCGGGGTGCAGTTCAACGAGGTCGACCAGGCGGCCTTTGCCGCCAGGACCAAGCCGGTCTATGACAAGTGGTCGAAGCAGTTCCCCGATCTGGTCAAGCTGATCGTTTCGGAAGCGGGCAAGTAAGCATGTCCGCCCACACGTCTCCCAACGCCGCGGCACCTGGTGGCGCGGCGCCCGATGGCGGCATGGCATCGGCAGCGAAGTGGGTCGACAAGGCGATCGTGGCCGCCAGCACGGTGGTCGCGCTCACCGCCATGGTCGTCATGTTCGTATCCCTGATGGCCGAAGTGGTTGCCCGCTACGTCACCAACCAGGGCATGGGCTGGCCCACCGAGATACCCAACATCCTCTTCCCGTGGCTGGTCATGGGCGGCATCGTGCTGGCCGCCCAGCGCGGCCAGCACATCGCCGTCACCGCGATCCAGGGGATGATCGGGCGCGGCGGCAACCGGGTGCTGCTGGTGGCGCATCAGCTGCTCATCGCCGCTGCCTTCCTGTACCTCGCCTGGGTCGGCCTCGACGTCGTCGAGATCACCGGCAGCGAAATCTATCCGATGACCGGCATTGCGGCGAAATGGGCCTATCTGGCGCTGATCGCCGGTTTCGCCGGGCTGGGCATCACCGCGCTGACCACGCTCGTCCACCTGCTGCGGGCAAGCGACCCGCTCGTCGTGCGCACCCACCACATCGAGGAGGATGTATGACCGTAATGATGCTCCTTGTCTTCGGCGTCCTGATGGTACTGGCCCTGCCGGTCGGCTACGCGCTGGTGATCAGCTCGGGCCTGGCGGCGGTGACCGTCGGCGGCATGCCGAGCGTGGCTGCGGTGGTGAAGATCTTCCAGCCGACGCAGAGCTTTCCGCTGCTGGCGATCCCGTTCTTCATGCTGTCGGGCAGCCTGATGATGGGCGGCACGCTGGGCAAGCGCCTGATCCACTTCGCCACCATGCTGGTCGGCCGTTTCCACGGCGGTCTCGGCCAGGTGACGGTGGTCGGCTCCACCGTCTTCGGCGGCGTGTCCGGCTCGGCGGTGGCGGAAGCCTCGGCCCTGGGGTCGATGCTGATCCCGTGGCAGAAGCGCGAAGGCTATCCGGGCGCCTTCGCCGCCGCGGCCACGGCTTCGTCGGCGACCATCGCCTGCCTGATCCCGCCGTCGATCCCGCTGATCCTGTTCGCCACGGTGTCCAACCAGTCGATCGCCTCGCTGTTTCTCGCCGGCATCCTGCCCGGCCTGATGCTGGCCGCGGGTTTCATGATCGTCTGCTACCTGTCGGGACGGCTGCGCGGCTTCAAGCGGCTGAACGACGAGGTGACGCTGAAAGGCGTGCTGCGCGCCACCCTGGCCGCCGCCCCGGCGCTGGGGATGCCGGCCTTCATCGTGATCCTGCTGCGCACCGGCATCGCCACGCCGACCGAGGTCAGCGCGCTGGCGGTGTTCTACGGCTTCGTCGTGAGCATGCTGGTGTATCGGGACCTGACCCTGCGCCGGGTCTACGATGCGCTGGTGCATACCGCGGTGACGACGGGCGTGGTGATGCTGGTGATCGCCGCCTCGAACCTGGTGGGCTACGTGCTGACCGTCGAGGCCATACCGACCGCGGTGGCTCAGTGGACGGCGGAAACCCTGAAGTCGCCGTGGATGGTCATCCTGATGCTGAACGTGATCATGGTGACGGTGGGGATGTTCCTCGACCTGCCGGCGGCGATCCTGCTGCTCGGCCCGACCTTCGTCGCCATCGGCAATGCGATCGGCCTCGACCTGATCCAGCTCGGCATCATGATGGCGGTGAACCTGAGCATGGGCCTCTTCACCCCGCCGGTCGGCACTACGCTGTTCATCGCCGCGGCGATCTCGCGCGAAAGGGTGGGGGCGGTCGTGCGTGAGCTGTGGCCCTTCTACCTGGTGGCGATCGTCGTGCTCGGCCTGGTCTCCTTCATACCGGCCTTCACTCTCTACTGACCCCGTGCGGCCCCTGCGCCGCAGGGGCCGCCACTTAGACAAGGACGTTTCATGAACACGATTGCATTTGCCGGGCTCGGCTCGATGGGCCTGCCGATGGCAAGAAATCTGCTCGCTGCCGGGCACCGTGTGCGCGGCATCGACCTGAATGCGACCGCGCTCGCCACGCTGGCGGCGAGCGGTGCCGAGCCTGCCGCCGATGCGGCTGGCGCCGCTCGCGGCGCCGAGGTGCTGATCCTGATGGTGGTCAACGCTGCCCAGGCCGAGCAGGTGCTGTTCGACGACGGCGCGCTGCAGGCGCTGGACGAGGGCGGCATCGTCTGCCTGATGGCGACCTGCCCGCCGGCCGCGGTCGAGCGCATCGCCGCGCGCGTCACCGCCGGCGGACGCCGCTTCGTCGATGCGCCGGTTTCCGGCGGCACGGCCGGCGCGACCGCCGCCTCGCTGACCATCATGGCGGCCTGCGATCGCGCCACCTTCGACGCGATGCAGCCGGTGTTCCAGGCCATGGGCGAGCGCATCTTCCACGTCGGCGAGCGTGCCGGCCAGGGCGCCACGGTGAAGACCGTCAACCAGCTGCTGTGCGGCGTGCATATCGCCGTCGTCGCCGAAGCCTTCGCCCTGGCTGCCAAGGTCGGCGTCAGCCTCGACGTGCTGCTCGACATCATGGGCGGCTCGGCGGCGTCGAGCTGGATGCTGAAGGACAGAGGCCCGCGCATGCTGCAGGCCGAGCCCGAGGTCAGCAGCGCGGTCGACATCTTCGTCAAGGATCTCGGCATCGTGCTGGAGGCCGGGCGCGACGCCAGGGCGGCGCTGCCGATCGCCGCGGTCGCGCACCAGCTCTTCCTCGCCACGTCCGGGCGCGGCGACGGGCGTGCGGACGACAGCCAGGTCATCCGCAGTTACTACGCACTGAATGGCACCATGCCGGCAGCCCGGTCCTGATCCCGCATCCTGCAAAGAGAATCGCCAATGTTCGTCCAGATCGTGAGCATCGTCTTTCCGGTGTTCACCGTGATTGCGATCGGCTACCTGTATGGCCGCAAGCACCGTCCCGACATGATCGCCACCAATCAGGTCAATATGGGCATCTTCGTGCCCGCGTTGATTTTTTCCGCGCTTGCGGGGAAGTCGGTGGATCTGGCCGAAGTGCAGATGATTGCGATCGGCGGCCTGCTCATCGTCCTCGGTTCGGGGCTGCTGGGGTGGCCGATCGCACGCCGGATGGGCTATGCGCCGAAGACGCTGCTGCCGCCGATGATGTTCAAGAACGCGGGCAACATGGGGCTGCCCCTTTCGCTGTTTGCATTCGGGGAGAAAGCGCTTCCCGCCGCGGTCGTCCTGTTCCTGGTCGAAAACGTCCTGCATTTTGCGATCGCCACCTGCTGGCTCGGCCGGAATGCGAAGCTATGGCTCATCTTTCGCGAGCCGGTGGTGCTGGCGGGAGTCGCGGGCGTGCTGGTCAGCCTTTCGGATCTTGCGCTGTGGCCCCCGTTTCTGTCGGCGATCAAGATCATTGCGGACGTGTCCACCGGGCTGATGCTGTTCTCGCTCGGCGTCCGGCTGACGACCGCACCGTTTGCACAGTGGCGCATCGGAGTCGTGGGGGCGGTGGCGACACCGCTCACGGGAATGCTGATCGCCTATGTTTTCTGCCTTGCATTCGGCTTGTCCGCCCACGAGACGAGCATGCTGCTGATATTCGGCGCGCTGCCGCCCGCCATTCTCAACTTCATGTTTGCCGAGCGTTATTCCCAGGAGCCCGAAAAGGTGGCGGCGATCGTGATTCTCGGCAATCTCTTCGCACCGCTTTCGATCTCGCTGGCGCTGGCATTCAGCCTGGCATCCTGAGTGTGGCTGGCCACAAGCTGAAGAGGAGCGAGCGGAGCAGGTGCTCCGCCTCCTTCGTATTTTCTTCTGCAACTCGCCCATGATCATGTCCGGCCAACGGTACTTACCACTCCACGCAGATCTTGCCGAAATGCTGCCCGCTCTGCTGGTGGGCGAAAGCTGTGGCGAGGTCCGTGTATGAGAACACCTGGTCGATGACCGGCCGGGCTTCCATCAGCTCGAGCGCGCGGACGAAGTCCTGCTGGTCCTGCCGGCTGCCGACGATCAGGCCTTCGATCCGGGCGTGCTTGGCGAGCGCCAGCAGGATCGGCAGGTTGGCGTCGAGGCCGGACAGCAGGCCGATCATGGCGATGTGGCCGCCGACCTTGAGCGCGGTGAGGGACTGCGCCAGTGTCGCCGGGCCGCCGACCTCGATGACGTGATCGACGCCGAAGCCGCCGGTGAGCTCCAGCGCCTTCCTGCCCCATTCCGGCTCGCGCCGGTAGTTGATCGTCAGGTCGGCGCCGAGCGCGGCCACTTTCGACAGCTTCTCGTCGGACGACGAGGTGGCGATCACGCGCGCACCCATCGCCTTGGCGAGCTGCAGCGCGGCGATCGAGACGCCGCCGGTACCCTGCACGAGCACGGTGTCGCCGGCCTTCAGCCCGCCGTTGACGACCAGCGCCCGCCACGCGGTGAGGCCTGAAGTGGTGATGGTGGCGGCTTCGCGGTGCGTCCAGCCGCGCGGCGCGCGGGTGAAGGCGCTGGCAGGGCGCACGACGTGCTCGCAGGCCATGCCCTGGATGCCGTCGCCAGGGGTGTGCATGAAGCCGCCCACCTGCGGCGTCGCCGGCCCGGCAGGCCAGATAGGGAAGAAGGTCGATACCACCGCGTCGCCGGGCCTGAATTCCGTCACGCCCTCGCCGACCTCTTCCACGGTGCCAGCGCCGTCCGACAGCAGGATGCGGCCGTCCTCGGTGGGCACGGCGGCGCAGGCGACGAGCAGGTCGTGGTAGTTCAGCGAGCCGGCCTTGATCGCGACGCGGATTTCGTCCTTGCCGGGCCGGCCCGGATCGGCGACTTCGGCCGCGGTGATGTTGGCCAGGCCGCCCGGGGCCTTGAGCGTGATTGCCTTCATGTCTTCCTCGCAAGCGTGAAGTAAGAAGGCAAGCTTAGCAGCAGAGCATGGCCGTGCACCGCCCGAGTTTCACTCCCAGGCCAGCGCGCCGCCGGTCTGGTACTCGGTGACGCGGGTCTCGAAGAAATTCTTCTCCTTGCGCAGGTTGGCCTGCTCGTCCAGCCAGGGCAGCACGTTCTCGGCGCCGGGGAAGGGCTCGGCGAGGCCGAGCTGGCGGGCGCGGCGGTTGGCGATGTAGCGGAACTGGCCCATGTGCTGGGCGGCGGAGTAGCCCAGCATCGGCTCGCGCAGCAGGTAGCCGGAATAGGCGGCTTCGGCCGCTTCGGCTTCCTGCCACAGCAGCGAGACTGCCTGGGGATCGAGTTCCAGCTCTTCCTCGGCGATCAACGTGCGCACGGCGCGGATGCCGAAGGCGCAGTGCAGCACCTCGTCGCGCATGATGTACTGCAGCTGCTCGGCCGTGCCCTTCATCAGCCCGCGCCGCTGCAGCGCGAAGATCGGCGAGAAGCCGTTGTAGAACCAGCAGCCTTCGAAGATCGCGGCGAAGAACAGGTAGGAGAGGGCGAACTCGTGCAGGTTGTCGCGATTGCCCAGGTCGAAGTCGGCGCGCATCACCCGCTCCAGGCGGCGGTTGGCGAGCGCGATCTTGCCGTGGATCTCGGGCACGACGCGGTAGCGGTTGTAGATTTCCTGCTGGTCGAGGCCGAGGCTTTCGATGCAGTGCTGGTAGGTCCAGGTGTGCAGGGCTTCTTCGTAGACCTGGCGGGCCTGGTAGATCTGCAGCTCGGGCGCGGTCATCTTCTCCATCACCGCCAGGCCAATGTTGCGCATCGCCAGGATGTCCGAGGTCGTCAGGTAGGACAGCACGTTCTCGAACACGTGGCGCTCGGCCGGCGTCAGGCGGTGGTGGTAGTCATGGACGTCCTGCGCCATCGAGATCTCGAGCGGCGTCCAGTGGTTCTTGTTGGCGTTGAGGAAGAACTCCCAGGCCCACGGATACTTGAAGGGCGCGAGCTGGTTGATGTCGCCCTGGCCGTTGACGATGCGCTTGTCGGATACGCGTACCGGCGCCAGCGCACCGGGCCGCGCCTCGGGTGCGAGCATCGCGGGGTTGCGCGCGGCGTTCGCATCCAGGCCGGGGCGTGGCTCCGGAGCTGCAGCCGTCGCCGCGGTGGTGGCTGCTGTCGTCGTTGTCGCAGCAGCCGATGTGGGTGCCGCACCTGCGGGCGCGGACGACGGCGTGCGCGGAGCGGGCGTGTCCCAGTCGTTGAAGTTGAATGCGCTCATTATTGGCAGGCCTCGCAGTCGGGATCGAGGATGGAGCAGGCCTTGGGCGCGGCGCTGCCGTAGCTGGCGACCGGCGTGGCTTCCGGCTGGGCAGCGGCGGTGCTGGCGCCGGCGCCGGTTTTCTCCATCGCCGTGGCGCCCAGGGTGCGCAGGTAGTAGGTGGTCTTGAGGCCGCGTTGCCAGGCCAGGCGGTAGAGTTCGTCGAGCTTGCGGCCCGATGCGCCGGCGACGTAGAGGTTCAGCGACTGCGCCTGGTCGATCCACTTCTGGCGGCGCGAGGCGGCTTCGACCAGCCACTGCGGCTCGATTTCGAAGGCGGTGGCGTAGCGCGTCTTGATGTCGGCGGGGATGCGCTCGATCGGCGCCAGCGAGCCGTCGAAATACTTCAGGTCGGACGCCATCACCGGGTCCCACAGGCCGAGCGCCTTCAGCTCGCGCACCAGGTGGGCATTGACCACGGTGAACTCGCCCGACAGGTTGGATTTGACGTACAGGTTCTGGTAGTCCGGCTCGATCGAGGCCGACACGCCGACGATGTTGGAGATGGTGGCGGTCGGCGCGATGGCGACGCAGTTGGAGTTGCGCATGCCGTAGCGGGCGATGCGTTCGCGCAGCGGGCCCCAGTCGAGCGAGGACGAGCGATCCACTTCGAGCAGCGCGCCGCCTTCGCCGGCGCGGCCGCGCGCTTCGGCGAGCAGGGCGAGGCTGTCCTGCGGCAGGATGCCGCGATCCCACAGGCTGCCGCGGAAGCTGGAGTAGCGGCCGCGTTCCTCGGCCAGTTCGGTCGAGGCCCAGTAGGCGGCATGGCAGACCTGCTCCATCGAGCGGTCGGCGAATTCGACCGCGGCGTCGGAGGCGTAGGCCAGCCCCATCACGTGCAGCGCGTCGGCAAAGCCCATGATGCCCATGCCCACCGGACGGTGGCGCATATTGGCGGCGCGCGCCTTGGGCGTGGCGTAGTAGTTGAGGTCGACGACGTTGTCGAGCAGGCGCATCGCGGTGCGCACGGTGCGCTGCAGCTTGTCGCTGTCGAGCTGCCAGGTGTGGCCACCCTCACCGTCGGCGTTGCGCACCAGGTGGGCCGGCAGGTTGACCGAGCCGAGGTTGCACACCGCGGTCTCGTCGTCCGAGGTGTTCAGCGTGATCTCGGTGCACAGGTTGGAGCTGTGCACCACGCCGACGTGCTGCTGCGGCGAGCGCAGGTTGCAGGCGTCCTTGAACGTGATCCAGGGATGGCCGGTCTCGAACAGCATGGTCAGCATCTTGCGCCACAGCTGCACCGCCGGCAGCTTCTTGCTCAGGCGGATTTCGCCCGCAGCGGCGCGTGCTTCGGCGGCGACATAGGCGGCTTCGAACTCCTGGCCGTACAGGTCGTGCAGCTCGGGCACATCGGAGGGCGAGAACAGCGTCCATTCGGCGTTGTCGAGCACGCGCTTCATGAACAGGTCCGGGATCCAGTTGGCGGTGTTCATGTCGTGGGTGCGGCGGCGCTCGTCGCCGGTGTTCTTGCGCAGTTCGAGGAATTCCTCGATGTCGAGGTGCCAGGTTTCCAGGTAGGCGCATACCGCACCCTTGCGCTTGCCGCCCTGGTTGACCGCTACCGCGGTGTCGTTGACCACCTTCAGGAAGGGGATCACGCCCTGGCTCTGGCCGTTGGTGCCCTTGATGCGGCTGCCCAGCGCGCGCACCGGCGTCCAGTCGTTGCCCAGGCCGCCGGCGAACTTCTGCAGCATGGCGTTTTCCTTGATCGACTGGTAGATGCCTTCCAGGCTGTCGGCAACCGTGGTCAGGTAGCACGACGACAGCTGCGAATGGCGGGTGCCGCTGTTGAACAGCGTCGGCGTGCTGCTCATGAAGTCGAAGGAGGACAGCAGCAGGTAGAACTCGATCGCGCGCGCCTCGCGGTCCATCTCGTTCAGCGCCAGGCCCATCGCCACGCGCATGAAGAAGGTCTGCGGCAGTTCGATGCGGCGGCCTTCCACGTGCAGGAAGTAGCGGTCGTACAGTGTCTGCAGGCCGAGGTAGTCGAACTGCAGGTCGCGCTCGGGCTTCAGTGCCGCCGCCAGGCGGGCCAGGTCGAAGTCGGCCAGCCGCGGGTCGAGCAGCTCGGCATCGATGCCGAGCTCGATTGCTCGCGGGAAATAGCCGACGTAGCCGCCTGAAGGGGCGGCCATGTCGGCCTGGGAGGCTTCGTGGCCCAGCACCTCGACGCGCACCGCCGACAGCAGCAGGCGCGCGGCGACGTGGGTGTAGTCGGGTTCGCGTTCGATCAGCGTGCGTGCGGCCAGCACCAGCGACTGGCGGACGGCGGCGACCGGCACGCCGTCGTAGAGGTTGTGCAGCGCATGTTCGAGCACGGTGTCGGCGGACACGTCGGCCAGCCCTTCGCAGGCTTCGCGGCAGGTCGCCAGCAGCGCGGCGCGGTCGAGCGGACTGCGCTGTTCGCCATCGACGACGTGCAGCACCGGCGCGTCGCCTGCGGCGTCCATGCCGGCGGCCTTCTGCGCGGCGCGTTCGGCGGCGCGGCGTTCGCGGTAGAGCACGTAGGCGCGGGCGACGTCGTGTTCGCCCGAGCGCATCAGCGCCAGTTCGACCTGGTCCTGGATGTCCTCGATGTGCAGCATGCCGCCGTCCGGCAGGCGGCGGGTCAGCGCGCCGACGACGGCCTCGGTCAGGCGGGCGACCAGATCGCGCGCGCGCGAGGAGTCCGCGCCCTGGCGGCCCTCGACGGCGAGGAAGGCCTTGCTCATGGCGACGGCGATCTTGCCCGGGTCGAAGGCGACCACCGCGCCGTTGCGGCGGATGACTTCGAAAGCAGCCAGTTGCGGGTCGATGCGATGGAGGGAGTCGGGAAGTCGGTCCACGGGATGTCCTGTCTGAAAAGGGGTGAGAGGAGTGTTCAGGTGTCGGCGCAGGCTGGCTCGGCGTGCGTGCGGGTTTCGGTTCCGGCGAAAAGCTGCAGGGTCAGTGGTGCAGCGAGCTTGCCGCCGGAGCGGCGAAAGCCGTGGAGGATGGCCATGTGGTGCACCGCGGGGCTGATGCTGTGGCAGACGACGCAGGCGGCGCCGGACGACCTCGCCAGCTCGATGACGTGGCCGAACAGCCTGTGGCCCAGGCCGCGGCCGCGATGCGCGAGGGTGACGCTGAGGCCGAAGTCGGTTTCGCCGTCGCGGATGCCGACATGGGCGAGGGCGATGATTTCGCCGCTGGCCGCGCACAGGCCGTGCAGATGGTCGCGGGCGAAGTCGAGGCGGGCGACGTAGCCGGCGATGCCTTCGTCGCGGATGCCGTAGCCGAAGCGCAGCATGCGGTCGTCGGCGTCCAGCATCAGTAGATGAGCGAGAATGCGCGGCGCGTCGGCCGGAACGAAGCGGGCCAGCGTCTCCATGGCGATGTCCTCGTGGAGACGGCCGCTGCAGACTGCTTCGGCAAGGGATTCAGGTCCGGCGATGTCTGGCATGGCGGCGATCCGGTACGGGCGGGGCGGATCGCCGGCTGGCGGAGGCGAGCGCCAGCCGCGCGGCAGCGCCGCACGGTGTTGCCGGTCCGTCAGGAAAGCGAGCAAGCGAAATGGTCTGAGCCATGCCTCTTGTCAGGGACACCCCGCCCCAAACTGTTGAAGTGGATGCGCATGGCAGGTCTTCTGGCTCTCGGGTCCTCGTCTTGCGCCAGCCTTCCCGGAATCCATCCAGTGGCATGGGGGGCGCAGGACTCGCCGATTACAGCTGCGGGGGCAGCTCCGGAATTCGCGCGCAGGGGCGCGGCACCGGATTCCCTTTTCATACCCGCCGACGTCGGCAGGCAACCATGGGCGAGCAGGATTATCTGCCTTCGCCGCCTCGGCGGCAAGGTGGATGCGGACAAGCCGGGCGGGCTTGAATAAATCAGTGTTTGCTAATATATTCGCGCCATGAATGCCCGTCCGGCTTTGCGCTGGCGGGCACCTTCTTCGACCCGTTCATCCGAGCTGTTTTCGACGCCATGACCATCGACTGGGCAAACTTCACTCCGGGCACGGCGCTCGCCGGCGGCGCGCTGCTCGGCTTCGCGGCGGTGCTGCTGCTGGTGTTCAACGGCCGCATTGCCGGCATCAGCGGCATTGCGGGCGGCTTGCTGCAAGCTGGCGCGCGCGGCGACAAGGCCTGGCGGCTGGCCTTCGTGCTCGGCCTGGTTGCCGCGCCGGTGCTGTACCGGGTGTTTGCCGCGTTGCCCGAGATCAGCATCGAGGCCGACTGGCTGGTGCTGGTGGTTGCGGGGCTGCTGGTCGGCTTCGGTTCGCGCTACGGTTCGGGCTGCACCAGCGGCCATGGCGTGTGCGGCCTGTCGCGGCTGTCGCCGCGTTCGCTGGTGGCGACGCTGACTTTCATGGCGGCCGGCTTTGCCGCGGTGTATGTCGTCCGCCACCTGCTGGCCTGAGAGGTGGTGATGAAAACGATCGTCGCTTTCCTCGTCGGCCTGCTGTTCGGCATCGGCCTGATCGTCGCCGGCATGAGCAACCCGGCCAAGGTGCTGGGTTTCCTCGATCTGGCCGGCGCCTGGGATCCGTCGCTGGCGCTGGTGATGGGCGCTGCGGTGGCGGTGGGCATGGCGGGCTTCGCCGTGGCGCGCAGGCGCAAGGTTTCGCTGCTCGGCGAACCGATGCAGATTCCCGCCAGTCGCGCCATCGACCGTCCGCTGGTGATCGGCAGTGCGCTGTTCGGCATCGGCTGGGGGCTGGCCGGCATCTGCCCGGGGCCGGCGCTGACCTTGCTGGGCACGGGCGCGCCCAAGGGCGTGGTCTTCGTGCTGGCGATGTTCGCCGGCATGGCGCTGTTCTCGCTGCTTCAGCGCCGGAACTGATCGGCACCCGCCCGGTGGCGGGCAATGGGTGCCAAGGCGGGCTTCAGGGCGCCAGCCGCTGCCGCTGCCAGCTGCCGTCGTCCTGCAGGCGGTAGGCGATGCGGTCGTGCAGGCGCGATGCGCGGCCCTGCCAGAATTCCCAGTAGTCGGGCACCAGGCGGTAGCCGCCCCAGTGCGGCGGGCGGGGCGGATGGAGACCGAACTTGAGCCCATAGTCGGCCGCGCGCGCCACGATCGCGCCGCGCCCGTCGATGACCTCGCTCTGCGGCGAGGCCCAGGCGCCGATCCGGCTGCCGAGTGGCCGGCTGGCGAAATAGCGGTCGGATTCCTCGTCCGAGACCTTTTCCACCCGGCCTTCGATGCGCACCACGCGCTCCATCTCCACCCAATGGAACTGCAGCGCGGCAAAGGGGTGGGCCTCCAGCTCGCGGCCCTTGCGGCTGCGGTAGTTGGTGTACCAGACGATGCCGTGCGCGTCGTAGTCCTTGATCAGCACGATGCGCGTCGATGGGCGGCCGTTTTCGCCCACGGTGGCGACGGTCATTGCATTGGGTTCGGGTACGCCGCGGGCGAGGGCTTCCGACAGCCAGCCCTCGAATTGCCGCAAGGGTTCGCTGGCCGATTCGTGCTCGTCCAATGCGCCCTGCTCGTAATTCTTGCGCAGGTCCGACAGGGGGATTCGACTGCTCATGCCCGATCTCCGAGCTCGTGAATGAAGCCGGGCCGGCCAGAGGGGCCGCCGGAAGGGCGGGATTGTACGCCGGAGCGGGCGTGCCACCGCCCGAATGCTGGATAATCGCCTCTCTTCAGACCAAACAGGCGCCGCCCGGTCACGCAGGCCGGGCGGCATCCGCCGACATGACTCATGCCATCGCCGCCCCTTCGCCCGCAGCCGCCGGCCGCGCGCGCCGCCAGTGGCTGCGCTTCGTGCTGCCGCTGCTCGCGCTGTCCGTGCTGATCGGTGCCATCGGTGCCGTCGGCTACCGCTATCTGGGCGACGAGATCCGGCGCGAGACGCACCGCACGCTGGCCGTCGTCGCCGAGCAGAAGCGCCAGCATATCGAAGACTGGCTGCACAAGGCGCAGGTCGATGCCGAGCTTTACTTCTCCGGACATTCGCAGCTCGAAACCCTGTTCGGCCGCTGGCTGGACGGTGGGCGCCAGGACGGCGAGGCGCTGGCGCGCATGCAGGAGCTGATGCGGGAAGCGATCGGCGCGCGCGGCTGGGCCGGCGTCGCGCTGATCGATGCCGATGGCGAGCAGGCTTTCGCCGTCGGCGATGCCGATGGCGGGGCGCATGCCGAAGCCATCGCTGAGGTGCTGCGCGCGCCGCGCGTGGTGCTGGTCGATCTCTACCTCAGTGCACAGGGCGAGGCGCGCTACGGCGTGCTGGCACCGGTCGGCCGGCCCGGCACGACGCCGCGCGGCGTCGCCTACCTGACCTGGCGCGCCGACGAGACGCTGTTCCCGATGGTCGAAGCTTGGCCGGTGCCGACCCTGTCGGCGGAAACCTATCTGGTGCGCCGGGACGGCGCCGGCGTGCGTTTCCTGACGCCGCTGCGCCACCAGGAGGGCACGGCGCTGGTGCTGACGCTGCCGCTGGACGACACCACGGTGCCGGCGGTGCGGGCGGCACAGGGGGAATCCGGCATCCTCGCCGGCGGGCGCGATTATCGCGGGGTGCCGGTGCTGGCCTATGCCGCAGCGGTCGGCGGCACGCCCTGGCTGATGCTGGCCGAGATCGACGAGCGCGAAGCCTATGCCGGCATCCGCACCATGAGCTGGGCGACGGCGCTGGCGACGGCGCTGGGCCTGCTGCTGGTGTATTCGGCCGGCTACCTGCTGTGGCGGCGCGACCTGCAGCGGCAGGAACTGGCCGCGCTGCATGCGCAGCGCGCCGCCGAGGCGCGTTTCCGGGTGGTCTTCGAGCAGGCGCCGCTGGGCGTGATGCTGCTCGATTCGCGGAGCGGCCGCATCACCGAAGCGAACCAGCGCTTTGCCGACATCGTCGGCCGCAGCGCGGCGGAGCTGGCCGGTCTGAGCCCGCTCGCCTTCACCCACCCCGACGACATCGAGCCGAGCACCGCCCAGCTCGCCCGGCTGGGTGCCGGCGAGATTACCGGCTACAGCCTGATCAAGCGCTACCTGCGTCCCGACGCTTCGGTGGTATGGGTGAGCCTGAGCTTTGCCCCGGTTCAGGTCGAGAACGAGCAGGCGCCGCGCCATCTCGGCATGGTCGAGGACATCACCGCGCGCAAGGAAATGGAAGAGCGGCTGCGCGTCAGCGAAGCCCGCCACCGCCAGTTGGCGGACGAAGCGGCGGCGGCGAATGCCGCCAAGAGCGAGTTCCTCGCCCACATGAGCCACGAGATCCGCACGCCGATGAACGCGGTGCTCGGCCTCGCCCAGGTGCTGACGCGCGAGCCGCTGTCGGGCGATCAGCGCGACATGGTGGAGCGGATCCGCAGCGCCGGCCAGTCGCTGCTTGCCATCCTCAACGATGTGCTCGATCTGTCGAAGATCGAGGCCGGCCAGTTGCGCATCGAGCCGCACACCTTCGATCTGGCCGTGCTGCTGGCGAACCTGGACAGCCTGATGAGCCCGGAAGCGCACCGCAAGGGGCTGGCGCTGCGGGTGCAGATGCCTGCGCCGCCGCCCGGCCTGCTGCGGGGCGATGGCCTGCGGTTGGAGCAGGTGCTGTTCAACCTGGTCGGCAACGCGATCAAGTTCACCGGGCGCGGCGAAGTCGCGCTGAAGGCGGGCGTGCTCGAAACGGATGCGGAACGGTTGCGCCTGCGTTTCGAAGTGCGCGACACCGGCATCGGCATCGCGCCCGAGGCGATCGGGCGGCTGTTCACGCCCTTCAGCCAGGCCGACGCCGGCATCGGGCGGCGTTTCGGCGGCACCGGCCTGGGGCTGTCGATCTGCAAGCGCCTTGTCGAACTGATGGGTGGCACGATCGGCGTCGATAGCCAGCCCGGTATCGGCAGCACCTTCTGGTTCGAGCTGCCGTTGCAGCGGGCGGCCGAAGGCGAAGCGCCGGCATCCGCCGCGGCGAGGCCGGCGGCGCCCGCCGGGCCGCGGCTGCAGGGCGCACAGGTGCTGGTTGTGGACGACAGCGCGATGAACCGCGACCTGGCCGAACGTGCGCTGGCGCTGGAAGGCGCCGCTGCCACGCTGGCGGCCGACGGCCAGCAGGCGCTGCAGTTGCTGAAAGCCCGGCCCGACGGCTTCGACGCGGTGCTGATGGACGTGCAGATGCCGGTGATGGACGGCCTCAGCGCCATGCGCGCGATCCGGTGCGAACCGGGCCTTGCCGCTCTGCCGCTGATCGCCTTCACTGCCGGCGTCAACGATGCCCAGCGGGCTGCGGCACTCGACGCCGGCGCCGACGACGTCCTGGCCAAGCCGATGGATCTGGATGAGATGGCGGCATTGCTGGCGCGCTGGATCGGCTCGAAAGCAGCGCGGACGGGCCCGGTCCCAACGGGTTCGGCTTGTCTGCCCACCGGCATGTGCCTGCCGGCGGAGGCGGGAGAGGAGGCGGATGTGGCCGCGGAAGCCTTCCCCGCCATTCCCGGCATCGACCGCGAGCGCGCTGCGCAGCGCTTGGGGCGCGACCGATCGATGTTCGTCGGCCTGCTCGAGCTCTTCATCGAGGACAATGCCGACGCCGCCGAACGGGCGCGCCGGGAACTGGCCGCAGGCGAGCGCGAAGCCGCTGCCCGGCGCATGCACACGCTGCGCAGCAACGCCGGCTTCATCTGCGCGATGGAGCTGATGGAGGAAGCGGGTGTGCTGGAGAAGGCGATCGAGCAGGGCGAGCCCGACCTCGATGCACGGCTGGCGGCGCTGGGCGAACGCATCGCGGCGCTGATCGAGGCCAGTGCGCCCTGGCGCTGAACCCGGCGGCTGCCGGAACGCCGGCCGGTACGCAACCGCGGGGCGACTCGCGGATAATGGCCGCCCCCGACCCACTTTCTTCCCAGCAGGAGCCGACCATGGAAAAGATTGTCTTTCTCGACCGCGACACGCTGGCACCGCAGATCCGCGTGCGCAGCCCCGGCTTCGCCCACGACTACGTGGAACATGCGCGCACGGCGCCCGCCGAACTGGTCGAGCGCCTGAACGGGGCGACGATCGCGATCACCAACAAGGTGCCGCTGCCCGGTGAGGTGCTCGAGCAACTGCCTTCGCTGCGCATGGTCGCGGTGGCGGCGACCGGCACCGACCAGGTCGACAAGGCCGCCTGCCAGCGCCTCGGCATCGCGGTGGCCAACATCCGCGGCTACTCGGTGAATTCGGTGCCCGAGCACACTTTCGCGCTGCTGCTGGCGCTGCGGCGTAACCTCGTGGCCTATCGCGACGACGTGCTCGCGGGGGAATGGCAGAAGTCCGGCCAGTTCTGCTTCTTCAACCATCCGATCCGCGACCTCAACGGCGCCCGCCTGGGCATCATCGGCGAAGGCGACCTGGGCCAGCGTGTCGCCGGCATCGCGCGCGCCTTCGGCATGCAGCCGCTGTTCGCCGCCCGCAAGGGCAAGGCGGGTTGGGGCAGGCTGTACACGCCGTGGGAAGAAGTGCTGGCGAGCAGCGACATCATCACTTTGCACTGCCCGCTGACGCCGGCGACGCGCGGCATGATCGGGCTGGCGGAATTCCGCGCGATGCAGCGCAAGCCGCTGCTGATCAACACCGCGCGCGGCGGCCTGGTGGACGAGCATGCGCTGGTGCAGGCGCTGGACGAAGGCCTGATCAGCGGCGCGGGCTTCGATGTCGCCGACGGCGAACCGCCGGCGGCCGACAGCCCGATGATGCAGATCGCCGGCCGTCCCAACGTGATCCTGACCCCGCACGTGGCCTGGGCATCGGACGAGTCGCAGCAGACGCTGGCCGATCAGTTGATCGACAACATCGAGAACTTCGTCGCCGGCAAGCCGAGCAACTTGGTGCAGGCAGTCTGAGCGCCTGCCGCGTTTCAGCCCGGCGCCGGGGCTGCCGAAGGCTGCTCCTCGACGGCGGATGCGGCTACGGGCTTTCAGTGCTCGTCGTCGGGGGAGCCGTGGCCGGCGGCCGTGTCGCCGGCAAAGAAGCGTCCTTCCAGCTCCTCCAGCCCCAGCGTCTGCAGCATCTCCCGCAGGCGTTCGGCGGCCCGGCGGCGCGGCAGGTTCCTGTAGCTGGCGATGATGAGCTCGTTCTTCATCGAGTGCTCCCAGCCCACCAGTTCGGTGACGCTGAGCTGGTAGCCGTGCGATTCGAGCTGCAGGCAGCGCAGCACGTTGGTGGCGTGGCTGCCGAACTCGCGCGTGTGGATGGGGTGGCGCCAGAGTTCTGCAAGCGGGTTCTGCAGCGCCTGCTGCTTGTTCTTGCGCAGCGCGGCGGCGACTTCGGCCTGGCAGCAGGGCACCAGCACGATGAAGCGGGCCTGCTTCTCCAGCGCGAAGCGGATCGCGTCGTCGGTGGCGGTATTGCAGGCGTGCAGCGCGGTGACGATGTCGATCCGGCCGGGCAGGCGCTCCGAGCCGATCGATTCGGCCACGCTCAGGTTGTGGAAGCGCATGCCGCCGGAAAAGCCCAGCTTGTCGGCCAGCCGGCGCGAGCTCATGACCAGTTCGTCGCGCGTCTCGATGCCGTGGATGCGGCCGGCCGGCGCGTGCTGCTTGAAGAACAGGTCGTACAGGATGAAGCCGAGATAGGACTTGCCCGCGCCGTGGTCGACGAGCTGGATGTCGGGCCGTTCGGTCAGCGCCTCGGCCAGCAGCGGCTCGATGAACTGGTACAGGTGATAGACCTGCTTGAGCTTGCGCCGGCTGTCCTGGTTCAGCTTGCCGTCGCGGGTCAGGATGTGGAGCTGCTTGAGCAGTTCGATCGACTGTTCCGGGCGGATTTCGGGGTGTTGGACGGTCATGGGCGGACTGGGGGCGGTCGAGACGGTGGATGGGAAGGGATTATGCCCCCGACGATGGCGGTGGTACCGCGGGGTATGGGTTATAAATGGGGCCCGCAATCAGATCGATGCAATCTACCGAGGAGATGCCGCCGATGTCTGAACACGAGCAAGCCAGTACCGTCCGTCTCGAGCGCGAAGGAAGCATTGCCTTCATCACCCTCGATCGCCCGGCCTCGCGCAACAGCCTGGATCTGCTGATGGGGCGTGCGCTGCGTGATGCGGCGCGGGCGCTGGCTGCCGAGCCGCCGCGGGTGGCCGTGCTGCGCAGCAGCAGCGCTCATTTCATGGTCGGCGGCGACGTCCGCCGCTTCGATAGCTTGCTCGAGCAGTCGCAGGCGGCCTGCGCCGACGAGATCGGCCAACTGATCGATGCCGTGCATGAGACCGTCACCCTTCTGACCCAGCTGCCCTGCCCGGTGGTGGGGCTGGTGGGCGGCTCCGCGGCAGGCTTCGGCATGTCGCTGGCCATGGCCTGCGATCTGCTGGTGGCGGCCGAGGACGCACGCTTCGTGCTGGCCTACAGCGCCATCGGCACCACGCCGGACGGTGGCGCGAGCTGGCATCTGCCGCGCCGCGTCGGTCTGCAGCGCGCGCTGGCGATCGCGCTGCTGAATCCTCAGGTCGATGCGGCACAGGCGAAGGAGATCGGCCTGGCGGCCGAGGTGGTGCCGGTGGCGCAACTGGCCGAGGCCGGGCTGGCGCTGGCGCGCCGGCTGGCCGAAGGGCCGGCTGCGGCCCAGGCCGGCATCAAGCGTCTGCTGCGCGAAGGGCTCGACACCGACCTGGCGACGGCGCTCGATGCCGAGAAGGCGAGCTTCCTGGCGATGTCGGCGACGCCGGACTTCGCCGAGGGTGTGCGCGCCTTCTGCGAGCGGCGGCCGGCGAACTTTGGCCGGGCACCCGGCTGAGGATGTTCAGCCGCACCTGCCGGGTGGGTTTGCGCCCGGCACGGATGGCTTCGAATTTCGGCCCCGAGACATCGTTTCATGGCTGCCCGCGGCCAAGGCCGGGGACGCGCCACAGTCTGCTCACTGCCTGATGTCGCTCCATTCGGCCGCGGTCAGTGCCTGCAGTTGCGCCGGACTCAGCGGGAACACCGAGAAAGGCGTGCCGGCGGCGGCCCACAGCCGGGTGAAGCGCTGCAGCTCCGTGTCGAGCAGCAGCTTCACCGGCCGGGCATGGCCGACCGGCGAGACGCCGCCGATGGCGTAGCCGGTCGCTTCGCGCACGAAATCGGCGTCGGCGCGGCCGATCTTCTCGCCGACCAGGGCCGCGACCTTGGCTTCGCTGACACGGTTGTCGCCGCTGGCGACGACGACGACCGCCTGGCCGCTTTCCTTGCCGCGGAACACCACCGACTTGGCGATCTCGGCCACGCTGCAGCCGATGGCCGCGGCGGCTTCGGCGCTACTGCGGGTGGGCTGCTCGAATTCGACGACCTGCGTCGTCACGCCGGCATCGGCGAGGTATTGCTGGGTGCGGAGGGCTGTGGGGTGCTGGGCGGGCTTCATGTAATGCGCAGGGAGTGATTGGCGAAAGCGTGCAAGAATAAGGCGAAACGCCACGCCTTTCAGCCGCCTGGCCGATCGGCGTGAGCCGCATCCTGCTTTTGCGCGTCCGGCCGGCGTTCTCGATTGCCCAGGTCGGAATCCTCGATCCATTCGCGCCACACGGCCATCAGCACCGCCAGCACCACCGGCCCGAGGAACAGGCCGACGAGGCCGAAGGCGGCGAGGCCGCCGAGCACGCCGAACATCACCAGCACGAAGGGAATGCGGGTGGCGTTGCTGATCACCAGCGGGCGCACCAGGTTGTCGACCCAGCTCACCACCAGCGCGCCCCACAGCAGCAGGCCGATGCCGGCCACGGTGTCGCCGCTGATCAGCAGCCAGGCGCCGATCGAACCCCAGGCGACCGGCGTGCCGAAGGGAATCATGGCGATCAGCGCGGTGACCGCGCCGAGCAGCACCGGCGCCGACACCCCTGCCCACCAGTAGCCCAGGCCGGCGACCAAGCCCTGCGCCAGCGCGGTGGCGACCAGCCCCCAGACCACGGCCTTGGTCATCGAACCCACGGCCGCGAGGTAGTCGTCCACCCGCGCGCCGAGGAAGCGCTGCAGCACCTGATGCACCTGCTGCAACAGGCGTTCGCCGTCGCGATAGAGGAAGAACACGGTGATCAGCGCGAAGCCGAGCTTGGCCGCGTTGCGGCCGACGTCGCCGATCAGCGCCACGGCCTTGTCGGCGCCCTGGCGCACCCAGTCGGTCAACTGGGTGCGGAAAGCTTCGGGATCGTGCGTCAGCTCGTCGAGCATCTGCTGGAGACTGTCGCCGATCCACGGCAGATTGAGGACGAAGTCGGGCAGGGCCAGCGTGCCGTGGCGGATTTCGGCGGTGATGGCGGCGATCGCCAGCCCGAGTTCGTTGCGTAGCAGGCTGGCCAGCCACAATACCGGCAGCACCACCGCGGTGCTCAGCAGCAGGCTCATCAACAGCGCGGCCAGGCCCGGATGGCGCGGCATGCGCCGCTGCAGCCGGCGGTGGAGCGGCCAGGTCGCGTAGGCGATGATGACCGCCCAGGCGACCGGCACGATGAAGGGCTGCAGTACCGCATAGCCGAGCACCAGCAGCCCGCCGAGCAGCAGGCCGAGGATGATGCGGCGGACGATTTTCTCGGCGACCTGGTCGATCATCTGGGTTCCATGAAAAGCTCGATCGTGAAGAGGCGACCGGCGCGTGCAGCGCTGGCCGTCGTCCTTGCCGTCTCCGGACGAGGTGTCGGATGATGCGGAGACAATTGCGACATTACATGCTTCCCGCGGTACCCGCATCCGCGCCGCCGGGGGAAGGCGAAGGGTATCGGCAGAGACGACGGGAGAACGATGATGGTGGGTGCGCCGATGGATTCGGGCAGGCATTCCAGGAACTGGTTTGCGCAGGGGGGCGAAGCTTATGCGCGCTTCAGGCCGACCTACCCGCCGGAACTCGCGTGCTTTCTGGCAGGCCTCGTTCCGGGCCGGCAACTGGCGGTCGATGTCGGCTGCGGTAGCGGGCAGCTGACCGGCCTGCTCGGCGAGCATTTCGGCAAGGTGCTGGGCCTCGACCCCAGCGCGGCGCAGCTCGCCCATGCCGCACCGCATCCGCGGGTCGAATATGCCTGCGCGCCCGCCGAGCGCCTGCCGGTCGCCGACCACAGCGCGAGCCTGATCACCGTGGCGCAGGCAGCGCACTGGTTCGATCTGCCGCGCTTTTATGCCGAAGTGCGCCGGATCGCTGCCCCGGGAGCCGTCCTGGCGCTGATCAGCTACGGTGTGCCGTGCCTGGACGAGGAACTGAACGTGCGTTTCGGGCACTTCTACGCGGATGAAATCGGCCCGTTCTGGCCGGCCGAGCGCAAGCTGGTCGACGGCGGGTACGCGGATCTGCCTTTCCCTGTCGACGAACAGGCCGCGCCAGCGATGGAGATCCGCGCAGCCTGGAAGCTGGAAGAACTGCTCGGCTACATCTCGACCTGGTCCGCCGTCCGCAAGGCACGCGAGGCCGGGCACGAGAAGCTGCTGGGCACGTTCGCCGCCGATCTTGCCGCGCTGTGGGGAGATCCAGCGCGGCGTCGGGACATTCGCTGGCCGATCAAGCTTGTAAGCCTTCCGGATGCCAGGGTCGTACATCATCGTCGATTTCCCGGCAGCCTTGCGTCATGGGGAGGGACATCGAGCCATTGCGTGAATGCATGCAGGTTCGGGGCGTGTCGGCTTTCTTTACACCGGTGCACGGGGCCGAGGCGGGTGGAAGTGTCGAGGGCCAAGTAATACAAAGACATATGCCGTACCGGGTCTCCGGGAATGAAATTTGCATCATCTGCCGTCGCGCAGGTTGCCGCCGTCGCGGTGTTGCCGGCGTCGCCAGATCGACCCTTCGTGAGTGAGCCCCCGGACATGAACCTCGTAAACAAAGTCTCCCAAACCGCCGTCGTTTCGGCATTTGCCCTTTTTGCGCTCGGGACGATGCCCGCTGCCGCGCATGCAGTCGTGCTGCAGATCGATGCCGGCCAGAGTTCGGTCACCTATTCGCCGGGCGGCTTCCTGCTGTGCGATCCGGACGGCAACTGCGGCTCCGTGCCGCCACCGCAGACTTTCGCGCTCTCCGGCAGCTTCGACCTGCAGCAGGAAACCGTCTTCGTGACCACATCCTTCTTTCCGCCCGATGGCTACGAACGGGAGCAGATCCGCTTCGATTCATCCGCCATCGACAGTGGTGGCGCGTCGGCGCTCGGGTTTGCCTTTCCTGGCTACTTCGCCGTCCTGACGGGGCTGGATTTTGCGGCGAGCGAAGATCCCTGCTCGTGGTTCCCGTCGACGGGAGCCTGCTCGTCGCAGGGACCCCTCGGCAGCTATGATGGCACTTTCGACGGTACGACGCTGTCGATGACCGGCACCGACTATGCGGAGGACGATGCTGTCCCCGGTACGTTCAGCTTCACCCTCGTCGCGCGGGCGGTCCAGGTCGGCAGCGTACCTGAACCGGGCACGCTCGCTTGCCTTGCGACGGGCTTGCTCGGGCTGGGTGTGATGCGGAGGCGTGCCGGAGCGTCCTTCCGTTGATGGTCGCAGGAGGGGGGCCAGGAACGCTTGCGCCTCGTTCCGTTGCGGTGCGGAATCCCTTCTCGGCGCTGTGAGCGGAGATTTCAGGCGATCGTGCGTGCGCCTGCGAACTCCCCCGGCGTCGCGCCGAAATGCTCGCGGAAGCTGGCGATGAAGGCCGACACCGAATCGTAGCCGCAGGCAATGGCGACGTCGGTGACCCGCTCGCCTGCCTCCAGCATCGGCAAGGCGCTGATCAGGCGCAGGCGTTGTCGCCAGCGGCGGAAGCTCAGGCCGGTGTGGGTGCGGAACAGCCTTGCCAGCGTGCGCTCCGAGCAGCCCAGACGCCGTGCCCAGACGGCCAGCCCGTCGCGTGAGTCGGGTTCCGCCTCGAAGGCTTCGCATATTCGGCGCAGGCGTGGCTCCTGCGGCAGCGGCAGCATCAGGCCGAGCGCGGGAGCGCCTGCGACCTGATCGAGCAGGACGGCCGCGAGCCGCCCGCCAGGGCCGTCTTCTTCGTATTCGGCCGGCAATTCACCGAAGGCGCGAACAAGTTCGCGCAGCAGCGGGCTGACCGCGAGCACGCGGCAGCCGCCTTGCGAGTCGGGCAGGGCAGAGGGCTCGATGTAGAGGCTGCGGATCACGGTGTCCTCCGAGCCGCGCACCTGATGCACGACCCCGGCGGGAATCCACACGGCACGCTGCGGCGGCGCGATGAAGCGGCCCGCGTCGGTGCGCACGTCGAGCACGCCGACCGTGGCATGGGCGAACTGGATCCACGGATGGGCGTGGGGGTAGCCGAGCGCGCGGTTGGTCAGCGATTCGGCATGGCCATAGATCGGCCGCGGCAGGCGGGTGAGTGTAGCGAGATCTTCCGGAGGGCAGGGCGGCATGTCCGGTCAGCGACATTGATCGTTCGATTGGCGTTAGTCGGCAGTATCGCCAGCCGTTAGGCTTGCACGCAAGCATGCCGTGTGTCCGATCCCGGGCCTGCTGCTCTCCCGACCCCACCACCCTGCCGAACAAAAAATGAAATTCCTGCAACTGCTGTTCGATCGCTTTACCCTCATTCTGATCGTCGTCGTCGCGTTCGCCACGATCCTGCCGCCGCAGGGCCGGTACGTGGCTTTCTTCGACGGCCTGACGCACGCCGGAATCGCGCTGCTGTTCTTCCTGCACGGCGCGCGCCTGTCGCGCCGCGCGATCATCGACGGCGCGATGCACTGGCGCCTGCACCTGCTGGTCTTCCTATGTACCTTCGCGCTCTTCCCGCTGCTCGGCCTGGCGCTGCAGCCGCTGATGAAGCCGCTGCTGGGCGACGCGCTGTGGCTCGGCATGCTCTATCTGTGCCTGCTGCCGGGCACGGTGCAGTCGGCGATCGCCTTCACCTCGATCGCACGCGGCAACGTGCCGGCCGCTGTGTGCGCGGCATCGGCATCGAGCCTGGTGGGCATCGTGGTCACGCCGCTGCTGGCCGGCCTGGTGCTCGGCAGCACCGGCGCCGGCATGCCGCTGGGCGAGTCGATCCTGAAGATCGGCGTCCAACTGCTGCTGCCTTTCGTCGCCGGGCATGCGCTGCGGCCGTGGATCGGCGCCTGGGTGGCGCAGCAGCAGCGCTGGCTGCGCTACGTCGATCAGGGTTCGATCCTGCTGGTGGTGTATACCGCTTTCGGCGCGGCGGTGCTGGAAGGGCTGTGGCGCACCGTCCCGGTTCCGGCGCTGGCGCTGCTGACGGCGTGCTGCATCGTGCTGCTCGTACTGATCCTCGCCGCCACCACCTGGCTTGCCCGCCGACTCGGCTTCAATACCGAGGATGAGATCACGATCGTCTTCTGCGGCTCGAAGAAGAGCATGGCGACCGGCGTGCCGATGGCCCAGGTTCTGTTCGCCAGTTCGACCGTGGGCCTGGCGATCCTGCCGCTGATGGTGTTCCACCAGATCCAGTTGATGGTGTGCGCGGTGATGGCTCGGCGCTATGCGGAGCGCAATGAGGGCGAGGTCAAGGCTATTTGTAATACTTGAATAGAAAATATTGCTGGCCGCGCAGATGCCTGCCGGCTGGGCGATGATGTCGCCGACGCGCAGCAATCGCCTTCGGCGCTCGGCTTTGCATCCAGCTCTCGAATGGTACCGGTCGGGACGCGCCCGGTCGGCCTGCTGCGCGGATGGGATTGTCATCAGGCAGCAAGGGCAAGCATGGTCGATAGAGGTTTCTCCAAACCACAGGCCGTATTGTCGGTCTTCGATGCCGTCACGATCATGGTCGGGCTGGTGGTGGGCGTCGGCATCTTCAGGGCGCCATCCATCGTCGCCGCCAGCGTCAGCAGCGAATGGATGTTCATCGCCGTCTGGCTCGCAGGCGGCCTGATCATTCTGGTCGGCGCGCTGTGCTATGCGGAGCTCGCTGCCGCGCATCCGCATGCGGGCGGGGAGTATCACTTCCTTTCGCGCGCCTATGGCCGTCCGGTCGCGATGCTGTTCGGCTGGGCGAGATGCACGGTCATTCAGACCGGCGCGATCGCGGGCGTGGCCTTCGTGCTCGGCGATTACCTGGCTCAGATCCTGCCCTTGGGCGAGTACGGGCCTGCGTTGTATGCGGCGCTGGCGGTGGTCGTTTTCACCGGTGTGAATGTGCTCGGCACGATGCAGGGCAAACGGCTTCAGGTGCTGGTCACGTTTCTGGAGATCGGCGCAGTCGCGGCCATCATCCTCTTCGGCCTGCTCGGCACCGGGGAGGCCCCGGACATGACCGCCGTGGCCGTGGAGCCGGAAACGGCCGCACTGGGGATGGCGATGATCTTCGTGCTGCTGACCTACGGCGGCTGGAACGAAGCCGCTTATCTCACCGGGGAGCTCAGGGACGCCAGGCGCAACGTCGCCAGGGTGCTGGTGCTGGGGTCCCTGATCCTGGCGGCGCTGTATACGCTGACCAATCTGGCGCTGCTGTCCGTCCTGGGACTCGACGGGCTGAGAACATCCGATGCGGTTGCCGCCGACATGATGCGCGTGGTTGCGGGGCCGACGGGCGAGATGATCGTTAGCCTCGCCATCGTGGTGGCCGCCATTTCCACGCTGAACGCCACCATCTTCACCGGCTCCCGCGTCTTCTATGTCATGGGGCGCGACTTGACGGTGCTGCGATGGATCGGCGTCTGGCGCGGGCGGGGGACGACGCCCGCCAATGCCCAGATCGCGCAGGCTGCGCTGTCCCTCGCCTTGATCGCCATGGGCGCGGTGACACGCGACGGCTTCAAGGCGATGGTCGACTACACCGCGCCCGTTTTCTGGGGCTTCCTCTTCCTGGTCGGCGTGGCGCTGTTCGTCCTGCGCCGGCGCGAACCCGGCAGGCGGCTGCCGTACCGCGTACCGCTCTATCCGCTGACGCCTTTGCTCTTCTGCCTGACCTGTCTGTACATGCTCCACGCCAGCATTGCCTATACCGGCTTCGCAGCGCTGATCGGCCTGATGGTCCTGGCCGCGGGGCTGCCGATCCTGCTGTTCCAGCGCCGGGAAGAAGCTTCCGGGCTTTCCGGCGATGCAGCGGCGACCGATGTCGAACGAGCCCCCATAGGAGAACGACGATGAAAGTACTGCGTGGATTCCTCATCGCCGCCGTGGCTTCCACCGTGGCATTCGGCGGTACGGCCGTCCGGGCGGAGAGCGGCACTCGGCCAGCAGCGAAAGCTTACGCTCCGAAGCTAGGGCAAGCCGGCAAGGACGTGGTCTGGCTCCCCACGTCGCAGGCGCTGGTGAACCGCATGCTGGACATGGCGCAGCTCACGCCGCAGGACCGCCTGGTCGATCTGGGCTCCGGCGATGGCAGGATGGTGATCACTGCCGCCAAACGCGGCGCGACGGCCCGGGGAATCGAATTCAACCCCGACCTGGTGGCGCTGGCCAGGCGGCAGGCGGAGGCGGAAGGCGTCGCAGCGCGGGCCACTTTCGAGCAGGCGGACATCTTCCAGTCCGACTTCTCGGAGGCTACGGTCGTCACGCTGTTTCTGCTGCCGACCCTGAACGTGAAGCTGCGTCCGATCCTGCTGGACATGCCGCCGGGCACCAGAATCGTCGCCAACTCCTTCGACATGGGGGACTGGCTGCCGGACGAGACGGATCAGGTGACCGAAGGTTGCGAATCGTATTGCTACGCGCTGAAGTGGACCGTTCCGGCCAAGGTCGCCGGAACCTGGGAGATCGGTGGCAGGCGGCTCGAACTGACCCAGAACTTCCAGACCTTCGACGGCGTGTTGCACGATGGCACTTCGGCGCGTCCGCTCAGCAATGGGCGCCTTGCCGGTGCGCAAGTCCGGTTCTATATAGGAAACGATTTGTACATCGGGGAGGTCGACGGCGACCGGATGCGAGGGATGGTCAACGGATTGCGGCCCTGGGAGGCGACGATCCGCCACAGGGTGCAGTAAGGCATCGTCAGCGGCAATGCTGCGCCTGGTGGATCTCGGGCCGTGCCAGCCCGGGCTGATCATCGTCGACCGCTTGTGCGAGAGCAGTCCCGAAATGAAAACGCCCAGCCGGAAAAGGCTGGGCGCTGAAATTTGGTGGTGATGGGCGGAATCGAACCGCCGACCTACGGGTTATGAATCCGTCGCTCTAACCGTCTGAGCTACATCACCAACAGAGCGCGCAAATATAGCGGGTCGAGCGGGAGGGCGTCAATAGGCGTAGTCTGCGCGATCGTGGGCCGCGATAGCGGCCGTGTCGTGCCGCCGTACCTTTTCTTTCTGCGTAGCGGTTGATTTATAAAGGGTTTTGCGTTGACATGGCGCTCTCCATGGGTGAAAATCCCAAGCTTGTTCACGTAGCCTGCCGGTCATTGCCGGCTGACGTTTTGCGCAAGATTCCCTTCTCACTTCTGCTGCTGTCGCTGGCTGGGGCGCCCGGTTCGGCGGCGCACGCCGCGCCATCGCGGGCGTTTCCGGAAGATGCCCGCAAGACCACGATGACCTTCGCCTCCGCGGGCACCGTGCTGGTCGACGACCAGCCGGCCGCGCTGAGCCCGGGCGCGCAGATCCGCAACACCTACAACCGCATCGTGCTGCCTTCGCACATCCGGGGCGAATACAAGGTGCGCGTCAAGTTCGACAAGCATGGGCAAGTGCATCGGGTGTGGATCCTCACGCCCGAAGAAGCTGCCGTTCCCGACCCCAAGCGCTAGCGTCATCGCAGTGACGCCGTGACTGAATTTCCTCGATGAAGAAACTCTACATCCGCACCTTCGGGTGCCAGATGAACGAGTACGACTCCGACAAGATGGCGGACGTGCTCGCGGCCGGCGAAGAGCTGGTCAAGACCGACAACCCCGAAGAAGCGGATGTGATCCTGTTCAACACCTGCTCGGTGCGCGAGAAGGCGCAGGAGCGGGTGTTCCACGATCTCGGCCGTGTGCGGCTGCTGAAGCAGACACGGCCCGACCTGATCATCGGCGTGGGCGGCTGTGTGGCGAGCCAGGAAGGCGAGGCCATCGTCAAGCGCGCGCCTTACGTGGACGTGGTGTTCGGCCCGCAGACCCTGCACCGGCTGCCGAAGCTGATCGAGGCGCGCCGCCGCACCGGCCGCTCGCAGGTCGATATTTCCTTCCCCGAGATCGAGAAGTTCGACGCCATGCCGCCGGCGCGGGTCGAAGGCGCCAGCGCCTTCGTGTCGATCATGGAAGGCTGTTCCAAGTACTGCACCTTCTGTGTCGTGCCCTATACCCGCGGCGAGGAAGTGTCGCGCCCGCTCGACGACATCCTGACCGAGATCGCCGGCCTGACCGCGCAGGGCGTCAAGGAAGTGACCCTGCTCGGCCAGAACGTCAATGCCTGGCGCGGCGAACTGGTGCGCGAAGCGGGCGAGGAGGGCGACTTCGCCTTCCTGCTCGAATGCGTGGCGGAAATGCCCGGCATCGAGCGCATCCGCTATACCACCTCGCACCCGCGCGAGATGACGCAGCGCCTGATCGACTGCTACGCCACCATCCCCAAGTTGGTGTCGCAACTGCATCTGCCGGTGCAGTCCGGGTCGGATCGGGTGCTGGCGGCGATGAAGCGCGGCTATTCGGTGCTGGAGTTCAAGTCGGTGGTGCGCAAGCTGCGCGCGGCGCGGCCGGACCTGTCGCTGACCTCGGATTTCATCGTCGGCTTTCCGGGCGAAACCGAGGCGGACTTCGACAAGACCATGAAGCTGATCGACGACATCGGCTTCGACGGTTCCTTCAGCTTCGTCTACAGCGCCCGCCCCGGCACGCCGGCGGCCGATCTCGAAGACACGGTGCCGCAGGAGACCAAGCTCGCCTGGCTGGCGCGGCTGCAGAAGCGCATCGACGAGCAGTACCAGACCAACAGCCAGGCCATGGTCGGCAGCGTGCAGCGCATCCTGGTCGAAGGCGCGGCGCGCAAGAACGCCGACGAGGAGCTGATGGGCCGCACCGACAACAACCGCGTGGTCAACTTCGCCGCGCCTTCGCTGAACCGCGGCCGCCTGATCGACCAGTTCATCGACGTGCGCATCACCGCCGCCCTGCCGCACAGCCTGCGCGGCGAGATCATCACCCGGGAATCCTGAATGGCGAAAACCCTGGATGTCTTCTTCGAGCCGGCGGACAACGCCCGGCTCGCCAAGCTTTGTGGCGCGCTCGACGAGAACCTGCGCCAGATCGAGAACTCCTTCGACATCACCATCGCCCGCCGCGGCGAGCAGTTCACGCTGAACGGCCATCCGGCCCAGGTGCTGCGCGGCGAGATGGCGCTGAAGCATTTCTACGAGCGGACCGAAAACGATCTGTCCTTCGACGAAGTCCAGCTCGGCCTGGTCGAGATCGCCAACCGCGGCGAAGCCACCGCGGCTTCGCCGGTGCTGATGACCCGCCGCAACGAACTGCACGGCCGTACGCCGCGCCAGGTGGAGTACCTGCGCAATATCCAGGAGCACGACATCACCTTCGGCATCGGCCCTGCCGGCACCGGCAAGACCTATCTGGCGGTGGCCTGCGCGGTCGATGCCTTCGAGCGCGAACTGGTCGAACGCATCGTGTTGACCCGCCCGGCGGTCGAGGCCGGCGAGCGCCTGGGTTTCCTGCCCGGCGACCTGGCGCAGAAAGTCGATCCCTACCTGCGGCCGCTGTACGACGCACTCTACGACCTGATGGGCTTCGAGCGCGTCGGCAAGCTGTTCGAGCGCAGCCTGATCGAGATCGCGCCGCTGGCCTTCATGCGCGGGCGCACGCTCAACAACGCCTTCATCATCCTCGACGAGGCGCAGAACACCACGCCCGAGCAGATGAAGATGTTCCTCACCCGCATCGGTTTCGGTGCCAAGGCGGTGGTCACCGGCGACCTCACCCAGGTCGACCTGGTGCGCGGCCAGCGCAGCGGCCTGAAGGAGGCCCAGCAGGTGCTGGCCGGCGTGCGCGGCATCGCTTTCACCGAATTCCGCAAGGAAGATGTCGTCCGTCATCCGCTTGTCGCACGCATCGTCGAAGCTTACGACAATGAGGCCGCCCGCCTGGAGCGCGCGAAGGCGGCGGCCGGTGCCCAAGCCAAGGACGAGGAAGACAAGGATGCCGAAAGCGGCGAACGAAAAAATGGGTAGGAGCAGGATTCTTGCGGTCGATGCCGACGGCAGGACGACGCGGATCAAGGCCGAGCGCCTGGAGATCGAGCTGGGCGACGGCCGCCGCCTGCTGCTGAGCCTGCCCGGGGAGCCCTGGGGCGATCTGGAGATCGAAGCCGACTGCGCCGGCGAGGATGTCGTGCCGCTGCTGTCGCTGCAGCCCGCGGCCTGCAACGTGCTGACGCTGCGGGTGGATCTGCAGCACGACCTGCTGCCGGTCGAGGAAGCCGAGCCGATCGATCTGCCGCAAGGCGACAGTCCGCCGGTGTTGAAGCTGGCCGTGCAGAAGGCGGTCGAAGGCGTCGACAAGGCCAACGCACCCAAGAAGCACGCCATCCGCCGCTGGGCGCAGGCCGCCCTGCTGCGCGATGCCGAAGTCACCGTGCGGCTGGTGGGCGAGGCCGAAGGGCGCGAACTGAACCGCGGTTTCCGCGGCAAGGACTACGCCACCAACGTGCTCACCTTCGTCTATGGTGAAGGTGAGGCGATGCCCGCTGCGTGCGCGGGTGGCGATGGGCCGCTGACCGGCGACCTGGTGCTGTGCGTGCCGGTGGTGGTGCGCGAGGCAGCCGAGCAGGGCAAGACGCTGGAAGCGCATTTCGCCCATCTGGTGGTGCATGGTATGTTGCACCTTCAGGGCCACGACCACGAGATCGAGGTCGATGCCCTGGAAATGGAAAAACTCGAGACGGATATCCTCGGTGGCCTCGGCTACGCCGATCCCTATGCCTGACTGCATGCCGGGCGATGGCGGGTCGGCAGGCGCCGCCCGCGGAACCGCCATCCACCGACATGGATAGTCCTGGAAAACCTTCATTCATCGAGCGCGTCGCCGCGCTGCTGTCGCGTGAGCCGGAAGACCGCGACGACCTCTTCGCCCTGCTGCAAGCCGCTTTCGAGCGCGACCTGCTCGACGCCGACGCCTTGTCGATCATTGAAGGCGCGCTGCAGGTTGCCGACATGCAGGCCCACGACGTCATGGTGCCGCGCGCGCAGATGGATTGCGTGTGCCTCGACAGCCCGGTCGAAGAGATCGCCGGCTTCGTCGTCGATACCGGGCATTCGCGCTTTCCGGTGATCGGCGGCGGCAAGGACGACATCGTCGGCATCCTGCTGGCCAAGGACCTGCTGCGCCATTTCGCCGGACGCGAGTTCGACCTGCCCGGCCTGCTGCGGCCGGCGGTCTTCATTCCCGAATCCAAGCGCCTCAACGTGCTGCTGCGCGAATTCCGCGCCAGCCACAACCACATGGCGATCGTCGTCGATGAATACGGCGGCGTCGCCGGCCTGGTGACCATCGAGGACGTGCTGGAACAGATCGTCGGCGAGATCGAGGACGAGCACGATCTCGACGACAGCGGCGACAACATCCGCCTGGCCTACAACGGCCGCTACCGCGTCAAGGCCACCACCGCCATCGAGGACTTCAACAAGGCGTTCTCGACGGCGTTCTGCGACGACGAATACGAGACCGTCGGCGGCCTGCTGATGCGCCGCTTCGGCCGCCTGCCGCAGCGCGGCGACACCGTCGAACTGGCTGGGCTGCGCTTCCAGGTGCTGCGCGCCGACACCCGGCGGCTGCACTCGGTGCTAGTCGAAGTGTTGCCGCCGCCTTCGTCGTCGCCAGAAGCCGGAGCGACGGACGCCTGATGCGGACTCGCCTGGTATTCGCCCTGCTGGCGGGCGCGGCCAGCGTGCTGGCGTTCGAGCCGTTCGGCTGGTTTCCGCTGATGTTCGCCAGCCTTGCCGTGCTGGCGGGCCTGCTGGCACGCGCCGGGCGGACGCGCGACGGCTTCCTGATCGGCTTCGCCTGGGGCTGGGGCGCTTTCATCGCCGGCGTGTCCTGGCTGTATGTCGCGCTCGAGCGCTATGGCGGCATGCCGGCGCCGCTGGCCGGGCTGGCGATTGCACTGTTCTGCGCCTATCTCGCGCTGTACCCGGCGCTGGCAGGAGCGCTGTTCGTGCGGCTGCGCGGCCCGGGAGTACTTTCCGCCGCGGCCGTGTTCGGTGCGCTCTGGCTGCTCGCCGAATGGCTGCGCGGCGTAGCCCTGACTGGTTTCCCGTGGCTGGCCGTTGCTTATTCGCAGACGCCGCCCAGCCCGCTGGCGGGCTGGCTGCCGGTGCTCGGCATCTACGGCGTTGGCGGACTGCTGGCTTTCCTGTCCGCGCTGGCGGCGCTGACCGATTGGCGGAAGACGGCCCGGCGGCAGCGGCTCGGTGCCCTGGCCGTGGTGGTGGTCCTGCTGGCAGCCGGCGCAGGCTTGCGTGGCCAGGCCTGGACCACGGCTGCCGGCCAGCCTGTGGACATCGCGCTGGCGCAGACCAATTTCGACCAGAGCCTGAAATGGGATGCCGAACGCTTCACCGACGTGCTGCGCGACAATTTCGCCCTGGTGCGCGACGAGTTCACCCGCCCGGATCCGCCCGCCATCCTGGTGCTGCCCGAAACCACGCTGCCGACCCTGCTCGATCTGCTGCCCGAAGGCTATCTGGAAGCGCTGGCCGGCTTCGCCGCCGGTGCGGGCGGCGACCTGGTGCTCGGTGCCTTCCGCCGCGACGAGGCCGGACGCATCTACAACGCCGCGCTCAGCATCGGCAGTGCGCCGGTGCAGCACTACGCCAAGCAGCATCTGGTGCCTTTCGGCGAATACTCGCCACCGCTGTTCGGCTGGTTCTACCGTCTGGCCAGCATCCCGATGTCCGACCAGACCCGCGGCGCGTCCGACCAGCCGCCGATGGCGCTCGGCGGGCAGCGCATCGCGCTCAACATCTGCTACGAAGACCTGTTCGGCGCCGAGATCATCCGCACGCTGCCGCAGGCGACGCTGATGCTCAACATCTCCAACCTCGCCTGGTACGGCGACTCCTTCGCCCAGCCCCAGCATCTGCAGATCGCCCGCGCGCGCGCGCTGGAAACCGGCCGCCCCATGCTGCGCTCGACCAACACCGGCATGACCGCGCTGGTGCAGCCCGATGGCCGCGTGACGGATGTGCTGCCCGCGTTCGAGCGCGGTGTGCTGCGCGTCAGCGTGCAGGGCTACGAGGGCACGACGCCTTACGTCCGTTTCGGCAACGCTCCGGCGCTGCTCGCCGGCGTGCTGCTGCTGGTGCTCGCAATGTTGCGGCGTGCCGGATCCTTGCGCAGGTGATGGAGCTGCGGCTGATGTCATAATCCCGGTCTGCACATGACATTCCTCGCCGGCGCCGGCGCGCCGCCATCCAGATGAACGACAAATCCATCCGTATCGCCCTGTCCGTGGCCGCACTGGCCGCGATGCTGGCCGTGCCGCTGTCCGGCGTTTCGGCTGCCGATGCCGGCGACCAGGTGTCCGCGCCACGTCCGGCGCTGACGGTGAGCGTGGCCCGGCCCGAGCGCATGCAACTACCGCAGCGGCTGGTGGCCAACGGCGACGTCGCCGCCTGGCAGGAAGCCAGCGTCGGTGCGGCGATCGGCGGGCAGCGCCTGCTCGAAGTGCGGGCGGACGTGGGCGACGTGGTGCGTGCCGGCCAGGTGCTGGCGGTGTTCGACGACGAGATGCCGCGTGCCGAAGCTGAACAGGCGCGCGCGGTGCTGCTCGAAGCGGAAGCCGGTGCGGCGGAGGCCGCCGCCAATGCCGGACGCGCGCGTGCGCTGCGCGACAGCGGTGCGATGAGCGAACAGCAGGTGATGCAGTTCCTGACTGCCGAAAAGACTTCCACTGCCCGTATTGCTTCGGCGCGCGCGACGCTGGCGGCGCGCGAGCTGAACCTGCGCCACACCCGTGTGCTGGCGCCGGACGACGGTGTGATCTCGGCCCGCAGCGCGACCGTGGGCGCGGTGGTGGGCAATGGCACCGAACTGTTCCGCATGGTGCGCAAGAGCAGGCTGGAATGGCGCGCGCGGCTGACCGAGGCCGAGATCGGCCGCGTCCGTGCCGGCCAGACCGTGGCGCTGACGCTGGCCGACGGCAGCCGGCTGCACGGCAAGCTGCGCATGGTGGCGCCGACGGTCGATGCGCAGACGCGCTTCGGCCTCGTCTATGTCGATCTGCCGACACGTGGCGCCGAGGCCGGGCTGGCGAAGGCGGGCATGTTCGCGCGCGGCGAGTTCGAGCTGGGCCAGGCCGAGGCGCTGACCGTGCCGCAGCAGGCCGTGGTGGTGCGCGAGGCCTTCAGCTACGTGTTCAGCGTCGGCGAGGACAGCCGCGTCGCACAGTTGAAGGTAAGCACCGGCCGGCGCGCCGGCGACCGGGTCGAGATCCTCGATGGCCTGGCGGACGAGGCGAGGGTGGTGGTGGCCGGCGCGGGCTTCCTGAACGATGGTGATCTGGTGCGCGTGGCCGACTCTGCCGGCGCTCCGCCAGCCGGTGCGGCGGCGGCCACCACCCCGGCGGCGCGCTGAGGATCGCGGGCGATGAACGTTTCGGCGTGGTCCATCCGCAACCCGATTCCGGCGGCGATGCTGTTCGTGCTGCTCAGCTTTGCCGGCCTGCTGTCCTTCGGCGCGATGAAGATCCAGAACTTCCCCGACATCGACCTGCCGTCGGTGACGGTGTCGGCGGTGCTGCCGGGGGCGACGCCGTCGCAACTGGAGAACGACGTTGCGCGCAAGATCGAGGATTCGATCGCGACCCAGTCCGGGCTCAAGCACATCTACACCAAGGTGCAGGACGGCAGCGTGCTGATCACCGCCGAGTTCCGCCTGGAAAAGCCGGTGCAGGAGGCGGTGGACGACGTGCGTTCGGCGGTCGCCAGCGTGCGCGCCGACCTGCCGGGCGACCTGCGCGACCCGGTGGTGAACAAGGTCGATCTCGCCGGCACGCCGGTGCTGGCCTTCACCATCCGCTCGCCGCGCATGGACGACGAGGCGCTGTCGTGGTTCGTCGACCACGAGGTGTCGCGCAAGCTGCTGGCGGTGCGCGGCGTCGGTGCGGTCAACCGTGTCGGCGGGGGGGGGGGGGGGGGGGGGGGCGGGCGGGGGGGGGGGGGGGGGGGGGGGGGGGGGGGGGGGGGGGGGGGGGGGGGGGGGGGGGGGGGGGGGGGGGGGGG
>NZ_JANUXN010000024.1 GCF_025699485.1 Thauera carbonicopians | reverse complement strand
CCCCCCCCCCCCCCCCCCCCCCCGCCCCCCCCCCCCCCCCCCCCCCCCCCCCCCCCGCCGGGCCGCGCCCCCCCCCCCCCCCGCTTCGAGGAACACGCCATGAACAACCCGACAACGGTGCGACCACCGGTGATCGACGAACCCGGCCTGGGCCGCGTCCAGATCTGGCCGCTGCCCACCGACGAAAACACGCTGTGGATGCTGGTCAAGGACATCTTCCAGGGCCACTGGCGCGACATTCATTTCGGCACCCTGGTGCCCGGTGCGGTGTGGGAAATCCGCGCGCCCAATGCGCCGGTCAACATCGGCCTGCTCGACGGCTATCTGACCGTCGACTTCGGCGTCTGGCACTTCCACCTGTGCATCGGCCACTTCAGCGGCACCACGCCTGAACTCGCTGCAAAGCGGCGCACCGGGCGCGCCGAGTTCTACCGGGTACTCGGCAACGACGATGCGCCCAAATCCTGGGGCGTGCGCCTGTTCACCGCCGCCGGCGACCAGCAGATGACGGTCTTCCTGCCCAACCCCTTCCTCAACGACGAAGGCCGGCTCGCATCGGAGCCCGACTGGTCGAAGCTGAAAGCCTGGGACGAGTTGCGCCTCGCCTATCTCGATCTGCCGGCCGATCCGCTCGACCACAGCGGCTGCGGCCTGGTGTGCGGCGGCTGAGACAATGCGTCTGGCGATGATGCGCTTGCGCCGGCCTGTGTACGCAACTGCGCTGCGGCTGTACCTGCTCGTACTCGCTGCGATCTGGCTCGGTGTGCAAGCGGCTACCGCAGCGGCACCGGCTGCCAGGCCGCAGCGCATCGTGTCGCTGAACCTGTGCACCGACCAGATCCTGCTGCAACTGGTCGGGCGCGAGCGCATCGCCGCCCTCTCCTTCCTCAGCCAGGATGCTTTCAGCACCGCGCTGCATGAACAGGCCCGCGGCCTGCCGATCGCCTGGGGCAGCGCCGAGGAAGTGCTCGCCCTGCAGCCCGATCTGGTGCTGGTCGGCGCCTACACCACCCGCCACACCACGGCGATGCTGCGCCGCTTCGGCATTCCGGTACTGGTGGTGGCGGGTGCCAACGGCTTCGACGACGTCGCCGCCGAACTGCGCAGCGTGGCGCGCGCCGTCGGCGAGGAAGCGCGCGGCGAAGCCATCATCGCCCGCTTCGCCGAGCGCCTGGCCGAGCTCGAAGCCAGCCACCGTAGCCCTCGCCCGCTCGCCACCCAATTCGCCTCCGGCGGCTACAGCGCCGGCAGCGCAACGCTGTACCACGACATCTTCGCCGCCGGTGGCCACGACAACGGCGCCGCCCGCGGCGGCCTCGCCGGCTACGGCATCCTGCCGCTGGAAAAGCTCGTCGAACATGCTCCCGACGTGCTGATCGGCAGCGACTACCGCCGCGGCACGCCGACGCTGGGCAATCGCCTGCTGCAGCACCCGGCGATCGCCGGGCTGGGCGCGCACGAAGTGGTACTGCCGGCGCGCCTGACGGTCTGCGGCGGACCATGGAATCTCGACGCCGCAGCACTGCTCGCAGCCGAGGGGGGACAGCGATGAACTTCTCCCGCAGCCGGCTGGCAGTGATCGGGCTCGCCATCGCACTTGCAGGCCTGGCAGCGCTGTCGCTGATGATCGGCTACGTCGACCTCAGCCCCCGGCGCCTGATCGCGGGCACGCTTGCCGGCGACCTCGTGCCGCAGCGCATCCTGCTCGACATCCGCCTGCCGCGCACCGTGCTGTGCCTGGCGGTGGGCGCGGCGCTCGGCATTGCCGGCGCGGCGATGCAGGGCCTGCTGCGCAACCCGCTGGCCGAACCCGGCCTGCTCGGCGTTTCCAGCGGCGCCGCGCTGGGTGCGGTGCTGGCGCTGTACACCGGCTTCGCCGACGCCTTCTACCTCGCGCTGCCGCTGGCCGGCTTCGCCGGCACGGCCATTGCCGTGGCTTTCGTGTTCGCCCTCGCCGGCCGCTACACCGGCGCCACCACGCTGATCCTGGCCGGCGTCGCGGTGTCCTCGCTGTGCGGCGCGCTGATTTCGCTGATCCTCAACTGGTCGCCCAATCCCACTGCGATGAGCGAGATCGTGTTCTGGATGATGGGTTCGCTGGCCGACCGCAGCAGCCGCGACGTCGGCCTCGCGCTGCCCTTCATCGCCGCCGGCGCCGTGCTGCTGCTGGGCTGCGGCCGCGGCCTGCGGGCGCTGACCCTGGGCGAGGACACTGCCCGCTCGCTCGGCATCGACCTCGGCCGGCTGCGCTTTCGTATCCTCGTCGGCAGCGCCGCAGCGGTCGGCGCGGCGGTTTCGGTGTCCGGCGCAATCGGCTTCATCGGTCTGGTCGCGCCGCACCTGATGCGCCCGCTCGCCGGCGGCGATCCCGGCCGCCTGCTGCCGCTGTCGGCCTTGGCCGGCGCAGTGCTGCTGATGCTGGCCGACATCGGCGTGCGCCTGCTGCACGGTGGCGGGCCGGAACTCAAGCTCGGCGTGCTCACCGCGCTGGTCGGCGCGCCCTTCTTCCTGGTGCTGATCCTGCGCACCCGCGGAGAGATACCATGAGCGTACTGTCCGGCAAGAATCTCGGCGTCGCCGTGCGCGACCGGCAATTGATCGAAGGCATCGACTTCGAACTGCGGGCAGGCGAGCTGACCGGCATCATCGGCGCCAACGGCGCCGGCAAATCCACCCTGCTCAAGGCACTGGCCGGACTGCTGCCATGCAGCGGCCGGATCATGCTCGATGGCCGGCCACTGCAAACCCATTCCCCGAGCGGACGCGCCTGCCGCATCGCCTATCTGGCCCAGGGCCACAGCGCCCACTGGCCGCTGCCAGTACGCGAGGTGGTGGCGCTGGGCCGGCTGCCCCACGGCCGCGGCAACGGCCCGGAGGATGCAGCCATCGTCGATCGCGTCCTGCGCGCGACCGATGCGCTGGGGCTGGCCGAACGCAATGTGCTGACGCTGTCGGGCGGCGAACGTGCGCGCGTGATGCTGGCGCGCGCGCTGGCCGTCGAACCGAAGGTGCTGCTGGCCGACGAACCGCTGGCCGCGCTCGACCCCGCCCACCAGATCAGCATCATGCAGTTGTTCGCCGCCAAAGCCGCCGCCGGCCTGGCGATCGGCGTCGTGCTGCACGACCTGACGCTCGCTGCCCGCTTCTGCAGCCGCCTGGTACTGCTGCACGAGGGCCGCGTGCTGGCTGCCGGCACGCCGCGCGAAGTGTTCGACGACGCCCTGCTGGCCGAAGCCTTCGGCATCCGGGCACTGCACTTCGAGCACGGCGGCCTGCGGCTGCCGATACCGTGGCAGCTCACCGGAAAAAACGGCAAGCCTGCTGGCGGCGATCCAGTGGCAGGCAACAGCGCAGCCGCATGACCAGGACCGGATGAAAGGCGCACAGCGAGCGCCGCTTCGCATCCGCTACATGCCGCCACGAGCCGCTGCGGCATACGTCTCGAAATGGTCAAAACACCCGTGCAGCCCAAAACCCACGATGCTAGAGTGGTCGGCGGCCCTGGTGCCTGCAATCAAACAATATCAATGATCCGCTGGAGGAAGACACAATGACCTTGCCGACTCGTGTACAGGCGCACAAGCTGTCCCCGAACGCCTCGCTTTGCATTCCCGGTTTCAACCTGATCGGCGCGGACTCGCCCGCCGTCGAGGCGATGACCGATTTCACCCGCGTCAACGCAGTCACCATCACCACCGACGATCCGGTCAGCGAAGCCAATACGCGCATGATTTCGCGCGGCGTGCGCCTGCTGATGGTGCTCGACGGACGGGAGCGGGTCGCCGGCCTCATCACCGCGCGCGACATCCTCGGCGAAAAGCCGCTGCAGATCGCCCGCTCGCGTTCCTGCAGGCATGACGAACTGACGGTCGGCGACCTGATGACGCCGATCTCCACCATCGACACGCTGTATCTCGGGGATATCCTGAATGCCCGCGTCGCCGACGTGCTGGAGGCACTGAAGAACCTCGGCCGCCAGCACATCCTGATCGAGGATACCGACCCCGCGACCGGCCAGCCGCGCGTGCGCGGCCTGTTCTCGGCCACCCATATCGGCCGCCTGCTCGGCGTGCCGGTGCTCGGCTTCGACCTGCCGCGCACCTTCGCCGAAATCGAGGCGGCGCTGGCGGGCTGAAACCACCGCGGCCTGCCGCGGCAGGCCGCCCACCTGGCTCAGTCCTTTTGATCCGTCTCCGGCACGTAGATGAAGGAGCCGTCCTTCATCCGGTAGGCCACACCGGCACGCGAGCCTTCGCCGGTGCCGATCTCGCCGCTGGCCTGGTAGTGCTCGATGATCTCGCCTTTCTTGACGATCATCTCCATGTTGGGCTGGCCGGGGTTCTTGATGACGGTGACGTCCTCCTGGACGAAGGGATTCATCGGGTTGCTGGCGACGGCGAGCAGCAGCGCGGCGATGATGACCAGGAACACGTCGATCAGGTTGACCACCGACAGGATGGGGTCGTCGGCCTCGATGTCGTCCATCAGGCGCAGGCCGGCGCGGCGAGGGCCGCCGGCGCCGCGCGCCCTGGCCGGCGGCAGCGCCGCCGCGGAAGCGTTCGGACGGGTGCTCACAGCACGCCCTCCGCAGCCAGCGGTGCCACGGGGTCGTCGTGCTGCTGCGCCTCGGGCAGGCTTTCGTGCTCGATCTCGGCCAGTTCGGTGGCCAGCCAGCGCCGCCGCACGCTAGCGATGCCGTAGGTGATCGCGGACGCGATCAGGGCCAGGATCACCGCCGAGAAGGCCACCATCAGGTTGCGGCTGACTTCCTGCAACTGGCCGTCTGCGAGCGCCATCAGCGCCGGCCCCATCGGAATCATCGTGGCGACGAGGCCGAGCATCGGACCGACCCGGCTGGCGATGCGCAGCATTTCGAGGCGCTTGACCGCGATCGCCTCGAGCGCGGTCAGGTGCAGGCCCGGACGCTCGCTCAGCGCCGCGCGCAGTTCGAAGGCGCGCAGTTCGCCCCGCTGCCGCTGCCTGGCCTGCACGGCGAAGCAGCCGAGCGCGTAGAAGGCGTAGAAGAACAGGGCGGCAACCAGCAGCAGCACCGGCAGCAGGAACAACTGGGACAGGCCGTACATGGCCGATTCGACGATTTGCGACATGTTTCTTTTTCTCCGGGGGAAAGTGAAAGGATGCGGGCGGCGAAAACGGCGTTCTTCATCGCCCGCCCGACTGGATGCTCAGGCTCCGCGACGCAGCGCCTCGACTTCCCGGATGAACTGCGCTTTGTCGCGCGGCGAGATCATCAGGGAAGCGCCGCGGCCGTAATCGATGCGCAGCCTGTCCAGCGACAGTGCCGGGCTGGAAAGCGGATTCGAGGTTTGCATGATGCAGGTGATGTCCGCGATCGGAATCCGCCACTTGAACGGGCCGCTGCTGACGTGGATATGTGCGGCATCGATGGTGTAGCGGGTGCCGAGCAGAATCCACAGTGGCAGGCCCACACCGATGCCGGCGATCGGGAGCACGAACCACGCGGCCGCAGCCGAGCCCGCAGCCATGGCGACGGCACACACCCAGACGGACACGGCCGCTGCACTCAGGATGAGGATGGCAAGCCACCAATCGACCTTTGATTTGTACACGCTCGCCATGGTGCTTCCTGTGCTGGCAACAGAGGGGGACGGGAGAGGTGAATCCATGCGGCGCCCTACCATTTTCCTTCCAGCGCCAGCAGCCAGGTGCGCTCGCCGCCATCGCGCCCATTCAGGCGCCAGCTTTCCGCACCATGGCGCGCATGGCGCTGCTGGCGTTCGTCGGCGCCGAGCAGGTTGTCCACCGACAGGCGCAGATCGACGCCGCGGGTGATCTGGCGGGTGACATGGGCATCCAGCCGGGTGCCGCTGCGGATGCGGGCGATGCGCTCGTCGCCCAGGCGGGTGCGCGCCGGGCCGCTGTGCTTGAGCTGGAAGCCGAAGCGGGTGGCCACGCCCGCCGGTGCATGCTCGTAGCTCAGGCTGAAAAGATGGCGCGGGGTGTCGTTGGCGATGCGCCGGATGCCCAGGCGCGCGTCGTCCACCCGCGCATGCGGCAGGGTCAGCGTGGCCCGCAGGCTACCGCCGTCCAGCGCCCTGGCGAGCAGCGCGGCGTCGAGCCTGGCGCTCAGTTCCACGCCCCAGTGGCGGGCGTCGCCGGCATTGTACGGGCGGTCCACCCAGCGTCCGGCTTCCAGCGCGCTGCGGCGCTCGATGAAGTCGCGCGTGCGGCGCGCATACAGGTTCATGCCGAGCAGGCTCTTGTCGCCGGCGAGATAGCGTTCGACGCCGAACTCCACGCGCAGCACGCGCTCGGCCGAGAGATCGGGATTGCCGCCGATGTCGGCTTCCAGCGGGGTGTTGTACTCGGTACTGCGCGTAACCAGCGGCGTGATCTCGTCCAGCTTGGGCACGCGCAGGCCGGAGCCGGCCGAGGCGCGCAGCACCCAGGCCTCGGCCGCCTGCCAGCGCAGCGCGAGCGAGGGCGAAACGGCCTGCTCGCTGTGCCAGCCGCTGCCGGCGTACTGGCGGGCGGCTTCCAGGCGCAGGCCGGTGGTCAACGTGAGGGTTTCGCTCAGCGTCCATTCGTCCTGCAGCCACAGCGCGGCATTGCGCTCGCGCACCACATGACGGTGGCGCACGGTATCCAGCGCCTGGCGGTCATGGCGGGAAAAGGCCGCGCCCTCCAGCGCCAGCGACAGCAGGTGGGTTTCGGCCAGCGCCTGGTCCAGCCGCAGCGAGCCGGTGAATTCGCGTTCGTGGCGGTCGAGGGATTCGGACCAGGCCGGCGACAGCGGCCCGGCACGCCGGGTACGGGTGTCGCGCTCGCCGTCCATCAGCGCCAGCCGGGTGCTGAGCTTGCCGTCCGCACCGACGCGGGTTTCGCCGTCGGCGCGCAGCCGGGCGATGCGGAAGGCGCTGCGTTCGCGGTCGTGGCGGGCGGCCGCCAGGGACTCGCCGGCCCCGCCGCGCTCGGCCGTCTGCCGGCGCAGGCCATCGTTGCGGTAATAGCTCGGCCACAGGCTCAGGCGGGTGTCGCCGGCTTTCCACGACAGCCGCGGCGACAGGATCAGCTCATCGACGCTGTAATGGCCGGACAGCGTTTCGGCGGACCACGCGGCCGGCAGCGTGCGCCACTGCCGGCTGTCGACCGGCATGCGATGGCGGTTCACGGTGACCGGCAGCAGCCAGTTGAAGCCGCCTTGCCCGCCGCCGAGGCTGGCGGTGAGTTGGGCGTTGGGCTCGTCGCCGCGCTGGCCGCCGACCACGCGCAGCGAGGCGCTGCGCTGGCTCACCGGCGCCTTCATGACCAGGTTGACGACGATTTCCGCCGTGGCGCCGAATTCGGCCGAGCTGCCGCGCAGCAGTTCGATGCGCTCCAGCTCGCCGGCCGGCAGGCGGCCGACCAGGGTCAGCGCATGGCGGCCACTGGCGGTGGGGCGTTCGCCATTGACCAGGATCAGCACCGCGTCGCGCGCCACCCCACGGGCGCCGGCAGCGGCGGAGTCCGCGCCGTGGCCGGCGCGCTCCAGGCCGGGCAGCTTGCGCAGCACCTCGGCCACCGACAGGCCGCCCAGGCTACGGATTTCTTCCGCATCGATGACCAGCTTCACGCCGGGGGCGAGGCGCTGTTCGGTCAGGGCGTCGAAAGTGGCGCTGACGCCGACTTCGGGCAGCAGCGTGGCGTCGGGCTCCGCCGCCCAGCCGGCCAGGGCCAGCGTGCAAGCCGCCGCAGCGGCGGCGGTCCTGCATGCGATGGCAGCGGCTGGCCTCATGGCGCCAACGGCCGGACACGCCACTGGCGCAGCATGCCGCCCAGGAAAGCGAGCAGGGTCAGCGCGGCGAGCAGCAGTTCGAACCAGGGCGCGGGCGCGGCGCCCTGCTCGGCCCGGACCTGCTCCAGCACCTGGCCGGTGACCTGCTCCGGCGCGGCGGCCCCGCCGGCTTCGCCCTGCGCCGGCTCGCCGGCGGACTCGAGACCGAAGCCGGCGGCAAGCGTCTGCACGTAGTCGCCGACCATGCTGCTGGCGGGCTGGTAGTCGAGGCGTTCGATGGCGTCCCGGTACACCTCCACCAGCTTGCGCAGGGTCTGATCGTCGGTGTTCCAGTATTCCTTGCGCGCCGCTTCCAGCATGCGCTCGGCGATCTGCGCTTTGGCGGTCGGGTTGTGCTGCTCGAACCATTCGTCCATCTTCATGTCGAGCGAATCGTCGATATAGACGTCGAAGAAGCTCTGCCACTGGTCGTCGCGCACGATCTCGGGCGCCACCGCGGTCCAGCCCCAGAAGTTGTTGACGGTATCGACCACGTTCATCGTGCCGGCATGGCCTTCCTGCTGCATGGCACCGATCCACTGCGGATGGAAGTAGCGCGAGCGCAGTTCGCCGGCGAGGAAGCGCGCGGCGGATTCCACCTTGCTGCTGTCGGTGTCGCGCAGGTTGCTGATGTACAGCTCGGGGCTCTTGCCGCCGAGATGGCGCACCGCCAGGCCGATGCCGCCCAGGTACTGGAAGGGGTCGTCGGTGGTGAGCATGCCGTAGAGGTTGGACGAGCGCGCCAGCACCGCCGCCTCGACCTCGCGCAGTTGCTCGGCGTAGAGGTTGATCTGCGCCGGCTTGCTGCCCCAGCGCGACTCGGTGGGGCCGAAGGCGTACTGCATGCGCTGCAGGTAGAGCTCGGCGAGCTTGCCTTCGTCCTCCCAGGTGTCGGTAGCCATCGCGGCGTCTTCCAGGCCGGTGCCGTAGCTGCCGCTTTCGCCGGAGAAGATCCGGGTCAGCGCGTGTTCGCGCGCGTCCTCGGCCGAGAAACCCTGCTCCAGCAGGCGCTTTTCCAGCGCCAGGGTGTTGCTCCGCACCGCGTTGTCCGGCTCGTCCAGTTCGGCGACGAGTTCCACCGCGCGCGCCAGATGCAGCATCACGTTGGGGAAGTGGTCGCGGTACAGGCCGGTGGCAGACAGCACCACGTCCACCCGCGGGCGGCCGAGCTCGGCGCGCGGGATCACTTCGATGTCGCTGATGCGGCCGAAGCGGTCCCACACCGGCTTGACGCCGAGGGCATGGAAAGCCTGCGCTTCGAGCACGCCGAGGTGGCGCATCGCCTCCACCGACCACAGCGAGAACGCCACCTTGCGCAACTCGCTGCCGTGCTGGGCGCGATGCGCGGCGAGCAACTGGGCGAAAGCTTCGGCGCCGGCGGCATAGGCCTGCTCGGTGGGCAGGCGCGAGGGGTCGAAGCCGTACAGGTTGCGCCCGGTGGGCAGGCTTTCGGGGTTGCGCACCGGGTCGCCGCCGTAATGGGTGTCGATGAAGCGCCCATCCAGCGCCGCCAGCAGGCCGACGTGCTCGCCGGCGGCCGACAGCGCATCGAAATGGCCGCGGGCCTCGGTCAACAGTTCGGCGAGCTCAGGGTCTGCGGAGCCGGCCGGTACGGCAGCGGCCTTCCCGGCATCGGTCGTCGCGGCACGGGCCGCCCCGGCATGGGCCGCCCCGGCATCCGCAGCTACGGCGGGGGCTTCCCCGTCTCCGGCCGCCGCAGGCTGATCGACCGGAGCAGCACCGGATCCGGCACCACCCGGCGCAGCGCCGGCCTGTGCGGCAACTTCGAGCAGATGGCCGGCGAGCAGGCGGTAAGGCGGCGTCTCGGCAAGCTTGCGGAAGTCGTCGACGAACAGCTCCTTGGGGTCGTCCAGGCCGAGCTTGCCGTACAGGCGCTCGCCCAGCATCTGCATCACCGTGCTCAGGCGGTGTTCGGCCTGCGGCGCCTGGCCGAAAGTGTGCAGGCCGAGCGGCTGCGCGGTCTGCGCCAGCGCATGCAGCCAGTCGTGCAGCTCGCGCTCGAAGGGCACGAAGTCGGCGCGGGCGCGCTCGGTCGTCCAGCCGATGTCCTCGATCAGGTTCAGCCGCGCGGCTTCGTCGACGATCGCGGCAATGGTGCGCTCCTTCACCGCACCGTCGTCGAGCAGGCCGTACTCGTGCAGCAGGTCGTGCAGCGGCATCAGCTTTTCGTGCAGGCCGGCAGGCGCGAAGGACGGCGTCTGGTGGCTGATGATGGTGGCCCGCCCGCGGCGCTTGGCCTGGGTGGCCTCGCCGATGTTGTCGACGATGTAGGGGTAGATGATCGGCGTGTCGCCGAGCGTCAGGTAAGGATCGTCGTGGATCGACAGCCCGCGCTCCTTGCCCGGCGTCCATTCCTGGCTGCCGTGAGTGCCGAAGTGGATCAACGCGTCGGCGTCGAACTGCGTGCGGGCGTAGAGATAGGCAGCGAGGTAGAAATGGGTCAGCGGCACCCGGGTGTCGTGGTAGATGGCCTTCTCCGCCGGCTCGCCGGCACGGCCGCGCGGCGGCTGCGGCAGGATGGCGAGATTGCCCAGTTGCAGGCGCGGGATGGCGAAAGCGCGCTCGCCTTCGGCGCCGATCAGCATCGGATCGTCGGCCGGCACGCCCCAGTGCGCTTCGATGCGGCTGCGCACCGGCTCCGGCAGGGCCTCGTACCAGGCGAGGTAGTCGGCCAGCGGCAGGCGCGCGGCCAGGTTGCGCGCCACCAGTTCGTCGAGGCGGCGCACCGCATCGGCACGATAGAACGGCGCCAGCATGTCGGCAGCGGCATCGACCATGCCCTGCTCCTCCAGCGGCTCCACCGCGTAGCCGGCGCCGCGCAGCGTCTCCGTCAGCAGCGCCAGGCTGCGCGGCACGTTCATGAACGAGGCCGACAGATTCTTCTCGCCTTCCGGATAGTTGTAGAACATCAGCGCGACGCGCTTGTCGGCATTGGCCTTGGCGCGCAGGCGGATCAGCTTGAACACCTTGTCCACCAGCGCATCGGCCTGCTCGGGGATCAGCACCGCGTCGCCGTCCTCGATCGCAGCGACCATCAGCGGGTCGGTGAGCCCGGCGAACTCCGGGATCGCCAGGTAGAAGGGCACGCCGCTGGTCGGCACGCCGACCGGGTCCGCGCGCCAGTCGTCGGCATCGCCGCCGCGCCAGGTCAAGGCCTGCAGCACCGGCACGCCGAGGCGCAGATAGTCCTCGCGCCGGCTGCCCTGGTACATCACCTGCAGATTGACGATGAGGTCCACCGCCGGCTTGCCGTCCTTGCCGTACAGCAGGTCGAGCGCGCCGGCGCCCGCGGTGGCCGGGTGGAAATACACCAGCGGCAGCGCGCCACGCGCTTCCAGCCGGCGCACCAGCTCGTCCACATGGGCCATGCCGAGGTTGCCGATGTAGGCGCGATGGATCGCGATGCCGACCGTCGGTCCGCTTGCGGCGCGGTCCGCGCCCAGCCAGGCACGGTAGGCAGCCAGGTCGGCGACCACCAGCTCCGGGTGGTCCGGATGATAGAAGCCGGCTTCCGGGTAGATCGCCGGCTCGGGCACCTCGACACCACGCTCGCCTGCCAGGTGATGGCGCACATAGGCGAACAGGCCGGCGAAGTTGCGCTGGCCGCCGTTGCGGTAATAGTCGTGCAAGCTCTGGCCGTGGGTTGCGTCGAGGCCGCCGCCGGCCTGCGGCCCGCGTGCCGACGACAGCAGCCAGGGCACCCCCACCTGTTCGAGCAGCGGCCCCATGCGTTCGAGCAGGCGGCGGCTGTCTTCCTCGCGCGGCGCGTCGAGCAGCACGAGGTCGGCCTCGCCCAGCGCAGCGCCGATGCGGGTGTCGTCGTCGCGGTCGATGTTGAGCGCATCCACTTCGACGCCGGCGGCCTTGCCGATCTCGCCCAGCGCGGTGAATTTGCCGGCGAGGACGAAATCGCTGCTGACCACCGCTACCCGCGGCGTGCCGGTGGCGGCACGCAGAGCGAACAGCGCCACGACGGCAATCAACAGCACGGCGACGAACATCAGCAGCGTGCGGCGGCTGGGAGTCCCCGTGGGCGGGTTCGGCTGTTCTGCAGGAAGTTGGGAGGATTCCGGAGTCATAGGCTGGCAGGAGTCGTAAACAAGGCAAAACCGGCGGACGGCTCAGCGCGCGTCCGCCGGCGGGATGGCAGGATCAGAACGAACCGTGCAGCGACACGCGCAGCGTACGCGGCGTCTCGGAATAGCTGAACGCTTCGGACTTCTCGGCCAGGCGAACGTCGGTCAGATTGTCCACACCGAGACTGACGCCAAGGTGCTCGTTGATGCGGTAGCCCGCGCTGGCATGCAGCAGATTGTAGGACGGTGCCCGGTCGCCATCGAGATACTGGCGGCCGATGTGCTCGGCCCGCAGCACGGCATCCCACGGCCCCTGCTTCCAGCCTGCGCGGGCGTTGAGCAGGATGCGGGAGCGGCCATTGAGCTCGTCGCCGGTCTCCTTGTCCTTGGTATCGAGCCACTGCGCGTTGCCGCCGAGGTAGAAGCCGCGGCCGAGCTGCCACTTCGCCGCCGTTTCGACGCCGATGATCCGCGCTTCGTCGACGTTGTCGTACAGATAGTGGCGGCGCGGGATCGGCAGCCCGCCGGAAGGCGGCGTGACGCGCAACAGGCGCGTGGTGATCAGATCCTTGACGTCGTTGTGGAACACCGTCGCTTCCCACTCGATGCCGTCATGCGCGTAAGCCACACCGAACTCGACCGAGCGGCTGGTCTCCGGCTTGATGTCGCCGTTGCCGTAGAAGGAATGCGGCCCTTCGTGGCCTTCGTAGTTGGGCGAGATCTGCTTCAGCGTCGGCGCGCGGAAACCTTCACCGTAGCCGCCGCGCACGGTCCAGCGATCATCGACGTGCCACACCAGGTAGGCGCGCGGGCTGGTCTCGCCGCCGAAAATGCTGTGGCGGTCGTGGCGCACGCCGAGCGTCAACATCACCGAGTCCGACAGGCCGATCTCGTCCTGCAGGTACAGCGCCTTGTGCGTGGCGTCGTCCTTGCCGCCGGCGAGGCCGGCGTTCTTCATCTCCTCCTTGCGCGCGTCGAAGCCGATCGTCAGGTGCTGGGCGCTGCCGATGCCGAAGCCGACACGGCCGTCGACGCCGCGCTCCTCCATGCTCTGCGGCCGCGTCGGTGTCACGCCGTTGGTGCGCTTGCTCTTCACCGAGAAGTCCGACTCCCACACCCGCAACTGGCTGTCGACCTCGCCCCAGTTGCCCTTCCAGGTGGCGATGGACTGGCTACGCTCGATGTCGTAGAGATCCCTGTAGTAGGTGCCGCCGCTGACCTGCTGGCGGGTGCGCTCCTCGTCGGCGACGCGGTGCTCCAGGTCGAAGGTGTGGCCGGCCAGCGGCGCCCACGACAGCAGCAGGTGGCCGGCATCCATCTTGGTGCCCTCGATCTCGGACAACCGGCGGTTCTCCTTCAGCTCGAGCGGATCGCGGTCGAGATGGGTCGCCGACAGGCCGATGCGCAAGGTCTCGCCGAGCGGGCCGGACAGATGGACGCCGCCGCCCACCGCATCGCCGCCGCCGGCGCGGGCATCGCTGCCGGACAGGCGCACGCTGCCCTGCCAGTGGTCGGCGGGACGGCGGGTGATGGTGTTGACCACGCCGCCGAGCGCATCCGAGCCATACAGCACCGACATCGGCCCGCGCACCACCTCGATGCGCTCGACGTCGTCGACCGGCGCCCAGTCGTACTGGTAATCGGAGTGGCCCACCCAGTCGTCGGTCGCGATCACGCGCAGGCCGTCGACCAGGTAGAGCGTGTGCTTGCCGTCCATGCCGCGCAGCGACATCGTCTTGCGGCCGCCGACGCTGCGGCCGAGCAGGCCGATGCCGGGCGTCTCGCGGATCGCGCCGAGCACGTTGTCGGCACCGCTGCTGCGGATGTCCTCGCGCGTCACCACCGAGGCGGCGGCCGGCACGTCGCGGATGGCCTGCTCGCGCTGGGTGGCGGTGACCACGACCTCGCTCAGGCGCTGGCCGTCCTCGGCCGCCAGCCCGGCCGCCGGCGCCAGTCCGGCCAGGGCCAGCAGCGCGCCGTACAGCGGCGCCGGGCGAATCGGCGCCTTCGAATCATCATGACGCCCGGACGTGCGGGCAGACGACAGCTTCAGCATGGGTATCTCCATCGGAATCTGGCTGGCTGCCTAGCCGCGCGGGCGTCGGTTGCTTGCTGAAAATCGGGTCGAAAGGTGCACGCAGGACCGGGAGCGGATCACGCGGCCGAGCGGCTTCCCGCGTGCCGCACCGCCTCCGGCGGGCATCGCGGGGAACGGCGTGATTATATCAATTAATGACAATCATTCTCATTTGATCGAAATCAATTCAGCGCTGACAAAACTGGCTTCCATTGACCTGGATCAAACCCCGCGGGAGAGGTCCGCCTGCGATCTGGCCTACACTGAAGGAGCCCTACGGCACTCTCCAGGAGGAAGTCTCATGACGATGATGAAAGCAACCGTTTTCGTAGCCCCTGGCCGCATCGAACTGGTGGACAAGCCGATTCCCGACATCGGCCCGAACGACGCCCTGATCCGCATCACCACCACCACGATCTGCGGAACCGACGTACATATCCTGAAAGGCGAATACCCGGTGAAGCCGGGCCTGACGATCGGCCACGAACCGGTGGGTGTGATCGAGAAGCTCGGCAGCGCGGTGCAGGGCTACACCGAAGGCCAGCGCGTGATCGCCGGCGCCATCTGCCCGAATTTCAACAGCTATGCCGCGCAGGATGGCTTCCCCTCGCAGGACGGCAGCTACCTCGTGCCCAGCGGCCAGTGCGGCTGCCACGGCTACAAGGCCACCGCCGGCTGGCGCTTCGGCAACATGATCGACGGCACCCAGGCCGAATACGTGCTGGTACCCGACGCCCAGGCCAACCTTGCGCCGATTCCCGACGGTCTCACCGACGAGCAGGTGCTGATGTGCCCGGACATCATGTCCACCGGCTTCAAGGGCGCCGAGAACGCCAACATCAAGCTCGGCGACACCGTGGTGGTGTTCGCCCAGGGCCCGATCGGCCTGTGCGCCACCGCCGGCGCGCGCCTGCTGGGCGCGACCACCATCATCGCCGTCGATGGCAACGACCATCGCCTCGGCATCGCCCGCAAGATGGGTGCCGACGTGACGCTGAACTTCCGCAACTGCGACGTGGTGGACGAAGTCATGAAGCTCACCGGCGGCCGCGGCGCCGACAGCTCGATCGAGGCGCTGGGCACACAAGCGACTTGGGAGCAGTCGCTGAAAGTGCTGAAGCCGGGCGGCACGCTGTCCAGCCTGGGAGTGTATTCGGAAGACCTGAAGATCCCGATCGCCAACTTCGCCGCCGGCCTCGGCGACCACACCATCCGCACCGCACTGTGCCCCGGCGGCAAGGAGCGCATGCGCCGGCTGATGAACGTGCTCGCCGCCGACCGCCTCGACCTCGGCGTGCTCGTCACCCATCAGTACAAGCTCGACGACATCGTCGCCGCCTACGAGCTGTTCGCCAACCAGCGCGACGGCGTGCTGAAGGTGGCGATCAAGCCTTCCTGATCACCTGCATTGCAGCTGCAGCGACACGCGCCCAGCCCGCCAGGCTTGGGCGCGTGTCATTTTCCGCCCGGATTCTCGACACTCTCCTGGCCAAGGTGTCCGGACATATCGGCAACATCCATCGAGAAAACTGGAGTTTCCGCACCGGGTGCCTTACAGGGCGTATTTCACTCCCAGGCTGGCAAAAAGACTGAGCATCGAGAAAACAAGGACTTTACGCACCAGACCACTTCCGCTCCGGATGGTCATCCTGCTGCCGAAGTGGTTGCCAAGGACGTTGCTCAACACCAGCGGCAAGGCAATGGCATAGACCACCTTGCCTCCCAGCACGAACGCAAGCAAGGCACCTATATTCGACGAGAAATTGAATACCTTCGAATTCGCGGACGACGACACGAGATCCAGCTTCAGAAGATAGTGGAAGGCGATGATGAACATGCTTCCGGTGCCTGGACCAAAGAAACCGTCATAGAAGCCCACGACGAAGCAGACCAAGGGCACCATCAGCAGAAATTTTCGACCTTCCACCGGTTCGGGCCCGATCCGCCCGTCCTTCGGAATGAGGAATAAAACGATACCGACCGGAATCAGCACGAGAAGAAGCTTCGCGACGATCTCGGCCGGAATGAGCAGAATCAGATACGCACCCGCATATGCGCCTATCAGGGAGAAAGGGATGCCCAGCAGGGCAAGGTTCAGGATGATCCTGCTTTCGCGCAGGAAATTCCGGATCGCTGCCAGGGTGCCGAGCGTGCTGACAATTTTTTCCTGCCCGAGCGCGACCTGTGGCGGAAGCCCCACCAGGAGAAAGCCGGGCACCAGAAACAAGCCGCCTCCGCCCGCAATGCTGTCCACGAAGCCGGCAAAAAACGCAATCAGGCACAACACGAGGATTGCGAAAACCCAGTGCTCCTGCCAGAACTGACCGAGAAGTTCCATGGATGATTTCCTCTGATTCACGCAACGCCGGAGGGCTGTGCGCCTTGATATCGGGTAGGGCCTCACTCTATTTCCCCGATGGCGCGTCATCCATGCACAGTGCCCGTCATTCTGTTGTATAACAGTTCGCGCCCAGCCGATGACCGCACCCGCCATGAGCAGCTTTCCCCTCTATCAGCAGATCGCCCGCAAGCTGCGTGCGTCGATCGAGGCCGGAACGCTTCCGGCCGGAGCAAAGATGCCGTCGGTGCGGACGCTCGGCAAAGATCATGGCGTCAGCATCCTGACCGCGCTGCAGGCCTTGAGACTGCTGGAACAGGAGCACCTGGTCGAGGCACGCCCCAAGTCGGGTTTCTACGTTGCGCCACAGCGCGACACCCTGCCTGCCGAAGCGCGCCCAATCGAACTGGCGCCACTGGAAGATCAGGCGCAGACGCATCTGTCCATCGTGGGTACGCCATGCCGGGTCCGGCTCGATCTCGCCAATGGCGAGGCCGCGCTTTACCCGGTTGCCAAGCTCGGAATATTGATGCGGCAATTGATCTACCGTGACCCGACCCTGCTGGGAAACCATGTGCGCGGCACCGGCCATCCACCCTTGAAGCAGCAGATCGTGCGGCGCGCATTCGACTATGGATGCGAACTCAGTCCGCAGGAACTCGTGATCACCCACGGTTGCATCGAGTCGCTCGCGCTCGCGCTGCGCGCGGTGACCCGGCCAGGCGACGGCGTGGCCGTGGAGTCCCCGACGTATTTCGTCATCCTGCAGATGCTCCGCAGCCTCGGCTTGCGCGCGGTGGAAATTTCCGCCTCCGAGCGTGGCATGGACCTCGCACAACTCAAGCTCGCCCTCAAGGCCGGACAGCTTCGTGCGGTCATCAGCATTGCAAACATCAACAATCCGACGGGCATCACGCTGTCGCCGGAGGACAAATCGAGACTGGTGGCGCTGGCGGAACGATACGACGTCGCCTTGATCGAGGATGACATCTACGGCGACACCCATTTCGATCCCGTCCGCCCCAGGCCGTTGCGCGCATTGAGCGACAAGGTCATCCTGTGCAGCAGCTTTTCCAAGACTCTTGCCCCCGGCATCCGCGTCGGCTGGGTGGCGGGCGGGCGCTGGTCCTCGGCGATCGCATCGATGAAATACAGCTCGACGATGGGAACAGCCATCTACCCGCAGGCTGCGATCGCCGAGTTCCTCCGCACCGGCGGGTATGACGCACATCTGCGCAAGCTCAGGCATACCTTGCACAAGCAGATGACACGGATGCGCGATGCCATCATTCGCCATTTTCCAGCAGGAACGGTGGCCTCGAACCCTTCGGGCGGCTATGTCTTATGGATAAGGCTGCCCGCTGGCAGCCTGAGCAGCCGACGGCTTTTCGAGCAGGCACGCCGGGAAGGCATCGGCATTGCCCCGGGTTATCTCTTTGCTGCAGGCGGGCAGTTCGATGATTGCATCCGGCTGAACGCGGGGTTTGGCTGGAACAAGGACGTCGAGCACGCGATTCAGACCTTGGCCGGAATGCTCGGCAAGCCCTGGCCGATTCGCTGCCCGGCCGAAGACTGGTAGTCGGAATGCCCCATCCAGTCGTCGGCCACCAGCGCAGCATCGCTCACCTCCGGTCGATGCCCGGCGCACCTTCGTCCCGAAAACGCCCCCGCACCGCAGTCCAGGCGGCAAGGCTGCCGACGACACAGGCACAGCCACCGGCCAGCAGGGCCGTGGACACGGCGAAGCGCCGGGCGACGTAGCCCATCTGCAGGCCGCCGAGCGCCGGCCCCAGCGCCGACTGCAGCAACCAGAATGCCGACACCCTCCCGCGCAGTGCATCCGGCGTGTGCTGCTGCAGCAGCGCGCCGCGCACGATGTCGCCGACGGTATCGGCGCTGCCGGCCAGCGCCAGACAGGCCAGCATCATCCACAGGCTGCCGGTGAGGCCGGCCGCGGCCACCGCCAGCCCCCACAGCACCGCCATCGCCGCCAGGACGCGGCCCGGGCGGCGCAGCGTGCGCGTCCAGCCGGATGACAGCGCGGCCACCAGCGCGCCCAGCGCCGGCGCCGCATGCAGCACGCCGACCAGCGCCGCATCGCCGCCCAGCGTCTCGCTGGCGATCTGGGGCAGCAGCACGAAGGGCATCGCCAGCAGGCTGGCGATCAGGTCGAGCAGCAGCATGCCGGAGATCACCGGGCTGCGGCGGATGAAACGCAGGCCGTCGCGCCATTCCGCCAGCGCGCCCTGCCCGTTTTTTTGCCCCGATTCCTGTCCTTTGCCGGGCGGCTCATCGGCCGCCCGGGCGGCATCCAGCCGCGGCAGCCACGCAAGCAGCAGCGGCGTGATCGCCGAGGCCGCCATCACCACCGCGTAGCAGCTCGCGAGCCCGGCGCCGGCGATCAGGAACCCGGCCACGATCGGGCCGACCAGCGCGGCAAGCTGCAGGGCGATGGCGCTCAGCGCGCCGGCCGCGGCAAGCTGCTCGCGCGCCACCAGCGACGGCAATACCGCCATCAGCGCCGGCGCACCGATGCCGCTGCTGAAGCCGCCGGCCAGGGCCGCCAGGTAGATGAGGCCGAGCTGGGCCTGCGGCAGCAGAGTGTTGGCCAGCAGCAGGCCGACGACGCCGACATAAGCGATCCGGCTGCCGACCATCAGCATGCGCCGGTCGTGACGGTCGGCCAGGCGGCCGCCGAACACCAGTCCGGCGAGCTGGCCGCCGGCCAGGCAGAAACCGACCAGGGCCACATGCAGCGAGGACTGCGTGAGCGCATAGACCTGCCAGGCCACGGCGACGGCGTTGATGCCGTACACCATCAGCGCCACCGTCCGCGCCAGGTACAGCAGGCGGAAGCCCGGGCTGGTCCGCAGCGGGCCGATATCCACCACGAATCGGGTCAGGCGCGCCCCGCTGGCCTGGGCCGTTGCAGTCCGGGTCTCACCCGGCAGGAGCTTTTCTGGCCGGGCGCTGCCACCCGGCCCGGGACAGGATTCGCCCGCCGACTCGGGACAGGCGGTGCCCGCAGGCGAGGTGCATGGCGTCCTCGGTTCAGTCATCGGCAGGCACGTTCTTGAACTCGGTCTCGCTGCGCCCGCGCCGCCAGTAGGCCACCACCAGATGTTCGGCCGGCGTGAGGCCGCGCTCCTTGCGCACGTACGCACGCACTGCACGGAAGGCGTCGAACTCCAGGCCAGCCCAGACGAACAGCCGCGTGCCGGCTTCCGGCCAGGCCACGGCGCGCACGGCATCCGGCAGCAGGGTCGTGGTGCCCGGCGCCTGCGAGCCGCGCAGCAGCCAGCGCAGTTCGACGCCGGCCGGCACGCGCAGCGCCAGGCGGTCGCTTGCGTCCTGGACTTCGACCAGCGCCACGCCGCGCGCGTCGGCCGGCAGGTTCTCCAGGATGCGTGCGATGGCCGGCAGCGCGGTCTCGTCGCCGGCGAGCAGAGTCCAGTCGGCCTCGCGTGCGCCCAGGCCGCCCGGCCCGCGCATGCCGACCCGGTCGCCGGGGCGGGCGCGCTGCGCCCAGCTGCCGCCCGGGCCGGCAGGTTCATGCACCACCATGTCGATCTCCAGCGTGCCCGCCGCCGGGTCGATGTCGCGGATGGTGTAGGTGCGCATGTCCAGCCGCTTGTCGCCCTCCGGCATGCGCAGCAGGCCGTTGGCATCCAAGGTCGGCCATTCCGGCTCGGTATTGCCCGGCTGCGGCAGCAGCAGCTTGCAGTGCAGATTGTCCAGGCCGGCATAGCGTTCGAGACGCTCGCCGCCCAGGGTGATGCGGCGCATGCGCGCGGTCAGGTCGCGCGCGGCGATCACCCGCAGCACACGGAAGGCCGGCGGCTCGCGCAACTGGCTGCCGTCGCCGCGCCAGCGGATCTCGACCGGCTGGGAAGAAAACTCCAGCAGATGGCTCGCCACCACGACCTTGAGGTCGTACAGCGCATCCATCGTCGCGGCTTCGGCGCGGATGCCGAGCAACTCGCCGTCGACGCGGATATGGATCAGGCCGCCGTGGATGGCGAGCTTCCAGTCGGCGCCGTCACGCTGGAATTCGAAACCGTGTTCGCGCATGTGTTCGCCCAGGCGCGTCAGGGTGTGTTCGGCTTCGGCCAGGCGCAGCTGCGCCTGCGCAACAAGCTGGGTCATGATGAAGACTCCTCGGTCGAGGGGGAAATGAATTCAGGCCGGCGGCGCTTCCGCGGGGCCATCGATCAGCACCATCGTGCGGCCACGCTCGCAGCGCTGCACGCGCGCTTCCACGCCATAGACGGTGCGCAGCATCTCCGGCGTGATCGCGGCCTGGGGCGTGCCGCAGGCGTGCAGACGGCCCCGGTGTATCACCAGGATGTGGTCGGCCCACTGCGCCGCCAGGGCGAGGTCGTGCAGCACCGTGATCACCAGATGGCCGCTGTCGGCCAGCCTGCGCACCGTGTCCATGACCCGCCACTGGTGGCGCAGGTCGAGCGCGCTGGTGGGCTCGTCGAGCAGCAGGATGGGAGAGTCGCGCGCGATCGCCTGGGCCAGCGCGGCCACCTGGCGCTGGCCGCCGGACAGCTGGTCGAGCCGCCGCATCGCGAGGTCGTCGATGCCCAGGCGTTCGAGCACCGCCATCGCCGCGAGCTCTTCCTCGCGCGCCGGCAGGTCGCGGGCCTGCATCGCCGTCAGGGTGACTTCCAGCACGTTCAGCGCGGCGGTTTCCGGCAGGCTCTGCGGCATGTAGCCGATGGTGCGCGCCAGCGCGGCCGCTGGCATGGCGAGCAGGTCCTGGCCGTCCCAGCGTGCCTGGCCGCTGGCCGGCACCAGCCGAGCGAGCGCACGCAGCAGGGTGGATTTGCCGGTGGCATTGGGGCCGACCAGGGCCACCAGCTGGCCCGGCAGCAGCGGCGGCAGGCTCAGGTCGCCAAGCACGGTGTGGCTGCGATAGGACACCGTGAGGTGCTGGATTTCCAGCGCCGGCGCAGCATTCGTGGTGCTCATGACCTCATCTCCGCCGGTGGCGCCGGGTGATCAGGGCCAGGAACACCGGCAGGCCGACCAGCGAGGTGGCGATGCCCACCGGCATCAGCACGCCGGGCACCAGGGTCTTGCTGATCACCGAGGCCAGCGACATCAGCAGCGCACCGCAGACCACGCTGGCCGGCAGCAGGAAGCGGTGGTCCTCGCCGACCAGCAGGCGCGCCATGTGCGGCCCGACCAGGCCGACGAAACCGATCGTGCCGACCAGCGCCACCGCCGTCGCCGCCAGCAGGCTGGCGCGCACCAGCGCCCACAGGCGCAGGCGGTCGACGTTGACGCCGAAGCTGCGCGCGCGGTCGTCCCCCAGCCGCAGCGCGGTGAGCCGGCGCGCGGCGCGCCACGAGAACGGCATCGTCACCACCAGCACCGCGGCCAGCAGGCCGACGTTGGTCCAGTCGGCGCGCGCCAGGCTGCCCATGGTCCAGAACACCAGTTGCTGCAGCGCATCCTCGCTGGCGACGAACTGCAGCAGCGACAGCAGCGCGCCGGCGGCGAAGCCGATGGTGATGCCGAACAGCACCAGCGTCTCCGGCCCGGCATGGTGGGTGCGCGCAAGCAGTTGCAGCAACATCAACGCGCCGAGCGCGAAGACGAAGGCGTTGGCCGGCACCAGCCAGGACAGCTCCAGCCCCGGCACGCCCACGCCGAGCACGATCGCGAGCGCGGCGCCGAGCGCCGCCGACGAGGACACGCCGAGGGTGAAGGGCTCGGCCAGCGGATTGCCGAGGATGGTCTGCATCTCGACCCCGGCGAGCGCCAGCGCCATGCCGACCAGCACCGCCAGTACCGCGATCGGCAGGCGTACCTCCCACAGGATCACGCGCTGGCCGCGCCCCAGCGATTCGGCATCGAACAGCCCGCGCAGCGCATCCGCCACGCCGAGCGAGGACGGGCCGCTGACGAAGTCGGTCAGCGCGCTGGCCAGTGCAAGAACCAGCAGTAAGGCCACCAGGCCGCGGCGGCGCCAGGTCAGCCGGCGGTACTCGTCCAGCGTATCGAGCCCGGCCGTCGACACCACCACGGCCGGATGACAGGCCTCGCGCGTCATCGGCTGCTCCGGCCGGGAACGGCGAAACCGGCGGGCTGCCCCGGCCCATTGGTCCAGAAGCTGCCGCGCAGCGGCGTGGCGAGGAAGCGGCTGTTGATCTCGTCCATCGTCGCCTGCGGGTCGATGTCGGCATACAAGTCGGGCAGCACCCATTTGGCGACGACTTCGAGCGCGACGATGCTCAGGCCGCCGGTGAGCGGAAACCAGATGCCGTGGGTGCGCCCGTCCTCGACCGCGCGCATGCCGGACATTCCCTTGCGCTGCAGTACTCGGCCCAGCGAGGCCTGCGCAGCGGCCGGCGTGGTATTCACGCCGAGCACCAGCCCGCCGCGCTCGGCGAGGTAGGCGCCGCCCGCACCGATATAGACCTCCGGGTCCTGGTCGAGCACGTATTCCAGGCTCAGCTGGCCGAACATGCCGGGCAGCACTTCCTCGCCGATGTGGCGCCCCCCGGCGATGGTGACGAGGTCGCCGATGCTCTCGCCGCTCCCCACCGAAGTGCAGCAGGCGGCACTGCCCGCGTGCGGTTCGAGCAGCACCACGGGGCGCCGCTGCACGGTCGCGGCGCGGCTGCGGATGCGCTCGAGACGCTCCTGGAAGAAAGCCACGTAGGCGTCGGTCTGCTCGCTGCGGCCGATCAGCACGCCCAGCTGCTGCAGGCCGTCCAGTGGCCGCTCGCTGCGGAAGCTGGGCGTCAGGCGCAGGACCACCACGCCGATGCCGGCCGCCTCCAGTTGGCGGATCAGGCGTCCGACGGCCATGAAACGCGGATGCAGCACGACCAGGTCGGGTTTCAGCGCGATGACGCGTTCGAGCGGGAAGTTGTTCGGATCGTCGACGCTGAGCTGCAGGATGTCGTCGAAGGCGGGATCGGCCTCGCGCAGCGCGCCCAGCGTGTCCGCATCCAGGCGCCAGCGGTTCCACGCCACCAGGCGCTGCGCCGGACGATCATCGATGAGGGCGAGGGTGATGAAGTCCGAGGTGTCGGTCAGCACGATGCGCTGCGCGGGCTGGGACAGCACCACGCGGCGACCGGCCTGGTCGGTCACCGCCACTTCCGCCGCCGCCGCCAGCGACAGCGCGGACAGCAGGCCGACCAGAACGGCACGCAGGGCCCGGCAGAAACGCCGCATGCCCATCAGAAGCCCGCGTTCAAGGCCACCCACAGGCGACGGCCCTCGTCCTGCATCCAGTTGCCGTCGAGGCCGGTGGTGCGCGTGCGGTTGTCGATCGCGACCATGCGGTCGGTGACGTTGAGCAGCGCGGCCTTCAGCGTCAGCGTGGGGCTGAAGGCATATTGCCCGCCGATGTCCAGCGTGGCCGAGGCCGGACGCTCGCGCACGTTCGTCGCGCCGTTGCGGAAACCGGCGTAGTAGGACTTGCCGTAGTAGTTGGCGCGCAGCCAGCCGGAGAAGGCATCATTGGGCGTCCAGTCGAGCTGGGCCTTCAGCATGTGCCTGGGCGTCTTGTCCAGCGGCTTGCCGTCGAGCGAGCTGTTGTCGTAGGAGAACTCGCCGCCGCCCTCGCGCTCGGACTTCACGTAGGTGTAGTTGCCGTCGAAGCCCAGCGTGCGGGTGAGCGGAAAGTTCAGCGCCACTTCCAGGCCGCGGATGGTGACGTTGTCGATGTTGTCGTAGACGTAGATGCTGCGCGAGGGCATGCGCGGATCGTCCACGCCGGTGTCGTAGCTGGCGACCTTGTTCTTGAAGTCGTTGTTGAACACCGTCGCGCTGAGGCTGGAACCCGGCGCCCACTGCCAGGCCACGCCGAACTCCTGCGTCAGGCTGGTTTCCGGATCGAGGTTCGGGTTGCCGCACAGGTTGCCGCGCTTGGGCGTGTTGCCGCCGGTGGTCATGCAGTAGCCCGCCACGCTCTGGCGCAGCGTCGGCGCCTTGAAGCCGCTGGCGATGCCGCCGCGCAGGGTCCACGCCTCGTCGAGCTGATACACCCCGTACAGCCGCGGCGACCAGTGCGAACCGTAGAGTTCGTGGTGGTCGAGGCGCACGCCGGCCGTCAGCGTGAAGCGATCGCTGAAGAAGAAGTCGTCTTCCGCCGACAAGGCCCACGAATCGATGTCCACCTTGTCCACGTTCGGCGCCGGGAAGCCCGGGATGGAATCCTGCTGGCTGATGCCTTCGACGCTGCTGAGCTGATACTGGGCGCCGAGGCGCAGCAGGTGGCGGCTGAAGGGCAGCGACAGCTGGCCGTCGAACACGCGGTTGGTCACTTCCGGGCGGGCGACGTTGCGCACGCCGTTGGTGTAGTCGTTCTGCTTGCCGACTTCCTGGCTGAGCACGACGCGGGAGCTGCCGAAGGACCAGCGCCCTTCGTGCGTCAGCGAGATGTGGTCGCGGCTGTGGCGGGTCTCGGTGCCGTCCGCGGTGGCGGCGATGGAATGGCCCGGCTCGCGCAGATAGCTGAAGTCCTCGGTGCCCACGTCCAGGGTCAGGTCCTGCTTGTCGCTCAGCTTGGCGCTGAGCTTGGCGCCGATCGAGCGGTCGCGGCTGCCGTGGGCGCCGCTGACGAAAGGCAGGGGGTAGTAGATGTCGTCCTCGTAGCGGCGCACGTACTGGCCGTAGACCTGCAGGCCGAGCGCATCGGCCTTGATCGGGCCGCCCACCCAGAAGTCGGCCTGGCGGCTGTCGCCGAGATCGGAATGTTCCTGCTTGGTCGCCGACAGCGTGACCGAGCCGCGCCACGCGGTCGGCACCTTGCGGGTGATGATGTTGATCACGCCGCCCATCGCGTCGGCGCCGTACAAGGTGCCCATCGGGCCGCGCACCACCTCGATGCGCTCGATCGCATCGAGCGGCGGCAGGAAGTTGGCCTGCACGCCGCCGGTGCCGCGGTTCATGGTCTCGCGCGTGCCCTGCCGCTTGCCATCCACCAGGATCAGGGTGTATTCGCCGGGCATGCCGCGGATCGAGATGTCGCTGGAATTGGGACTGTCGCCATTGACGTTGACGCCTTCCAGGCGGCTGATGGCGTCGACCGCGCTGCCGACCGGCAGCTTGTCGATCTCCTCGCGGGTGATCACGGAAATCGACGCCGGCGCGTCCTTGACCATTTGCTGCTTGCCGGCGGCGGAGACGACGACCGCGCTCAGCATGCTCTCCTCCTGGGCGTGGACGGAAGCGCTGCCCGCCATTGCCGCGATGGCGGCCAGGATGCAGCGGGCAAGCGGCAGGACGGAACGATGGGAATGGATGTCGGCGGTGGGTTTCATGGGCGTGGGCAGCTTCGGCTTCGGTAGGATCTGGAGTCGCGCACTGCGCGAGCGACAGGCACGCACGGAACCCGAGCGTGCTTCGGCAGGCATTTCAGCATTCCATCGCCTCGCCGTGGTTTGCCGGACACGCACGAATGTTTGCCGGATGCGCTTTGCGGCCACAGCGCCGTTCAGATGCGTGCACGCACCATCTTGGGCGACAGTCCGAAGCGGCGCTTGAAGGCCGTGGCGAAATTGGCGGCGCTGTTGTAGCCCGCCACATGGGCGGCCTGGGCCACGCTCGAGCCGCGCTGTTCCAGGTCGATGCGCGCCTTGTGCAGGCGCGCATCGCGCCGGAACTCGACGATCGAAGTGCCGTAGGCTGCACGGAAGTGGCGCTGCAGCGCGCTGGCGCTGAGCCCCGCCCAGCGGGCGATCTCGTCCAGGCTCAGATCCAGCGCCGCATCGCTGGCGAGGAAATCGCGCAATCGGGCCAGGCGCTCGTGCTGGCATGGGCGCAACCCGGCATTGCCGGCATGCTCCGTCAGGCTGCCCAGCGCCTCGTGGGCCAGTTCGACCGCCCGGCTGTTGATCAGCAAGCGCCCCAGCGGTGCCGGGCTGGCCGTCAGTTGCATCAGTTGCTCGGCCAGCGCCACGGCGCGCGGCGACGGCCGCCAGGGCTGTGTCGCCAGATTGCGGTCGAGAAAGCTGCGCACGCGCGGGTCCGTCCCGGCATCGGCAAGGCCCTGCTGCTGCAGCCATTCGGACGACATGAACAGGCTGACCTTGCGCTCGAGCTTGCCCCGCTGCCAGCGGCGCTCGAAAGTCTCCTGCCGCGTGGTGCCGACCATCATGCCGCATGCGGTGGCTTGCCGCCGCCCCGCCGACAGATCGACGCACTGCGCGCCGAAGGACACATCGACGTTGCCGACCAGCAGTACCGTGACGCGCAAGCCCGGGGCCAGCGAGACCCGTGAGCGCAGGTCGCGAAGATCGCAGACCTGCGAGCAATGCACTTCGAGCCCGTCCTGCGCCCCCAGGCGAAACACCCGGCCGGCGAGCACCGGTTCGTCCGGCGTCATGCGTGCGCCGACGAAGTGGTAATCGCCTCCATTGAACTCGCCGGCCAGCATCATGCCCGGCGGCAGAACGAAATCACGGGCGATTGCCGCACCCATTGCTTGATTCGAGGTCATCCGTGCTTCCAATCGGATGAGCCAGACTCGCAGAACCGTCCGGAGGCTGGTCACTGAAGTTAGTAATGATGTCCATTATCATTTACTTTCACGGTGATCTCTGCAAGCCTTTTGTGCATTGCAACCAGCACGGCGCCTCAGCCTCGCGAGCAAGGCAGCATGACGTCCTGCTGCACGGACCGCTGCGGGCTTCGCTGCTCAGCGCATGTCGCCGCGCCAGGCTTCGGCGACGACTTCCATCGCAGCGGCGATCGGCGGCTCCTTGACCCTGTCCTTGCGGCAGATGAAGCCCAGCGCCGCCGGCACCACGACGGCGTCGGCGATCACCACGCCGTCGGCATGGGCGGCATGCAGGGCCAGGCTGTCGCGCGCCAGCGATAGCGCGACGCCCGATCTGACCAGATCCATCATCGAAGGCTCCAGGTCGACCTGGGCCACGACCTTGAACTCGACGTTCTCCGCTGCGGCGATGCGGTTCAGCAGGCGGTGATGCACCGATTCCGGCGGCGTCCAGATCCAGGGCAGCTGGGCCAGCGCCCGCCAGCCTTTCCCCCGTACCTGCCCGCCCCAGCTCGGCGGCGCGACGACGCGGTAGATGAAGCCGGTCAGCGACAGGACATGGAAGCGATCCTGCAGGTCTTCCAGGCCCGGCGCACCGAGCGCGAAGGCGGCATCCAGGCCGCCCGCTTCCACCTCGCGCGCCATCGCGCCCGACATGCCGTGGCGCAACATGAAGGACACGCCGGGATGGCGCTCGGCGAGCAGCCGCAGGCAGACCCCCAGGCGCAGGAACTCGGGATCGACGATGGTACCCAGGCGCAGCGTGCCCATCAGGCTGCCCTTGAGGTCGGCCGCCGCAGCGCGGAACTCGGAAGCCGCCGCCAGCGCCCGCTCGGCCGCCGGCAATAACTGGCGGCCCGCCTGGGTCAGGCGGACGCCGCGCGGCAAGCGTTCGAACAGGCTCAGATCGAGGGATTCCTGCAGCTTCTTGAGCTGCAGGCTCAGGGCCGGCTGGGTGATGTACAGCCGCTCGGCCGCCCGCGTCAGGTTCCCTTCCTGGGCAGTCATCACGAAAGCCCGCAGGCCCGAATAGTCCATTTGATATTAGCAATCGAAATAACTAATCCAATGATAACTCATTGGACCGGATGGTTTTCGGCGGTTTTAAATCCCTCGCGCTGCACCCTTGCGCCCTTTCGCAATGAAGGGGGAATTTTCTTTCGTCATAACCAGAAGAGGAGATACCGTGAGTCTGCTGATCGTCATCGCGGCGCTTGCCTTCCTGATGTTCGTGGCCTACCGCGGCTACAGCGTCATCCTGTTTGCCCCCGTCGCAGCGCTAGGTGCGGTGTTCCTGGTCGATCCATCCCTGGTGGCGCCGATGTTCTCCAGCGTCTTCATGGAAAAGATGGTGGGCTTCGTCAAGCTCTACTTCCCGGTTTTCCTGCTGGGCGCCATTTTCGGCAAGGTCATCGAGTTGTCGGGCTTTTCCAAATCGATCGTCTCCACGGTGATCGGACTCGTCGGCCAGAAGCGGGCGATCCTCTCCATCGTGCTGGTCTGCGCGCTGCTGACCTACGGCGGCGTGTCGATGTTCGTCGTCGTCTTCGCCGTCTATCCCTTCGCCGCCGAGATGTTCCGCCAGAGCAACATCCCCAAGCGGCTGATCCCGGGCACGATCGCGCTGGGCGGCTTCACCTTCACGATGGACGCGCTGCCCGGCTCGCCGCAGATCCAGAACATCATTCCCAGCACCTTCTTCAAGACCGACACCTGGTCCGCGCCCTGGCTGGGCGTCACCGGCGCGGTGTTCATCCTGATCACCGGCCTGATCTACCTGGAAGTCCAGCGCCGCCGCGCGGTGACTGCCAACGAAGGCTACGGCAACAGCCTGGTGAACGAGCCCGAACCTTTCGACCACCACAACCTGCCCCACCCCGCGATCGCGCTGCTGCCGCTGGTGATGGTCGGGGTGATGAACAAGGTCTTCACCAGCCTGATCCCGCGCTTCTACGGCGACACCCATGAAATGGTCCTGGCAGGCACGACCACGCCGATAACGACCGACGTCTCCAAGGTCGTCGCCATCTGGGCGGTGGAAGCGGCCTTGCTGGTGGGCATCCTGACGGTGATGGTGTTCGCCTTCAAGACGGTGACCAAACGCTTCGCCAAAGGCACCCAGCTCGCAATCGGCGGTTCGCTGCTGGCGACGATGAACACTGCATCCGAGTACGGCTTCGGCGCGGTCATCGCCGGCCTGCCCGGCTTCCTGGTGGTGGCGGAAGGGCTCAAGGCCATTTCCGACCCGCTGATCAACCAGGCGGTCACGATCACCGCCCTGGCTGGCATCACCGGCTCGGCCTCCGGCGGCATGAGCATCGCATTGGCCGCGATGGCCGACACCTTCATCCAGAACGCGACGGCGGCGGGCATCCCGATGGAAGTCCTGCACCGGATCTCCGCCATGGCTTCCGGCGGCATGGACACCCTGCCGCACAACGGCGCGGTCATCACGCTGCTGGCGGTGACCGGCCTGACCCACCGCCAGTCCTACAAGGACATCTTCGCCATCACCGTCATCAAGACGATCGCGGCCTTCCTGGTCATCGCCGTGTACTACACCTTCGGCATCGTCTGAGGCGCGTATTCGCGCCTGCTCCGGGGACTGGCTCCAAAGGCTGGAGATATTAGCAATCAAAATATCGAATCTAATGATAAGTCATTGGACCGGTACCCCCGCAGCCGCTTTAATGCAAGGCTCCAAGCCCCCACACACCACAGCAGGAGAAATCGACATGAGCTTCACCTACGCATCGCCCCAAGGCCGCGTCGGCCACTGGATCGACAACGAATTCCGCCCCGGTGAAGGCGGCCAGGTTCCGGTTTACGATCCCGCCCTGGGCAAGGTCGCGCGCCAGGTCGCGCTTGCAACCCAGGCCGAAGTCGATGCTGCGGTCGCCTCCGCCGCCGCGGCCCAGCCCGAGTGGGGTGCACTGGCCGTCCAGCGCCGTGCCCGCGTGCTGTTCAAGATGAAGGAACTGGTCGAGCGCCACACCGACGATCTCGCCCGCCTGATCACCCGCGAACACGGCAAGACCTTTCCCGACGCCAGGGGCGAAGTGCAGCGTGGCCTGGAAATCATCGAGTTCGCCTGCGGCATTCCGCAATTGCTGAAGGGCCAGTACTCCGACAACGTCGGCGGCGGCATCGCCAACTGGAGCCAGCGCATGCCGCTGGGCGTCACCGCCGGCATCACGCCGTTCAACTTCCCCGTCATGGTGCCGATGTGGATGGCGCCGGTGTCGATCGCATGCGGCAACGCCTTCGTGCTGAAGCCCTCCGAGCGCGACCCCTCGCCCTCGCTGCTGCTCGGCGAGCTGTTCCGCGAAGCCGGCCTGCCGGCGGGCGTGTTCAACGTCGTGCAGGGCGACAAGACCGCGGTCGATGCGCTGCTGAACCACCCCGACGTGCAGGCGATCAGCTTCGTCGGCTCGACCCCGATCGCGAAGTACATCTACGAGACCGCCGCCCGCAACGGCAAGCGCGCGCAGGCCCTGGGCGGCGCCAAGAACCACATGGTGGTGATGCCCGACGCCGACCTCGACCAGGCGGCCGACGCGCTGATCGGTGCCGCCTACGGCTCGGCCGGCGAGCGCTGCATGGCGATCTCGGTGGCGGTCGCGGTGGGCCACATCGCCGACGAGCTGATCGCCAAGGTGAAGAGCCGCGCCGAACAGCTCAAGGTCGACGACGGCGAAGCCCGCGGCGCCGACATGGGCCCGGTGGTCACGCAGGAGGCCAAGGCGCGCATCGAGGGCTACATCGCCTCCGGCGTCGAACAGGGCGCCAGCCTGGTGCTCGACGGTCGCGGCCTCGCCGTGTCCGGCCGCGAGCAAGGCTACTTCCTCGGCCCCACGCTGTTCGACAAGGTCGAGCCCGGCATGAAGATCTACGACGAGGAAATCTTCGGTCCGGTGCTGTGCGTGGTCCGCGTCGATACCTTCGCCGAGGCGGTGGCGATGATCAACGCCCACGCCTTCGGCAACGGCGTCGCCTGCTACACCCGCGACGGCCGCACGGCGCAGGAGTTCGCCCAGAAGATCCAGGTCGGCATGGTCGGCATCAACGTGCCGCTGCCGGTACCGATGGCCTGGCATTCGTTCGGCGGCTGGAAGCAGAGCCTGTTCGGCGACCACCACAGCTACGGCGAGGAAGGCGTGCGCTTCTACACCCGCTACAAGAGCATCATGCAGCGCTGGCCCGACAGCGGCTCCAAGGGGCCCGAGTTCGTGATGCCGGTCAACTGACGACCCGGCAAGTCCTCCTCAACGGACCGTCCCCCGCCCTCCGGCGGAGGACGCGACGAAACTCGCCCCTCAGGAGTACCCCATGAAAGACTTCGGTGAATTCGATTACATCGTGGTCGGCGGCGGTGCCGCCGGCTGCGTGCTGGCCAACCGCCTGTCGGCGGACCCCGACGTCAGCGTGCTGCTGCTCGAAGCCGGCAACGACGAAAGATGGATCTGGACCAGGATCCCGGTCGGCTACCTGTACTGCATCAACAACCCGCGCACCGACTGGTGCTACAAGACCGAGCCCGAACCGGGCCTCAACGGCCGCTCCATCATCTACGCCCGCGGCAAGGGCCTGGGCGGCAGCACGCTGATCAACGCCATGCTCTACCTGCGCGGCCAGGCGCGCGACTACGATTCCTGGGCCGAAGCCACCGGCGATGCCGGCTGGGCCTGGAAAGAAGTCATGCCGCTGTTCAAGCGCGTCGAGGACCACTGGAGCGGCGGCAACGAGCTCCACGGCGGCAAGGGCGAATGGCGGGTGGAGCAGCAGCGCCTGAGATGGGACATCCTCGACCGCTTCGCCGAAGCGGCAACGCAAGCCGGCGTTCCGGCCACGCCCGACTTCAACGGCGGCAACAACCTGGGCGTCAGCCAGTTCGAAGTGAACCAGAAGCGCGGCACGCGCTGGAGCAGCGCACGCGGCTTCCTCGATCCGGTGCGCGGCCGCCCGAACCTGCGCATCGTCACCGGTGCGCTGTCCGACAAGCTGGTGCTGGAAGGCCGCCAGGCACGCGGCATCGAATTCCGCCTCGGCAACGAGGCCTGCGTGGCACGCAGCCGCATCGAGGTCGTGCTCGCCGCCGGCGCCGTCGGCTCGCCGGCCATCCTGCAGCGCTCCGGCATCGGCGATCCGGCCCTGCTGCAGGAACTCGGCATTCCGGTCGCCCATGCGCTGCCCGGCGTCGGCCGCAACCTGCAGGACCATCTGCAGATCCGCAGCGTATACAAGGTGCAGGGCATCAAGACGCTGAACCGCCAGGCCAACAGCCTGTGGGGCAAGGCCATGATGGCGCTGGAATACGCCTTCAAACGGAGCGGCCCGCTGACGATGGCACCCAGCCAGCTCGGCCTGTTTGCGCATTCCGACCCCTCGGTGCCGACACCCGATCTGGAATACCACGTCCAGCCGCTGTCGCTGGACAAGTTCGGCGACCCGCTGCACAAATTCCCGGCCTTCACCGCCAGCGTCTGCGACCTGCGCCCGCAATCCCGCGGCCACATCGACATCCGCGACCGCGACCCGGCCAGCGCACCGAGGATCGCCCCCTGCTACCTCAGCCACGAGGCCGACCGCCAGAAGGCCGCACACGCGCTGCGCCTGACCCGCAAGATCGCCAGCCAGCCGGCGCTGGCGCCGTTCAAGCCGGTCGAACATCTGCCGGGGCCGGACTTCACCACCGACGAACAACTGATCCACGCCGCCGGCAACATCGGCACCACCATCTTCCACCCGGTCGGCACCTGCAGGATGGGGCGCAGCGACGACGACTCCGCAGTCACCGACTCCGAACTGCGGCTGCGCGGCATCGCCGGCGTGCGCGTGGTCGATGCCTCGATCATGCCCAGCATCACCTCGGGCAACACCAGTTCGCCGACGATCATGATCGCCGAGCGAGGGGCCCAGCTGATCCGCGCAGCACGGAGGCGCTGAACACGGGAGACGGAAAATACTCACGCTCCGCAACGCCGCCTTCATGGTTTCTGGCCCTGGGGGGCACCTGCGGCGAAAATAAGAACGGCGGCCGCGCAGCACGTTCCTGCGCAGGCCGCCGCGTACCATCAAGGAGAGACGATGAACGAACACCCCGAATCCATTCCGGCAGCGGCGAACGACTGCGTGATCCTGCGCGAAATCTCCACCGCCTGCGGCCGGCGTTTCGGCCATGCCACACTGAACGCACCCAGGAGCCTCAACGCCCTGTCGCTGAAGATGATCGACCGCCTCGCGCCGCAGCTCGACGCCTGGGCGGCCGATCCGGCGATCGTCGGCGTGCTGCTCGACGGCTCGCTGGAGAAGGCCTTCTGCGCCGGCGGCGACGTCGCCGCACTCTACCACGCCATCAAGGCCATGCCCGCCGGCGAGGCGCCGCAGGCGGCGAAGGACTTCTTCGAGCGCGAATACCGGCTCGATCACCGCATCCACACCTACCCCAAGCCGGTGCTGTTCTGGGGCCAGGGCATCGTCATGGGCGGCGGCATCGGCCTGATGGCCGGCTCCTCGCACCGTGTCGCCACCCCCACCACCCGCATGGCGATGCCGGAGATCACCATCGGCCTGTACCCGGACGTCGGCGGCAGTTGGTTCCTGCGCCACATGCCGGGCCGCAGCGGGCTGTTCCTGGCGCTGACCGGCGTGCCGCTCAACGCCGCCGACGCACGCTTCGCCGGGCTGGCCGACTTCATCATCGACGACGCCCAGCGTGCGCAACTGCCGGCACTGCTCGCCGACACCCGCTGGGAAGCACCGGATGCGGCCGGCAACACCGCCAACCACGCCCGCCTGGGCACCCTGCTCGACCGCCTGGCTGAATCCACAGCAGTGCCGGACTCGCCGTTGCGTGCACATTACGACCGCATCGAGGCATTGATCGGCCACGACGGCCTGGAAGCCATCGCCGCCCGCCTGGCCGCGCTGGTCGACGATGCCGACCCCTGGCTCGCCAACGCCGGCAGGACTTTCGCGCACGGCGCGCCGAGTTCGGCACGGCTGTCGTGGGAACTGTGGCAAAGGACGCGCCACATGTCGCTGGCCGAGGTGTTCCGCACCGAATACCACGTCTCGGTCGCCGCCACCGCCCACCGCGACTTCGCCGAAGGCGTGCGTGCCCTGCTGATCGACAAGGACCGCAAGCCGCGCTGGCAATTCGCCACCGTGCAGGCCGTCCCCGACGAGATCGTCGCGGACCACTTCACGCCCCGTTACAGCGGCCCGCATCCGCTCGCCGATCTCGGTGCCTGATTTTTCCGCCGGATGATCGCGGTCTCCGGCCCTGGCCGCTCAAGTCGAAGGCGGCATCTTCACCTGCGCTGGGCCGCAACCAGATCGTGCACGAAGGCAAGCTTCCGCCGCACGACGTCGGGCAGGGCAAAGGGATAGAGGTCGGCAGCCCCCATCGACCGGTTCAGCGCGTTCAGCGCCACGGTGAGCGGCACCCAGGCGGACAGCAGCCGCTTCACCGCCACCGCGCGGTAGGGGTCGACATCGATGTCGGCGGACAGCTCGCCGTCGTCATCCACCTCCGGTTCCAGTTCGATGCCGAGCACGGAGGCGGTTTCGAGGGTGTCGACCATGTGCAGGTAGTGCGCCCAGGTCTCGGCCCAGTCTTCCCAGGGGTGCATGGTGGCGTAGGCCGAGACATGGCTCGCTTCCCAGCCTTCCGGCGGCCCTTCGCGGTAGTGGCGGTCGAGCGCCTGGGCGTAGTCGGCGCGCTCGTCGCCGAACATCGCCCGGAAGCCGTCCAGCGCGCCGCCGTCGCGCACCAGCAGATCCCAGTAGTAATGCCCGATCTCGTGGCGGAAATGGCCGAGCAGCGTGCGGTAGGCCTCGCCCATCTCGGCGCGCATGCCTTCGCGCGCGGCATCGTCGGCCTCTTCCAGTGCGATGGTCACCACGCCGCCGGCATGGCCGGTCATCACCGGCTCGGCGCTGCCGGGCAGCTCGGCGAGAAAATCGAACACCAGCGGCTCGGCATGATCGTCGCCGGGCGCCGGACGCGGCAGCCCGAGCCGGGCGAGCGTATAGATGAGCCTGCGCTTGGCGGACTCGATCTTCTGCCAGCGGGCGAGATGGACCGGGTCGTCGAGATTGGGCACGGTGCGGTTGTGGCGGCAGGCCGGACAGAACTCGGCCGCATCGTCCGGCACTTCCGCGTCGCCATCGTCGCCGGCGGGCACCATCCAGTTGCAGGCGCTGAGCTCCCAGTTGCGGCAGAAACGCCAGCGCCGGTTGTCGTCCGCCCCGTCCGCGCCGGGCAATACCCGCCAGCGCGGCCCGTCGGCTTCCACCGCCGCCATGCGATCCTGCTCCGGTAGATAGCCGAGCGTCTGCCCGCAGCGCAGGCAGACGGTATTCTCGAAATGCACCACCTGTCTGCAGCACTGGCACTGGAACAGCTTCATCGCCATCTCCTCCGCGACGGGTTTCTCGGGCGAGCCATTGTCCGCCTCCGCAGGCAGCGGCCGCGCGATGTGTATCGACTTTTTACCATTTCCATTTTGGCACCGCACAACGCGCCTGCATAATCCGGATTACACCGCCATCGCGGTGGCCGCCGCAGCAGTGGCGGCGCGCGATTCCACTGTTTCCACTGACTTGGAGGACGTGCAGATGAGCGACATGGGTGTCGGCTGGTTGGCCGCCGTGATCATCGGCGGCATCGCGGGCTGGATTGCTTCGGGCTTGATGAAGAGCAATACCGGCGTCCTGATGAACATCGTGCTCGGCATCATCGGCGCCTCGGTGGCGAGCTTCCTGTTCGGAATTCTCGGCGTCTCCTTCGGCGGCTGGCTCGGCTACCTGGTGGCCGGCGTCGTCGGCGCCTGCATCCTGATCGGCATAGTCAGAGCGGTCAGGAAATGAAGCTGCCCGGAGCGTGCCGACCCGGCACGCTCCGAATCACACCGCGCTGTTCTACTCCCCCCTGGCCGGGGAGCGGCCATCCGGCCGCGGCATGCGCCCCGGCGGCGGATCGCCCGGCTCGCCTCTCGGCCCCCGGCCTCCCCGGCGGGCGCCACTGGCTCGGCACAGCGGATCGTCCATGGACTGGCGGACCACCAGCGTCTTGTGGGCGAACATCACGCCATCGTCCAGGCGGCTGACCTCGAACAGATAGGGAGCCTTGTCCGCTTCCCCGCCGATCACGCCATCGGTATCCAGCGTGGTATCCGGCTGGCCGAAGGTTCGGTACAGCGCGTGCTCCTCGAATATCCGGCTGTTCAGTTCGTCGCTGAACAGCAACTGCGTGACGACGCTGCTGGGCGCGCGGTCGTCGGCCTGGTAATCACCGATCTGCACACGTACATGAACATGCACCGCGCGGCCGCGGTACCAGCCGGGATAGCAACTGTCGAAAGCGGCGACACCACGCGCATCGGTGCGCTGGTAGCCGCGGAAGAACTGCCTGTCGCGGTCGTCCGGGTCGTTGTTGCACATGCGCATGATGTCCCCGGAATAGCCCCCGGTGTAGTTGGTGTGCCAGATCTCGACGATCGCGTCCGGCACCGGACGGCAGGCCTCATCGACGACGCGCAGCGCCATGCGCAGCGGGATGCCGTCCCAGCCGTCGCTGATGTCGACGCGTTCCGGCGAGGCGCCATGACAGGGCCCGATGGTCGTCGAGCAGATCAGCCTGCACGCCGATTCGAGCGAATCCGTGAACGGGTCCGGAAAGCTCGTCGCCTGGCCGATCCGGCGCGTGCCGCCGCTGGCCCATGCGCCGAGTGCGGCGCCCGTGCCGCCGGACGAAGTGGCAGCGGCTGCCGCCATCGGCCGCTGCCCGAATAGCGTGGTCAGCAGCAACGAACCGGCCGCCAGGCGGAACAGGCTGCGCCGGCTGTTGCTTGGCGGATCGGCTTGCCGGGACGACTCCGGAACGGAATGTGCATTCTTCATGGCGGAACCTGCGCGTGGTTGGAACGGGCCAGCACTGCCACCGATACGCGGCATCCTGCGCCCGAAGGAGGGCTTCACCTGCGCTTTGCCAGCAGGCTGTCCAGTTGGTTCCCGAAGGCCTGCCGGTCGGCATTGGAAAAAGCGCGGGGGCCGCCCGTTTCCACGCCGCTGCTGCGCAGGCCCTCCATGAAGTCGCGCATGCTCAGGCGCTCCTGGATGTTGGCGGCGGTCAGGCGCTCGCCGCGCGGGTCGATCACCGTGGCGCCCTTGGCGATGACCTGGGCGGCGAGCGGGATGTCCGCGGTGACGACGATGTCGCCCGCGTCGACTTCGCTGGCGATGCGCTGGTCGGCGACGTCGAAGCCGCCCGGCACCTGCACCGCCCTGATCCACGGCGAAGGCGGTACCCGCAGCATCTGGTTGGCGACCAGGGTCAGCGGCGTTTCGGTGCGCCTGGCCGCGCGGTAGAGGATTTCCTTGACGACGGCCGGGCAGGCGTCCGCATCGACCCAGATTTTCATGGCGGCGTTTTCTCCTGGTGAGCGCCGACGATAGCACTCACTTCAGCGCCTGCCATCCCCGATCGAAGCGGGGCGCCGGCCGGCGCCCTCCGGCTTGCACCTGCCGGTGGACGCCAACGCACGGATTCACGCTTCCGCCACCCCGGCGCTCATTCGGCCGATGGCAGCTTGCCGTCACGCAGCAGCGCCGTGACCAGGCTCACCCAGTAGCGCACGCCCAGCGGCAACAGCGCATCGTTGAAGTCGTACTTGGGGTTGTGCAGCGATGCGCTGTCCTCGCCATTGCCCATCCAGATGTATGCGCCGGGGCATCGCTGCGACATGAAGGCGAAGTCCTCCGAACCCATGCTCGGCGGCAGGTTGCGATGCACCTTGTCTTCGCCCAGCAGTTCGGCCAGCACGCCGGCGCACGCTTCGGCGTGTGCCGGAGCGTTGATCGTGGCCGGGTAATTGACGATGTAATCCAGCTCCGCGGTCAGGCCGTGCAGGGTGGCGGTGGCGGCAATGACGTCGCGCAGGCGCTGCTCGATGCGGGCGCGCTGTTCCATGTCGAAGCAGCGCACGGTGCCGCGCAGCTTGACCTGCTCGGGCACGACGTTGAAGGTGTCGCCGGCGTTGAAGCTGGTCACGCTCAGCACCGCCGGCTTGTGCACCGGCTGCTCGCGGCTGATCAGCGCCGGCAGCTGGGTCACGAGATGGCAGGCCGCGAGCAGGGTGTCCTTGCCCAGATGCGGCATGGCGGCATGGCAGCCCTGCCCCGACAGCGTCAGGCTGAAGATGTCGAACGCCGCCATCATCGGACCGGCATTGACCGCCGCGGCCCCCACCGGCAGGCCGGGCCAGTTGTGCATGCTGTAGACGGCCTGCATCGGGAAACGCTCGAATAGCCCGTCCTTGATCATGACGCGCGCGCCGCCTTCGTTTTCCTCGGCAGGCTGGAAGATGAAATACACCGTACCGCTGAAATCCGGCTGCGCGGCCAGCGTCCGGGCGGCGCCCAGCAGCATCGTGGTATGGCCGTCGTGGCCGCAGGCGTGCATGCGGCCGGGATGTTCCGAGGCATGGGCGACGTCGTTCATCTCGGTCACGTGCAGCGCATCCATGTCGGCGCGCAGGCCGATCGCCGGCCCTTCGCCCCGCAGGCCGCGCAGCACGGCAACGATGCCGGTGCCGGCCAGGCCTTCATGCACCTCCAGCCCCCAGCTTCGCAGCAGTTCTGCCACCCGCGCGCTGGTACGGTGCTCTTCGAAGGCGGTTTCGGGGTGGCGGTGGAAATCATGCCGCCACGCTTCGAGATCGGCCTGCTCGGGCCATGCGATCGTCGTCATGAAAAGCTCCTCGATGATCAGAGATAACCAAACGGCGCCGCCGGCTCGGCGGCGGTCTCGACCCAGACGCTCTTGACCTGGGTGTATTCCTTCAGCGCGTCCAGGCCGCTGGAACGGCCGTAGCCGCTCTGGCGATAGCCGCCGAACGGCGACGCGACGTTGATGGTCTTGTAGCCGTTGACCCAGAAGGTGCCGGCCTGGACCTGCGCCGCCACGCGATGGGCACGGCCGACGTCGCGGGTCCATACCGCGCCGGCCAGGCCAAAGCGGCTGTCGTTGGCGATGTCGATGGCCTCCTGCTCGGTATCGAACGGAATCACCGCCACCACCGGGCCGAAGATCTCGTTCTGCGCGACCTCCATGCCGTTGGCCACGCCGGTCAACACCGTCGGCGGCACGAAGTAGCCGGCCGCGCCCGCCTCGGTGCTGCCCAGCGCCAGCTTCGCCCCTTCCTGCAGCGCCGCCGCGATGCAGTTGCGCACATGCGTGAACTGGCGCTCGTTGCCGACCGGGCCGACTTCGGTGTCCGCGTCCAGCGGATCGCCCACGCGCAGGCGGCGCGCGCCGTTGACCAGCTTTTCCACCAGCTTGTCATGCACGCTGCGCTGCACCAGCAGGCGCGAGCCCGACACGCAGCTCTGCCCGGCGCCGGAGAAGATCGCCGCCTGCGCACCCAGGCAGGCACGGTCCAGGTCCGCGTCCTCGAACACGATGTTGGCCGACTTGCCGCCCAGCTCCAGCACGCAGGGCACCAGGTGCCCGGCAGCAAGGGCGGCGATGCGGGCACCGGTCGGCACCGAGCCCACGAACACCACCTTGCCGACATGAGCGGTCTCCAGCGCCGCGGGCACCGTCGTCTGGCCGTAGCCGGCCAGCACATTGATCAAGCCCGCCGGCACGCCGGCCTGCACCGCGATCGACGCCAGCGCCAGCGAACTGAACGGCGTCAGCTCCGAGGGCTTGAGCACCACGCCGTTGCCGGTGGCGATGGCGGGCGCGATCTGCCAGCCCGCGGTGAACACCGGCGCATTCCAGGGCGTGATCTGCAGCACCACCCCGATCGGCTCGCGGCGCGTGTAGTTGAGATGGCCGCTGGGCACGGGAATCACGTCGCCATACAGCTTGTCGGCCCAGCCCGCGTAGTACTCGAACATCTCCGCCACGCGCAGGACCTCGCCGCGGCAATCGCGGATCGGCTTGCCGCTGGTCAGCGCCTCGAGCTGCGCAAGCGGCTCGGCCTGGGCACGGACCTGCTGGCCCACGGTGTACATCACCCGGCCGCGCTGGGCATGCGACAGCGCCGCCCATTCGCGCTGCCCCCGGCGCGCCGCTTCGACCGCCGCCCGCGCCACGTCCGCTCCGGCGTCGGCGTAGCGCAGGGTTTCCTCGGCCGTGGCGGCATTGCGCAGCACGACGTCCTCACCCTGCCCCGCCAGCAGGCTGCCGCCGACATGGGAGCCAATGGCCCGGGCATCCGGAAAGAAAACGCGAAAGGCCTGCCAGATACGTTCGTTCATCATGTCCTGTCCGCTCATCGCGTCTGCTCCTGGTAATCCACGATACGGTTGAAATCCTCACCGTCATCGACCGACACGGCCGAATCGGCCCACAGCCGCAGCGCCTCGCGCGCCAGCGGTGCGCTGGCGCCGCTCTGCTCGATCATGGCCGCCGCCAGACGCAGGTCCTTGCGCATCAGCTTCATGGTGAAGCCGGAATCGAACGCGCCGTTCAGGATCCAGGTCGGGCAATTGACCTCGGTGACGCCGCTGCGGCCCGAGCCGGCATTGACCCCCTTCAGGATCTGCTCGACGTCGAGCCCGGCGGCAAGCGCCACGCGAATGGCCTCGCCCGCGGCAATCAGATGGATGCCGCACAACAGGTTGTTGAACAGCTTGGCCGAATGGCCCGCGCCCACCGGCCCCACATGCACGCGCTTGCCGGTCAGCGCATCCAGCACCGGCGCCAATGCCTCCAGGTCGGCAGCCTCGCCGCCCAGCAGCATGGTCATGGAACCGCCATGCGCGGCCCTGGGGCCGCCGCTGACAGGACCGTCGACCAGGCGCAGCGGGCTGCCCTGCAGCGCCTGGGCGATGCGCACCGTGCTGGCGGGGTCCGCCGTCGAGGTGTCCAGCACGATCTGGCCCGCACGCGCATGCTGCAGCAAGCCACCCTCGCCCAGCACGACTTTTTCGACCACGTCGGAGGTCGGCAGCGACAGCACGATCACGTCCGCCTGCGCCGACAGCGCCGCGAGGTCGTCGACCAGCGTCACGCCCCCTTCCTGCAGTACCTGCCGCGACTGCGTGGCGGGATCGAAACCCACCACCTTCAAACCGGCGCGCACGGCCGACAAGGCCATGCCCGCGCCCATGTTGCCCAACCCGACCACACCCAGCTTCACCATGAAATCTGCTCCTTGTTGCTGCGTCAGAGGGAATGCACGAAGAACTGCGCGATGACGGCGGCGGCCAGGAAGACGCCCGCGTTCGCCATCAGCGATACCACCACGATGCGCCAGCCGAGGCGGCGGAAGGCGGGGATGTCCTTGGCCATCGACAGGCCGGCGAAGGTCAGCATCGGCGTGATCATGGCGAGGAAGTTCACCTTGCCGGTCAGCGCGGCCACTTCGGCGGCATACGGCGTCTGCGGGAAGGTCATCGCCATGGCGATGAAGGAGATCCAGCACACCGCCGGCAGCTTGCGCTTCGTCGCGACGTAGATCAGGTCGCCGGCCAGCACCGCGACGATGATCAGCGCCACGCCCGGCAGCGATTCCAGCAGCGGCACGCCGAAGCCGATCAGGTTGCCGAGCATCACCATCAGGCCGACCAGCAGCCACGACACCACGCGCATGCCGAAACCCAGCACGGGCGCATGCACCGTTTCGGCCTTGGCCTCGGGCGCGCTGCCGTCCTCGACCGCGACGCCCTTGCGGTTGCGCCCCAGGATGGGCTCCATGAAGCGGTAGGCATGCACCGCCAGCGGCAGCGAAATGAACAGCGTCAGATAAGTGCCGACGGTGGTCGCGATCAGATTGGCGGCAGCCGCGAAGGCAGCCACGTCCTTGGCCATTTCGGGCGTCTGCTGGGCGGCGATGGCACCTACGGCAGCCGCAGTCATGCTGCCCGAGCCGACGCCTGCGCCCATGGCGAGCGCCAGCGGGTGGAAGATGTTCAGGCTGGTGACGAAGCCGGCCAGCAGCGAGATGAAGATGGCACCGACCAGGGTGCCGGTGATGTACTCGGCCAGCACCCCACGCCCTTCGGGGGAGTCCATGCCGAAGCGCTCGCCGATGATCGCCAGGCCGGGTTCGCGGCCGATGGAGAAAGTCGCACCGACGGCCTCGCGCTTGATCCCCAGCAGCAGCGCGACCGGCATGCCCAGCAGGATGCACCCGACCAGATTGCCGACCTCCTGCAGGGCCAGGCCCCAGCCCGCCTCGGCCAGTTTCGGCAAGGAGGCGCCCACCAGCAGGCCGAGCTTGGCGATGAACAGGAACAGGGCCGACGACAGAATCGCCGCCGCCAGATGCTGGCCGTGCAGGCTGAGCCTGAGCGGCCCCGGCATGCGCTTGCTGAACACCCCCAGCCCCAGGCCGATCAGCAGCGCCCAGATCATGGGCAGCAACACCACCTTGCCGACCCCCAAGTCGATGGGCAAGGGCCCGAACCATTCGGACAGCGCCGCAATTGCCAGCGCCAGCACGAAGATCTGCGCCACGCTGCCAAGCTCCAGCGACGCGCTTGCTCGATGGGCAACAACACTCATATGGCTTCCCCTCATTCGCCGCCCGGCCTGCGCAGGCAGACTGGTTGGCATGAAAACGTTGAACGGCACGCTTTTATGGCTCCGGACCGCATCCAGGCGCATAAGGCCATTCAATATATCAATGCATTTAATATATAAATATATATTTTTTGTTCTAAAAATTAGAACATAACCCGGCCCCACCTTACTCTCCGATCGCAGGATCCTCCCATGCACGCCTTCCATGCACGCCTTCCATGACTCCCGCGTCCGCTACCTGTACGAGACGCTCTCGTGCGGCTCGGTCCGCGCCGCTGCCGACAAGCTGGGCATCGCCCCCTCGGCCGTGAGCCGCCAGATCAGCCTGCTGGAAGAAGAACTGCAGGCGACGCTGCTGGAGCGCCAGCGCAAGGGCGTCGTGCCGACCGACGCCGGCCAGTTGCTGATCGACTACTACCAGCAGCACATGGCTCACCGCCACGACATGCTGGCCAAGATCGAATCGCTGCGCGGCCTGAACAGCGGCTCGGTCTCGGTGGCCAGCGGCGAAGGCTTCGCCCAGGCGATGATCGCCGGGCCGATCCGGCAATTCCGCCAGCATTACCCCGGCGTATCGATCTCGCTGGACATTGCCGGCACCACCGAAATCATGCGCCGGCTGCGCGAGGACGAGGCGGAAATCGGGCTGGTCTATTACGCCCCCGCCGACGTGCATATCGTATCGCGCTGGTCGGCGCACGAACCCCTGTTCGCCATCGTCGGCCCCGAGCACCCGCTGCGGCATGCGCAGCGGACCTCGCTGCGGGAACTCACCGCCTGGCCGATCGCACTGCTGAACGGCATCTACGGCATCCGCCAGTTGCTGGAACACGCCGAGCGCACGGACAAGATTCGCCTGGAAGCGGCATTGACGACCAACCTCATCCATGTGCTGATCAGCTTCGTGGCCAGCAACCAGGGCGTCACGCTGCTGCCCCGGCTGGCGGTATCGACCGAACTGGCCGCGGGGCGCGTCCATACGGTGCCGGTCGACAACGCGGCGCTGCAGCATGCGACCGTGCAGTTGATCACGCGGGCAGGCCGACACCTGTCGCCCGCCGCGAACCGGTTCATGCAGTTCTGCATCCACGGAATGCAGGCGCTTCAAACTGCCCGCTGAGTGCCCGGGCCGGCGCGCCACCCGGCGCCGGCATTCCCTCCACTTCCCGGCCGAGGCGCCCGGCCCGGCGCAGCCCCCGGTCCCGCCGGCCATTCACTCGGTTATAGTCCTCTCCTCGGTCACCCCCGCTGCCGTCCATGCCGCCTGTCCTGCAAGCCCCCCTCATCGTCCGCACGCTGCTCCTGCTGATCCTCGCCGCCGGGGCGTATTTCCTCAGCGGCTTCCTCGTGCCCGTGCTCGCCGCGCTGATCATCGGCTTCGCCAGTTGGCCGCTCTACCGCCGCGGCGTCGCGCTGTGCAAGGGCAACACCACGCTGGCGGCGAGCGTGGCGATCGTCATCGTCATCTGTGCGCTGATCGTGCCGCTGACCATCGCGCTGCACTATGCGCTGCAGGAGGCGGGCAACTTCATCGTCTGGCTGCTGGAGGCGAACCGCACCGGCGCGCCGGTGCCGGAATGGATACGGGCGCTGCCGCTGGTCGGCGAGCGGCTCGCCGAATACTGGCAGGATCACCTCGGCAGCCCCAGCGCCCTCGGCGAATGGGTGCAGATCCTCAGCGGCGAGCACCTCGGCAACATCTACCGCATGGTGCTGAGCGCCACCGGCGACCTGTTCCGCCTGGCGCTGACCACGCTGTTCATGCTGATCACGCTGTTTTTCATCTACAAGGACGGCAAGCGCCTCGCCGCGCAGCTCGACGTCGTCGGCGAACGCATCCTGCCGGCGCGCTGGCAGCGCTTCTCGCGCGTGGTGCCGGCCACCGTCAGCGCCACCGTCACCGGCATGGGGCTGATCGCGCTCGGCGAAGGCGTGGTGCTGGGCGTGGCCTACTGGATCGCCGGCGTGCCCTCGCCGGTGCTGCTGGGCGTCGCCACCGGCTTCATGGCGCTGATTCCGGGCGGCGCCCCGCTGTCGTTCACGCTGGTATCGCTGTACCTGGTCGGCTCGGGCAACCTCGTCGCCGGGCTCGGGCTGTTCGCCTGGGGTTCGATCGAACTCTTCATCGTCGATAAGACCCTGCGCCCGCGCCTGGTCGGCGGACCGGTGAAGCTGCCCTTCCTGCCGACCTTCTTCGGCCTCGTCGGCGGCGTGCAGACCATGGGCCTGGTCGGCCTGTTCGTCGGCCCGGTGCTGATGGCGCTGCTGGTGGCGATCTGGCGCGAATGGCTGCACAGCATCGAGGAGCCGGCCCCGTTCCCGACGAACACTCCCGAGCTGCACGGCACGGCGGCCGGCGCACCGGCGACCGGCATCCCGGTGGCCGACCGTCCGACCGCCGCCGGGCCGCCATTCCATACGCCCTAGTATGGAATGGCCTATAATCCCTCCTTTATGCACATAGAACAACAGGGACAGGAGGGGGAGCGAATGTCGGCAGTCCAGACTCTTTACGAACAGAAGCTCATGATGGCGACGGATGCGGCCGGCCTGGTCCGCGACGGCGACACCATCGTCGTGCCGACCGGTGTCGGCGAGCCGCCTGCGCTGCTGCACGCGCTGTCCGAGCGGCGCCACGAACTGCGCGGCGTCGCCGTCAGCCAGATCCTGCCGCTGCGCAAGTTCGCCTACCTGAACCCCGAGACGCAGGCCAACATCCGGCACGACGCCTATTTCTTCGGCGGTGCCACCCGCGAGGGCGGCCAGGCCGGCTGGGTGGACTACGTCCCGGCCTATTTCTCCGAACTGCCGATGCTGCTCGACCGCGGCCTGATGCCGGCCGACGTCGTCGTGTCGATGGCCTCGCCGATGGACGAGCACGGCTACTTCAGCCTGTCGCTGGCGCCCGACTACACGATGGCGGCGATCCGCCGCGCCCGCGTCGTGCTGCTGGAAGTCAATCCGAACGTGCCCTTCGCCAACGGCAACTGCCACATCCACGTCTCGCAGGTCAGCGGCGTGGTCGAAAGCGACGAACCGCTGTTCGAAGTCGGCCTGCCGCAGATCGGCCCGGTGCAGGAAGCAATCGGCAAATACGTCGCCGACCTCATCGACGACGGCTCGACGCTGCAGATCGGTTACGGCGGCATCCCCGACGCGGTGGTCATGCAGCTCCGGCACAAGCGCGACCTCGGCATCCACACCGAGATGATCGGCGACGGCATCCTGTCGCTGCTCGAGTCCGGCGCCGTCACCAACCGCCGCAAGACCTTCATGCCCGGCAAGCTGGTCGCCACCTTCGCGCTCGGCTCCAATCGCCTGTACCGCACGCTGCACCGCAATCCGGCGATCGAGATGCATCCGGTCGACTTCACCAACGACCCGTATCTGGCCGCGCGCAACGACAAGCTGTGCGCGATCAACGCCACCTTGCAGATCGACCTGATCGGCCAGTGCGGCTCCGAATCGCTCGGTCACACGCCTTATTCCGGTACCGGCGGCCAGGTGGATTTCGTCCGCGCCGCCAACCGCTCGAAGGATGGCAAGGCTTTCATCGTACTGCCATCGACGGCGAAGGACGGTACCGTGTCGCGCATCGCACCGGTGCTGCCGCCCGGCACCCACGTCACCACCAGCAAGAACGACATCAACTACGTCGTCACCGAATACGGCGTCGCCGAGCTCCGCGGCAAGACGGCCAAGCAGCGCGCCGCGGCGCTGATCGGCATCGCCCATCCGGATTTCCGCGGCGAACTGCGCGAGGCGGCGCGGCGGATGAATCTCGCCTGATCCTGCGCCGGAAGGGAGAGGGAAGAGTGCGCACCGGCTTGGTGCGCACGGCGGGCCTGCGCTAAGATCGCTGCCCCTTCCCACTCCCGGCAGCGTGCCGGGCCGACGCCCCTGTCCGGAACGCTGCGTGCATTACCTGTCCTCCTGGCTGAAGGCCTTCTGGCCTGCCCCCCTCCCCGCAAGCCTGCGCGAGCGCATGCTGGGCGGCATCGGTGCGTTCATCGGCCTGCTCGTCACCGAAATCGTCAGCCGCTACATGTTGGGCATCAGCGTGCCCTGGTTCGTCGCCCCGATGGGCGCATCCTCGGTGCTGCTGTTCGCAGTGCCGGCGAGCCCGCTTGCCCAGCCCTGGTCCATCGTCGGCGGCAACTTCGTCTCGGCACTGGTCGGCATCGGCTGCGCCCACTGGATCCCGGACCCCGCGCTCGCGGCAACGCTGGCCGTCGGCCTAGCGATCATCGCCATGTTCCAGCTGCGCTGCCTGCATCCGCCCGGCGGCGCAATGGCGCTGACGAGCGTGCTCGGCGGCCCCGAGGTCGAACGCCTGGGCGTGCTGTTCGCGTTCACGCCGGTGGCGCTCAATTCGCTGCTGCTGCTGCTGACGGCGCTGCTGTTCAATGCCGCGATGCGCCGGCGCTACCCGCATCGCCCGGTCGAAGTCCCGGCTGCCGCCCAGCACCACACCACCGACCCGAAACCCAGCGACCGCCTGGGCGTTCGCCCCGAAGACCTGCAGGCAGTGCTGCAGGAACGGGGCGAAATGATCGACATCAGCAGCACCGACCTCGAGGAAATCCTGCTCGCCGCCGAGCAGCGCGCCTGGCGGCGGCGTTTCGGCGACCTGCGCTGCGCCGACGTGATGTCGCGCGACGTGGTCGCGATCACGGCCGACGCGACGCTGGAGTCGGCCTGGGCGCAACTGGCCCACCACCGCGTCAAGGCCTTGCCGGTCGTCGTGGATGAGGACCGGCTGATCGGCATCATCACGCTGCACGACTTCCTGCTCGCGCAGGAAATGCCTTGGGAAACCGTGGGCGAAGTGATGAGCACCGACGTGTTTACCGCCAGCCCGGATCAGAACATCGTGGACCTGGTACCGGCCTTCTCCGATCGCGGCCGGCACCACGTGCCCATCGTCGATGCGGACAATCGCGTGGTCGGCATGCTGACGCAATCGGACCTCGTCGCCGCGCTGTTCCAGGCCGGCCTGGACCAGGCCCTGGCCAGCCGCTAGCGGGCCAGGGCCAGCGGTTGCGGCTCAGAGGATGACGGTGATCTCTTCGCGCCGCACCAGCTCGGTGCCGAAATCGAGCGCGTCGAGTTCCAGCGCATCGCGCGCGGTGACGAGGCCCAGCGGGCATTTGACGGCGTCGATCACCGGCACGTGGCGCACGCCATTCTCGTACATCAGGTGAAGCGCATGGCCGAAAGGCTTGTCCTCGGTCAGCGTCAGCGGATTGTGGGTCATGACTTCGCCGACCGGTGTGGCATCGGCGTCGAGGCCGGCGGCCAGCACGCGGAAAGTGGCGTCACGTTCGGTGAAGATGCCGGTGAGCACGCCATGCTCGACCACCAGCGCGGCGCTGCTGTGCTGCTCCTGCATCATGCGCGTCACGCTGCGCACGGGCGTGTCGGCGCACACGCACAGGAAGGGACGATCGGAAAGTACCTGATGGATGGGACGGCTTGGCATGATCTGTCTCCTTGATGCATTTTATGGAAAGGCATGATTGCCTAGCGTCAATCGTGCCAGCTTGGACGCGCGCTGCAAACGAAATTTTTCGGCTATCGTTTCTACGTCCAAGCCCTTGTTGTAGCGCAATTTTCTTACGGTTTGACGACAATGCCATCATGCTGCAATGCAGCACAACAGCATTTCAGGCGCCCTCCCATGGTGCGTGCTCGCCATCCACCGCCCCTGGATGGGGCATGGCTCAGGCAGCCGGCGGGCGCTGCCCCATCGCTTCGCCCAGGCGCACCGGGCGCGCCGCCGCCCAGGCGGAGTCGAAGCGCATCGTGCCTTTCGGGAACAGCATCACCACCGTCGAGCCGAGCAGGAAACGGCCCATCTCGTCGCCCTTGCGCAGTTCGACTTCGCCCGGCGCATAAGCGTGCTTCTCGATGTCGGGCCGGCGCGGCGGATTGACCACGCCGTGCCAGACGGTCGCCATGCTGCCGACGATGGTGGCGCCGACCAGCACCATCACGAAGGGGCCGGCCTCGCCTTCGAACACGCACACCACGCGCTCGTTGCGCGCGAACAGGCCGGGCACGCCGCGCGCGGTGGCCGGGTTGACCGAGAACAGGTCGCCCGGCACGTAGATCATCTGCAGCAGCCGGCCGTCGCAAGGCATGTGGATGCGGTGGTAGTCGCGCGGGCTGAGGTAGATCGTGGCGAACTCGCCGTCCTCGAAATGCGCCGCTAGGCTGCGGTCGCCGCCGACCAGGGTGGTGGTGGTGTAGAAATGGCCCTTGGCCTGGAAGATCTGGTCGCGCTCGATCGGGCCGAACTGGCTGATCGCACCATCGACCGGGCACAGGTAGTCGGCTTCGGCGAACGGCCTCGCGCCTTCGCGCAGCGGACGGGTGAAGAACTCGTTGAAGCTCGCGTAGCTCGCCGGGTCCGGGTTCGCCGCTTCGTCCATGTTCACGCCGTAGCGCTCGATGAACCAGCGGATCACCGCCGTCGTCGCCTTGCCACCCTTCAGGCCGGCGAGCCTGCCGGCAAGCTGGGTCAGGGCCCGCTTGGGCAGGACGTACTGGAGGGCAACGGAGAAGCGTTCGGACACAGCAGGATTCCAAGGGTCAGGTCATCGAACCGCGATTATACCGCCATGGTGTTTACCCTCTTTGCCGCAACGAAAAACAGAGAGGAGCGCGCTCCGCTCGCCCATTACCGGAAACATGAGCGGCTTCGCTCATAGAAGCACCCGACGCCCCGTAGGCACAGCCTTAGCCGCAGTACGGTTCAGATAAGCGTGGCGGCTTGTTTCCGTAGGCGCGGCTTTAGCCGCGAATGCCTGAAATACGCCACATCTTTCGCGGCTGAAGCCGCTCCTACAATGACCGGGAGCGCACTCACTGAACCGTATTGGCCTTAGCCGCGATGCGGCTCATGGGAAAATACAGCCCTCCGCGAACGCGGAAGGACTCAGGCCAGCCGCAGCAGCGCCCCCACGCATACCCCGCTGCCGTCCGGCAGATTGCTGGCCGACAGGCTGCCGCCGTGGAAGGCCGCGATCATGCGCGCCACGTACAGCCCCAGCCCCAGGTGCGGCTCGCCACCGCCTTCGGCCTTGCGCACCGACACCATGGCCTCGAACATCCGCCCCGCCAGCGCCGCCGGCAGCAGCGGCCCCTGGTTGATCACCGCCAGCGTGGCGGTGGTGGTCTGGAACTGCAGCACGATGCGGATTGGAGTATCCGGCAGGGCGAAGTCGGCGGCGTTGTCCACCAGCTTGTCGAGCATCTGCGCGGCCAGGTCGGGGGCGCCGCGCACCCACACCGGATACGGCGGCAGATCGTCCTCGAAGGCGCGCGTGGGGTGCGCCACGCGATAGCCGCGCACGCATTCGCCGACCACCGCACGCAGATCGAAGCGCTCGCTCTCGGTGCTGGCCAGGGCCTGCTCCATGCGCGTGGCCTCGCTCATGCGCGAGAGCATGCGCGACAGCCGGTTCAGCCCTTCCTCGGCGCGCGTCATGTAGGTGCGCGCGGATGCCGGCAATTCTTCGGCGTGCAGGTTCTCCAACGAGGAACGCACCACGGCGATGGGCGTGCGCAGCTCATGCGACAGCCGGCTCGCCATGTTTTCCAGATAGGTGTGATGGCCGGCCAGGCGTCCGAGCAGCGCCGAGAAGCTGCGCGACAGATCGCCCACCTCGTCGCCCGCGTTCGAGGCCGTCAGCGGCGCGGCGATGCGCCCCTGGCCGTCGATGGCGCTTTCCGCCTCGTCGCGCAGGCGGCGGATGCGCGAGGACAGCCGGGTGGCGAACCACAGCACCGGCAGCGCCACCAGGCACAGCCCGGCCAGGGTGATCAGCAGCAGGCTTTCCAGCGCGCGCTGGCGCAGCGAGACGATGGAGCGCGAATCCTCTTCGACCACCACCGCGCCGATCACCCGGTTGCGCTCCCAGATCGGGTGCGCGGCACTCACCAGCAGCGCGCCGCCGTCGTAGGTGGCGCGCGTCTGTGCGCCGGCGATGCCCATCAGCGCATCATGCACCTCGCGCGCGCGCAGCGGGCTCCAGTCCGCGCCGATGGTCTCGCCGGGCGGCGGCAGGATGCGCGCGGCCAGCCTGCGCCACGCCGGCAGCCCTGCGCCCCCGTCTTCCGCCGCCGGCAGGCTGCCGGTGACCGCCAGCACGCGCAGGTCGCGGCTCACCAGGCTGATGCGCGCGGTGCTGCGCTGCACGCCGCGCAGGATGGCGACCACCTCGTCCATGCGGCGCGGCTCCTCGGCCAGCGTGGCGACCGGCGCGCGCAGGGCCTCGACGACCTCCTCGCCGGGCAGCAGGGATTGATCCACGGTGACGCGCGAGGAGCGCGTCCATTGCGGCACGCCGAGCAGTTGCGGGCGTTCGTGCAGGGCGGTGGCCACCGCGCGGGCAGTCGCCAGCACGGCCTGCTGCTGGCTGTCCACCAGGAAGGCCTCCAGCTCGACCAGATAGCGGTAGCCCACCCAGGGCAAGGCCAGCAGCGGCAGCGCGAGCAGCGCCAGCTTGAGCCGCAGGCTCACGCGCGGCGTGTTCATCCGGCGCTCTTCCAGCGGTAGCCCATGCCGTAGACGCTTTCGATGGCGTCGAACCGCGCATCCACCACGGCGAACTTGCGGCGGATGCGCTTGACGTGGGAGGTGATGGTGCCGTCATCGACCAGGCGCGCGTCGCGCGTCAACTGCTCGCGGCTCTTCACGTGGCCGGGCAGCTGCGCCAGCGTATACACCATCCAGAACTCGGTGAGCGTCAGGTCCACTGCCCGGCCCTGCCAGCTTGCCGCCAGGCGCAGCGTGTCCAGGCGCAGCGCGCCGCGCTCCAGCACGTCCTCGCGCGCGCCCGGTTCGGCCAGCGCCTCGACGCGGCGGAACAGCGCGGCGATGCGCGCCAGCAGGTGCGGCATGGAAACGTCCTTGGTCAGATAGTCGTCCGCGCCCAGGCGCAGGCCGGAAACCACGTCGAAATCGCTGTCGCGCGCGGTCAGGAAGATAATCGGCAGACGCCTGGACAGCGCGCGCAATTCCACGCACAGCGTGAAGCCGCCTTCCGGCTCGTCGCCCAGGCCGATGTCGATCACCGCCAGATCGGGCAGGCGCGCGCGGCACGCGGCCAGCGCGCCGGGGCGGTCGGCGTGCGCACTGACCTCGTAGCCCTGGCGGGCCAGGGCCTCGGCATAGTTGTCGCGGATGGCGGCTTCGTCCTCGACGATGGCGATGCGGCGTCCCATGGGCATTCCTGCGCTTGAATCCGGCGCCGACTATAGCACCGCCGCCGCGTCCGCCCACGACCTGCCGCCCGCGATCCGCAAGAGCCATTTTCTTGCCACATTTCGCCCGCGTGGCGCCCTTTTCTCCCCATGCCGTCGACCTTTTCCCCCGTTGAAATGCACCCACTGACAAACCGTTGGCCGCATCCAGGGAGAAAAACACCATGAACACCCACCTGCCCGGTTCCGCCCGCCGCTGGCACGATCTGCTGGAAATCGCCGCGCTGGCGGCGCGCATCTTCCTCGGCGGCCTGCTGGTCGCCTTCGCGCTCGCCGTGCTGACCCTGCTGTTCGCCGCGCCGTCCTACGCCGGCGAAGGCACGCTGATCATCCGCCTGCCGGACGGCAACGGCGTGGCGCTGCCGGCGCTGGACACCGAGGTCGCCATCCGTGTGAACGGCCCGCTGGCGCGCACCCGCGTGGTGCAGACCTTCCACAATGCCAGCGATGGCTGGCAGGAAGGCGAATACCTCTTCCCGCTGCCCGAGAACGCCGCGGTCGATCGCCTGCGCATGGTGATCGGCGAACACGTCGTCGAGGGTGAAATCCGCGAGCGCGCCGCTGCGCGCGCCGAATTCGAGCAGGCCCGCGCCAGCGGCCGGCGCACGGCGCTGGTCGAACAGCAGCGCCCCAACCTGTTCACCACCCGCGTCGCCAACATCGCCCCAGGGGCGCGCATCTCGGTAGAAATCGAATACCAGCAGACGCTGGAATGGCGCATGAATGAGGACGGCGGCCACTACGGCCTGCGCTTCCCGATGGTCGCCGCGCCGCGATACCTCCCGCTGCCCACCACCGCCGAGGAAATCGCCGACGCCCAGCGCATCACCGCCCCGGTGCGCCACCCGGCGGCAGGCCCGGCGATCAACCCGGTGCGCATGCGCGTGGAACTGGATGCCGGCATGCCGCTGTCCGCGCTGCGCAGCCCTTCCCATGCGCTGCGCGTGGATGCCGCGCACGCCAACCGCCGCATCGTCGAATTCGCCGACGGCGCGGCCCCGGCCGAGCGTGATTTCGTCCTCGAATGGACGCTGGCCGCCGGCCAGGCGCCGCGCGTCGCGCTGTTCGCCGAGCGCGGGCAGGATGTGGACCACGCCCTGCTGATGCTGATGCCCCCGCGCCTGCCCAGCGACGGCCGCCCGCTGGCGCGCGAGGTGGTGTTCGTCATCGATACCTCGGGCTCGATGGCCGGTGCCTCCATCGTGCAGGCCCAGTCAGCCCTCGCGCTCGCCCTGCGCCGCCTGCGCCCGGAAGACCGCTTCAACGTCATCGAATTCAACTCGGCCACCCGCGCGCTGTTCGATGCCGCCCGCCCGGCCAGCGCGGACAACGTGGAGCACGCCGCGCGCTGGGTGCGCAAGCTGGAGGCCACCGGCGGCACCGAGATGGCCCCCGCGCTGGCCGCCGCGCTGGGCGGCGCGGCCGACCCGGAACGCGTGCGCCAGGTGATCTTCCTGACCGACGGCGCGGTGGGCAACGAGGAAACCCTGTTCCGCCTGATCGAACAGCGCCTGGGCGACGCCCGCCTGTTTCCGGTGGGCATCGGCTCCGCGCCCAACGGCCACTTCATGCGCAAGGCAGCGGCCGCCGGGCGCGGCAGCTTCACCTACATCGGCCGCCTGGACGAAGTGCAGGAACGCATGAGCGCGCTGTTCGAACGCCTCGAAGCGCCCATGCTGAAGGACATCGAACTGGCCTGGCCGGACGGCGCCCAGGCCGACTACTGGCCGCGCAAGGTGCCCGACCTGTACGCCGGCGAACCGCTGGTGGTGGCCGTCGCCCTGCGCCAGGCCAGCGGCACGCTGAAGGTCGGCGGACGCGGCCCGCAGGCCGCCTGGAGCACCGAGGTCGATCTCGGCCGGGCCGCCCCCGGCAGCGGGCTGGGCGCCCTGTGGGCGCGCCACAAGATCGACGCCCTGCTCGACCTGCTGCGCAGCGGCACGCCGGAAGACGAGGTGCGCCCGCAGATCGTCGAACTCGCCCTCGCCCACCGCCTCGTCAGCCGCTACACCAGCCTGGTGGCGGTGGACAAGACCCCGGTGCGCCCGGCCGACGCGCCGCTGCAAGGCGGTCAGTTGCCCCTCAACCTGCCTGCCGGCTGGCAGTACGAAAAGGTCTTCGGCCAACTGCCCACCGGCGCCACCGACGCGCGCATGCACCTGCTGGGCGGCACGCTGACCCTCGCCCTGGGCGCCCTGCTGTTCGCCCTCACCCGCCGCCGCAACGCCTTCGCCTGAATCCCGCGCCCTGAACCCACGGAGAACCGCCATGAAAGCCACGACAAACTGCCACCACTGCAACGGCTGCGATTTCCTCGGCGTGGAATGCGCCTGGCCCGCCCCCGACTGCCTTGGCGACACGCGCAGGTGCGACGCCGAACGGCGCCGCACGCACCTGCTGCGCGCCGCGCTGGTGCTCGCGCTGGCCGCCGCGCTGTGGCAATTTGGCCAGGCCGGCTACATCCACGCCAAGGCCTGGCTGGCCCAGCACCTGATCACCCAGGCCTGGGCCCAGACCCGCGCCGGCGGCGCGCCCGCGCGCCCCTGGCCATGGGCGGACACCTGGCCGGTGGCGCGCCTGAGTGCCCCCGCGCAAGGCGTGGAGGTGTACGTGCTGGCCGGCGCCGACGGCGCCACGCTGGCCTTCGGCCCGGGCCACCTGTACGGCACCGCGCAGCCGGGCGAACCGGGCAACAGCGTGCTGGGCGCGCACCGCGACACCCATTTCGCCTTCCTGCAATGGCTGGAGGACGGCAGCGAACTGGAACTGGAAACCGCCCATGGCGAGGTGCTGCGCTACTTCGTCACCCACCGCGAGGTGCTCGACCACCGCGACACCCGCCCGCTCGCCCAGCCGGACAGCGGCCGCCAGCTCACCCTGGTGACCTGCTGGCCGTTCGACGCGCTGCGCGCGGGCGGTCCGCTGCGCTATGTGGTCACCGCGCAGGCGCGGATCTGAGGCCGGCCAGCGCCTGAGGCGCGCCGGGTCTTCGGGTCGCCGGGGCGTTGAGGCGTCGGGGCGGAAGGCGAGCAATACGATTCGGTCCTTCATGCGGCTTCCGTCACGCCGGACGACCGCCGGCCGAAGCCCCGAGCATTCCAGCACGCGCCGGGCCGCCTCAAGCGTATAGTGCCGCACGCTTGCTGGAGCGCATCGTGAGCGCCCCTGTAGGCGCTTCAGCCGCGATGGGACTGAGTAACCGTCTTAGAAGTCAAGCATCGTGAAGCGATTTGTCCCAATGTTTGCCTGTGCGGACCATGGCGTTG
>NZ_JANUXN010000023.1 GCF_025699485.1 Thauera carbonicopians | reverse complement strand
TAGTGCGTGCCGTAGCGGCTGTGGTGCAGGCGGTTGTCGCGGAACAGCGCGTCGTGCGAGACATCGACGTAGAGCGCATCGCGCACGAAGCTGACGTTGTTGCCGATGATGCGCGCGCGGCGCGTGTTGTAGAGCTGGATGCCGTTGCCACGGCGGGGCGAATCGAAGTCACGCTTGCCGGTGATCAGGTTGTTCTCGATCAGCACGTCGTTGGCCTTCTCGATCCACAGCCCGAACAGCGTGTAGGAGAAATCGCAGTTGCGTACCACCGCCTTGTGCGAGCCGGGGTAGATGTAGACGCCGGCGTGCTGGTACAGGGTGTCGCCGCCGGAATTGGCGATGATCAGGCCTTCGATGGTGACGTCCTCGGCCTTGACGCTGATGGTGTTTTCCTTCAGCTCGCCGTCGATCGTCGGCCGCTCGATGCCGCGCAGGGTCAGCGGTTTGTCGATCAGCAGGTGGCCGAAATAGCGCCCGCGCTCGACTTCGATGGTGTCGCCCGGGGCGGCGCGGTCGATCGCGGCCTGGATGGATTCGCCTGCCTTGACCCGCCACACTTCGGCCGCGGCCGCTGGCGCAGCAAACGTCGCGAACAAGCCGGCAGCGAGCAGCGCCGCCATTGCGATGCTCCGCAGGGCGGTGAGGGGCTTCATGATGCGCTCCATGTCGGGAAATCGGCGGAGAAAAGCAATCGAGGGGCTTGCCGCCCCTCGATTCAGGCCAGGCAGCGCTGACGGCGTGCCCTGCAGGATCACGGACGCACGATCATGCGCGTACGCATCTCCAGGTGCAGGGCGTGGCAGAAGTGCGTGCAGTAGCACCAGAACACGCCCGGCTTGTCGGCGGTGAAGGTGACCGACTTGGTTTCCAGCGGATTGACGGTGAAGTTGATGTCGTATTTCGGCATCGCCCAGCCGTGCGTCAGATCCTCCACCTTGTCGAGGTTGGTCAGGATGATGGTGACTTCATCGCCGACGTTTACTTCGAATTCGCGCAGGGAGTAAGCCGGCGCCATCGAGGCAATCTTGACCGTGACCTTGTTGCCGTCACGGAACACACCGGAATCCTTCGGATCCTTCACCGCGAGCGGATGGGCGTCCAGTACGCCGACCTGGCGGGTATTGATGATGTCGCGCCGGACGATGACGAAATCGTGCGGCTCAGGATGCACCGGGTGGTCGGCCAGCAGCACCATCTTTTCGCCGCGGATGTCGATCAACTGCTCGTTTTCCGGGTGCATCGGGCCGACCGGGAGGAAGCGGTCCTTGGAGAACTTGCAGCCCACCGCGAGGAACTGGCCGTCGGCCTCGCGGGTTTCGCCCATCGAGGAATTGATGTGGCCTGGCTGGTAATGCACGTCGATGCGGTCGACCACGCTCTGCACGGACTTGTCGCCGGCAGAGAACTGGATCGCCTTCTCGATGTTCCACTTGACCACCTGGCTGTCGAGGAACAGCGTGGTGAAGGCGTTGCCGCGGCCGTCGAAGGTGGTGTGCAGGGGGCCGAGACCGACTTCGACTTCGGCGACCACCGCCTTGCGGATGTCGTCGAGCTTGCCGTCGAACCATTCGGCGACCTTGCTCAACTCGATCACGGTGCAGGTGGGCGACAGCTTGCCCGAGCAGATGAAGTACTTGCCGTCCGGGCTGGCATTGACGCCGTGCGGGTTCTTGGGCACCGGGACGTAGCCGGCCAGCGCGGTGGCCGCATCGGTGTTGGCGGCCCTGGTGCCGTCCACCACCGGTACCCTGGAGTCGCCGATGGTGGTGAACTTGCCGTCCTTGATCGCCTGCTCGACGCGGCCCACGTCCAGGAACACGCAGGCGTCCATTTCGGCCGACATCATGTCTTCGTAATGCGCGCCGCCTTCGGTGTTGTACTGGTTCGAGGCAGCGAAGCGGCCGTCGTACGACGTCGCCACGAGGTCCATGTTGCCGTCGACCTTCGCTTGCCAGCGGACCTCCATGGTTTCGGCATCGACGCAGGTGAACAGGCAGAAGTACTTCGTCGGGTCGTCCAGGTCGCGGCCGTCGTTGGGTTGCGGAATGTGGAACTCATTGCCGCAGAACACGCGGGTGGTATGGTTGATCGCAGGATCGACCGGGTCGCGCTTGTCCGGGAAGATGCCGTGGAAGCCCTGGATGTTGGGCAGCTCGGTGATCGCGTCGCACTCGAAGACGTCGCCGCGGATACGGGCCAGGCGGCCGTGGATCTTGTCGTTGACCCAGAAATACTTGCCGTTGAAGGTGCCGTTGGTGTACGAACCGTGGATGTGGTGCGTGTCGCCCGTCATGTACTTCGGGCGCCCGTCGGGGCGGGTGCCGATGACCTTCTTCGACTCGTTGGTGATGCCCCAGCCGCTCATGCAGTCGATGTTGAAGGTCGGGATGCGCTTGATCTCCCGGCCCGAGGGCAGGCCGAGAATGCGGCATTCGCCCGAGTGGCCGCCGGACCAGACGCCGTAGTAGGTATCGAGTTCGCCCGGCTGCATGTGCAGGTGCATGTCGCTTGCGGCGGCTGCCGGCACGCCGGAGGGGGCCGCTGCAGATGGCGCAGCGGGTGCGGGAGCCGTTTCGTTGTTGCAGGCCGACAGGCCGACCGACAGGCCGGCACCGGCCAGGCCGGCGAAGGCAGCGGTGTTCAGGAACTTGCGGCGGCTCGGATCCGGCATCGCATCGGCCGGGTTCATCTTCATCTCTTCGTTCATGATCATCTCGCTCCCTTTCTGGCTTGATCGACGCTCGTCCAGGCATCCGGAACTCATGGGCCTGGCGACTGCCCGCATGAATGCCCATGACAAACGTTTCGTGGCAGTTCCTTGCAGATGCACTTTAGGCCCGCCAGGAAGGGGGAGACTTGATATATGTTAAAAGATGATTATATTGCCATGAACGAATATTCAATCGGTACGGTGGATCGGGGAGGAAGAAATTCCGGTATGCCGGACAGCTTGAACGGCAAGAGTGCGTTTCCTCGGACGACTATCCCGAAATCCACCTGCGCTATGCGTGCATCTTGCGCGAGGGGGCTCGGGCGCTACAATTCCCGTGGCTGCCGGACCCGGCCCTGCGTGTGGGCTGTTGCCGATCGGGCACGACCGGCCTGCTGTTCCTCGGAGCCTCGAAAGTATCCATTCCACCGGGGCTGAATCCTCGTGTGCCCATCCGTTCCGGGCGCCGTACTGAAGGATGGCCATGATCCGGTTCATTGTCCTTGCCTGTCTGTGCTTCGTCGCGGCCTCGGTGCTTGCGACCTGGCTGTACGGCGTCTTCGCAGCCCGCGTCCAGGGAGAGATCTCCCGGGCGCTGCCGGTCGAGGGTGGGCAGACGCTGCTCGACCGGCAGATCGGCGCCGCGACGGATGCGCACCCGGGCGAAAACGGCCTGGTCCTGCTGGCCGAGAACCTCGACGCCTTTGCCGCGCGCGGCCTTTCGGCCCGCAAGGCCGAGCGTTCGCTCGATCTGATGTACTACATCTGGCATGAGGACCTGACCGGCCGGCTTCTCCTTGCCGAGGCGCTTGCCGCGGCCGGGCGCGGCGTGCGGGTGCGGATCCTGATCGACGACATCGGCACCAGCCATACCTGGGACGCGATGATCGCGATGGCGCACCATCCGCAGATCGAGATCCGCATCTTCAACCCGACCCGGGCGCGGGAGGGCAGCCTGCGACGCGGCCTCGAAATGGCGCTGCGGGCATTCAGCGTGACGCGGCGGATGCACAACAAGGCCTGGATCGTCGATGGGCGCATCGCGATCCTGGGCGGGCGCAACATCGGCGACGAGTATTTCGATGCGGCCGAAGAAACCAATTTCCGCGACATGGACGTACTGGTGATGGGGCCTGTCGTCGCTCAGGCGGAAACGATCTTCGACGACTACTGGAACAGCGGCGTGGCGCTGCCGATCGACAGGCTCTCGCCCGTGCAAGACCCCAGTGCCACACTGGAACGTATTGCCCCGGGATTGAGCGGCACCGCCGATGAGGCCGCTGCCCGCCCATACCTGCAGCGCCTCGTCGAACGGCTCTCGCTGCTCGACCCCGAGGCGGAGCAGCCCCATTGGACGGCAAGCGCACGGATCATCGCCGATCCGCCGCAGAAGGCGCTTGGCAGGGATGGCGAGAACTGGCTGATGCACGAGCTGCGGCCGGTATTCGAGGGCGCGCGCGAACGGCTCGAGATCACCTCGCCCTATTTCATTCCCGGAGAGCAGGGTACGGCGATACTCGCCGCCATTGCCGCAAAAGGCGTTTCGGTTTCGGTCCTGACCAATTCCCTGGCCGCGACCGATGTGGCTGCGGTCCATGGCGGCTATGCGCGCTACCGCGTCCCGCTACTCGAGGCGGGCATCAGGCTCTGGGAACTGCGCCCCGAGGATCAGGACAAGGATTTCTCCCTGCGCGGGTCGAGCGGTGCAAGCCTGCATACCAAGGCCTTCAGTGCCGACGGGCGCGTGGGCTTCATCGGTTCGATGAATCTCGATCCGCGCTCGACTTCGCTCAACACCGAGATGGGCGTGCTCTTCGATTCCGAGACGCTGGTGGCGAAGATGGCGGCAGTCTGGCAGCGTGAAACCGCGCCTTCGCGCAGCTACGAGGTCCGTCTGAAGCCGGAAGGCGGGCTGGAATGGAGCGCAGGCCAGAACGGGGAGATCGTCCGCTACGACCGGGAGCCCGAAACTTCGCTGCGGCGGCGGCTTGCCGCGCGAATCATCGGCATGCTGCCGCTGGAGTCGCAGCTTTGAACCGCGGATGACGGCTGCGGCAAGCATTCGCCGGCTGTGCAGGAGGCAGAAAGGGAGTCAGTCCGAATGGGGAAATTGCTGCGTACGCTTGCTCTCGCATCCATGTGCCTGGCCTTCATGCTGCCTCTGGCGGCGAAGGGGCAGGCGGCGCCCTGCAATGCCGGGCAAGCGGTCAGGCTGGCAGACCTGAACTGGGAAAGCGCTTCGTTCACCACGCATGTCGTCCGCCGGATACTCGCCTCGGGCTACGGCTGCGCGACGGAGATCGTGCCCGGTGCGTCGGCTGCCATCGAGTCGGCCCTGGCCCAGGACGATCTGCAGATCATCGCGGAAATATGGTCCGGCAGGTCGTCCATCATCGAAGAAGCGATCCGGCAGGGAAAGATCGAAGTCGTGGGCGATACCCTGGCCGGCGGAGCAGAGCAGGGCTGGTATGTGCCCGATTTTCTGGTTCATGGCGACGCCGAGCGGGGGATCGAGGCGCTGGCGCCCGATCTGCGCAACTGGCGCGATCTGCCGCGATACAAGTCGCTCTTCACCGATCCTGAAGACCCCGGCAAGGGGCGTTTTCTCAACTGCCCGTCGGGCTGGGTCTGCGAAGCGACCAACAGCCGGCTGCTGCGCCTGCATGGCCTGGAAGAGCACTACACCAACTTTCGCGCCGGTACCGGCGCCGCGCTGGATGCGGCCATCAACTCGGCCTACGACAGGGGACGGCCGATCCTGTTCTACTACTGGCAGCCCGCAGGGTTGATGGCCAAGTACAAGTTCCACCGGATAGAGCAGGACCCTTTCGAGCAGAAATGCTGGGACGCCATCGTCAGCGGCGACGGCGATCTCTGCTCCTCCGACTTCCTGCGGGCGCGGCTCTCGGTGGCCGTGTCCGCGCCCTTCGCCGACCGAAACCCGGACCTGGTGGCCTTTTTCGAAAAGCTCCAGTTCGAACCGGCGCTGATGAACCGCATGATTCTGGAAATGACCGAAGCCCGCAGGAGCGGCGAGGCCATGGCCGACCGGTTCCTGCGCGAGCACCCGGATGTATGGCGAGCCTGGCTGCCGCAGGAGGTGGGCGCGCGCGTCGCCGCAGCGCTGGCGCCGGCCGGTATGCCCGAGATTGCCGGAGCGGCGCCGGCCGGCCACGGCATCTTCCCGGACTGGTCCGCTTCCGATCTCGTGAACAGGCAGCTCATGGGCATGGTCAAGGAATACGGCGGTGTGTTCCGCCGGGTCAGCGACTTCATGCTGGCCGGCGTGCTGCTGCCGGTCGAGCGCCTGATGCTGGCGATTCCACCCTGGGGCTTCCTGCTGCTGGTCGCCGCGCTGTCCTGGCATGCCACGCGAAAGCCCGTGGCGGCGGTGCTGTATCCGGCCTGCCTGTACCTGGTCGGCGCCATGGGCCTGTGGGACAAGCTCATGCAGACGTTCGCCCTGGTCCTGGCATCGACGCTGGTGTCCATCGTCATCGGCATACCCTTGGGCATCGTCGCCGCGCGCAGCCGCGTCCTGCGCCGGGTGCTGGCTCCGGTGCTGGACGTCATGCAGACCCTGCCGAGCTTCGTGTATCTGATTCCGGTGCTGATGCTGTTCGGCCTGGGCAAGGTGCCGGCCCTGTTCGCCACCATCATCTATGCGGTGCCGCCGCTCATCCGCCTGACCACGCTCGGCTTGCGCCAGGTCGATCCCGACGTCGTCGAAGCGGCGCAGGCCTTTGGCGTCACGCGCTGGCAGATGCTGACCAAGGTGACGCTCCCGCTGGCCCGGCCGAGCATCATGGCGGGGATCAACCAGACCACCATGATGGCGCTGGCCATGGTGGTGGTGGCGTCGATGATCGGCGCGCGCGGCCTGGGCGAGGACGTACTGGCGGGCATCCAGACGCTGGACGTGGGCCGCGGCCTGCAGGCGGGGGTGGCCATCGTGATCCTGGCCATCGTCATAGACCGGATCACCCAGGCCTACGGACGGCCGCGCCGGCAGCGCGCCGCCACGTCGGAGGAGAAGCCGCGATGAGCGAGGCCAAGATAGAGATACGCGACGTGTACAAGGTTTTCGGCCCGCGCGAAGGCGGGCCGCAGGAGGCCAGGGCGGTCGAGCTCCTGCGCCAGGGCTGCGACAAGGCCAGCGTCCAGGCCGAGACCGGCTGCAACGTGGGCCTGGCCGGGGTCAGTGCCACGCTCGCCGCGGGGCAGATATCCTGCATCATGGGCTTGTCGGGATCGGGCAAGTCCACCCTGGTCCGTCATCTGAATCGGCTGATCGACCCTTCGGCCGGGCAGATCCTGATCGACGGCAGCAACATCCTGGACTTGAGCATGGCCGACCTGCGCGAGCTGCGCCGGCACCGCGTCAGCATGGTGTTTCAGAATTTCGGCCTGCTGCCGCACGTCAACGTCATCGACAACGTGGCCTTCGGCCTCGATGTCCGCGGCGAAAGCCAGGCGCAAGCGCGCAAGAAGGCAGCCGTCTGGCTGGAGCGGGTGGGGCTGCTCGGTTATGAAAACAACTACCCCGACGAGCTGTCGGGAGGCATGCGCCAGCGAGTCGGGCTGGCGCGCGCGCTGGCGATCGACGCCGACGTCCTGCTGATGGACGAAGCTTTTTCGGCGCTGGACCCGCTGATACGCCGGGACATGCAGGACCAGATGCTGGCCCTGCAGCAGCGCCTGCAGAAGACCATCGTCTTCATCACGCACGACATCGACGAAGCCCTGCGCCTGGGCCGATACATCGTCATCCTGCGCGACGGCAAGGTGGAGCAGATGGGCAGCCCGGACGACATCCGCAACCATCCGGCCAATGAGTATGTCGAAAGATTCATGGTGCGGCGCTCGGCAGCCTGAGTGACGACAGCCCGATCACTGTGCCTATGACATCGATAGAAACTATTAAATTTCGTTGTTTGAATAATTTTCATAAAATTCAAACACCCATTCAGACAATGGGGTCTATCGACTAACCAGCAGCAGGAGTTCGCCATGAATGACGATACCAAGAAGTGTCCCGTGACCCAGCTGACGACCGATTTCGGTGCCCCAGTCGTCACCAACCGCGACAGCCTCACTGCCGGTCCGCGCGGTCCCTTGCTGGCGCAGGACGTGTGGCTCAACGAAAAACTCGCCAATTTCGTGCGCGAGATCGTTCCCGAGCGCCGCATGCATGCCAAGGGTTCGGGCGCCTTCGGCACTTTCACGGTGACCAAGGACATCACCTGTTACACCCGGGCCAAGATCTTCAGCGAAGTCGGCAAGAAAACCGAAATGTTCGCCCGCTTCACCACCGTGGCCGGTGAGCGTGGCGCCGCCGACGCCGAGCGCGACATCCGCGGCTTCGCCCTCAAGTTCTATACCGAGGAAGGCAACTGGGACATGGTCGGCAACAACACGCCGGTGTTCTTCGTCCGCGATCCGCGCCAGTTCCCCGATCTGAACAAGGCCGTCAAGCGCGATCCGCGCACCAACATGCGCAGCGCCACCAACAACTGGGACTACTGGACGCTGCTGCCCGAGGCGCTGCACCAGGTCACCGTGGTCATGAGCGACCGCGGCATCCCCGCCAGCTACCGCCACATGCATGGCTTCAGTTCGCACACCTACAGCTTCTGGAACGCGAAAGGCGAGCGCTTCTGGATCAAGATGCACTTCAGGACCCAGCAGGGCATCAAGAACCTGACCGACGCCGAGGCCGAAGCTCTGGTCGGCAAGGACCGCGAAAGCCACCAGCGCGACCTGTACGAGGCCATCGAGCGCGGCGACTTCCCCAAGTGGACGATGTACATCCAGGTCATGCCCGAGGCCGATGCCGAGAAATACCGCCTGCACCCCTTCGACCTGACCAAGGTCTGGTACAAGGGCGACTACCCGCTGATCGAAGTGGGCGAGTTCGAGCTGAACAAGAACCCGGAAAACTTCTTCGCCGACGTCGAGCAGAGCGCCTTCTCGCCGTCCAACCTGGTGCCCGGCATCGGCGCCAGCCCGGACCGCATGCTGCAGGCCCGCCTGTTCAACTACGCGGATGCGCAGCGCTACCGCCTTGGCGTGAATCACCACCAGATCCCAGTCAACCGGGCACGCTGCCCGGTGCATAGCAACCACCGCGACGGCGAAGGCCGGGTGGATGGCAACTACGGCGGCCTGCCGCACTACGAGCCCAACAGCTTCGGCCAGTGGCAGGCGCAGCCGGAGTTCGAGGAGCCGCCGCTGCGCCTGACCGGCGAAGCCAAGTACTGGTCCTACCACCAGGACGACGACAACTACTTCGAGCAGCCGCGCAAGCTGTTCCAACTGATGACGCCGGCGCAGCAGGAAGCCCTGTTCGGCAACACCGGCCGCGCCATGGGCGATGCACCGGAGTTCATCAAGTTCCGCCATATCCGCAACTGCCATGCGGCGGATCCGGCCTACGGCGCCGGCGTGGCCAAGGCGCTCGGCATCGACCTGGAGAAGGCGCTGGCCTCCAAGCAGGACGACCCGATGTACGGCAACCCGCTGGTGCCGCTGCCTGCCTGACGTGAATCGGGCCATGTCCGGCACCGGAAGGTGCCGGGCGGCAGTGGATTTGATGCGATGGGGGGCTTGTGGGCGGCGATTGCTGCCCACAAGCCCCTTAACGTTTGGGTGTCGAAACCAAACCCAGACGCGGCAGCAGCTTTACGTAGAGCAGTTCACTGACGAGTTCCACCAGCGTCTGCGCGACGATCGCCGCCGGTATCAAGGGAAGGGCGCCCGGAATCGCCAGCCCCAGCGGCAGCACGACCAGCGAGTTGCGGGTGGCGCTGCTGAAGGCGACTGCCCGCCCCTGATCCGCCGGCAGCCGCCAGCCGCGCGCCACCGTCCAGCCCAGCAGCGGCGAGACGACGGCAAAGGCGATGTAGACCGGTACGACCGCGCGAACCGCATCCAGCGCCAGGCCGAGCTGGGGCGTCACGGCCGCGACGACGACGAACAGCACCGCCGCGGTGGCGGGCACGGGGAACAGCCCCAGCAGGGACGCCGCTTTCGCGCCCGTTTCGGTGCGGGCGGCCCATGCCTGGCAGGCGGCGGCAAGCGCCAGCGGCACTGCGATCAGCCAGGTGAAGGCATGCAGGAAGGGCTCCCATTGCACGACCCGGGCCGCGCCCTCACCGAGAAACAGCCCCAGGAAAACCGGCAGCAGCAACATCTGCGCGGCCAGCAGCACCGGCGTGGATGCCAGCAGTGCCCGGGCATCGGCACGGCCGAGATGGGCGAAGGTCACCACATAGTCGATGCACGGCGCCAGCAGCACCAGCAAGGCGCCGGTGCGCAGCAGCGGATCGTCCGGCAGCCAGTTCATCAGCACCGCCGCCAGTATCGGCACGACGATGAAGTTCGCCGTCAGCAAGGCGCCGAGGAAGCGCACGTTCGCCAAGGCCTGGCGCAGCTCGATCAAGGGCACCTGCAGGAAGGTGACGAACAGCATGAAGGCGAGCAGGGGATCGATCGCCGGCGCCAGTGCCGCGGTGCCCGGCAGCAGCCACGCCAGCGCGGCGGCGAGCAGCACTGCGAGGAAATAGATGGCAACCTGCCGGGATTCGAGCCGTTCCCGCAGCGCGGCAGCAGACATGTTGATCAATCCTGAAGATCGGCGCCATGGCAGATCCGGCCATGGGGGTTGGCAGCCTTGGGCGGACAGCGGTCGCCGGAGGGGAAGGAGCAACGCCGAAGATGATGAAATCGTCGAGCGATTCTACCCGCGTCTTCTCCACTGGCCGGTGGCCTTCCGGTACCAGCACGGAGGAAACCGAATTTCCAGCGCAGCCCGAGCAGGATCAAGGGTGAGGAGTCCCGTGTGTCGATGCGCACGGCGTGCCGCTCCTGCGACGGCATCTGCTGCAGCTTGACGAAGATGGTGGCGCCTTCCTCGCTGGGTGGCTGATGGCCCGAACCGGGCGGATTACACAGATACCAGCCCGCCGGATAGTGGGCATCGTCTTCGGAGAAGATTCCGGACAGCACGAGAATTTCCTCGCCGCCGGGGTGCGGATGGGGCGGGAATCAGGATCCAGGTGCGTAACGCACGATACTGGTTGCGGGGGCCCGATTCGAACCTACGCAGTCCAGCATCACACGCTCGACGCCGCTCTGAGGCGAGGCCACCCAGTGGTATTGGTTGGCTGCGACGATGGCCGAGCGGGAAAAATCGGCATTAATCAGCATCGAGATGTTTTCGGCAATGGGCGCGCGCGGCAGACAGATAAAACCGGCAACGCACGCCCGATGTGGCTCAGGGCTTGGGCAACTGTGCGTGGGTATCGAGCACGCGCGCGGAATAGACGAGGGCGGCGCCCGCGTTCAGGGCGATCGCCACGCCCAGTGCTTCGGCGATTTCCTCACGGGTCGCGCCGTGTTCGACGGCTTTCTGGGTGTGCACCGAGATGCAGCCGTCGCAGCGCGTGGTCACTGCCACGGCCAGGGCAATCAACTCATGTACTTTGGGGTCCAGATGTCTCCCCTTGGCCGCAGCGCCGTCGAGCGCCGCGAAACCTTTGATCACTTCCGGATTCAGGGAGCCGAAATCGCCGATGCGTTCCATCAGTGCATCGCGATAGGTGTTCCAGTTCTGCATTTCCATCCTTGTCTCCTTCGGGGCAGGCCGGATTCCGGGATGGAGTCCGGCGCCGAAAGTGTATGCGACTGTCCGCGTACGTCGTGGTCAGTTGCGGCCAGCCATGACGCCGCCGTCGACATCCCAGACTGCGCCCGTCACCCAGCCTGCCTTGTCCGAGAGCAGGAAGGCGACGGCCTCGGCGACGTCCTGCGGTGTGCCGACACGGCCGATGGGGTGGAAGCTGTTGAAGCCTTGCAAGGCTTCGTGCACTTCTGCCTTGGGAATGAAGCCTTCGTAGATCGGGGTTTCGACCACGGCCGGTGACACCGCATTGACGCGGATCTGCCTGGGGGCGAGTTCCATCGCCAGATGCTGGGTCAGCGAATGCAGGCCGGCCTTGGCCATCGAATAGGCGGAAGACGGCGTGGCGGCGATGGCTTGTTTGGCCCACATCGAACCGATGTTGACGATCGCACCGGGCTTGCCTTGGGTAACCAGATTGGCGGCGACCTTCTGGGTGATGAAGAAGAAGGCCTTGTTCAGCTTCATATACTGGTCGTAGTCGGCTTCCGAGTGCTCCAGGAAAGGCTTGGGGAAGAACACGCCTGCTGCATTGACCAGCAGGTCGATGTCGGTGTGCTGCTCGTCGATGATGTCGAGCAGTGCGGCGAGGCTTTCGCTGCTGCTGAGGTTTGCGGTCAAGGCCCAGGCTTGGCCCCGTGCAGCCAGCTCCTTGCGTGCTTGCTCGGTTTTCTCCGCATTCCTGCCGACGATCACCGCGCTGCCGCCGCCAGCGATCACCATGCGTGCCGTCTGCAGGCCCATTCCGCTGCTGCCACCGACGACGAGCAGCTTCTTGCCCTTGAATTGATCGTTCATTTGAAGTCTCTCTGTTTACCTGCCGGCTGGCAGTTGGGCGCAGATTCTTCGCCGACTTCCTGCGGGCAGCAAATGAGATAAAGTGTCTGTCATTGAAAGAAAAACTTTCCCGTGATGAAACTGCCCGTTCATCTCAACGCCTTGCGCGCATTCGAAGCCAGCGCCCGGCATCGGAGCTTTTCGGCTGCCGCGCAGGAACTGAACGTCACGCCCGCTGCCGTGGGCCAGCTCGTTCGCGGCCTGGAGGAATGGCTCGGGACGCCCTTGTTCATCCGCAGCAGCAGCGGCCGCGCCAGGCTCGTTGCCACCGATGCGGCTTTACGAGCGCTGCCCGACATCCGGGCCGGCTTCGATCGCCTGGCGATCGGCCTCGAACGGCTGAAAGAAGGCGCCGGCGGCGGAGTGCTGACCGTCACCGTCAGCCCGGCTTTTGCCGCCAAGTGGCTGCTGCCGCGTTTCGAGCGCTTCCAGGCCGCATGCCCGGATACCGACCTGCGCCTGGAAACGAACCTCAAACCGGTCGATTTCGTCGCCCAGCGCGTGGATATCGGCGTGCGCTACGGTGCGGGAAGCTGGCCGGGCCTGGTGGCGGAGAAGCTGATGGACGAGGAGATCTACCCGGTGTGCTCGCCCGAGCTGCTGCGTAGCCAGCTTTTGCACGAGCCGGGCGACCTCGGCCGCGCCACGCTGATCCATGACCTGTCGATGGATGGCCATGCGGGCTTCCCGACCTGGGAAAAGTGGCTGCAGAAGATGGGGGTGGCCGGTGTGGCGGCTTCACGCGGGCTGAGAATCAACAACTCCGCGGCCGTCCTGCAGGCTGCGATCGAGGGCCGGGGCGTGGCGCTCGCCCGCAGCGTGATGGCCCACGACGATCTGGCATCCGGCCGGGTGCTGCGGCTGTTCCCCGGGGTCCGCTTCGCTTCCGAGCTGGGCTACTACGTCGTGTATCGGCCGGAAAGCGCTGGCATGCCGAAGCTGCAGACATTCCGGGACTGGCTGTTGCGGGAGGCGGCTTCGGGCGGGCAGACCCTGCGAGCGCCTGACGAGCGCTTACAGTAGTTATTAGCCTCGCTAATTTATCAAAGCAGAGGTTTTCGGGGAAAATCCTCGGACTCGAACAAGAGCCGCTTCGAAACACAGGCTCGCATAATCTGCGCCCCGTGCGCTTACCCCCAGAGGAGTTCGCCAATGACACATCTCCAAGTCAACGGCCAGACCAGGAAGGTCGACGTGCCGGACGACATGCCCTTGCTGTGGGCCCTGCGCGACGAGCTCGGCATGACCGGCACCAAGTTCGGCTGTGGCATCTCGGTATGCGGTGCCTGTATGGTCCACATCGACGGCCAGCCCGTGCGCGCCTGTGTCACGCCGGTCTCGGCCGCGGCCGGACGCGAGATTTCGACCATCGAAGGCATGGAGGCCGACCGCATCGGCCAGGTGGTGCAGCAGGCCTGGGCGGAGAACAACGTCGCCCAGTGCGGCTACTGCCAGGCCGGCCAGATCATGACCGCGGTGAGTCTGCTGAAGACCACGCCGGCACCCACCGAGCAGCAGATCAACGATGCCATGAGCGGCAACATCTGTCGTTGCGGCACCTACCCGCGCATCCGCGCTGCCATCGAGCAGGCAGCGGGCAGCCTGGTTTCGGGGGGCCGGCAATGACTGCGACCGTGCGACTTTCCCGGCGCGCCTTCCTGCAGGGCAGCCTCGGTGTGCTGACCCTGGCCGTCACCTCCAGCGGGCTGGTCAGTGCGGCCAGGGCGGCCGATGCCGAAGCGCCGAAATATGGCGCCGATTCCATGCCCGGCGGCACGGTGGACGATCCGCTGGTCTTCGTCTCGATCGCCGAAGACGGCACCGTGACCATCGTCGCCCACCGCGCCGAGATGGGCACCGGTGTGCGCACCAGCCTGCCGATGGTGGTGGCCGATGAGATGGAGGCGCTGTGGGAGCGCGTCGAGGTGGTGCAGGCCGAGGCGGACGAGGGGCGCTACGGCAACCAGAACGTCGATGGCTCGCGCAGCGTTCGCCACTTCCTGATGCCGATGCGGCGCGTGGGGGCGGCGGCACGGCAGATGCTCGAAGCGGCTGCGGCGGCGCGCTGGTCGGTGCCGGTGTCCGAAGTCAGGGCGGTGCAGCACGAGGTGCTGCACGAGCCCAGCGGCCGGCGCCTGGGCTTTGGCGAACTGGCGGCCGACGCGGCACGGCAGCCGGTGCCAACGGCCGATGCTCTGAAGCTCAAGGCGCGGGAGGATTTCCGCTACATCGGCAAGGACAAGGTGAGGCTGGTCGACCTGGAAGCGATCGGCAAGGGCGAGGCCGTCTATGGCATGGACATGCGCCTGCCCGGCATGGTCTACGCCGTGGTGGCACGCCCGCCGGTGGTCGGCGGCAAGCTGCGGAAATTCGATGGCAGCAAGGCGCTGACCGTGCCCGGCGTGCTGAAGCTGGTGGAGATTCCCGCTTTCCAGGGCGCGCCGGCCTTCCAGCCGCTGGGCGGCATCGCCGTGGTTGCGCGCAATACCTGGGCCGCCATCCAGGGCCGTGACGCGCTGGAAATCGAATGGGACGACGGCCCCAACGGCAGCTACGACTCCGTCGCCTACCGCCAGGAACTGGAAGCCGCATCGCGTGTGCCCGGCAAGCTGATGCGCGACCAGGGCAATGTCGCGGAGGCATGGGCGAAGGCGCCGGAAGCCGAGCGCCTGGCTGCCGAATACTACATTCCGCATCTGGCCCATGCGTCGATGGAGCCGCCGGTCGCCACCGTGCGGATCGAGGACGGCCGTGCCGAGGTCTGGACTTCGGTGCAGAACCCCGCCGCGGCGCAGGCCGCCGTGGCCCGGCGGCTGAAACTCGAGCCGGGGAAGGTCAAGGTCAAGGTGCTGCTGCTGGGCGGTGGCTTCGGCCGCAAATCCAAGCCGGACTTCGTCGATGAAGCGGCCATCGTCGCCCAGGCCATGCCCGAAGGCACGCCGGTCAAGCTGGTGTGGACGCGCGAGGACGACATCCATCACGACTACCTGCACACCGTCTCGATCGAACGCTTGGAAGCCGTCATCGACGGCAGCGGCCAGGTGCAGTCCTGGCTGCACCGCAGCGCCTCGCCGACGATTGCTTCACTGTTTGTCGAAGGCGCCAAGGGACAGCAGATCACCGAATCGGCGATGTCGGCGATCAACATGCCGTATGTGATCCCGAACGTGCGGGTGGAAACCGCCGAAGTGGCGGCCCATGCGCGCATCGGCTGGTTCCGCTCGGTGGCGAACATCCCGCACGCCTTTGCGGCCCAGTGCTTCATCGCCGAACTGGCGCATCGTGCCGGCAAGGATCACCGCCAGTTCGCGCTCGAGCTGATCGGCCCGGCGCGCAGGATCGACCCCGGCATGATGGCCGATACCTGGAACTACACCGAGTCGCCCGAGCGCTACCCTTACGACACCGGCCGCCTGCGCGGCGTGATCGAGGCCGCATGCGAGGGCGCCGGCTGGGGGCGCGAACTGCCCGAAGGGCACGGCCTGGGCCTGGCGTTCTGCTACAGCTTCATGAGCTACACCGCCACGGTGGTCGAGGTGAAGGTGGATGCCAGCGGCGAAGTGCAGGTGGTGGCGGTGGACATGGCGCTGGACTGCGGCCCGCAGATCAAACCCGAGCGCATCCGCGCGCAGATGGAAGGCGGTGCGATCATGGGCCTGAGCCTGGCGCTTGCCAGCGAGATCAGCTTCGAGAACGGCAGGGTCAGGCAGAGCAACTTCCACGACTACGAAGTGCTGCGCCACCAGGCCTCGCCGCGCGTGATCCGCACCCACCTAGTCAACGACGACCACGAGCTGCCGCCCGGCGGCGTCGGCGAACCACCGGTGCCGCCGGTAGCGCCGGCGCTGTGCAATGCAATCTTCGCCGCCACCGGCAAGCGCGTGCGCAGCCTGCCGGTGCGCACGGTGGCATAGCGCGACGTGCAGCAAGCGCCCACCGTGATCGTGCTGGCCGCCGGGCGGGGCGAGCGCTTCGCCCGCGCCGGCGGCAGCACGCACAAGCTCGATGCGCTGCTGGCCGGCGTGCCGGTGCTCGAGCATGTGCTGCGCCGCGTCGCCGCGTCGGGCCTGGCTTGTCATGTCGTGCGGCCGGCAAACGGCACGGATGGCATGGGCGACTCCATCGCCCGCGGCGTCGCTGCCACGACCGATGCCGCCGGCTGGCTGATCCTGCCGGGCGATCTGCCGCTGGTCGACGCCCGCAGCCTGCTGCGGGTGGCGGAGGGCTTGGCTTCGCATCCGGTGGTCATGCCGTTCTGGAATGCACGGCAAGGCCACCCGGTCGGCTTCGGCCGCGAATGCCGCGCGGCGCTGATGGCACTGGGCGGCGATGCGGGTGCGGCTGCCGTCGTGCGGGCGCAGCGGCAGGCGGGGAGGGTGCTGGACATGGAGCTGGACGATGAGGGCATCGTCCTGGACATCGACACGCTGGACGATCTGGCACGGGCCGAGGCCCTGCTCGAAACCCGGGGAGCAGTCTGATGGAAAGTGTCGACGTGCGCGTGCTGCGCGCGGCGCGGGACTGGCATGCAGCCGGACATCGGCTGATGCTGGCCACGGTGGTCAAGACCTGGGGCTCGTCGCCGCGGCCGCCCGGCTCGATGATGGCGCTGCGCGAGGACGGCCGCTGCATCGGTTCGGTCTCGGGCGGCTGCATCGAGGACGACCTGATCCATGGCTACACCACGGTCTATGGCGGCCCGGGCATGCCGTGCTCGGCGCCCAGGCTGGTGCGCTATGGCGTGACTGCCGACGAAGCGCACCGCTTCGGCCTGCCGTGCGGCGGTACGCTGGAGCTGCTGCTGGAGTTCGAACCGGATCCTGCCGCGCTCGATGAGCTGGTGCGGCGCCTGGAAGCGGGGCAGCTCGTCCGCCGCACGGTGGATTGCCGCTCCGGCGCAGCGAGCCTGAAAGCGGCCAGCGCGCCCGAGCCGCTGCATTTCGACGGCACCATGCTGTCCAGCACCTTCGGGCCGCAGTACCGGATGCTGCTGATCGGCGCCGGCGCATTGGCCGAATACGTGGCGACGATGGCGCTGTTCAACGACTTCGCCGTGACGCTGTGCGATCCGCGTGCCGAACACCGGGATACCTGGGCCGTGGCCGGCGTGCACATCACCACCGAAATGCCCGACGACGCCGTGCGCATTTTTGCCCCCGACGCCCGTAGCTGCATCGTCGCCCTGAGCCACGATCCCAAGCTCGACGACATGGCGCTGCTCGAAGCATTGCACAGCCCGGCGTTCTACGTCGGCGCCATCGGCTCGCGGCGCAACGCGAACAGCCGCACGCAGCGCTTCATCGAACACTTCAACGAGACGGAAGCGTCCGTGCAGCGCCTGCATTCGCCAGTGGGTCTCTACATAGGCAGTAAAACACCTGCGGAGATCGCGGTGAGCGTGATGGCTGAAATTCTGGCGGTCAAGAACGGCGTGGTGCCCACGCGCAGGCTGCGCGCCGAGTTCCAGTCGTCCAGACCTGTGAAGGCGTGAAGCGGGGCGGCCGCAGCGCCGCTTGAACCCCTGCCGAGCGCCGTGGTCCTTCCTCGGCACGCCGGCGTCGGCGGCTCACAGGAAAGAGGTCGTCAGTGCGGTCCATGTTCATTGCCCTGTCCATCCAGATGCTTTCGATGGCTTGCGTGGCTCCGCTTGCATCGGCTCAAACGACTGCCGGTACCGTTCGTGCCCAGGGCGACATGGCCAGCCCTGCTGCAGTGGACGAGGGCAGCCTCGTCGCTGCACTGGACGGGATTCTCGACGACGCCGAATCGCTGACACCGCTGCAGACCGTCGTCGTCGCCCACGAGGGCGAGATCGTGGCCGAGCGCGGCTACCGGGGCCACACCACCACGGCATCGACCAACATCAAGTCGGCCTCCAAGCTGGTGATCTCAGCCCTGGTCGGCATCGCGATCGACAAGGGCGTGCTCGAAGGCACCGACCAGGCCGTGGCGCTCTTGCTCGCACGCGATCTGCCGGCCGACCCCGATCCGCGCATGCAGCGGCTGACGATCGGCCACCTGCTGTCCATGCAGGCAGGGCTGGGATCGACTTCCGGCCCCCGGTACGGCCCCTGGGTGGCGAGCCGCAACTGGGTGCGTGCCGCGCTCGCCCGGCCTTTCGAGGACGAGCCCGGCGGGCGGATGATCTATTCCACCGGCTCCACGCACCTGCTGTCGGCCATCCTGAGCCGGCGGACGGGCCGTTCGATGCTGGAACTGGCGCGCGACTGGCTGGGACCGCTCGAAGAGTTTGCGATCACCGCCTGGACGCGCGATCCGCAAGGCATCCACCTCGGCGGCAACGAGATGGCCATGAGTCCGCGCTCGCTGCTGGCCTTCGGCGAGCTGTATTGCAACGGCGGCGTGACCCGTTCGGGCGAGCGCGTGCTGCCGCGCGAGTGGATCGCCGCTTCGTGGCAGCAGCGCACGCGCTCGCCATGGACGGGCGACGGCCACGGTTATGGCTGGTTCCTGACCGAATTTGCCGGCGAGCAGGTGCGTTATGGCTGGGGCTACGGCGGGCAGATGCTCTATGTCGTGCCGCGGCTGAACCTGACGGTGGTGATGACTTCGGACGACAGTGCCTCGGCCGCGCGCAGCGGCCATCGCAGCGATCTGCACCGGCTCATGGGCAGGATCATTGCCGCCAGCTCCGCCCACGGGCGATAGCCGTCATCCCCGCATGATCGGCAGACCGGCCAGCGCCTCCCTGAGCCGCAGCATGTCCCAGGGCAGGAACTCCGCGGTGCCGAGCCCGACCACGTCACAGGCGCCGCTGACGTCCTGCAGCAGGCGGATGACTTGCCCCAGCCGCATCGTGCCCTGGACGATGCCGTCGAACATGCCTTCCGGCTGCTCGGGCTTGTTGAACAGCAGTGGCGAGAAGTGGGCGGCGTCGAGCACGTCCAGATCGAAATGCACGGCCAGGTGGGTGATGCCTTCGGCCTCGATCCAGTCCAGGATCGGCTGGCTGCTGTCGGCGAGATCGGCAGCGGGAGTATGCCGCACACCCAGCTCCTGGAGAATGCGGCCTTCGGCCTCGGTCCAGGCGCTCATGCCGGCGATCATCACGCGCGCAGGATCCAGCTTGCGCTCGACTTCGGCAGTGAATTCCTCGTCGCCGCGGCCCAGCAGCATGCCCAAGACGTGGGCATGGGCGTGAGAGAACTCGGCGGTGCTCATGACGTCGGGGTGAGCATCGATCCACAGCACGCCCAGCCTGCCGTCGTGAATGCGGTTCAGGTAGGCCATGGGGGCGAGATCGACGAGGCAGTCGCCGCCCAGCACGACGATGCGCTCGGGCTGGTGCCGCTCGATGGCCGCACGTGCGGCGCGGGCCTGCGACAGCAGGGCGCTGCGGGCCTTGATGCCCTGTTCGATCTGAAGCGGCTGCCCGAATGCAACCGGAACCTCCACCGTTTCTTCCGGCCCTTCGTGCGCGGGCGCCAGCCAGCGCAGCAGTTCAGAGCCGAAGCGGTAAGCGGGTTCGGTGCCGCCTTGCCATTGCGGGAAATTGAGTCTGAGTGTTTTGGTGCTCATTCTGGTTTGCCGATGCAAAAAGCCCATGGAAGACGACGATCGGCCGTATTCCATGGGCAGGGGGCATGTTGTCGCCTTAGCGGGAGCAGCAGCTTGTTCATGAGTACCGTCACGCCAGCTTCGTGCCGGTGGCGCGTTCGAGTTCAGCCAGCAGACGATCCTGAAACTGGATGTCCTCGACTGCTGGATGCGGCTCCTCGCGGCGCTGATGGTGCCAGTACCCACCGCTGGTCAGCGCTTCGGGATCGTCGCTGGTGGCGAGCCATTCCTGGGTAAGGTGGCCCAGCCGCAGGTCGTCCGGCGCACTGGGGCCGCCCATCCTGGTCGGCACCCAGCCGGGATTGACCGCGTTGCTGTACACATCGGGCCACAGCCGTGCGACGGCCGCGGTCAGCGTGGTGATGAAGAGCTTGCTGTCCGAATAGCTGCCGGTGGCGGTTTGGCCGGACCAGTCGATACCGTCCAGGTTGGCACGTCCGCTCTTGTGCATCGCGCTGCTGAGGTAGATCAGGCGCTGAGGGCGCTGGATCAGGGCAGTGAGCAGATAGGGGGCGACGACATTGACCACCATCAGATGCGCACCGGAGATGACGCCGGCGTTGTGGATCACGGCATCCATCCGGCCGATGGCATTGACCTGCCCGGCGAGGTCGTGGATCTGCGCGATATCCGACAGATCGCCGATCGTGGCGACAGCACCCTGATCCACGAGCTCCTGCACGGCCGTCAGCCTGGCTCGGGAGCGGACATGCACGACGACGTCGTGGCCTTCGCCGAGCAGCGTCCTGGCTGCGGCATGGCCCAGGCCGTCGGCCGAGCCGGTGATGAAGACGCGGCGCTTGCGGGCCGTGGCACCTGCCGCTGGCATCTGGGCTTGCACAGGCATGGCGGACAGCAGCGATCCGGCAGTCAGTGCCGAACCCAGCCCGGCACCTGCGGCGAGAAACTTTCTTCGATCCATCGACGTATCCTCCGATCATGCTGCCGGGGGGCAACAGCTTGACGGGCCGAAGCAGGAGGCAACCCTCTGCTGGACATCTTGGCGCGGATCACCATTGGGCCCTGGCCACCGTCAACGTCATTGGAGACAGCATGGAGGCCGCTGCGTTCGGGATCGACGGTCTGCCGAGTCAGGCTGCCGCCCTCACCAGGCGTAGGCTTCGGGTGCTTCGCCTCCCGGTCCCGGCCAGATCTCGTCCAGTTTCGCCAGCACCTCGTCGGAAAGTTTCAGCTCCAGCGCCTTGAGGTTCTCGCGCATCTGCTCGACGGTGCGCGGACCGCTGATCGCGGAGGTCACGACCGGGTTGTGGATCACCCAGGCGAGAGCGACGACTGCAGGCGCCTCGCCCAGCTCCTGGCACAGCGCCTCCCAGGCTTCGAGCTGCGGGCGGAAGCGCTCGATCTGCGCCTGCAGACCCGGCGTCGCGCGGCGGCCTTCGGTGATCCTGCCCAGCACGCCGCCCAGCAGGCCCATGCCGATCGGGCTCCAGGGGATCAGGCCGATCCCGAGGTGGCGCAGGGCAGGGATCACTTCCAGTTCGATGGTGCGCTGGGTGAGGTTGTAGAGGCTCTGCTCGGACACCAGGCCGAGCAGATTGCGCGAGGCCGCCGCGCCCTGCGCCATGGCGATGTCCCATGCGGCGAAGTTGCTGCTGCCGACGTAGGTGATCTTGCCTTCGCGGATCAACTGTTCCATCGCCTGCCAGATTTCCTCCCATGGCGTCGCGCGGTCGACGTGGTGCATCTGGTACAGGTCGATGTGATCGGTCTTGAGCCGCTTCAGGCTCGCTTCGCAGGCGCGGCGGATGTGGTAGGCCGACAGGTACTTGTCGTTCGGGCCGGTGCCCATCGGCTGATAGACCTTGGTCGCCAGCACGATCCGGTCACGGCGCGATTTGTCCTTCGCCAGCCAGTTGCCGATGATTTCCTCCGAGGTGCCGTACCCCTTCTCCATGTCGGGCGACTGCGGGCCGCCATAGACGTCGGCGGTGTCGAAGAAGTTGATGCCGGCGCCGAGCGCCTCGTCCATGATCCTGAAGCTGCTCGCCTCGTCGGTCAGTTCGCCGAAGTTCATCGTGCCCAGCGCGATGCGGCTGACCCTGAGGCCGGTGCGGCCCAGGTGCTTGTAGCCATTCGCACCGGTCGCGGCGCGGCCTGTGGTCGCAGCCTGCGCACTGCTTGCCGACAGGGCGCCGAGCAGGGAGGCAGCGGCGATGCCCGCCACGCCTGCGCCGGCCATTTTCAGCACGCGCCGCCTTCCGTGTTCGGTGGCTGCAGGGTTGAAGCGAACGGAATTCATGTCACTGGATTGCTTGAGCATTTTTCATGTCCTCGATCGAGGCCCGCCAGCCGGGGTGATCACTGACCGGCCAGCGGATCAACGTACCGTCAGGCCGCCGTCCACGGTCAGCGCTTCGCCGACCACGTAGCTGGCGCCGGGGCTGCACAGCCACAGCACTGCCGAGGCGATTTCCTCGGGACGGCCGGCGCGGCCGATGGGTGCGCCTTTTTCCAGCTCGGCAAAGGCTTCTTCGCTGCCGCCGACGACGTCGCGGGCGATCTGGGTGTCGATGGTGCCGGGATTGACCGCGTTCACGCGGATGCCCTGCGTGCAGTACTCCAGGCCGGCAGTGCGGGCCAGGCCGACGACGCCGTGCTTGGAGGCAATGTAGGCGCCGATGCCGGGATTGCCGGTCAGCGCGCCGACCGAGGCGTTGTTGACGATCGCACCGCTGCCCTGGCGCTGCATCTGCAGCAGTTCGTACTTCATGCAATTCCATACGCCGCGCAGATTGATGCCGATCACGCGCTCGAATTCCTCGCTGGTGGCATCGGCCGTCGGCGCGATCTGCGCCATGACGCCGGCGTTGTTGAAGGCCATGTCGAGGCGGCCGTACTCCGTGACAGTCTTCTCGACCAGCGCGGCGACCTGCGCCTCGTCGCTGACGTCGCAGGCGATGCCGATGGCGGTACCGCCATCGGCAACGATCTTCGCGGCTTCCTGGGCTACGCGCTCGCCGTCCAGATCGGACAGCACCACCGATGCGCCGCTCTGGGCGAAAGCGCGGGCCGTGGCCAAACCCATTCCCGCGGCTGCGCCGGTCACCAGTGCAACCTGGCCCTTGAAGTCATACGTCGGATTCATGTTTCGGTTCTCCAATGTGCTTGATAAGCTGATGCAGTACTGCTCATTTGGTGCGCGGCTTCCGGCGGCATGCTGTTGTCAAGGCGAATCACTGCGATCGAACCGGCGGCAGCCCCTTGCTGAACACCTTGGCGTGGAACACCGTCGCGCCTTGTCCGCCGTCGCCATCGTTGCTGACGGCGTAGAGGTCGTTGCGTCCGGGGTCGATCGCCAGGCTGGTCGATGCCAGGTTGTGGCCATCATCGCGCCCAGGCAGCAGCACTTGGCCGATCGGAATGCCGTTGCGGTTGAAGGCCAGCACGCGGCCCTGGCCGTAGATCGCCACGTAGACGTTGCCGTCGGCGTCCACCCGCATCGAGTCCGGCGCAGGGCCGACGAAGCGATAGGCGATGGCGGAGCCGATCGGTGCGATGGTGTTTGCATCGGCGAGGTGGATGCGGTGCAGCAGGTTGCGGCCGAACTCCGTTGCCCACAGTGACTTGCCGTCGGGACTGAGCGCGATGCCGTTGGCCATCGCCAGGTTCGGCAGCACCGGCGTGACCGTCGAGAAATCCGGCGAGGTGTAATGGACGCCGCCAGTGGGCTCGGTGGCGGTGCCCTTGAAGTCGGTGAAGTAGAAGCCACCCTCGGCATCGAACACCAGGTCGTTGGGCAGGTAGCCGGCCTCGGGCGGAATGATGGTCTGGAGCTCGGAGCCGTCCTGATTCACGGCTAGGATGGTGGCCATGCGGCGATGAAGGTTCGAGCCACTGTCATGTACTCACCAGGGCTGGTTGGCGGGGCCGACCGTAAACTCGTTGACTGTCGTATCCCCGGGCTGATCGATGGCGAAGGCGACGACCCTGGCGCCCTGGCTGGCAAGCAGCCTGGCAGTGGCTTCGCCGATGCCCGACGATGCGCCGGTGACGATGACGACTTTGTCCTTGATCATGATGTCGCTCCGTGCCGGTCTCACTTCAGGTTTTCGTTGAAGAACCCGGTCATCCGGTCGAAGGGAATCTTGTCCATCCGGTCGTACAGATCCACGTGGACGGCGTCCGGGATGATCACGAGTTCCTTCGGCTCTGCCGCCGCTTCATGGGCGGTTTCGCTGAAGTAGCGCGAGTGGGCCTTCTCGCCGTGGACCAGCAGGATCGGCCGAGGCGAAATCTCCTGGATGTAGCTGAGGATCGGCAGGTTCATGAACGGCAGCGGCGTGGTGATCGTCCAGGCGTTGCCGGAGTTGACCGAGCGCGCGTGGTAGCCGCGCGGCGTCCGGTAATAGTTGGCGTACTCGACCAGGAACTGCGCTTCGCCGCCGTGCAGTTCGTTGTAGGGCGGCTGGTAGGCGGGCGTGCCGGCCTCCGCATCCTTCCAGCGCTGCCGGCTCAGCTGTTCCAGCGTCTGCGTGCGCTGCTCTAGCGTCACGCTGTCGTTGTAGCCCCTGGACATCACGCGCGTCATGTCGTACATGGTGCTGGCGGCCACGGCCTTGATGCGCTTGTCCACCGCAGCGGCGCTCAGCGCCATGCCACCCCAGCCGCAGATGCCGATGATGCCGATCCGCTCACGATCGACATTGGCTTGCAGGCCGAGGAAGTCCACCGCGGCGCTGAAATCCTCGACGCTGATGTCGGGCGAGGCGACGTTGCGCGGCTCGCCGCCGCTTTCGCCGGTATAGGAGGGGTCGAAGGCGAGGGCGATGAATCCACGCTCGGCCATGGTCTGCGCATACAAGCCGGAAGACTGCTCCTTCACCGCGCCGAAGGGGCCGCTGACGGCAAGCGCCGCCAGCTTGCCGGTGGAGTTTTTCGGCTGATAGAGGTCCGCGGCGAGGGTGATGCCGTAGCGGTTCCTGAACGTGATTTTTCGGTGCTCGACCTTGTCGCTCCTGGGGAAAGTCTTGTCCCATTCCTGTGTCAGCTGCATGCTCTTTGCCTCCGTGGTGGTAGCGGTCGCTGCCTGCGCCAGGCCTGCATGCGCGGCAAGCAGCGTGGCCGATCCTGCGAGAGCAGCATTCCTGATGAAGCCCCGGCGGGAGGTTGGCTGCTCGGCGGTCGTGGCGCTGTTGGCGGATTCATTCATGGTGTTCTCCATCTTCGAAGTTGCGGGAATCAGGTCGTATGCGTGCGGTAAATGGCTGGCCCGCGATCATCGGTGCGCGGACCTGCGCGCGGTCGCCACGGTCAGTACGGCGGAAGCCACCAGCAGCGCAGCGCTCACGATGAAAGTGCTCCGATGGCCGCTGTGGTCGAACAGCAGGCCGCCGACCACCGAGCCCAGCGCGATCGACATCTGCACGACCGCCACGAACAGGCCGCCACCCGCTTCCGCATCCTTCGGGAACGCCTTGGCGATCCATGCCCACCAGCCCACCGGCGCGGAAGTGCCGGTCAGCCCCCATATGCCCAGCAGCGCAACGACGGCAGCCGTCCACTCACCGAAAGCGACCAGCGCCACGGCGATCGCCGCCATCAGCAGCGGGATCACGATCAGCGTCCGGTAGAAGCCCCATTGCAGGATGCGTCCGATCAGCAGGGTGCCGATGAAGCCGGCGGCGCCGATCACCAGCAGGACCAGCGAGATCGCCGCGCCGTGCACGTCGGTGACCGTCTCCAGGAAGGGGCGGATATAGGTGAATAGCGAGAACTGGCCCATGAACAACAGGCTGCTGGCCAGCATGCCCACGGCTACGGCAGGGTGCCCGAACAGGGTGAAGACCTTGAAAGCGTTGCCGATGCCGGGCATGCGGGCAGCGGCCTGCATCGATGGCAGCGTCTTCCATTGCCAGGCCAGCGCGATCAGTGCGACGGGCACCAGGCAGAGGAAGGCGCCGCGCCAGCCGATGACGGTGCCGAGCCAGGCGCCCAGCGGCGCGGCCACCACCGTGGCCAGCGCATTGCCGCCATTGATCACCGCCAGCGCGCGCGGCACCTGCTGGATCGGTACCAGTCGCATGGCGGTGGCCGCCGACATCGACCAGAAACCGCCGACGACCACGCCGATCAGCGCGCGGCCCAGCATGTAGGTGAAGTAGTTCGGCGCCAATGCGACGATGGCGCCGGATACGCCCATCGCTGCGGTCAGGCCCAGCAGCAGGGTCTTGCGGTTCAGGCTGCCGGCCAGCGCGGAAATGAACAGACTGGTCAGTACGGCGAAGGCGCCGGAGATGGCGATGCCCTGGCCTGCCATGCCTTCGGTGATGCCGAGATCGCCGGCGATGGGCGTCAGCAGGCTGACGGGCAGGAACTCGGAGGCAATCAGAGCGAAGGCGCAGATCGACAGGGCGAAGACGCCGCCCCAGGAGGAGGGCTGCGTTGACGTTTCGTTGGGGGTTTCGATGTCGCCCGCAGGGGCGTCGATTGCGTTACTGGCGGTACTGGTCATGAGAGGCTGGGGAGGATTGTTGTTCTACGTTTTGAATGGCGATGCCGCGCGGCCCCCTGGGGATGCGCGCGGCGATGGCAACGGATGGCGTCAGGGTTCGGTGCGCTCGATGCGCAGCTGATACGGCCCCGGCTGCGCCAGGATGGACAGGCCTTCATCCACCTTGCCCAGCGGCAGCAGGCTGCGCGACCATGAGCGGCCTTTGACGAAGATCGCCAGGTTGCCCCAGGGGGCGTAGTGGGTCAGTTCGCCGGCTTCGGGCGCCATGCCTTCGGGAGCGCCCTGGGTGGAGAGCTTGCGCGGCAGGTCGGATACGCGCTCGATGGTGGCGTAGTCCGTCATCGTCAAGGACAGCGGCAGCAGGGAGGCGAAATCCCTCGCGGTGGCGTTGTCGTACAGCGTGGCCGTGGCAACCCGCTCGCCGACGATCAGGCGGATTTTCATGGCGAACTCCTTCGAGGGGGCAGGCGTCGCCTCTGCCGGCGTCTGGGCAAGCGAACTGCCCGAGCCGCAAGCAGCCAGGCCGAAGAACGAGCCGAGCAGCAGCGTCAGGCTTGCGCGCCGCGAATGGAGGGCGGGAAACGGGGAAGCCGGGGATGACTTTTTCATGCCCTGTATCTTCCACCTCGATACTTGCTGTGACTAGCTAATGAATTCTTAAAGACCTTATAAGGTTAACTAACCAATAACTCTCGAAATACGTGGGAAACTGCGCCATGGCCAGACGCAACCTCAACGACCTCCTGTACTTCGTCGCCATCGCGCGCGAAGGCAGCTTCACGCGTGCCGCTGCCCATCTGGGCGTGACGCAATCTGCATTGAGCCAGGCGATCAACGGCCTGGAGGCACGCCTCCAGATCCGGCTGCTGACCCGCACCACGCGCAGCGTCTCGCTGACCGCGGCGGGCGAACGGCTGTTGAACGCCATCGGCCACCGTTTCGACGAGATCGAGGCCGAACTGGATGAGCTGACCGAATTGCGCGACAAGCCTGCAGGAACGGTGCGCATCACCTGCGGCGATCACATCCTGCGGACCACGATCTTTCCGAAGCTCATCCCCTTGCTGCGCGAGTACCCGGACATCAGGATCGAGTTCGACGTGAACTACGGTTTCCGGGACATCGTCACGGATCGTTTCGATGCCGGCGTCCGGCTGGGCGACACCATCGACAAGGACATGATCGCGGTGCCCATCGGACCGCCTTTGCGCATGGCGATCGCCGCATCGCCCGAGTACTTCGAATCGCACCCCATTCCAAAGAGCCCTCACGATCTGCTGAATCACAACTGCATCAACATGCGGATGCAGAGCAGTGGCGGGATTTTCGTATGGGATTTCCGGCGGCGCGGAAAACAGCTGAACGTGCGCGTGGATGGGCAGCTCATCTTCAATACTTCACCCAACATCGTGGACGCCGCGCTCGCCGGACTCGGCATCGCGAGTCTGCCCGAGGAGGAGTTTGCGCCGCACCTCGAGGAAGGCCGGCTGATGCGTGTATTGGAAGACTGGTGCGAGCCGTTCTCGGGCTACTTTCTGTACTACCCCAGCCGCCGTCAGCCATCGCCGGCTTTCTCGCTGGTCGTCGATGCGCTGCGCCATAGCGGACCAAAGTCACACCCATGACGAAACACCGGTGGCCCCCTGTCCATCGACGCGCGGCAATGGTGTAATCTTGGCCATCCGGAGCAGGGGTCGGACAAATATGCACCTGAAGTGGCTTCCCATTGCAATCCTTTCGCTGGCCTTGCCGACTGCGGTCCTGGCGGCACCTGCAGGCGCCGAGTCCGCCAGCCAGGCGCTTCAGCAGGTGGATGACGCACAACGCGCGGTGCTGGCAGAGGAGGGGCGCAAGGCTGCATTCTTCTGTGCGAACTGCCATGGCGAGCAAGGCGTCAGCCGCTATGGCGAAGTCCCCAATCTGGCAGGCCAGCATCCTGCCTACATCCTTTCCCAGATCGAAGCCTTCCTCGCCGGCACGCGCAAGGACGACTTCATGCAGGGGCTGATGAAAGTGCTGAGCGAGCGCGACAAGCTTGCCATCGCGCTGTATTACGCCTCATCCCCGCCGCCGCAGATGAAGGCGGATGCCGGCGCCGGTGCCGGGCTCTACGAAAAGCACTGTGCGCTCTGCCACCAGCCCGATGCGGGCGGCGCCGAGACTTTCCCGCGCCTTGCCGGCCAGCAGGCCGAATATCTGCGCATCAGCCTGCGGCGATACCTGACCCGATCCGGCGAGCGCTTTTCCGCGCCGATGACGGCGGCGGTGACACAGCTGGGAGAGAAGAACATCAATGCGGTGGTGAACTACCTGGCCGGTGCGCATGCGGCACCGGGCACCGGCAGTTCGGCCGCGAACGGGCACTGACGACCCGCCGACCGGCATGGAATCGAACCCAACCCCTGCGCCGCGCTGGCCTTGCGGCCATGTCCTGCCCGATTATGAGCAGGGCGGGATCTACGGCCTGGCGCGCGATCTGCGGACCTGGCTGCATGGGCCCCGGGCCGGACTCGAAGCTGCGGAAGTCGAGGCAGGCGAAGCGGCCTGCGTCGTGCTGCTGGTGATCGATGGCCTCGGTGCGAATTTCCTCTCGGATGCCGGTGCAGGCTCGGTGCTCGCCGCCCATTATCGGCGCACGCTGACTTCGGTTTTCCCCAGCACCACAGCCAGTGCCATCACCACGCTGATGACCGGAGCCTCGCCGGCCGAACACGGCCTGAACGGCTGGTTCATTCACGACCCTCGCTTCGGCGGCGTGATCTCGCCTTTGCCGCTCGAGCTGCGCGGCGGCGGCGCACTGGCGCCCGGTATCGCGACCCGCCTGTTCCGGCAGGCCTCGATGTTCCGCGCCGCGCAGCGGCCCACGGTGATGCTTTCGCCCAGCCAGATCGCTTTTTCCCCCTATTCGCAGCACCATGCGCGCGGCGCGCGCGTCCGTCCATACGACGGCCTGGCGATGCTGGAGGAAGTGCTGCTGGAGGCCATCGGTGAACTCGGCCGTGAAGGTGGTTTCATCCATGCCTACTACCCGAGTTTCGATGCGCTGTGCCATGCCTACGGCTGCCGTTCGCCCCAGGCGCTGGGCTGCTTCGGCAAGATCGATGGAATGTTCGCCCGCCTCTGCGAGCGCTTGGCAGGGAGCGGCACGCGCATCCTGGTCACTGCCGACCACGGCTTCATCGACAGCTCGCCGGAGCGCACGCTGAAGCTGGCGCCGGACGGCGAGGCATCCGCGATGCTCGCCGCACCGCTGTTCGGCGAGCGCCGGCTGGCATTCTGCGCGGTCAGGCAGGGAGCCGAACGGGAGTTCGAGCGCTGGGCGGAGGAAACGCTGCGGGGGCGTGCCGTGCCGATGTCCGGCGCCGACTGCATCGCTGCCGGACTGCTCGGCCCCGGGCAGCCTCATCCCCGGCTGGCGGAGCGGGTCGGCAGCCATGTGCTGCTGATGGAGCCTGGCTGGACCATCGTCGATGAGGTCGAGGGTGAAAAGCCCCACGAGCTTATCGGCGTGCACGGCGGCATGACGGCCGATGAAATGCGGGTGCCGCTGATCGTCGCGCGGCCGTGATCGCTATCGTTCGGCTCTAGTGGATTTCGTCCTCGCCGGGCGGCAGGGGCACGACGAGGATGCCTTCATCGATCAGTTCCTCGACATCCTCCGGTGAGGCCTGGCCGCGGATGTTGCGCACCTCGGCTTCGCCGTAATGGATCCGGCGTGCCTCTTCCGGCAGGCGGTCGCCGACGTTCTCGGCGCTGCGGGACATGTGCCGCAGCATCTGCAGCATGTTCTCCGCGACCGCATGCGGCGGCTGATCGGGCTCGGCAGAAACGGGGACTGGCGCTGCCTGCACTTGTTCGACGGCATTGCCGGCAAACGGCGAGTGGCGCGTCTGCACGTACGGCGCGCTCGGCAGGCGACGCACCGCCGTGCTGCCGCACACGGGACAGCTCACGAGTTGGCGGGCACACTGTTCCTCGAAGGCTTCCGCCGAAGCGAACCAGCCTTCGAAGCGATGCTCCTGGCTACAGCAGAGGTCTAGGACGATCACGATAAGTGCATGCGGGTTGGGAGGCGCCCCGATGGCGCCTGCGAACCTTTCAGACCAACTGGATATGGAATGGTGCCCGGGACGGGACTCGAACCCGTAAGGCTTGCGCCGGCGGATTTTAAGTCCGCTATGGTTACCAATTTCATCACCCGGGCAGGGCCACGCCGGCGGGCGTGATCAGCTCAGCGCGGCTGCTCCGGCAGGACGATGTTGACCTCGAGCACGTCCATGTTGTCCTGCTTGTCGAGCTGGACCTTGATGTCGTCGGGGTTCACCGCGACGTATTTCGAGATCACCTCGATCAGTTCGCGCTGCAGCGCAGGCAGGAAGTCGGCGGCGGGGGAGTTGCCTGCACGTTCGTGGGCGATCAGCAGCGACAGGCGGTTCTTGGCGATTTCCGCAGTCTTTTTCTTTTCGCCGAAAAGGCGGGAAAGGAAGGACATGTCACTTGCCTCCGAACAGGCGCTTGATCAGGCCGGGCTTTTCGTAGTTGACGAAGCGCAGCGGACGTTCCTCGCCGAGGAAGCGGGCGACGATGTCGGCGTAGGCTTCAGCCACGTCGGTGCCCTTGAGGTGGATTGCCGGCGTGCCTTGGTTGGAGGCGTGCAGCACCGATTCCGACTCGGGAATGACCCCGATCAGCGGCACGCGCAGCAGTTCCTGCACGTCCTTGTACGACAGCATTTCGCCTTCCTCGACGCGCTTGGGCGAGTAGCGGGTGATGAGCAGGTGCTCCTTGACCGGCTCGCCGCCTTCGCGGGCGCGCTTGGACTTGCTCTGCAGGATGCCGAGGATGCGGTCGGAGTCGCGCACCGAGGAGACTTCGGGGTTGCTCGTGACGATCGCTTCGTCGGCGAAGGTCAGCGCCATCACCGCGCCGCGCTCGATGCCGGCGGGGGAGTCGCAGACGACGTAGTCGAAGCCCATGTGCTGCAGCTCTTCGAGCACCTTCTCGACGCCTTCCTCGGTCAGCGCATCCTTGTCGCGGGTCTGCGAAGCCGGCAGGATGAACAGGTTTTCGCAGTTCTTGTCCTTGATCAGAGCCTGGTTCAGGCGCGCTTCGCCGTTGACGACGTTGACCAGGTCATACACCACGCGGCGTTCGCAGCCCATGATGAGGTCGAGGTTGCGCAGGCCGACGTCGAAGTCGATGACCGCGGTCTTGTAGCCGCGCAGGGCGAGGCCGGAGGCGAATGCCGCACTGGTGGTGGTCTTGCCCACGCCACCCTTGCCCGACGTAATCACGATGACTTTCACGGTTTCCCCTTGTTCTGCTGTATGGCTGCGTTCAGATGGATTGCAGCGCTTCGATGTTGAGAGTGTTCTCGGCGCCGCTCAGGCGCACCTGTGTCGCACGTCCGGCGATGGTCTCGGGAATGCCGCGCTCGAAAGTGCGGAACACGCCGGAGATGGAAACCAGTTCCGGGCCGAAATTGCTGGTGATGATACGGGCTCGATCATCGCCCTGCGCGCCGGCGATGGCGCGCCCGCGCAACGGGCCGTAACAATGGATGCTGCCGTCGGCGATGACTTCGGCGCCGGGGCTGACGCCGCCCACCAGCACCAGGTCGGCGCCGCGCGCATAGACCTGCTGGCCGGAGCGCAGCGGGCGGTCGATGAACATGGTCGGCGCCGCTGCCGGCTGCGGTGCAGCGGCGGGCGCCTGGGGTGCCGCTGCAGGTGGCTCGGGCGCGCGCGCCGGCACAGGCGTTTCGATCGGCCGCGGGGTGCCGGTGACTGCTTCGTCGAGTTGAGCCAGGCCCGCGCGGCGGGCACCTTCCTCATGTCCCGGCGGCAGGTTGAAGACGCCGATCGGCTGCAGGCGATAGCGGCGCATCAGCGAATTCAAACCCGCCCAGTCGATCGACGACGGCACTTCGGCCAGTGCGGCAAAGTCGAGGATCACCGCTTCACCATTGAAGAAATCGGGCATGCCGCCGAACATCTTGTGCAGTGCGTCCGCCAGGGCGGGCGGTTCGGTGGCCTGTAGCACGGCGACGGTCGCGCCGAGCGTGGTGTTGCGGAACTGGACAGGCGCGGAGGCGGACATGGATGGAAGCTTCTTCAAAATCAAGGAAGTGTACTGATCGACGTGCGATCGGGCAAGGCCGGGGCAGGAAGCCGGCAACGAAAGCGCGCATGCGCTCGCGGTCCGCGCCGCGCCTGGATCGGCGCGGGGGATCGCCTCAGTGCAGCGTGCGTGCCTGGAACAAGGCGTCCACCTCGGCTGCGCCGAAGCGGTAGGTGTGGTTCGACAAGTCGTCGTGCACCACGATCTCGCCGTGTTCGGCCAGCAGCTTGCGCGCTTCGTCCTCACCCAGGCCGAGCAGCATCGTGGCGACCTTGTCCGGGTCGGCCGGCCAGTCGTGCGTGACGCTGCGGGCCTCGAACAGGCGCACGTTCTCTTCGGCGAACAGGCGGCGCAGGATTTCGGCGGCATCAAGGCCGAGCAGTTCGTCGTCGCGCACGGTGGCGGCAAGCTGCTGCACCCGCGACCAGCCGTCGAGATCCTTCAGGTCCGCGCCCGGCAGCTTCTGCACGAACAGCGCGGTGGCGGCATCCGCGCCGCAGGCCAGCCACAGCCCCGCGGGCTGCTGCTCGGACTGGGCGAGATAGTGCTCGAAGACCTCGGCGATGCTGTCGCCTTCGAGCGGCACCAGGCTCTGGTAGGGCAGATCCAGGCCGGGGATGTCGAGCGACAACTGCAGACGGCCGTCGCCGACCAGTTCGGTGAGCTTGCCGTCGGCCGGCGCGCCTTCGGATTTGGCGTAGCCGCGCAGGTTCAGCGTCTCGGCGCAGTCGACCACCAGCAGGCTGACCGGGCCGTGGCCGCTGACCTGGAAGGTCAGCCGGCCGGGCTGCTTGAGGTTGCCGGCGATCACCACCGACACCGCGGCCATCTGGCCGAGCAGGCGGGCGACGGCGGCCGGGTAGTCGCGCCCGGCCTGCATCGCCTGCCAGACGTCGCTCAGGTGCACGACGGCGCCGCGGATGTCGAGGTCTTCCAGCAGAAAGCGCTGGACGTAGCTGGAGGGGAGGGATGTGCTCATCGGGCGGCTTCCTTGAGGGCCGAGGCGAAGCGCTCGGGATCGAAACCGACCAGCAGTTCGCCTGCAGCCGTTTCGACCACCGGGCGCCGGATCAGGCTCGTGTTCGCCTGCATTAGTGCGATGGCGTCTTCGGTGGAACTGATGGCCTGCTGTTCCGGAGACAGCTTGCGCCAGGTGGTGCCGCGCTTGTTGACCAGCGCCTCCCAGCCGAGCTTGCCGCACCAGTGTGCCAGCGTGGCGGTATCGATGCCCGACTTCTTGTAGTCGTGGAAGTCGTAGGCGATGCCCGCAGCGTCGAGCCAGGCGAAGGCCTTTTTCATGGTGTCGCAGTTCTTGATGCCGTAAACGCGACAGGCCGGCTTGCCTGCCGCTTGGTGATTCTGTGTCGTCATGTCTTGGATAGTCCAAACTTCATGGGTTGCACCAGGAGGATGTATCTGCTTTTCCGGTCGCGCTGCCTGAATGCCGATCCAGCGGCAGCAGCAAGCCAGAAAGCTGTGCATCCGGTTCGGAGCGTGCAGCGCAGCCCGCAAGGATACAAGCTGGACATCCGCCGGCACAGGCCGGCATGCGCCTGGTGGCGACGGTCAGCTCGTGATATGGCTTTTACTGCTGGCGCCCGGCTGGCATCGAAGGCTATCCTGCTCATCCAGAACATCGCCAGTACCGGCGGCAGTCATCGAGAAAGAAGCACGCCATGGCTACATCATCCAGCCTCACGCTCGCTACCCTGGCGCTGCTGGTCATCGGCCTGGGCGGCTGCACCTTGAAGAGTGACTCGGAATACTCCGCCGACCAGCGCCGCCGCGAACGCGAGCAGGCACTGCAAGGGATGCGATTGTCTACGCAGCAAACGCCGCGTGGTACCGATCTGGTGGGAGATGCCCTGGCTGCTGCACTGGCGGGCAAGACCTTGGTTAACCGTTATCCTCAGGCGCCCGGCAACAAGCACGGTCCCTATGTGGTGCGCCGGTACTTCGCTCCGGATGGCCACTTCGTTTTCAGCGATGAGCCGCAGATCATGCATTGGCCCAGTAGCGACGATGCCAACCATCGCTGGCGCGTCGATGGCGAGCGGCTGTGCATCCAGGGCCCGCCGTCGCCGCGGGAGTGGAAATGCTACCGCATGGCGCGGACCGGCGATGGCGCGTTGCAATGGTTCATCGATGAGCCCGGCGATTCCTTCGACGGGCTCATCACCATCGTCACCCGAGAGATTCTGGACGGCTCACCGGGAAATCCGTCATCTGCCGGTGACCGCCGGAAGGATTGATTTTTACCTGTTGCCACGTGCGCGGGCGAAAGCTTCGGCCAGCGCATTGCCTGCGGCAGGCCTGTCCTGGCCGCGACGCGGCGCCGACGAAGCGCGATCGTGGCCAGTGCCGTGGCGATCACCTCCGCGGCGGTCGCTGCCGCGCATGTCGCCGCGGACCGCGCCGTCGTTGCGCTTCGGCGCGACTTCGTCGCCCAGCCTCATGGTCAGCGCGATGCGGTGGCGCGGGATGTCCACTTCCAGAACCTTGACCTTGACCACCTGGCCGGCCTTGACGACGCTGTGCGGGTCCTTGACGAAGGTGTTGGACAGCGCGGAGATATGCACCAGGCCGTCCTGATGCACGCCGATGTCGACGAAGGCGCCGAAGTTGGTGACGTTGGTGACCACGCCTTCGAGCTGCATGCCGGGCTGCAGGTCCTTCAGGGTCTCGACGCCTTCGCGGAAGCTGGCGGTGCGGAATTCGGGGCGCGGGTCGCGGCCAGGTTTTTCCAGCTCGGCCAGGATGTCCTGCACCGTCGGCAGGCCGAAGCGCTCGTCGGTGAATTCGGTGGGCTTCAGGCTCTTCAGGAAGCCGCCGTTGCCCATCAGCTCGCGCACGCTCTTCTGCACCCTGGCGATGATGCGTTCGACCACCGGATAGGCTTCCGGGTGCACCGACGAGGCATCGAGCGGGTTGTCGCCGCTGGGGATGCGCAGGAAGCCGGCGGCCTGCTCGAAGGTCTTGGGGCCGAGGCGGGGCACGTCCTTCAGCGCGTCGCGGCTGCGGAACGGGCCCCTGGTGTTGCGGTATTCGACGATGTTGCCGGCGAGCGTGGCGTTCAGGCCGGAGATGCGGGCGAGCAGCGGCACCGAGGCGGTGTTCACATCCACGCCGACGGCGTTCACGCAGTCTTCGACCACCGCGTCGAGGCTCTTCGCCAGGCGACCCTGGTTGACGTCGTGCTGGTACTGGCCGACGCCGATCGACTTGGGATCGATCTTGACCAGCTCGGCCAGCGGATCCTGCAGGCGGCGGGCGATGGAGACCGCGCCGCGCAGGCTGACGTCGAGATCGGGGAATTCGCGCGCGGCGAGCTCGGAGGCCGAATACACCGAGGCGCCGGCTTCCGACACCACGATCTTGGTCAGCGGCAGCTCGGCGTGGCGCTTCATCAGTTCGGCGACCAATGCATCGGTTTCACGCGAGGCGGTGCCGTTGCCGATCGCGATCAGCTCGACCGCATGCTTCTTGGCCAGCGCGGCGATCGTGGCGATGGCGGATTCGCGGTCGCGGCGCGGCTCGAAGGGGTAGACCGTCGCGGTATCCACCAGCTTGCCGGTGGCATCGACCACCGCGACCTTGACGCCGGTGCGGATGCCGGGATCGAGGCCGATCGTAGCGCGGGTGCCGGCCGGCGCGGCAAGCAGCAGATCCTTCAGGTTGCGGGCGAAGACGCGGATCGCTTCTTCCTCGGCGCGGTCGCGCAGTTCGCCCATCAGTTCCAGTTCGAGGTGGATCGAGATCTTCACGCTCCAGGCCCAGCGCACGGTGTCGGCCAGCCAGCGGTCGGCCGGGCGGCCCTGGTTGCGGATGCCGAAGCGGGCGGCGATGCGGCCTTCGCAGGGATGGGGCGCATCGGCGTCCGCACGCTCGACGTCCAGCGCCAGCCGCAGCACGCCTTCGTTGCGGCCGCGCAGCAAGGCCAGCGCGCGGTGCGAAGGCATCGTGGCGACGGCTTCCTGGAAGTCGAACCAGTCGCGGAACTTGGCGCCTTCGTTTTCCTTGCCTTCGATCACCGTCGAACGCACCTGGCCGTGTTCGTGCAGGTAGCTGCGCAGTTCGCCGAGCAGTGCGGCGTCTTCGGCGAAGACTTCCATCAGGATCTGGCGCGCGCCGTCGAGCACCGCCTTGGTATCGGCGAAGCCGGCCTCGGCGTTGAGGTACCTGGTCGCTTCGTCCTCTGGCACCAGCGTCGGGTCGGCGAGCAAGGCCTCGGCCAGCGGGCCGATGCCGGCTTCACGGGCGATCTGGGCCTTGGTGCGGCGCTTGGGCTTGTAGGGCAGGTAGAGGTCTTCGAGGCGCTGCTTGCTCTCGGCATGCTCAATCTCGTTGCGCAGCTCGGCCGTCAGCTTGCCCTGTTCCTCGATCGAGGCGAGCACCGTGGTACGGCGGTCTTCGAGCTCGCGCAGGTAGCCCAGGCGCTCTTCCAGCGTGCGCAGCTGGGTGTCGTCCAGGCCGCCGGTGACTTCCTTGCGGTAGCGGGCGATGAAGGGCACGGTGGCGCCGTCGTCCAGCAACTGGACGGCGGACATGACCTGGCGCGGGGAAACGCCGATTTCTTCGGCGATGCGGTGTTCGATCGGAGGGAGCATGTAAAGGAGCAGGTTCGGGTGAAACGGAGGGCGCGATGGTGCAGCAAGCGGCGCGCCCCGACAAGCCTGGGATCGCTCTTCGCCTGGGCCGGGAGCGCGCTCCCGTGCAGTGAAAAACGCCCCGGATGCCCGGCCGGCGGGCCTGCCGGGCATCCGGGGCGGGGAGGGCGAGCGTTGCCTTGGCCGGCGTCCTGTCAGGACACTGCGCCGATGAAATTGGCCAGCTCCGGCGTGCCCGGCTCGGCGAACAGCTGCCTGGGGACGCCGCTCTCGTGGATCAGGCCGTGGTGCATGAAGATCAGCTTGTTGCCGACCTCGCGGGCAAAGCGCATCTCGTGCGTCACCATGATCAGCGTCATGCCTTCCTCGGCGAGCTGCCGCACCACCGCGAGCACTTCGTTGACCAGTTCGGGGTCGAGTGCCGAGGTGATCTCGTCGCACAGCAGCACCCGCGGCCGCATCGCCAGTGCGCGGGCAATCGCCACGCGCTGTTGCTGGCCGCCGGACAGCTGGTCGGGGTAGGCGGAGAACTTCTCCGCCAGGCCGACTTTCAGCAGCATCTCCTTGGCGATGTCGCCGGCCTCGGCATGGGCGGTCTTCTTCACCACCTTCAGCGCCAGCATCACGTTCTCGCCTACCGTCAGATGCGGAAACAGGTTGAACTGCTGGAACACCATGCCGACCTTCTGGCGCAGCGTGCGCAGGTCGCCGAAGCCGTCGTCGAGGGCGACGCCGTCGACCACCAGTTCGCCGCGGTCGATGCTTTCCAGGCCGTTGATGGTGCGTAGCAGGGTGCTCTTGCCCGAGCCGCTGCGGCCGATCAGCGCCACCACATCGCCGGCCTCGACGTCGAGGTCGATGCCCTTGAGCACGTGGTTGCTGCCGAAGGTCTTGTGCACGCCTCTGAGTTTAACGAGCGGCATGGTATTTGGTCTCCAGGTGTCTGGCATACAGCGAAAGCGGATAGCACAGCAGGAAATAGGCGATGGCCACGAGGCCGAAGATCAGGAAGGGCTGGAAGGTGGCGTTGGCCAGCATCGAGCCGGTCTTGGTCAGTTCGGTGAAGCCGATGATCGAGGCCACCGCGGTGCTCTTGACCACCTGCACCAGGAAGCCCACGGTCGGCGCGATGGCGATGCGCAGCGCCTGTGGCAGCACCACGTGGCGCATCTGCTCGCGGTAGTTCAACGCCAGGCTGGCCGACGCTTCCCACTGGCCCTTGGGCACGGCCTCGACGCAGCCGCGCCAGATCTCCGCCAGGTAGGCGCTGGTGAACAGGGTCAGCCCGACTGCTGCCGCCAGCCAGGCCGAGACGTCCACGCCCAGCATCGACAGACCGAAGAAGATGATGAACAGCTGCATCAGCAGCGGCGTACCCTGGAAGACCTCGATGTAGGCCTTGCTCAGTACGGTCAGCGCACGCTTGCCGGATACCCGGGCGAACAGCACGACCAGCCCGGCGATGCCGCCGCAGACGAAGGCGATCAGCGACAGCGCGACCGTCCATTTGGCGCCTTCGGCCAGGCTGTCGAGCAGCGCCCAGATCGAAAATTGCGTCAGCATGGCTCACGCTCCCCTGGTCTGCGGCTTGCGCGCGACGATCACGCGGCGGCCGAACACGTTCAGCGCGTAGCGCACCATCCAGGCCATCGCAAAGTACATCGCCGTCACCACCAGATAGGTCTCGAAAGCGCGGAAGTTGCGCGACTGGATGAAGTTGGCGGCAAAGGTCAGGTCCTCGGCGGCGATCTGCGAGCACACCGCCGAGCCGAGCATGACGATGACGATCTGGCTCGACAGCGCCGGCCACACCTTCTGCAGCGCCGGCCGCAGCACGACGTGGAAGAAGATCTGCAGCCGGCCCATCGCCAGCGACTGCGCCGCCTCGATCTGCCCGCGCGGCGTGGCCTGGATGCCGGCGCGGATGATCTCGGTGGTGTAGGCGCCCAGGTTCACCACCACCGCGAGGAAGCTCGCCTGCCATTCGCTGATCTGCACGCCCAGCGAGGGCAGGCCGAAGAAGATGAACAGCAGCTGCACCAGGAAGGGCGTGTTGCGGATCAGTTCGACGTAGGCGCCGAACAGCCAGTCGAGCGGATGCAGCTTCCAGGCCCGACACATGCCACCGGCGATGCCGATGGCCGTGCCCACCACCGCGCCCACTGCCGTCATTGCCAGCGTGAATGCAGCGCCCTTCAGCAGCATGTCGCCGTAGTCGAACACCGCCAGGAAATCGAACTGATAAGCCATGGGAGGGATTCCGGTACGTGCGCGCCGATCAGATGCTCGCCGGCAGCGGCTCCTTCAGCCAGCGCAGCGAGAATTCGTTCAGGCGGCCGTCGGCCCGGGCCTTGGCGATGATCGCGTTCACCTTGTCCAGCAGCGCCGTTTCGCCCTTGGCGACGCCGATGTAGCAGGGCGTGTCCTCGACGGCGAACTTGGCCGCCATCGGCCGCTGGCCGGTCTTGTCATTGACGGCGTTGGCGACGATGTTGCCGACCGTCACCAGTTCCACCTGGCCGGTCAGGTAGGAGGCGATGGTGGCGTTGTTGTCCTCGTAGCGTTTGATGCTGGTGCCCTTGGGGGCCAGATCGGTCAGCGCCAGATCCTCGGTCGAGCCGCGGGTGACGCCCACGACCTTGCCGGCGAGGTCGGCCGGGCCGGCGATGGCGGCGTCCGGCGGGCCATACACGCTCTTGACGAAAGGCACGTAGGGCGCGGAGAAGTCGATGACCTTGGCGCGCTCGGGATTCTTGCCCAGGCTGGAGATCACCAGGTCGGCTTTGCCGGTGGTCAGGAAGGGGATGCGGTTGGTGCTGGTCACCGGAATCAGCTCGAGCTTGACGTCCATTTCCTCGGCGATCAGGTTCGCCATGTCGATGTCGTAGCCCTGGAGCTTGAGATCGGCGCCGAGCGAGCCGAAGGGCGGAAAGTCCTGCGGAATGGCGATCTTGATGACGCCCGCCTTCTGCACCTTGTCGAGCGCGTCGGCCTGCGCCGCGAACGGCATCGACAGCATCAGCGCGGCAGCGGAGGCGAGACCCAGGTGCTGAAGGAAGGAACGGCGTTGTGTTTTCATGGATGACTCCTGTCGGGGGAAGGGGGACAGGAGCCATCAGCAGGAGTCGTGCCATCCTGCGCTTCGGGCGCAGAAACGCCGTTTGCGGGCAGGAGGCTAGCGTTCGTCGGGTCGCCGATGCACCGAACGGGTGAGCGGCACGCGGCCGTGCCTGCTCATGGTGCGCTGCAGCGCGAAAAGCGTGAGAGTCAGAGTGCGACCAGCGTCTGCCGGCCCCACCAGCTTTCCCCGGGGGCGAGGCGCACCGGCGTGTGCACCGCAGCGGCTTCGACGCAGAGCATGCGGCGGAAGCCGTCGTCGGGCATGTCGGCGATGGCGGCGCAGCGCTCGACCCACGGGTTCCACACCACCACGTCGGTGAAGCCGTCGGCGTTGATGCCCAGGCTGCGATCGTGTTCGCGCAGCAGCAGCGGGCGTTCGACGCGGCGGTAGATGCGGTCGAGCTCGGCTTCGACCAGCAGCGCGTCGCCGCTGTCGCGCTGGACGCGGCCGGCTTCGAGCTGGTCGGTATAGCTGTAGCCGTGCAGGCCTTCGAGACGGGATTCCTCGACTTCGCGCACCGCCAGATAGGTGTGCAGCGCGGCGGTGAAATCGAAGCTTTCGCCGCCGGTGTTGTTCACCTCGAATTCGAGATCGAGCCGGCTGTCCTCGAGCAGGATGCTGAGTTCGGCGGCAAAGGCGTGGGGCCAGCCCGCGTGCTTCGCATCGCCCTCGTTCAAGCCCAACGTGATCAGTGCGTAGTCCTTGCTGCTGCGCTCGGTCAGCACGCTCCACGTCGACGTGCGGGCGAAGCCATGGCGCGTCAGCGGGCCGCGGTCGGAGAACTGCGGGAAGCAGACCGGAATGCCGCCGCGGATCGGCGTGCTGCCGTCGAACACCGCCTGCGGGCTCAGGTAGAGGCGTTCGCCGCCGCCGGGCGGCGTCCATGACAGCACCTGGCCGCCGAACAGGCTCACCACGGCGGCCGCAGCGTTGCCGGTGGCCAGCCGCAGCGCGGGCTGGCCGTGGAAGTCGACGCGTTCGATACCGGCTGCCATCGCCATCAGTCCTGCAGCGCCAGCACGCCGAGCTTGACGGTGTTGTCCTCGGGGTCGTTGCTGAGCACGAAGCCGAGCTTCTGCACGAACTTGAGCATGCGCTCGTTGTTCGACAGGAAGACGCCGTTCATGTAGGCGATGCCGCGGCTGCGGGCGGTTTCGATCAGCACGCCCATCAGCTTGCGCGCCAGGCCGCGGTGCTGCCAGTCGTCGGCCACCACGACGGCGAACTCGCAGGATTCGCCGTCCGGGTTGACCGCGTAGCGGCAGACGCCGATTTCCTTTTCCTGGCCATCGACTTCGAGCGTGGCGACGAAGGCCATTTCGCGGTCGTAGTCGATCTGCGTCAGGCGCGCGACCATCGCCGGCGGCAGTTCGCGCATGGTGTTCATGAAGCGGTAGTACTTGGTCTCGGACGACAGGTTGCGCACGAATTCGACTTCGAGGTCGGCGTCCTCGGGCTTGATCGGCCGGATCGTCACGGTGGTGCCGTCGGGCACGATCCAGGTCTGCGTCAGGTGCGAGGGGTAGGGGTGGATCGCCATGTGGTCGTAGCGGTCCGCCGTCGGCGAGACGTTGTCCACGATGATGCTGGCGTCGACCGCGACCGCGCCGTTCTCGTCGACGATCAGCGGGTTGATCTCCATCTCGGTGATCCACGGCAGTTCGCAGACCATCTCCGACACCCGCAGCAGCACCAGTTCCAGCGCCGTCATGTCGATCGCCGGCAGGTGGCGGAATTCGCCCAGGCGGTGGTAGATCCGCGTCGAGCGGATCATGTCCTTGACCAGGTAGCTGTTCAGCGGCGGCAGGGCGACGGCGACGTCGCGGTTGGCCTCGACCAGGTTGCCGCCTTCGCCGAAGGTGATCACCGGACCGAACACCGGGTCGCGCTTGACGCCGACGACCAGCTCGCGGCCGTTGCGCTTCTGGATCATCGGTTCGATGGCGATGCCGTTGATGACCGCGTCCGGCTGCACGCGCTTCACTTCGTCGAGGATTTCCTGGTAGGTCGAGCGCACCGCCACCAGGCTGCGGATGTTCAGGCGCACGCCGCCGACGTCGGACTTGTGCACGATGCTCGGCGAGTCGATCTTCATCACCACCGGCAGGCCGATCTCGGCGGCGAGCACCATCGCCTCCGCTGCCGAGCGCGCCACCACGGTCTGCGCGATCGGGATGCGGAACGCGGCCAGCAGCGCCTTCGATTCCATCTCGTTGAGCTTCTTGCGGCGCTCGGACAAGGCCATCTCGATCACCAGCCGGGCGCTCTCGATCGACGGCGGGGTCAGGTGCGACAGCGAGGACGGCGTCTGCATCAGCAGCTTCTGGTTGCGGTAGTAGGCCGAGATGTGGCTGAACAGCTCGACCGCCGGTTCCGGCGTGCGGAAATGCGGGATGCCCGCGGCGCTGAATTTCTGGCGCGATTCGGTGACCAGCTCTTCGCCCATCCAGCAGGCGACCACCGGCTTGTCGGCGGTCTTCTCGATCTCGATCAGCGCGTCGGCGACGGCGCTCGGGTTGGTCATGCCCTGCGGCGTCAGCATCACCAGCACGCCATCGACGTTGGGGCCTTCCAGCGTGGCCTTCACCGCCTTGCCGTAGCGTTCGGCATCGGCGTCGCCCAGGATGTCGACCGGGTTGCCGCGCGACCAGTTGGCCGGCAGCACCGCGTTGAGCTTTTCCATCGTGCCTTCGGTGAATTCCGACAGCGGAATGCCGATGTCGGCCGCGCGATCGGCCGCCATGATGCCCGGCCCGCCGCCGTTGGTGATCACCGCCAGGCGGTTGCCGCGCGGGCGGAAGTGCGAGAACAGTGCGTTGGCGGCGGCGAAGAGCTGGCCGAGGTTGTACAGGCGGATCACGCCGGCGCGGCGCAGCGCGGCGTCGAACACCGCGTCGTCGCCGATCGGCGCCGCAGAATGCGACAGGATGGCGCGCGAGGCCTCGGGGTGGCGGCCGGCCTTGATCAGCAGCACCGGCTTGACCCGCGCTGCGCCGCGCAGGGCGCTCATGAAGCGGCGCGCATCGCGGATGCCTTCGACGTACAGGAAGATGCTTTCGGTGCGTGGGTCGGAAATCATGTATTCCAGCACGTCGCCGAAGTCGATGTCGGACGAGGTGCCCAGCGACACGACCGCCGAGAAGCCGACGTTGTTGGGCTTGGCCCAGTCGAGGATCGCGGCACAGAGCGCGCCCGACTGGGAGATCAGGCCGATGCTGCCCTTCTGCGCGCGGGTATGGGCGAAGGTGGCATTGAGGCCGAGCTGCGGGCGCATGATGCCCAGGCAATTGGGGCCGAGCAGGCGGATGCGGTGGCGCTGCGCGGCATCGACGACCTGGCGTTCGAGCAGTGCGCCGCGCGGACCCGCTTCGGAAAAGCCGGAAGACAGCAGGATCGCGGCCTTGACGCCGGCGCGTCCGCAGGCGTCGAGGATGGCCAGCACCTTTTCCGCGCGTACCGCGATCACCACCAGGTCCAGGCGCTGGGGGACGTCCTCCACCGACTTGTAGCAGGCGATGTCGCGCACCGATTCATGCTTGGGATTGATGGCGAACAGCTTGCCCTTGTAGCCCGCGTCGAGCATGTTGCGGACCAGCACATCGCCCAGTGAACCCTCGCGTTCGCTGGCGCCGATGATCCCCACCGAGCGCGGTTCGAGAAGCGGAGTGAGGTAGTGCGTTTCTTTCATGGCTGCAACCTGTCTGGATGAAATGGCTGGCGCAACCGCCTGTCGTTTCGGGCGTTTGCAGAATCGAGTGTATCGACCGCAGAATTATACTGCAGTGCACAAAATCCGTATCGTTGCCGACGATTAAAGCCTAAAACCTCGTCAAAGGCCGGGCACAGCGTCACGCTCGCACCTCATCGTCCGAGCGTGAACAGGAAGCGGCTGCCTTCGCCCGGTGTGGACTCGGCCCGGATCGTGCCGTCATGGCGCTGCACGATGCGCTGCACCGTCGCCAGGCCGATACCCGTACCCGGGAAAGCTTCCGCGCCATGCATGCGGTAGAAGGGCCTGAACAGGTTGCCGGCGTGGCTCATGTCGAAACCGGCGCCGTTGTCGGAGACGCAGAACACGCGGCGGCCATTGATGCGTTCGGCGCTCAGCGCGATCCGGGCCGGTGTGCAGTGCGCGGTGAACTTCCAGGCGTTTCGCAGCAGGTTGTCGAGCAGCGAGAAAGTCAGGGCGCGATCAGCGATGACATCGAGTCCTTCGGTGATCTGGATCGTGACTTCGCGCCCGGGCTCTTCGGCCTGCAATTCCTCGACGATCTGGCGGGCCAGCTCCGACAGGCTGAAGCTTTCCTTCTGCAGCGGCTGCCGCGCCAGCAGGGCGAGATTGATCAGCGCGTCGATCAGGTTCGCCATGCGCTCGGTCGCCTTGCGAGTGCGCGAAAGATGCGCGAAGGTATGCGCTTCGGCCTTGCCGTCGAGCTCGTCTTCGATGATGCGGGCGAAGCCGTCGATGGCGCGCAGCGGTGCCCGCAGATCGTGCGAAACCGAATACGAGAAGGCCTCGAGCTCGCGGTTCGAAGCTTCGAGTTCGGCAGTCCGCAGCCGCACGCGCGCCTCCAGTTCCTGGTTGAGGTTGCGCAGGCTCAGTTCGGCCACCTTGCGTGCGGAGATGTCGTCCACCGTGCCGGTCAGGCCGCCTTCTCCCGGCCTCGTGTCCGGCGCCCGATGCGCGGTGACCTCGATCCAGCGGATTTCTCCGCTGCGGGTCCGAAGCCGGAATTCGCGCTCACAGTCGGCACCTGCGCCGACGATCAGGTCCCGGAACAGCTGCGCCGCCGTCTCGCGGTCGTCCGGGTGAAGGAATTCGTGCAGCGGCTTGCCCAGGCTGGCCTCGACATCGTGGCCGCTCAGTTCGCACCACACCTTGTTCAGGTAGATGAGCCTGGCTTCGGCGTCGGTGCGGAAGATGACCTCGCTGACCGATTCGAGCATGTCGAGGTAGAGGCATTCCTTCGCGGAAGGAGCGGGCATCGCCTGCGCCTGGCCGGAGTCCGCCATTGCCGATGTCGCCGATGCTGCCGTGGCCGATGTAGCGGAATGGTCATTCGCACGCCTGCGACGGCCGAGAAGATATCCCGGCACCAGGCCGGCCAGCAGGCACAGCACCGGCCAGAGCCAGCCCTGCCCATCGGCGGGCCGAAGCAAGCCGTCGGCGGCGAGCGACGGCGGGACGGCAAGCAATGGCGCAAGACCCGTGGCGATACGGGCCGCTGTCCTGATTGGCGCTGAAATCTCCTTGTCCGGAACGCGATCCATTGCCTTGTCGGAAACCACCGATGGGCCAGGCGGGCATGCTGGCGATGGCCTGAATCTATAGCACAGATTCGTTGCGCAATGCGGCGGCATGCCGGCCCGACCCGATGGTCATGACGATCATCGGTGCTGCCGGAAACGACGCCGCTGCATTCGGTGGCAGGCTGGTTAGAATGTCCGCCACACGACCCCGCATGACCAGGGATAACGGAAACAGCCCATGCACGACCTCCTGCACACCGCCGCGAGCACACCTTCCAGCTGGGTGACGCGATTCGCGCCCTTGATCGCCTCGGGCGGCGCAATCCTGGATTACGCCTGCGGCAGCGGCCGCCATGCACGCTGGCTGGCGCAGCGCGGCTTCCGTGTCGAAGCGGTCGACCGCGACGGCATCGCGCTGCAGCTTCTGCAGGGCTTGCCCAAAGTCAGCACCCGCGAGGCCGATCTCGAAGGCGAGGCATGGCCGTATGCCGGACGCCAGTTCGACGCCGTCGTCGTCACCAACTACCTGTACCGCCCGTACTTCGGCCACTTGCTCACCGTGCTGCGGCCGGGCGGGGTGTTGATCTACGAGACCTTCATGCTCGGCAACGAGCGTTTCGGCAAGCCGAGCAATCCCGAATTCCTGCTGCGGCCGAACGAGTTGCTCGAACGGCTGCGGGGCGACTGGACCATCGTCGCCTTCGAGCAGGGCGAAGTGCAGTCGCCGCGCCCCGCCGCGGTGCAGCGGATATGCGCGGTGCGCGGGCACGCGGCGACGCTGGTGCTGCCCTAGATAGGGCGGGCATTTCGCCGTATCGGCGAAGCGCTGGTTCAGCCGCGTGAACTTCCGCCGTTTGCGCTGACTCGCCTCCTGCAGATGCCACCGCCCCGAGCCGGGGGCATGGCTACGTCAGCTTGCGATCAGGAAAGAGTGCAAAACTGAGAGTGATTCTTATTCGTGAATTCATTCCAAGACAAGGGATGGACAACGAATCCTTCTCCATGCACTCATTTCTGGTACCGATAATGTCTCACGTGCAGTCTCCGATTTCCCCCAAATCCCCGTCGGCCCTGGTGCTGGCCATGCTGGCATGCGCCTCTTCGGCTGCGATTGCGCAACAGGCCGGAAGCGAACGCAGGATGGACGAGATCGTTGTCACCGCGTCCGGTTTCGAGCAGGCCATCGCCGAGGCGCCGGCGACGATCAGCGTCATCACCAAGGAAGAGCTCGAAGGCAAGTACTACCGGGACGTGACCGACGCCTTGCAGGATCTTCCCGGCATCAGCATCGAAGGCGGGTCGGGCGGCAAGATCGAGAGCACGTCCATCAACATTCGCGGCATGGGCGAGAGCTACGTGCTGTTCCTCGTCGATGGCAAACCGCTCGGTGCCTCGTCGGAGGCCTACTACAACGGTTTCGGCGGCGGCGCGCAGGTGGGCTGGCTGCCGCCGATGTCCGCGATCGAGCGCATCGAAGTGGTGCGCGGGCCGATGTCCTCGCTGTATGGCTCCAGCGCGCTCGGCGGGGTGATCAACATCATCACCAAGAAGGTGACCGACAGCTGGACGGGCAGCGTCACGCTCGACACCGTGCTGCAGGAGAATGACGATGCCGGCAAGACCTACCAGGGGCGCTTCTACCTGAACGGGCCGCTGGTGAACGACAAGCTGGCGCTGGTTCTGTACGGCTCCAAGTACAAGCGCAGCGAGGACGATTTCATCGGCGGCTACGCGCGAAAGGAGCGTGAGGACATCACCGGCAAGCTGCGCTGGAAGTTCAGCGAGGCGCAAAGCCTCGAATTCGAGACCGGCGTGGCGGAGCACGAGAACGAGCGCACCGCGAAGACCGGCAGCGCCGGCGACATGGCCAACAAGCGCACCCATTTCAGCCTGATGCACGACATCGACTGGAACTCGGCGATCAGCACGAAGAGCTTCATCCTGCAGGAAAAGGTCGATATCGAGAACGGCAGCCTGGAGTCGGCCTACCGGGCGACGACCATCAATTCCAAGACCGTGGCCAGGCTGGAGCGCCAGGTGCTGACGATGGGCCTGGAGCACAAGAAGGAAGAGACGGATCACGACGCCAGCCGCTTCCCCGGCTCCTCGTCGCTGAAGCTGTCGCGCTGGCAGGCGGCGCTGTTCATCGAGGACGAGTATTACCTGACCGACGACTTCGCGCTGACCGGCGGCCTGCGCTACGACCGGAACCAGCACTACGGCAACGAAGTCACCCCGCGCTTGTACGGCGTCTACCATCTGTCTCCGCAACTGGTGGTCAAGGGCGGCGTCAGCGGTGGCTACAAGACCCCGACCCTCAAGCAGGCCGACGACCGCATCGTCGAGAACGCCGCGCGCGGCGCATCGTGGGACAAGGGCAACCCGAACCTGAAGCCCGAGCGCAGCACGAACTACGAGCTCGGCATCAACTGGACGGATCCGCAGTGGTTCAATGCCGGGCTGACGGTCTACCGGACCAATTTCGAAGACAAGATCGGCACCCACACCATTTGCCAGAGCCCGAGCGGGATGGCCAATTGCCAGGGGCCGGACGGTTCGTGGCGCAACCGCATGAGCCAGTACATCAACCTCGATGCCGCGCGGCTCAGCGGTGTGGAGGCGACCTTCAGCATGCCCATCAGCCGGGCTGCCCACTTCAACGCCAACTACACCTGGTCCGACAGCGAGATCACCGGCGGCGCGAGCAAGGGCAGGCCGCTGAACAACACGCCCCGCCACATGGTGAATCTCGGCCTCGACTGGAAGATCGGCGACCATGCGGGCATGTGGGCCAAGGCAAAGTACAAGAGCAAGACGATCGAGGACGGTACCGCCAGCATTCCCGGCTACACCCTGGTCGATATCGGCGGCTTGTACCGGCTGCACAAGCACCTCAACACCTTTGCCGGCATCTACAATCTGTTCGACAAGGAAGTGAACAGCTCGGACTACGGCAAGACCCTCGACGGCCGTCGCCTGTATCTGGGCGTGACTGCGGAGTTTTGATGAGTAGGGCGCGCCCGGCGGAGCAAGATGTGCGATGAAGGTTCTGGTTGTCGAAGATCACTGCGAATTGCGCGAGTTGCTGGTGAATCATCTCGAGTATTCGGGGTTCGCAGTGGACGCGGTGGCGACGGGCGCGCAGGCCCTGACCGCGATTCGGCTGCATCGCTACGACGCGCTCCTGCTGGATCTGGGGCTGCCCGACATGGATGGCATGCAGATCCTGCGCGAGCTGGCCGGCAAGGGTGGAGCAGGGCTGCCGTGCATTGCCCTGACTGCGCGCGACGCGCTGGAGAGCCGCGTCGCCGGCCTCAATGCCGGCGCCGACGACTACGTGCTCAAGCCCTTCGACATGCCTGAACTGGTCGCTCGCCTGCGCGCGCTGCTGCGGCGCGTGGGGAACGACGGAGAGGTCCTGCTGACACTCGGCAACGTCGCCTACGACCCTTCGTCGATGCAGTTGCGGATCGGCGGCCAGTTGCAGGACCTTGCACGCAGGGAGGCGATGCTGTTCGAGGAACTGATCCGGATCGCGCCCCGCATCGCCGTCAAGGACAGGCTCGAACAGTGCATCTATGCCAGCCATGAGCCGGCTTCGCTCAACGCGGTGGAGGCGCTGGTGTCGCGTCTGCGCAAGAAACTCCAGCAACTGGGCGCGGACGTGCGCATCGATACCGTGCGCGGCATCGGCTATCGCCTGGTGGCCGAACAGCGCATGACCGTGCCCGGGTGATGGCGACCAGTCTGCGCTGGCGGGTGCTGTTCTCGATGGCGGTGGTGGTCGCGGTATGCGCCACCTGCATGAGCCTCTACCTGCACGGTACGCGCGACGTGCTGCGGCGCGGTCTGGCGTTTCTGGAAGCACGCGATGCCGTCGCGGCTTTTGTCGAAAGCCGCGATACCGCGCAGCTCCCGGCCGTGCATGCGGGGGGCGACATGTCCTACACCTTGTATTCCGCGGATGGAGAGGTCCTGTGGATGTCCGCCGACCGCAGCCGTGCCCTGCGCCTGCGGCAGGACTCCCTGGAGGATCTCGCCGAGCGTTTCTGGTTCGGCCGTGACATCGGCCGGATCATCAATGTGCCGGTACCGCTGGACGATGACAGGGTGCTGATGGTAGCGCGGCGCGACGTCAACGAGCGCGAAGCCATTCAGACTTTGCTGGATGCACGCCTCAGACACAGTCTGCTGGTGCTGATACCCCTCATGCTGCTGTTCGGCATCCTGCTGTGGGCGCTGATGGCCTGGACCCTGGCGCCCGTGCGCCGCGCAGCACGTCTGGCCGAGGGAATCGGCCCCGATCGAACCGAACGGATACCGGAAGCTTCGCTGCCCGAGGAGATCCGTCCGCTGGGGCGTGCGCTGAATCGCGCAGTCGCCCGCCTGAGCGAAGCCCTGCAGGCCGAACGGCAGATACTCGCCGACGGCGCCCATGAATTGAGGACACCGCTGACGGTGGTGGATCTGCGTCTGCAGAAGTTCGAGCAGGAGGGGCGGGTGGACTGGCGGGTCGTGCGCCAGGATCTCCAGCAATTGAGGCGGGTGACCGAGCAACTGCTGATGCTTGCCCGGCAGGATCACACCCCGGAGGCGAACAAGTCGGACGCTTGCCAGCTCTCGGTCCTGATACGCGAAGTCATCGCCCATCTGTATCCGATGTTCGAATCCCGTGGGCGCGACGTATCGATCGACGAGGAAACGGTGGCGCCACTGGTGCAAGGAACGCCGGGCCTGGTGCGGGAGGTCATCGTCAATGTGCTGGAGAACGCCCTGGTGCACGGTGCGGGAACGGTCAGCGTCCGCATCGGCTGCGATGCGAAGGCGGGGCTGGCCCATGTCGAAGTCGAGGACCAGGGGCAAGGCGTGCCGCTGGCGTGCCAGCACGAGTACTTCAGGCGCTTCCACAAGGGCAGTGCCGAGTCGCCCGGTTCAGGACTGGGCCTGGCCATCGTCGAGCAGATCATGCGCCAGGTGGGCGGCACGGCGAGCTTCGTCTCCAGCTCGCCATGCGTGTTGCGATTGAGTTTTGTACTTTGGCAGCACACATGAGGCTGGTGCTGAATTTTCGTTGATTGATTCAACTTCAATCACTACGATTGAAATCAAATCGGATTGAGAAGAGTCGAACCGGATTCAAGGAGAGCATCATGCCAAAAGCCGAAACCCGTGTTCTGACCGCACACGTACCTGTCTCGCTCGCCGAGAAAGTCGATCAGGTGGCGGAACGTCTCGAACGCTCGCGCGGCTGGGTCGTGAAACAGGCGCTTTCCGCCTGGATCGCTCAGGAAGAAGAGCGCGATGGCCTCACTCGCGAGGCCTTGGCCGATGTGGATGCCGGCCGCGTCATTGATCACCAGGCCGTGCAGGTGTGGGCGGATAGCCTGAGCACGGGCGATCCCTTGCCGGTGCCGCGCTGATGCAAATCAAATGGACCGGCAAGGCATTCTCCGACCTGACGCGGCTGTATGAATTTCTTGCCCCGGTCGACAAGCTTGCGGCAGCGCGGACCGTGCAGGCGCTGACCAAGGCGCCGTCCACGTTGCTGACCAATCCTCGCATCGGCGAGCAGCTATTCCAGTTCGATCCGCATGAAGTGCGGCGGATACTCGTCGGGCGGTACGAGATGCGCTACGAAATTCAAGGCGGGACGATCTACATTCTGCGAATCTGGCATACGCGCGAGGATCGGTAACGAGGGGCAGGACTGTCGCGGCGATCTGTTATCGCATGGATGACGTTGGGACTTTGCCTGGAGGAGTCCATGAGTCGGATGCCGCTGAGCAGCACGGTTCAGAAGCTGTAGCGCAGGTTCAAATAGGCGCTGCGGGGTTCGCCGTACCAGCCGCCACTGTTGATGTTGGTGTAGTAGCGTTTGTCGAACACGTTGTTGAAGTTCAAGGTGGCGCTGAGTTGGCGGCTGATGACGTAATGCGCCATCAGATCCAGCGTTGCGACGCTGCTCTGCGAGTAGGGGCGCGGGCTGCTGCTCGAAATGGCATTTTGCCAGCGCAGATTGGCGCCTAGCGTCAGGTCTTCCAGCACTTGATAGCTGGTAAACAGCTTCAGCGTCTTGCGCGGGATGTAGGTCAGGCGCGGCTTGCCGTTGGCATCGACGGGCTTGGCATGGCTGAAGCCGCTGGCAATCTGCCATTCGGGTGTCAGCTCTCCGGCGATTTCAAGTTCGAAACCGGTTGTCTTGGTGCCGTCGATGCCTTCGTACACGTATTCTCCGGTGGGGCCCCTGTTGACCGAGCCGCCGGGGCCGGGCACGTATTCGGGCACGTTGTCCTTCTTGGTGCGATACATGGCGGCGGAAAGGTTCAGCCTGTCTTCGAAGAAGGCGAGTTTGAAGCCGGCTTCCAGATTGGAACCTTCGGCGGGGTCGAGCAGATTGCCGTTGGCGTCGGAACGGGTGGAAGGCTGGAAGATGTCCGTGTAACTGGCATAGACGGAGAGATGGTCGCCAAGGTCGACGACGATGCCGGCATAGGGGGTGACGACGGAGGATTCCTTGCTGGTTTCGCCGCGTGTCGTGATGCCCGCTGCGGTGAATCGATCCGTGCGCGTTTTCCAGTTGCTCAGGCGGCTGCCGATGATGAGCGATACGTCGTCCGTGACGCTGAGCCGGGTGGCGGCATACAGGCCGCTTTGCCAGTCGCGCAGGGTACTGCCGGCGCCGGTCGGACTCATGTCACCTCGGGGGTAGTGGCCGGTGCCGATCAGCCGAAACAGTTCGGCGTAGTCTGGAATCAGCGTATCCATCCGGTGGTGGTTCTTGCCGTCTTCCTTCATTTCGTAATAACTGCCGCCCATCACCAGTTCATGGGTGCGCCCGAACAGGCGATATGGACCGGTGGCGTGTAGCGTGGCCGAGTTCTGCGTAGGTTCGCCGTAATACTTGAATCCCCGGAACGAACCCACATTGCCGGCGCTTGCGTAATTCAGGCTGACGTCGCCGATCGTGATGTCGTATTTTCTGCGTGAGTGTTCGAGATCCAGCCGGATTTTCCAGTCGTTGTCGAAGTAGTGCTCCAGCCCGGCAAAGAGCGTCAGGTTGTCCCGCTGGGTGGATGACCAGTCTGCTGCGATGTTGGTCGAAGGGCCAAAGCCGGTTCTGGAGCCATCCAGGAAGAAGATGGGGGCGCCCGAGAACAGGCTGCCGGCACCCGAGGTTTCGTGCTGCTGGTATTCGACACCTGCCGACAGAATGGTGGCCGGCGTCAGGTCGACTTCGACGATGCCGTAGAAGATCTGTTTCTCCATCTCGACCCGGTCGACGAACATGCCGTTGTCTTGATGAACTGCAACCATGCGGCCCCGGACATTGCCTGTTTCCGTCAGGGGGCCGCCGAGGTCGGCCTCTACGCGGTAGAAATCCCAGGAACCGTACTTGGCGGCGACGTGAGCCTGGAATTCCGCCGTAGGCAGTTTGCGTACCAGGTTCACTGCGCCAGACGGCTCCCCGACACCATTCAGCAGGCCGCTGGCGCCGCGTACGACTTCGACACGGTCGAATATTGCCGTGTCGGCGATGTCGTTCTTGAAACCAAAGCGGTGTGAACGTGGCACGCCGTCTACCTGGTAGTTCTGCAGTTCGAAACCACGGGAGTAGATAGCGTTGCTGTCGCCTCCGACCACATTGGTGTTGTTGAAATACAGGCCTGTGGTCTGATCCAGCACCTTGCTGATTTCGTCCAACCCCTGGTCTTCCATGCGTTTGCGGGTCATCACCGTGATCGACTGCGGCGTCTCGCGCAGCGACAGATCCAGCTTGGTGGCGGTGTTGCTCAGATTGGTGGTGTAGGAGCCCGTGCCTTCGGTGATACCGATCACTCTGACTGCGGACAAGACTGCAGTGTCTGCCGGGGCATCCGGCAGTCTGTGCAGCATGTAGCTACCATCGTCACGTCGTGTCACCCCCAGGCCGCTGCCGCTAAGAAGGCGATGCAGCCCTTCCTCGATGCTGAAGCTGCCGTTCAGGCCGGGGCTGCGCCGATTGGCCACCAGCATGGGATCGAAGCTGAGCAGCACGCCGGAAATGGCGCCGGCCTGGTTGAGTGCGGCAGCGAGCGGCCCTGCAGGAATGTCGAAGCGATGGGTGGGCGCGACCTGGGCCATGGCGGTGGCGGGCAGCAGTGTGCCGGTCAGGCCGATGCTGCCCAAAAGCAGGCTCAAAGCGAGGGCAATGGGGCGGCGAAGCGGCCGGGGCGGGCAGCGCTGGGGATCGTGCATCGAAGATTCCTCGGTTTGCGATGAAAGGGGGCTTTCCTTCCATGCCAATCGAGCGCACAAAAAGTACAGCGCCAGAGCGAGTTTTTTATCGACGGCGCACGATGATCTGGCCGCGGCCGGGGTCGCCGTCGTGCAGAGGGAGGATGCGAACCGGCAGAATGTCGGCCAGCACGGACAGGGCCCGGTCGGTATCGGCCAGGGGATAGGTACCGGAGATGCGTAGATCGCGGGTGCTCGGGTCGACGATCAGCGGTGCCTGGCGGTAGCGCGCCAGTTCGGCGATCAGTTCGGCGAGCGGCAGGTCGTCCGCGATCAACATGCCTTGGGTCCAGGCGTTTTCATGGGGGTGGGCGGCGCGTTGTTCGCTCAGTCCGAATCTGTCGAAACGGGCGCTTTCGCCGGCGGACAGGACAGGGGCTGGGTCCGCAGCGGATTTCAGGTGAATGGCGACGCGGGCTTCCTGCACGGCGACCCTGGTGCTGCCTTCGCTCTGCTGGACGGTGAAGCGGGTGCCCAGCGCCTCGATTCGGCCTTCCGCGGTCTGCACCATCAGTGGCGGCCGTGGAGACGGGTTTGCCGGAGCGGTCGTCAGCGACAGCCGGCCGCGCCGCAGGTGGATGAGGCGAAGCTGGCTGGAAAAGGCAAGGTCGATGGCCGAATCGGTGTCCAGCAGCAGCACGCTGCCATCGGCCAGATGCAGACTGCGCTGTTCGCCGATGGCCGTGTAATGGTCTGCCGACCAGTCGCTGCGTCGCCAGCCCTGCCAGCCGATCAGGCTGCTCGCGAGCAGCCCTGCAATACTGCCCAGCACGCGGCGGCGCTTGCGTGAGCGCAGGGCCGGGCGGCGTTCCAGGGCTTCGATCGAAGCGTGGGCCTGTTCGCGCGGAATATCGGCAAACAGGGCCATGGCGGTTTCGGCGCGCTGCCAGCCGGCCTCGTGTCGCGGATCGGCTGCAAGCCAGGACCGCCAGCCTTCCCGCTCGGCCTCTGTCGCCTCGCCGGATGCCAGCAGCACGAACCAGCGTGCAGCCTCGGTCAGCATCTCGGCAGTGGGTTCCTGCGTGGAGAGGGTCACGGCAGTTCGATCTGCATGCATTGAGTGACGGCTTGCAGCATGTATTTTTTGACCATGCTCACCGAGACCCCCTGACGTTCGGCGATTTCTGCATAAGTCAGGCCTTCGAGCTGTGAAAGCAGGAAGGCGGAACGAACCCTGGGCGGCAGACCGTCGAGTAGCGTATCGATCCGCAGCAGCGCCTCGACGATCAGCGCCCGCTCTTCCGGGCTGGGACTCAGTGGTATCGGCTGGTTGGACAGGGCATCGAGCCAGGCGCGCTCGATTTTCTGACGGCGGAAGTGGTTGGCAATCAGCCCTTTGGCGATGGTGGTCAGAAAGGCGCGCGGTTCGCGCAGCTCGACCGGTTCATCGCGGTCGATCAGGCGCAGAAAGGTATCGTGGGCGAGGTCGGCCGCATGCTCCGAGCAGCCCAGCTTCTTGCGCAGCCACACATGCAGCCAGTGATGGTGGTC
>NZ_JANUXN010000022.1 GCF_025699485.1 Thauera carbonicopians | reverse complement strand
CAGGACGTGGCCGAGGACCTGGTGGTGCCGATCATGGATTTCCCGATCCGCATCGACCGCGATGCGCTGACGCTGGGTTATGCCGGCGTCTATGGCTCCTTCCTGCTGTTCGCCAAGCGCGCGGAGAAGAAGTACGGCGTGCCGGCGCGCGAGATCCTGGTCGAGATGGGGCGGCGCGGCATGGTCGGCGGGCAGGAGGACATGATCGAGGATACCGCACTGAATCTGGCGAGAACCCAGGGCAAGCTGCCCACAGCCGTCCGCGCTTGATCCCGCACGACACCAAAGGAGAGAGACTATGACAAGAATGAGGGCGGCCCGCCTGCACGAAATCGGCGGCAAGTTTTCCATCGACGAGATGCCCATCCCCAAACCGCGCGAGCATGACGTACTGGTGAAGGTGGAGGCCTGCGGCTTGATTCCCAACCTGCGCAACGTCGTGACGCATTTCCCCACTTGGTATCCCTTCCTGCCGCTGCCGGCGCTGCCCGCCATTTTCGGGCTGGACGCGGCCGGCACCGTGGCAGCCGTCGGTTCGGCGGTGAAGTCCTTCAAGCCGGGAGACCGGGTCTACGCGAACCCGGGCCTGTCCTGCGGCGAGTGCCGCTACTGCAAGCAGGGCGAATCCACCCGCTGCGAGGACTACACCTTTTCCGGCTATTTCGGCTTCGGCAAGGGATCGCAGACCCTGTTCGAGAAATACCCGTATGCAGGTTACGCCGAGTACATGACCACACCAGCCACCAACCTGGTGCGCCTGCCTGACAGCATTCCCGCTGCCCATGCAACGCGCTTCGGCTACCTGGGCACGGCCTACTCGGCCATCCGCAAGAGTGCCCTGCGGCCAGGGCAGAGCATCCTGATCCTCGGTGCAACCGGCACGCTGGGCGTGGGCGCGACCCTGCTGGCGCTGGCTTTCGGCGCTGCCCGCGTAGTGGTCGTGGCGCGCGACGCGGCCCTGCTGGGGCGGCTGGCGGCGCTCGATCCCAAGCGCGTGCTGCCGCTGCGCCTGGACGGACAGGGCATCGCGGCGCGCGTGCGCGACCTCGTGCCTGGCGGGGTGGATGCCATGCTCGACACGCTGGGCGCCAAGGCGCCGGCCGAACTGTCGGTGGATGCCATGCAGGGCGTCGCCCGCGGGGGGCGCATCGTGCAGATCGGCGGCGTTGCCGGCCCGATTCCCATCGACCCTCACCCCTTCATGTGCGCCCAATGGCAATACATCGGCTCCCTGTGGTTCTCCACGGCCGAGGGCGACGAGATGGCGAAGCTGATCGACGCGGGTCTGGTAGACCTCGGTGTGCTCGAAGCACGAGCCTATCCGCTGGAGCAACTCAACGAGGCATTGGAGATCGTCGAGACCCAGGCCAGCGGATTCACCAACTTCCACATCGTGCATCGATGAGCACGATCCGCATCGTCACCGGCCACGGCAGTGCCGGACAGTCCGACATTTTGCTGGAAGGCCCGCTGCTGGGTGGTGCCTTCGAGCACACCCCCGGCTTCGAGGTCGGCATCGCCTGGGGGACCACACCACAATCACATATCGAAGCACGTCCTGCCGACAGCGCCGCCGCGCTGGCCTCCGTGGTCCCCGCACAAGGCGGAACAGTGGCCATGCTGGTGACTTTTCCACCGGAGTCAGCCGGACACGGTGGCGACCCAGCAGCGGCCGTCGCCGAGATTGCCCGCCGCCTGCCGGGTCTGGCCGAATGCTTCGAGCCGGATGCGCCCGGCTTCCACCGCTCCGACACCATCGACTATGGCGTCGTGGTGGCTGGCGAAATCTGGCTGGAACTCGATGGCGGCGTGACCCGCTGCCTGCGCCAGGGCGACGTCATCGTACAGATCGGCACACGCCACGCCTGGCGCAACCGCAGCGGGCATCCGGCACGCGTGTTCTTCGTGCTGCTCGGCGCACAGCGCAGCTGAATGGCCGCTGGCGCAAGGCGGATCCGTCAGGCCGTCTTGCCGCCAGCGACAGGCCTGCCGCCGAGCAGGCCGCTGTCGCGGATCACGTCCAGCGAGCGCCGGACATGACGCCGGAGCACCATGGTGAGCGCATCAGCATCGCGGGCAAGGGCGAAGCGGAATATCTGCTCGTGTTCGGCATGGACTGCACCTGGGCGGGGGCCGTCGAGCGCCGACAGCCGCCGGTAACGTTCAGCCTGCAGATGCAAGCGTGCGCGCGCCTCGAGCAGCCGCGGCGAGCCACAGGCGCCGACCAGCGCTTCATGGAACTCGAAGTTGCGCCGCTCCCATTCCTCGTACACCTCGGGCGTGCGCGCAGCCAGCCTTTCCTCGGTCAACGAAAGCTTGTGGAAGGCGCTGACTAGGCGTGCCTCCCATTCGTCCTTGCCGTGGACGAGACTCTGGCTGGCCGCTTCCGCCTCGACCAAGGAACGCACATAGGAGAGGTCTTCGAGGTCGGCCAGCGACATCGGCGCCACCGAAAAGCCGCGCTGCCCCTGGGCGACCACCAGTGCGTCGGACACCAGCAGCGCGAGCGCCTCGCGCAAAGTGCTGGAACTCGCCGTATAGCGGGTCTTGAGATGTTCGATGCGCAGCCGCTCACCCGGAGGGTGGACGCCCAGGACGATGTCACGCCGAATCCTGCGATAGGCCGCTTCGATCAGGGTGGAAGGAGCATCGTCGGCAGCGGAGAAATCCGCAGCAAGTGAGGAGTTGAGTTGCATCGTCGGGAAAAGTGTTCATGGGACGGAAAATCATAGCACTGCAAAGGATGTTGACAGCCAACAAAATAAAAGACAATCTAATTAAAAAAATTCTTTCGTTAAAAATATCGATATTTTTAACGAAGCGGGCGCCACACCTACAGGAGCAGGAGAGATGAACCAGAGCAACCCGGAATTGGGCCACAGCATCGAGATCCGCGGCGTGCGCACCAACTATCACGACCTCGGCAAGGGTTTTCCGCTGCTGATGATTCACGGTTCGGGGCCAGGCGTCAGCGGCTTCGTCAACTGGCGCACGGTCATGCACCCGCTTGCCGAGGGGCGCCGTGTCCTGATTCCCGACATGGTCGGATTCGGCTTTACCGAACGGCGGCCGGGCCAGCGCTACGACGTCGACACCTGGGTCGAACAGGCCATCGGACTGCTCGACGCGCTCGACCTGCCGCAGGCCGACATCGTCGGCAACTCCTTCGGCGGCGCACTCGCGCTGAAGCTGGCGATCCGCCATCCGCATCGGGTACGGCGCATGGTGCTGATGGGCAGCGCGGGGCTCGATTTCCCGATCACCGACGGACTGGAAGCCGTGTGGGGATACGAACCCTCACCCGAAAACATGAAGCGCATCCTCGACATCTTCGCCTACGACCGCCGCCTGATCACCGACGACCTCGCCCGCCTGCGCTATGAGGCAAGCATCCAGCCTGGCTTCCAGGAAGCCTTCGCAGCCATGTTCCCGGCGCCACGCCAGCGCTGGGTGAAGGCACTCGCCAGCGCCGAGGACGAGATTCGATGCATTCCGCACGAAACCCTGCTGATCCACGGCCGCGAGGACCGCGTCATCCCGCTGCAGAGTTCGGTCACGCTGACCGGCCTGCTGCCGCGCGCGCAACTCCACGTGTTCGGCCGTTGCGGCCACTGGACGCAGATCGAACAGGCAGCCCGCTTCACCCGCCTGGTAGGCGATTTCCTCGGTGAGGCAGGCCTGGACGAACCCCTGCCTCTTGATCGAGCAGTGAGATAGGAGAACCAAGCATGACGAAGGACATCGAGGGACGCTGGGAGATCGTCTCCTGGCGGCAGGAATACGACGACGGCCGCTGCGTGTATCCGTTCGGCGAGAACCTGGAAGGCTTCATCGACTATGGACGCGGCACCGACACCATGTTCTGCGTAATCTCGCGCAAGCCACGCACGCCCTTCCGCAGCGGCGGCCAATGGGACGCCAGCGACGCCGACAAGGCCCGGGCCTACGACGAATACCTCACCTACGCCGGACGCTACAGCTACGACGGCGAGACGGTAACCCACCACATCGAGCTGTGCATATTCCCCAACTGGCAGGGCAGTGCGCAACGGCGGAAGGTGATACGCAAGAGCGCAGACGAGATCACGCTGGTCGCGCGCATCGAAGAGGGCACGCCCGAAGCGAGGACCGCGATCCTCGCTTGGCGGCGGGCAGGCAAGCAATAGCGGCATCAGGAGAAGAACACGATGGCACAAGTAAAACGTCTAGCCTATATCCAGATCGAGACGGAGGACGTCGAAGCATGGACTGCATTCGCGCGCGAGGTCCTCGCCTGCGAGGTGGCCGCAGGCAGCGGCGGGCGCGAAGCCTGGCTGCGGGTGGATGACCGGCCATGGCGCATCCATCTGAGCACCGGGCCACGCAACGACATCGTGGCGCTCGGCCTGGAGGCCGACTGCATCGAGGACGTCGAAGCCATCCATGCCCGCCTCGCCGCGGCCGGCCATGCGGTTCGGACAGGCGGCACGGAAGAATGTGCCGCACGCTGCGTTCAGGCGCTGCGCCATTTCGTGGATCCGGCCGGCCTCGCGGTGGAACTGAGCTGCGGCTCGCTGATGCGCCCCCAGACGCCTTTCCACGCCCCGGTGGCGCACGGCGGCTTCGTCACCGAGCAGCAGGGACTGGGGCATGTGATGCTGGTAGCCGAAAACGTCACCGAAACCCAGCGCTTCTACTGCGACCTGCTCGGCTTCACGGTCAGCGACTACGTGTCGACGCAGGATTACGGCGGCCGCCAGGGTAACTTCGTCTTCATGCGCTGCAACAGCAGGCACCACAGCGTGGCCATTGGCTACCTGCCGATCGGACGCCGGCTCGGCCATCTGATGCTGCAGGTACACGAATTCGACGACGTCGGCCGTGCACTCGACCGCGTGCGCCGGTACGGCGCGCCGCAGACGCGCGCACTGGGACGGCACATCAACGACCACATGTTCTCCTTCTACGTTCAAAGTCCGTCCGGCGCACAGATCGAGTATGGTTGGGGCGGCCTGGAAGTCGAGGAGGACGACAACGAGGTTCGGACCTACGACGTGACCAGCGCCTGGGGCCATCAGCACCTGAAAGTCTGACAATGCCGCGAAACCGGTGCACGGCCTGCCGGACCGTGCACCGCATGCCGCAGTCCGCAGCGAACGGACGCGGCGCGTACGAAATAAAACACTGAGGAGAGAGACATGGAAGGACATCAATGGATCGCGGGATGTCACGGCCAAGCCATGATGCCCAGCTTCGAGCGTTTCCACACACGGGACATCGAGGAAGCGCGGCGCTGGGGGACACGCGTATTCTGCGAGAATGAACTGCGCAGCATCGACGCACGCAAGCCGGTCGATGCCCGCATGGACTACCGCAAGCTCAGGGGCATCGGCATCGGCCGCATCAGCTATGGCGGCGAAGTGACGATAGACCCCGGCCAGCTCGACACTTTCTACCTGGTCCAGATGCCACTATGCGGAGGTGAACGCATCGAGAGCGCGGGCGAGCTCACCCTGTCCTCGCCGACCGTCGGCAGCGTGCTCAACGCGCATCGGCCGATCCGTATCCGCCATGGCGAACGCACCGAAAAGCTCATCGTGCGCGTGGACCGCGACCTGCTGGAGCAGCAGTGCAGCCAGCATCTCGGAGGGAGGCTTCGCGGCCGCATCGAATTCGACACCGCGATGCCTCTCGACACCCCCGAGGGCATGCGCTGGATGCGGACCATCGCCTGGCTGCTCGACGCCCTGCGCATGGACAACGACGGCCTCACCTCCACCCTGCTGACTGCGCAGATCGAGCAGATGATCGTAGCCATGCTGCTCGTCTGCCAGCCCAACAATCATTCGGCCATGCTGCGCGAAGACTGTCGCCCCCTCGCGCCTGCATTCGTGCGGCGTGCCGAAGAATTCATCGAGGCGCAAGCGCACGAGCCGATCACCATCGGCGACATGGCCGAACACGTTGGTGTCAGTACGCGTTCGCTCTACAACGGTTTCCGCAAGTACCGGCAGACCTCACCCATGCTTCATCTGAAGGAGATCCGGCTCCGGCGCGTGCGCGAGGATCTGCAGCGCGCCGAGCCCGGCCGCAGCACGGTGACGGCGGTGGCTTTCCGGTGGGGCTTCAACCATCTCGGCCACTTCACCACCGACTACAAGCGCCGCTTCGGCGAGAGCCCGTCGGAAACGCTGGCGCGCTGAGTCCGCCCGGATCCGGCACCGGACATCGCCCGGGGATCGGCCTGCCATGGCCGCCCCCGGGCTTTTTTCATTTCCATCCCGCACATCCTTCCAGTGCCGAATTTCGTGCACTGGCGGGATAAACCCCTCATGCATGGGAGCGCATGCCGGATCGACCATTCCTAAGATTGACCATGACGGATGCGGGGCAACACTGCGCCCCCTGACAAACACAGACATAGAGACCATGAACGATACCCATACCGTTACCCTGCGCTTTGCCGACGGGGTGAGCCGCGAAGTCGCGGTGATGGCCGATCAGACCGTGCTGGATGCAGCCCTGGAGGCAGGCATCCCCGTGCTGCACCAGTGCCGCAGCGGTAGCTGTTCGAGCTGCCTTGCCCGCCTGGCCGACGGCGACGCACCGATCAGACCGGGCGCAAGCTCCACGTTGATGCCTCACGAACTGGCCGCCGGCCAGCGCCTGCTGTGCATCACGCAACCCAGGGGCGACTGCACCTTCGACCTTGACTACGGCAGCGAGGAAGGCAGCCAGCCGGAAGTGGAAGTCCATGCCTTCGTCAACGCCATCGAGCCGGTGGCTTCCAACGTGGCAAAGCTGTCGCTGGAACTGGCCGAAGGCAACTGGCTTTCCTTCCGCCCCGGCCAGTTCGTGCAGATCGAGGTGCCGGGCGCCGAAGTGCTGCGCAGCTATTCGCCGGTGAGCACTGAATCCGATCTGCCCAACATCGAACTTCTGATCCGCCTGCTACCGCAGGGGGTGATGTCCACCTGGCTGACCTGTGGCGCCAAGCTCGACGACGTGGTGAGGATCAAGGGCCCCTACGGCGCCTTCTTCCTGCGGGAAAAGAAGCGCGTGCCCCACATCTTCGTGGCGGGTGGTACCGGCCTCGCGCCCGTGCTGGCGATGGTGGACCGCATCCACCAGCTCGGCGGCCGCAAGCCACCCATGCTGCTCGCCTTCGGCTGCGCCACGCCGGACCAGCTCTTCTATCTGGACGAACTGGAACTGCGCCGCCAGTGGCTGCCGACGCTGGAAACCCGCATCTGCGTGGACCGCGAAGCCACCGACGGGCTCATCTCCGGCAGCCCGGTGTCCACGCTCGCCGCCAATGACGTGACCGATCCCGAAACCGTCGCCTACTTGTGCGGCCCCCCGGGAATGATGGATGCCGCCACTGCGCGGCTGACCGAACTCGGCGTCAGGCCCGAGAACATCTTCGCCGAGCAGTTCGTCGCCAGCCACTGAACCCGGAACCCACGAGAAATGAGCGACTACACCCCCATCCCCACAGTCCGGAATCCCCTCTCCGCGCAGCAACTGGCGTGGTACGAGCAGGCCTGCGCGCGCATCGACGCTGGCCGCCTGCAGAAGCTGCTTTTTTCGATCACCGACATCCACAGTCCCACCGGCCTCGCCCGCGAGGCAAGCGAGTTCATGGCCGACCATCTCGGCAAGGTCGGCTTCAGTTCTCGCTACATGCCCATGACTGGGACCAGCGGCAACGTGCTCGCCGAACGCCGCGGCAGCGGCGGCGGGGCGGCGGTGATGCTGTATTCGCCCATCGACACCCACCTGGAACTGGACGATGAAGAGCGCCAATGGACCGGCAGCAAGGACGAGGCCGACATGCGGCCGCGCGCCCAGATCGTGGACGACTGGGTTTACGGCCTGGGTGCATCGAACCCGAAGGCCATGGTCGCCACGCTGACCGAGATCGCCTCCGCGCTGGTGGAATCGGGCGTGCCGCTGGTGGGTGACCTGCTGCTGGGCATGGGCGACGGCGGCATGCCGGTGGACATCTCCGCGCGCCAGCACTCGGGCATGTCCAATGGCGTGCTGCACCTGCTCAACCGCGGCGCGGCGGCGGACTTCGCCGTGGTGATGAAGCCGTGGAACTGGGTGTACCACGAGGAGCCGGGCATGGGCTGGTTCAAGCTGCGCGTGCACGGCACCCTGGGCTACGCGGGCGTGCCGCGCGGCACGCCGGGCTTCCGCAGCTCCGTCGTGCCGGCCGCCGATGTGATCCAGGAACTGGAAAAGTGGATCGTCGCCTACGCGGAGCGCAACACCTCCGGCGTGGTCGCGCCCCACGGCTGGATTTCCGGCATCCGCTCGGGCAATCCGGAGCGGCCGGCCTTCCCCTCGGCCATCACCGAAATCTTCTTCGACGTGCGCATCAGCCCGCGAACCTCGCCCGCGGACGTGAAGGCGCAGTTCGCCGCCTTCGTTGCCGACCTGCAGCAGCGCCGTCCCGATCTGGTGCTGGACTGGGAGATGTACGGCTCGGTGCCCGGCGGCACCACGGACGAGGCCAACTGGATCGTCCAGTCCGCCAAGCGCGGCTGGGAATTCATCGAAGGCCGCTCCCACGGCAAGCCCGACCTGCTCGGTGGCCAGACCGACGGCACCGCGCTGCGCCGCTACGGCGTACCCACCGTGCGCATCGGCTGGCCGTGGCCGGCCCAGGGCGCCACCGAGCCGGTGGCCGAAGGATTGGGCGGCATGGGCGCCACTTACATCCCGGACCTGCTGCCGTGCGCGAAGAAGATCATGTATGTGCTGATCGACACACTGACGCGCAAGCGCGAAGACATGGGCCTGTAAGGGGAGATCGCCATGAGTAAGAAAATCAGGATGATCTTCCCCGTGCCGATGAGCGAGGCGACCCGTCCCCTGGTGGAATCGCAATTGCCCCCGGGCGTGCGCCGGCCCGACATCGACGTGGAATTCGTCGGCGCTGGCCGCACGATGACACTGGCCGACAGCTACTACGACCTGGCCATCATGGAGATGGCAGTGATCGAGGCCGGCATGCGCGCGCAGGACGAGGGCTTCGACGCGGTGTGCATCAACACCGTCAGCGATTCCGGCCTCGCGGCGCTGCGGGCGCGGCTCTCCATCCCGGTGCTGGCGCCGGGGCAAAGCTCCTTCCACCTCGCGTCCATGCTGGGCCACCGCTTTTCCATCCTGACCATGTGGCCGCGCTGGTTCCCGCTGTACCGCAAGACGCTGAAGGAATACGGGCTGGAGTCGCGGCTGGCGTCCATCCGCTCCATCGACGTGCGGCCGGATACCGAAGCGCTGCTGACGGGCAAGGAGGAAGTCGTGTTCGCCAGGCTGGAAGCCGAGGCGCGCAAGGCCATCGAACAGGACGGTGCGGATGCCATCGTGCTCGGCTCCACCACCATGCACCAGTCCCACGCCTGGCTGGCCGAGCGCCTGCCGGTGCCGGTGCTCAACCCCGGCGTGGTCGCCTACAAGCTGTGCGAACTCTTCCTCGACCTGGGGCTGGCGCACAGCAAGGTCGCTTATCCCGCGCCCGAGACGATCAAGGATCAGGCTTTTTCATTTTGAGCGAGACAAGCCCCATGAATGAGACCGCACGGCCGCCCGAAGGGGGCGCTCATCCTCCCTCGGGGAGGATGTCGCGCAGCGACAGGAGGGTACAGTGAGCGAGCAAGACAAATTCCAAGTGGACGATGTCGAGGGCACGAGCCGCTACGTCACCGTCGATGGCGTGCGCCTGCATTATGTCGAAGTCGATGGCCCGGACGACGCGCCGCCGATCGTCTTCACCCACGGCGGCGGGCCGGGCAGCACCGGGTGGAGCAATTTCCGCCTCTCCGCCAAAGCCTTCTCGGCGAAGCATCGTTGCTATTTCCTGGATTTCGCCCAGTTCGGAAAGTCGGACATGGTGGTGGTCGATGGCCCCGTGTTCTCCTGGCATGCGAAGAAGCTGCTCGGCTTCCTGGACGCGCTGGGCATCGCCCTCGCCCATCTGGTGAACCAGAGCTTCGGCGGCTGCGTGGCCACCGCGCTGGCGGCGGAGCACGGCGAGCGCATCGGCCGCATGGTGATGATCGGCTCCCAGCCGGTGGGCCACGGCGTCATCGCGCCCATGCCGCTCACCACCAAGCACGCCCGCGACATCTTCCCCGGCTACTTCGGCGGCGGCGGCCCCAGCCCGGAGAAGATGCGCGCGCTGATCGCGCGGCTGGAGTTCCACGACGACGACAAGGTGGACGCGGAGAACGTGCGCCTGCGCTTTGAAGCCAGCATCAACCCCGCCTACCTCGAACTCATCAAGACGCCCGGCTTCTTCGGCCGGCCCGACGACCTCACCGCCCTGCTCCCCCGCGTGGCCGTCCCCACCATGATCTTCTGGGGCCTGCACGACTGGTTCGGCAGCATCGACGTGCCGATGCTGATGCTCAACCGCTTCGCCGACGCGCGCCTGCACGTGGTCGGCAACGCCGCCCACCACCTGCAGACCGAATGCCCGGACGAGTTCAACGCCGCGGCGCTCGCTTTCATCGGGGGCTACACGGCATGAACACCCCGCTGCATTACCTGGAAATCGCCGACCTGGCGCCGCTGCTGCGCACGGGCGAGGTGTCGCCGGTGGCACTCGCCCGGCACATGTTCGCCCGCATCTCCGAAGTGGATGGTGGTCTGCGCGCCTACGCCCGGCTGATGGAGGCCGAGGCGCTGGAAGCCGCCGCCCGGGCCGAGGCGGAGATCGCCGCCGGCCAGTACCGCGGGCCGCTGCATGGGGTGCCGGTGGCGGTGAAAGATCTGTTCTGGACCAAGGGCGTCGCCACCGCCGCCGGCACCACGGTCTTCGCCGGCTTCGTGCCTGACGAGGACGCCACGGTCGTGCACCGCCTGCGCGAAGCGGGCGCCATCGTCCTCGGCAAGCTGCAGATGACCGAAGGCGCCTTCGCCACGCCGCATCCGACCCTGCCGCCGCCGCTCAACCCGTGGGGCACGGATCACTGGACCGGCGCCTCGTCCAGCGGCTCCGGCGTCGCCACCGCCGCCGGCCTGTGTTTCGCCGCACTGGGCACGGACACGGGCGGCTCGATCCGCTTTCCGTCCGCGGCCAACGGCCTTTCCGGCCTGAAGCCCACGTGGGGCAGGGTGAGCCGCCACGGCGTATTCGAGTTGGCGGCCACGCTGGACCACGTCGGCCCCATGGCGCGCAGCGTGCGCGACGCGGCGCTGCTGTACGAAGCCATCGCCGGCCACGATCCGCTGGACCCGACCTCGCTGCTCGCGCCGGTGGAGCCCTGCGCCCACGGCAGCATCGCCGGCATGCGCATCGGTATCGACCGGGCCTGGAACGCCCACGGTTCGGACGCCGAAGTGCTGGCGGCGACTGAGGCGATGCTGAAGGTGCTCGCCGATCTGGGTGCGAAAATCGTGGACAGCCGCGTGCCCGACACCGCCTGGCACATCGCCGGCGAATGGGAAGTGCTGTGCGGCGTGCAGACCGCCGTCGCCCATGCGGCCACCTACCCCGGCCGCGCGGCGGACTACGGGCCGGCGCTGTCGCGGCTCATCGACGTGGGCCGTGCGACCGGCGGCATGCGCTACCAGCAGGCCATCCTCGACGCGCTCGCCTTCACCGGCCGCCTGGACGAGACGCTGGCCGGCGTGGATGCGCTGCTCGCCCCTGTCCAGCCCTTCGCCGCACCCACCTACGAAACGCTCGCCGCGCTGGCCGAATCGCCCGAGCTGAACCAGCAGCTCATCCAGTACACCGCGCCCATCAACGTCAGCGGCCATCCCGCACTGTCGCTGCCCTGCGGCACCACGGCCGCCGGCCTGCCCATCGGCTGCCAGTTGATCGGGGCCAAGGGCAGCGAAGCCACGCTGCTGCGCGCCGGCGCGGCGGTACAGGGCGTGACCGGCTGGCACAAGGCGCATCCGCCGCTCGATCGCTGATGCGGCGCCGAATCCACCAGGCCCCCGGACCGCCGCACCCCCTACAGGAGAACCATGGATGAATCCCAACCCCCAGAGCGCCGGCCCGACGCTGGCTGAAGCGACGGCACTGATCGCCGCCGGTGAACTGAGCTGTGAAGCGCTGATGCGCGACTGCATCGCCCGCGCCGAGGCCCACCCGGAACTGAACATCTTCATCACCCTCGACGCCGAACGGGCGCTCGCTGCGGCCCGCGCAGCCGACACGGCACGCGCCGCCGGCCACGTGCAGGGACTGCTCACCGGCCTGCCCATCGTGGTCAAGGACAACATCCACGCCGCCGGCCTGCCGGCCACAGCCGGCACGCCGGCGCTGGCCGACTTCGTGCCCCACAGTGACGCACCCACGCTGAGCCGGCTGAGGGAAGCCGGCGCCGTGGTGCTGGGAAAAACCAACATGCATGAACTCGCTTTCGGCGCCACAGGCTACAACCACGCCTTCCACCACCCGGGCAGCGTGGGCGTGCGCAACCCCTACGACGCCACCCGCATCGCCGGCGGCTCGTCCTCCGGCAGCGCCGCGGCGCTGGGCGCGCGCATGGCGCTGGGCGCACTGGGCACCGATACAGGCGGCTCCATGCGCATTCCATGCGCACTCAACGGCTGCGCGTCCCTGCGCCCGTCGTGGGGGCGATATTCCAGCGAGGGGGTCATCCCGATTGCCAACAGTCGCGACACCGTGGGCCCAATGGCCCTGTGCATGGCCGACGTGGCGCTGCTGGACGGTATCGTCACCGGTGAAGCTGCGCTGCACGCGGTAAGCCTGGAGACGCTGCGCCTTGGCGTGGCACCCGGCTTCTGGGCCAACCTGGACGAAGACACCCAGGCCCTCACTTCGGCCGCGGTGAAAAAGCTCGAAGCCGTCGGCGTGAACTTCATCGAAGTTCCGGAAGCACGGTTGCTGGAATTGAACGACCCCATCGGCTTTCCCATCGTCCTTTACGAAGCCTATGACGACATGGTCACCTGGCTGCGCGACCATGGGCCAGGCATTTCCATCGAAACGCTGTTCGATGGAATCACCAGTCCGGACGTGAAAAGCATCTATTGCGAATTCGTCCTCAAGCGCCAGACCCTCGGCTCGGGCGGCAAGCCCGTTCCGGCACGTCCGCTCTACGACGAAGCCGTTCTCCACGGCCGCCCCGCGCTGAAGGCACATTACCGCGAACTGTTCGCCCGCCACAGCCTGGATGCTTTCGTGTTCCCCACCACGCCCGTGGTCGCCCCCATCGCCCGACCCGAGATAAGCCTGCCGGAGAACTTCCGCCTCCTGATCCAGAATACCGAACCCTCGGCCAGCGCTGGCTTGCCCTCCATCCAGCTTCCCATCGGTCTCGGCCCCGCGACCGGCCTGCCCGTGGGCATGGAACTGGACGGCCCGGCCGGCACGGATCGCCGCCTGCTATCCATCGGCATGGCACTCGAGGCCGTACTGGGGCGAATTCCTTCCGCGCTGTGACAAAAGGCCGACGGCTCTTTTCGACCCGCCTCGCCACCCGGCAGGCGGGCTTTTGTGGTTTCAGGGAGACGAAGTCATGACAGATCTGGACGGCAAAGTGGTCATCGTTACCGGCGGCGGCAGTGGCATGGGACGCGATACCTCTCTGGCGCTAGGCCGCACGGGCGCCCGCGTGGTGCTTGGCGGCCGCCGCGCAGAGGAAGGCGAAGCCGTGGTCGCAGAGATACGTGCCGCAGGCGGGCAGGCGGCCTTCCGCATCACGGACGTTTCCCGCCCCGCCGACTGCGCTGCGCTGGTGCAATACACACTGGACACCTGGGGCCGGCTCGACGGCGCCTTCAACAACGCCGGCCTGCAAAGGGAGTTCTGCGACATCCACGACACGCCCGATGCCGATATCGGCGACGTGATCGACATCAACCTCAAGGGCGTGCTCTACATGATGAAGTACGAAGCCGCCGCGATGCTGGCGAGCGGCGGTGGCTCCATCGTGAACAACAGCTCCATCTTCGGCCTCAAGGCCATGCCGCACCTGGCGTACTACGTCGCCGCCAAGCACGGCATCGTCGGCGCCACCCGCGCTGCGGCGCTGGATTATGCTGCGCGCGGCATCCGCGTTAATGCGGTCTGCCCCGGCCCGATCAAAACCCCGAGCTACGACCGCGTGACCGGTGGCGACGACCACATGTACGACGACGGCGTGCCCATGCACCGCATCGGCAAACCAGCCGAAGTCAGTGCTGCAGTGTTGTGGCTGCTGTCGGGGGCATCGTCGTATGTGACCGGAGCGCTGCTGCCGGTCGACGGCGGGATGAGTGCGGCCTGAGGTACCGGGACGCAATCGTCGCAAGTCGAAGACGCAATGCCGGTTGCTCAGCGTGGATCGGCAGTGTCTTCAGGAGGACACGCCCCATGGGTGCGGAGTGCGGGCCTTCAGGGAGCAACAGCCCGCGCCACCGCAAAGCTGTCCTCGAACATGCGATAGCGGACGACCAGCCCGTTCTCGACTATCAGATCGAAGGCGAACTCCGTCTCCATCAACTTGCCGGTGCTTCTCGCCCGCGACGCCAGCGCACCCAGTACCACAGCGCGGCCGCCCTTCACCAGCACATCGCTGATTTCGAAGCGCTCAGCTGCAATCAGTTCTCGAATCTGGCTGAAGAATTCCGCAACGCCCTTTCTGCCATGCTTGCGGCCTATCCAGGGAACATTTTCCGTATCTCCAGCGATGAACCAATCCACATCCTCGCTGAATAAGGAAGCAATCTCGGCGGGAGTTGCACCTTGTCCAATCTTGCTCACCAGCCTGCGCACCGTGTCGTCGGTCATGAAAGGGCCTCGTTGAAATGAAAAAAGGGTATGGCGGAATGCCATACCCCACGAAGGATGCAAAGGCTCAGCGCCCCGCTGCCTGCAGCGTCTGCAGCGTGAAATCCTTGGCGCTCTTCCCCGGCGGATTGGTCTTCCATGTGGTGGAGTCCACCAGGGACACGGTGGCATGGTTGCGCTGGAAATCGATGACGGCGCCAGCGGCAGTGCGGATGTCGATGAAACCGTCCTCAGCCTTGGCCGGGTAGGAGTGGAATTCCATCATCTTCCAGAACTCGCCCTTGCGGTTGTAGGCCTCACCGTAATAAATGCGCGGATACTTGGTATCGACGTACAGCACCTTCTTGCTGTAAGGATGCTCGGAGGGCGTCGTGGCTTCGATGACGTAAACTTCGCGGGGCTCGTAGTCATTGTTGTTCATGTTCCAGAACGGGGCCTTGTCCTCCAGCACGGGGTATTTCTCTGCGAAACCCTTCCCGTCGCGCTTCCACAGCGGCGTCTTGCTGTTGGCCACGGCCAGCACCCAACGCTTGCCCAGCATCTTGTAACCGGCATACCAGCACGGACGAGCGTTGAAGACTTCCAGGTCATCCTGGAGCTGATCAGAGGAACCCACCGGATCCATCCACGCACCGCCGGAGAGGCGGCGCACTCGGCGCACTGCGGGAATGTAGGCCCACACGTCGGGCACCTTGGCGGAGTCGTACATGATGGTGAAGGTGCCCAACCCCTTCATGTCGGACGGAGCCTTGAAGAACAGGATCTGGCGGCCACGTTCGCTGCCGTCGCCTTCCACCGCGGCACCGCCGGAAAGGCGGCCCTTCATGGAGTAGCGAATGAATTCCGCCACCGGTTCGGCGTGCACGCCCTTGGCACCGTCGATCAATACCTGGGTGTAAAAAGGAGCATGGGCGAGATCACCGGTGAGCTGGCCCAGGTGCCAGTTCCAGACCACCTTTTCTGCGGCCTGGGGGTCGGCCATGTCGATATCCGGGAAAGGCAGGCCCGCTTCCCAACCGTCCACTTGGCAGCTTTCGCCATTGATCTTCGTCTTTCCTGCATTGGCCTGGGAAGCCTTGACCCACTTGGGATCGAGGGGGATCTCCCTGGACTTGGCAAGCGGAATCTGCATGCCGTTGTTGCGGATGCGCCACTCGATCTTCTCGGTGAGCAGGCTGGCGATGGTGTGGCCTTCGAAAGTGTCGTTCTTCACCTGATCGATGTTGGCGGCGGAGATGACGGTGCCGGCCGGCAGTTCGGCTGCATGGGCGAGGCCACAGGCGGCCACTGCGAGAGCAGCAGCGGTGAGGCGAAAGAGGGGGCGATTGATGGCGTTCATGGACTTGCTCCGGGGTCAGAAGAGATAGGTCAGGCTGGTGTAGAGCTGGTCGCGCTTGTGGAAGTAACCGAACATGGTGGTGCTGTCGCAGTTGTTGGCGTTGGGCGGGGCACACTTGCTGCCGTCGCGCCATTCGTCGTCCCAGAACTTGTCGTACTCCACCTTCCAGCGCCAATTCTTGGCCAGTTCGAAGGTCACCGAAGGCACGGCGAAACCGCCCTTGTTGGAGAGATCAGCGCCGACTACCAGTTCAGGCCGGATGCGACCGTTGTCATAGGACAGGCCCAGGATGCCGGTGAGCAGGAAGGAGTGCTCCTTCGCCTTGCCGCCCCAGCCCACGGAGTAGAGCAGGCGCTCGTCCTTGTCGTAATCCAGAATCCACTTGTCGAATAGCTGCACGGAGAAGAACGCCGGCTTTTCCGTACCCAGCAGGGACTGAGTGAACGCCAGGTTCTTGTCCATGCGCACCATCCACGCCAGCACATCCTTGTACTTGACCCCGTCGAAGCCCGGCGCAACGTTCTGGCTGGCGAATGAGCCCGGCGTCGCCGAGAAGTTGTAGGCAGCGTTCCTGACGTAGGCCACTTCGGCACTGAACACGGCATCGGCCAAATCCGAATAGCCACTGGCAGTGAACCCGAACACATCCACCTTCGGATAGATGATGTCGCCGAACAAGCCATTGGTATCGGCACGGCCTTCGGTTCTGACGTTGCTGAAACCGGGCATGCCATTGAACTTGCTGGTGCCATTCATGATGGCCGCAGGCCAGTAGGTCTTCAGGTAGGACACCGAATAATTGATGTCGCCCGCCATGCCGCTCCAACGGATGCCGCCGGTCACGTCGCGCACGTCGCCCTTGTTGTTCTCGAAGTCGTAAGGGTCGATGTTGCGGAAATCCACCCCCGCCCAGGGCTGGCTGGACCAGCGTCCCCCGTAGATCTCCAATTCGGTGCCGATGTCGCTTTTGCGGTCCCAGCCCGGACGGATGAACATCTCGATGCCGCCTTCCAGTTCGGGCACGTCGATGTTCACCTTGGCCATGATGTTGGCCTTGCGCAGCTCCTCGTTGGCCGGCTCCAGGAAGGAGCGCCACGTCCAGTCGAAGCCGTGCACCAGGTCATTGGCAGCGAAGAAGTCAGTCTCGCCCCAGGCGATCTGCTGCTTGCCCAGGCGCACGCGGGTGCGCTCGCCCAGCGGGAAGTCCACGTACAACTCGCGAATCACGTCGCTGATCCGATTGCGGTTGTACAGCGCCATGATGTCGCCATCACGGTAGTTGTGCGCGCCCATTTTTTCCAGATGGCGCAGAAAGGACGTTTTCACCTCGCCCACGGCGCGCAGCTTGGCAACCACGGAAACGTCTTCCGTGGCCTTCCAGTCGAGGTTGAGACGGGCGGTGGTGCGCGCCATGGACAGTTTGCCGCCGTCGTCGTAGTCGGGTGTGTCTTCCCAGTTGCGCATGTTCCAGGAAAGTTCCTGACGCAGGTAGCCATCGACCTTCAGGCTGCCATCGCCCTCGGCGTGCAGCGGCATGGCCGAGCACGCAAGGCCAACGGCTACGGTAGCGCCGAACCAGGTACGGCAGCATTCCGACTTGCAGTTTCTCTTTTTCATGCTAGTTCTCTCCAGGGGGTCGTTCGGGGGTTCAGGCGCCGGCGACGGAACGCAGGCCGGCGAGCACAGGGCGGTCGTGATGGTTCCTGCTGCCGAAGATGAAAACGGGGCGGAACACGTAGATGATGGAAGGCATGACGAAGAGGGCCGACGCCGCAGAAACGGCCAGCCAGATCGCCATCAGCAGACCCATTTCCGCCTGGAAACGCAGAGAAGATGCCCACCACAGCAGGGTGCTGAAAATGAGTACGCCAGCAGTGACCAATACCCCCATGCCGGCCGAATGCATGGCCTCGTGAATGGCCTTTTCGGGCGAACTTCCGGCGGCAATCTCTTCCTTGATGCGGTCGGCCACGTAGAAGGCGTAATCCACGCCCAGGCCGATGCCCAGCGCGGCGACCGGCACGGTGTTGATGTTCATGCCGATGCCTTTCCAGGCCATGAAGCTGAAGGTGAGCGTGTTGGAGATGATGACCGGCACCATGAACAGCATCCCGGCCACTGTGGAGCGGTAAACCACGGTGCAGATCACCACCAGCACGAAGAGCGCAAGCGCGATGTGTTCGATCTGGCTGGACAGGATCACTTCGTTGACCGCCGCCATCACGCCGATCAGGCCGCCGGCGAGCTGCCACTGCCCTTCGGAGAGAGGGTGCTGCTCGATGAACTCCTTGATGCGTGCCACCGCGGTTCGGATGGTTTCGCCCTGGCGGTCTCGGAACATCATGGTGATGGCGCCGTTGGCGTAGGCGGTGTCGGTGAAACGGTCCATGTCGCCCGGTTCGGATACGGAATCCAGAATGGCCATCAAGCTGCCATTCACCGCCTGGCTGTCGCCCAGTTCCAGGTAGCGCGGGTTGCCCTCCCGCAGTGTGCTGTTGACCACCGGAATCACGTCCGCGATGGAGATCGAACCGCCCACTTCCGGCTGGGCCTCGATGAAGCGCTGGAAACCATTCATGGCTTGCAGCACCTCGTTGGACTTCACCAGACCTTCGTTGCCGTCCTCTCCGACGACAATGAACATGCGGTCCACACCCTGGAAGCGTTGGTTGATGGCCGCGGAATCCAGGTTGTAAGCGGATTCCGGCCACAGGATTGGCGAGCCCGGGTTGGCATCGCCGATCTTGAGATTGAAGGCGTAGAGGCCGGAGATGGCCATCACCACTGCACTGCAGCCGATGACCGCATAACGGAAGCGCGAGGTTGCCATCCACACGCCCAGATCCAGGAACTTCCTCAGCAGCAGAGCACAGTCGATGGGGTGTACCGTGCCGTGGGGTTTGCGGATGTACGAGAGCAGTACCGGGGTGAGGATCACCGCGCTGATGGTCAGCGTGGACACCCACACCACCGACAGCAGTGTCAGTTTCTGCAGCATGGGGATTGGCGACAGTGCCACCACCGCCATGCAGGCCGCATCCGCGACGACGCCCAGCATGCCGGGGCGGAACAGGTCGGCCAGCGCCACTTTGGCGGCGAATCGGGCGCAGTCCGCGTCGGGCGGAATCACAGCCAGTTCATCGTCGAAGCGATTGACGATCTGCACCGAGTGGGACACCGCACGGGAAGTGATCAGCATCGCCACCACGATCACCAGCGGCTCGAAATGCACACCCAGGATGCGGCAGATACCCAGCGCCCAGATCGCGCTGACCACGCCCGCCAGCAGCGGCAGCAGCACGCCGCGCCAGGTGCGCAGCAGCACGAAGAGCATCGCCAGGGTCAGGCCCATGGCAGCAGCGACCAGATGGATGGTCTCCGGCACATAGTGGTTCACCCAGCCATACAGCATGGGATCGCCCACCACACGGATGTTCACCGAACCATCGTCGACGCTGGCTACCAAGCCGCGGATCTCGGCGAATACCTTGGCGTAGTCCACCTCCCGGTCGATGAAGTCCACGGTGATCAACGTAGACTGCAGGTCCTTGGAAACATAGAGACCGTACACCAACGGGTTACGCAGCACCGATTCACGCAGCAAGGCCATTTCTGCTGCATTGGTGGGCAGATCCGGCCACATCAGCGGCCTGGTCTCGATGCCGTCGGTGGACGCGCGCACTTCCTTGAGCTTCTTGGACGCCAGCGAGGTGATCTGGTACGGGTTTACCGCCGACACTTCGCGCAGTCCGAGGGTAATCGTGCGCACCTTGTCGAGCACCGCGGCAGAGAAGATGTCACCCTGTTCCACCTCGACCATGATCGTGATCATGTTCGAGCCGCCGAAAGTATCCTTGAATTTCTGGTGAGTCTGGATGTACTCATGCTTGGTGGGCAGCATGTCCTCAAATACGGTGCGCACCTCGACGTGGAGCGCGAACCAGGACAGGAACAGCGTCGCCGCGGCAAGCGCGCCGACAACCAAGTTGCGTTTGCGGATACAGAACTCCGCGATGCGTTCGATCATTTCTGTGCTCTCTGATTGGGGATGATTCGGAGCGCTGCTGTGGGCTCAGTAGCCGAGCGGTGCCCAGATCTGACCGTCCCAGCGGCCGACGTTGGCGCCGGCGAACCAGGCGCGGCCATCGACCGGCAGTACGCGCGTGTGCCAGGACAGATCACGTTCGTCCAGGCGCCCGCTCTGCCAGCGCTGGCCTTCGGCATCGGCAGCGATCCAGCGGCCCAGTGCGCCAGCACCGATCCAGCGTGCGTTCGCAGCGTCCCAACTCACGTCGAATAGGTGAACATGGATGTCCGTCTCCACCTGGGTCCAGCTGAGGCCGCCGTCCCGCGTGGTCAGCACGACGCCCTCCAAGCCCACCGCCACGCCGTGCTGGCCGTCGCGAAAGGCCACTGCCATCAGGGAACTTGCCACCGGGGATGAGAGCTCAGCCCAGGTGGCACCGCCGTCCTCGCTGACCAGAATGCGGCCGAACTCGCCGACGACGACCATGCGTGCCTCGCCGATCAGCGCCACGTCATTCCAGGCCAAATCCTCCTCATCGCGGATGCGCATCCAGGTGCCGCCAAAGTCGTGGCTCATCAGCAACGCGCCCATCTCACCGGTGGCCACGGCGATGCCTCCGGGGGCGGTGCGGACCCGCGCAAGCTTGTTGGCGATCTCGGAGCGGGGCACGTCGGCCACTTGCGACCAGGTCGTGCCGCCATCGGCGGACACCAGGATCACACCGGCATTGCCCACCGCCACCACGCGCACGCCGTCCCAGGTCGCCACATCCTGCAGGGTCTCGCCAGTGGGTGTCGGAGCGCGCGTGATATCTTCCGCAGACGGATCGATGCGCAGGATCTTCCCGCCCGAACCCGCTGCCAGCAGCATGCCGTTCGCGGCGACGAGGCCGTAATAGTGATCACGCCGCTCCAGCACTGGCGGCTGCAGGCTGGCACCTACTGGCTGCGGCTTGACGAACAGGCCCGCCCACAACAGACCGGCAATGGTCAACCACGGCAGTGCGGACACCACGCAGCCACCGACTGTCCAGTTACGGCGGCGGCCCTTGCCTGGCGCGGCTGACAGGCTCGCGGAGGCGGGCGGAGAAAAAGAGGTAATCTGTTCGGGGATGCGGTCCATGGCTGCTCTGTCGGGTCGGGGCTGGCTCGCAAGAGCCGTAGAGGTTTCTAGTGGCCTCTACGCTAGAGGCTCCCTCCCCCCCGGGGCTATCCGCTGAACGCAGCCCTTATCCGCTGGGTGCACGTGAATCCGCACAGTACGGACAGGCTCTGACCAAGGTCTGATGGCCGCAAGATCGGACATCCCTTCTCTTCAGCCTCGGCAAGGCACTTTCAAGCCTGTCGCCCCCGCTTGCCGCTTGTTGATCACCCCCCTGCTTGTGTAAGCTTGCGGCCGGGTGTCCGTGCCGCAACTCCGCCGCCGGGCAGGTTTTCGTGATGGTCGGGCCGCCTCACGGAGCACCCGTGCGCCCATGAACCGACACCTCGCCCTGCAGCCGCAGCAAGCTGCCCGCCCATCCTCCGACGCTGCGGATCACCGTCTCCTTCGCCTGCGCACCCGCCGCAGCCCGCCACGTGCGCCTCCACTGACCAACGGCTTCCACCCCGGCCCGTCTACCGTGGCCGCAACACCCCATCCCCACCCCTTTTCCGGTGAAGCCGCATGAATCCAACAACAATCCAGGTGATCGGCGCGATCCTGTTCGCCATCGCCATCATCCACACCTTCTCCACCAAATTCTTCGAGCACCTGGCCCACACCCGGCCGGCCCACGCGGGGCTGTGGCACCTGCTGGGCGAGGTCGAAGCGGTATTCGGCTTCTGGGCCATCGTACTGGTGGTGTTCATGGGCTTCGCCACCGGCCTGGACAGCGCGGTCGAGTATCTGGACACGCGCAACTACACCGAGCCGATGTTCGTGTTCGCGATCATGGTGGTGGCGGCGAGCAAGCCGGTGATGCAGTTCGCCTCGGCCACGGTGCGCATGATCGCCCGCACCGTGCCGCTGCCGGAATCGGTCGCGACCTATTTCACCATCGTCGCCGCCGTGCCGCTGCTCGGCTCCTTCATCACCGAGCCGGCGGCGATGACGCTGGCGGCGATGATGCTGCGCGAGCGCTACTACAGCCGGGGCATCTCCCGCCACCTGATGTACGTGACCATCGGCGCGCTGTTCGTCAACGTGTCGATCGGCGGCACGCTGACCAACTTCGCCGCGCCGCCGGTCCTGATGGTGGCCTCGACCTGGGGCTGGGACTCGCTCTACATGCTGTCGCACTTCGGCTGGAAGTCGGCGCTCGCCGTGACCATCAATGCCGCCGCGGCGACGCTGATCTTCTACCGCGAACTGAATGCACTGCCGCTGGAAACCGAGGAGCGCACGGATGAAGTGCCGATGACGATGGTCGGCATCCACCTCTTCCTGCTGTTCCTGATCGTCGCCTTCGTCCACCATCCGCCGATCTTCCTCGGCGTGTTCCTGCTGTTCATGGGCCTGGCGACGGCCTATCCGCGCTTCCAGGAACGCCTGATCCTGCGCGAAGGGCTGATGGTGGCCTTCTTCCTCGCCGGCCTGGTGGTGCTCGGCGGCCAGCAGGCGTGGTGGCTGCAGCCCCTGCTGACGAAGATGGATGCGACCACGGTGTATTTCGGCGCCACCGCGCTGACCGCCGTCACCGACAACGCCGCGCTGACCTACCTGGCTTCGCTGGTCGAGGGCCTGAGCGACGAATTCAAGCACGCCATCGTCGCCGGCGCGGTGACCGGCGGCGGCCTCACGGTGATCGCCAACGCGCCCAATCCGGCGGGCATGTCGATCCTGCGCCGCGACTTCAACCAGGGCGTGGTCAACCCGCTCGGCCTGTTCGTTGCCGCGCTGCCGCCGACCCTGGTCGCGATCCTGGCTTTCCGCGTGCTGTAAGCACCGGCCCGTGGCACGCTGCCGGAATCGGGCAGCGCGCCACGGGCCGGCCGAGGCTCAGAAGATCGTCATCAGCCTCAGATTGACGCGCAGGTTTTCGCGGACACCCTGATCCACCGACAGATCCCGCCCTATGTGGCCCATCAGTTGCCAGTTCGGCGCCAGGAAGTGGGATGCGCCGATCATCATCCGCGTGCGGCGCTGGCGATCGTCCTGATCCACGCGATCGATCTCCGTTTCGCCGCCTTCGACCCGGAACAGGCTGGCACTGAGCGTGGTGGCCGGCGACAGGTGGTAGCGCAGATGGGTCTGCAGTTCCCAAACCTGCTTCTGGCTCATGGTCTGCCTGTTCTCGCCGAAGCGCTTGTTGTCGCCGTGGAACTGCACGTCGCCGACCACATCCAGCGTGAACTTGTCGCCCAGCGGCAGCACCCCTGCTGCCTGCAGCGTGAACTTCCAGCGGTTTTCGCCGAAGGGGTTCAGCGTGCGGTGGCGGTCGTACTGCCCGGTGGGTAGCGTCAGGTAGGGCATGATGCCGAACACGCGGCGCTGCTCGTCCCTGTACAGGAAGATGCCGCTGCCCAGGATCACGTCGCCCACACCGTTGCGCACGGTCGCACCGCCGAGGTCGCCACCGGTATTGACCGAGCCGAACGGCAGGATGATCTGCGGCGTCATCGTGATGCCGCCGAGCTCGACGAACCTGACCAGCCTCAGCATGCCCACCTGGGCGCGCAGGCTGGCATCGCTCGAAACCTTGTCGCCGCCGGCATACAGCTTGTCCCCCTTGCTGTACTGGTAGTACATCAGCCCCAGGGTGGTGCCCGGCGGCGCGTGGTCGTAATCGCCCGGATCGACGCTTATCGCCGCAGCCTGTTGCGCAGTCGCTGCGAGCAGCGTGGCGCCGAGCCAGACCGTGATGCGACTGCCGCGCCGGCGCTTCGCCGGCACGGCGGAAGCCTGCCCGACACGTTTCTCGGTCTCGGTGGAAATGCCGGGCATGAGCCCGGATGCGTCTCTTTCGATCATCTGTTTGTCTCCTTCGGTGGGGCCGCGCATTCGATTCGATGCGCTGTCGCGCCCGATGGCGAATCCTCCGGAAATGGCCGCAGCCAGGTGCGCCATTTCCACGAGGCGTCTTTCTCGAAGCGGATTTCTTTTTGCTTTCGACAGCCACGGAACGTGGCCGGAAAAAACTTTAACTTGGATCAAAGACATTTCGCCTCAGGCTCATTGCGGTTTCACCGGTTTGTTCAAAACATTGCCAAGAACCGACAAGATGCCCGGAGCGATACGCCTATAGATTCTCTTCCGGCATGAAACGAAACGCGTCCATCGAGGCGCGGCAGCGTGCTACCGCGTGATCTCCGATCATCGGGAAACCCTTAGCAATGGAAGTGAAGGAGACAAAAATGAGTACTGCACAGGTACAAGGCAACAGCGCCGGAAACCAGGCGGCAGCCAGGCATTTCGACGCCATCGTCATCGGCGCGGGCGTGGCCGGGCTCTATCAATTGCATCGCCTGCGGGAAATGGGCATGAATGTGCGTGCCTATGAAACTGCCAGCAACGTCGGCGGAACCTGGTATTGGAACCGTTATCCGGGCGCCCGCTTCGATTCCCAGGCGGAGATTTACCAATACTGGTTCTCCGAGGAATTGTACAAATCGTGGCAGCCTTCCGAACGCTTCCCCGCCCAGGAAGAAACGGAGCGCTGGCTCAATTACGTCGCCGACAAGCTCGATCTGAGAAAGGACATCCAGTTCAATACCCGGATCGCCTCGGCCCATTACGACGAAGCGCAGGACATCTGGCGCATCACCACCGCGGACGGCGAACAGGTGACGACCCAGTACCTGGTCGCCTGCTGCGGCATGCTGTCGGCGCCGATCACCGAACGCTTCCCCGGCCAGTCCAGCTTCAAGGGCGAGCTCTACATCACCGGCCTGTGGCCCAAGGAGCCGGTGGATCTGAAAGGCAAGCGCGTTGCCGTGGTCGGCACCGGCGCCACCGGCATCCAGGTGATCCAGACGATCGCCCCCATCGTCGGTTCGATGAAGATCTTCGCCCGCACGCCGCAATACGTCGTGCCGATGAAGAACCCCAAGTACACCGCGGTGGACTGGGAAAAATGGGGCTCCCGCTTCCACGAGCTCAAGCAGCGCGTGCGCAGCACCTTCGCCGGCTTCGACTACGACTTCGACAAGGGTTCGTGGGCCGAGAACACGCCGGAGCAGCGCACCGCCGTCATGGAGGCGCTGTGGGAGGATGGCTCGCTGGCGCCGTGGCTGGCCGGTTTCCCGGAAATGTTCTTCGACGAGGAAATCAGCGAAGTGGTGTCCGAATTCGTCCGCGGCAAGATGCGCGAGCGCCTGAAGAGCCGCCCCGACCTGTGGGACCTGCTGATTCCGCAGGACTACGGCTTCGGCACCCATCGCGTGCCGCTGGAAACCAAGTACCTCGAGGTCTATCTCCAGCCCAACGTCGAAGCGGTGGATTGCCGCAAGACGCCGATCGAGCGGGTCGTGCCGGAAGGTTTCCAGACCTCCGACGGCAAGGTGCACGAAGTCGATGTGATCATCCTGGCGGTCGGCTTCGACGCCGGTTCGGGCGCGCTGAGCCGCATCGACATCCGCGGCCGCGGCAAGCGTTCGCTGAAGGAGCAGTGGAGCAAGGAAATCCGCACCGCGATGGGCCTGCAGGTCCACGGCTACCCCAACCTGTTCACCACCGGCGCGCCGCTAGCGCCGTCCGCCGCGCTGTGCAACATGCCCACCTGCCTGCAGCAGCAGGTCAATTGGATCACCGACTGCATCGCCTATGCCCGCCAGAACGGCAAGAAGGTGGTGGAAGCCACGCAGGAATTCGAGGACGAATGGGTCAGGCACCACGACGAAGTGGCCAACGCCACGCTGCTGACCAAGACCGACTCGTGGTACATGGGCTCCAACGTCGAAGGCAAGCCGCGCCGGCTGCTCTCCTACGTCGGCGGCGCGGGCACCTACCACAACAAGTGCGACGAGCTGGCTCGCCAGGGCTACCCCGGTTTCGCGATGAACTGACCGGACCGGAGAAACCAACATGAATCGACTTGCTGGAAAGGTGGCGGTCGTCACCGGCGGCAGCAGCGGCCTCGGCCTGGCCATCGTCCGGCGCATGGCCGGGGAAGGCGCGGCCGTCGCCATCCTCGATCGCGATGCGCGCGGCGAGGCGGAGGCGGAAGCGATCCGCGGCATGGGCGGCAAGGCGCTGTTCGTGCAGGTGGACGTGACCGACGAAGAGCGCATCAGCGCAGCCATGCAGGCTGCCGCCACGCAGTTCGGCTCCGGGTTCAACCGTATCGACGTGCTGGTGAACAACGCCGGCATCGAGGGCGAGAACACGCCGACCGACAAGCTGGCGCTGGCCGAGTGGAACCGGGTGATGGCGGTGAACGTGACGGCGGTGTTCCTGTGCACCAAGCACGCCGTGCCGTATCTGCGCCAGGCCGGGGGCGGCTCGGTCATCAACATTTCGTCGATCTACGGCATCGTCGGCGGCGGCGACATCCCGCCCTACCACGCCGCCAAGGGTGCGGTGCGGACGATGAGCAAGAACGACGCCCTGCTCTACGCCCCCGAGCGCATCCGGGTCAATTCCATCCATCCGGGCTTCGTGTTCACGCCGATGGTGGACCGCTACGTCCAGGACAACGGCCTGGCGCACGACGCGGCCAAGGCCCATCTGGATGCCCTGCATCCGCTGGGCGGCACCGGCACGCCGGACGACATCGCCTGGGGCGCGGTTTACCTGGCCTCGGACGAGGCGCGCTGGGTCACCGGCGCCGAACTCGTCATCGACGGCGGCTACACCGCACGCTGACCCCACCCCCGACCCCAACCCTTCAACCCCGGGGGCCGGCCGCCAGCCTGCGGCCGGCCATCCACGGAGGAGACAATCATGAAAAGACTGAGCAACAAAGTCGCCCTGATCACCGGCGGCGCAGGCGGCATCGGCCTGGCCACGGCCAAGCTGTTCGTTGCCGAAGGCGCCCGGGTGGTGCTGGCCGACCTTAACGAGCAGGCGCTGCAGGCAGCCGTGAAGGAAATCGGCAGCGATGCCGTCAGCCATGTGGCGGGCGACGTCACCCGGGAAGACCAGGTACGCAACATGATCGACACCGTGGTGCAGCACCACGGCCGGGTGGACGTGGTGTTTGCCAACGCCGGCACCGAAGGCAGCATCTCGCCGCTGGTCGATTACACCGTCGAGGCTTTCGACCGCGTCATGGCGGTGAATGTGCGCGGCGTGTTCCTGCCGCTCAAGCACGCCATTCCGGTGATGCAGAAACAGGGCGGCGGCAGCATCGTCATCACCTCGTCGATCGCCGGCCTGAAGGGTTTCGCCGGGCTGTCGGCCTATGTGGCGAGCAAGCACGCGGTGGTCGGGCTGATGCGTTCGGCGGTGCTGGAAGTGGGCAACAGCGGGGTGCGCATCAACACCATTCACCCCTCCCCGATCGACAATCGCATGATGCGTTCCATCGAGGAAGGCGCAGCGCCCGGCGCGGCTGCAACGGTGAAAGCCCAGTTCGAGACCATGATCCCGGCCGGACGCTACGGCCTGTCCGAAGAGGTCGCCCGGACCGCCCTGTTCCTGGCCAGCGACGAAAGCACCTTCTGCACCGGCGGACGCTACTGCGTCGATGGCGGCATGTCGGCAGGCTGAGTCCGCCGACATCCCCTTCCCGCCACGACGGCCGGAACACCGGCCTCATCCACATGCCCTGCGGCGCCGAGGCCGTCCGCGGCCCTGCCCCCAGCCCCACGAGGACACTCAAATGACCTACTACACCCAGGAAAACCACGGCCCCTACAAGCTCGTCAGCATCGGCCGGCTCGAACTCGAGGAAGGCGGCGTGCTCGAAGACTGCACGCTGGCCGTCGCCACCCACGGCCGGCTCAACACCGCGCGCGACAACGCGATCCTCGTCCCGACCTGGTATTCGGGCACGAGCAAGATCATGGAGCAGGTCTATATCGGCCCCGGCCGTGCGCTGGACCCGGACCGCTACTTCATCATCGTCGTCAACCAGATCGGCAGCGGCCTGTCGCTGTCGCCCAGCAACGCGCCGGCGGAAATCGCCGGGCCGAAATTCCCCCGCGTGCGCATCGGCGACGACGTCCGGGCCCAGCACCGCCTGCTCACCCAGCATTTCGGCATCGAACGCCTGGCCCTGGTCGTGGGTGGCTCGATGGGCGCCCAGCAAACCTACGAATGGGCGGTGCGCCATCCGGACATGGTCGAACGCGCCGCCCCGATCGCCGGCACGGCCCGCAACACCGAACACGACTTCATGTTCGGCGAAACCCTGATCGACACCATCGTCACCGATCCGGCCTTCCGCGACGGCAACTACGCCGACTCCGCCGAGATGGCGGCCGGCCTGCGCCGCCATGCCAAGCTGTGGACGGTGATGGGCTGGAGCACCGACTTCTTCCGCGGCGGCCGCCACAAGGCGCTGGGCTTCGACAGCATGGAGAGCTTCGTCGATCAATTCATGACCGGCTACTTCGCGCCGATGGACCCGAACAACCTGCTGTGCATGATCTGGAAATGGCAGCGCGGCGACGTCAGCCGCCATACCGGCGGCGACCTGGCCGCGGCGCTCGGCCGCATCAAGGCGAAGACCTTCGTGATGCCGATCAGCCACGACATGTTCTTCCCGCCCAACGACTGCCTGGCCGAGCAGAAGCAGATCGCCGACAGTGAATTCCGCCCGCTGAACAGCATCGACGGCCACCTGGCGCTGTTCGGCACCGACGCCAACTGCATCGCCGAACTGGACACCAATCTCCGGCAGTTGCTGGACGCTCAGCCCAGCGTCTGACGTGTCCAGCGTGCCCCCTGCCGCATCCGCGGCGGGGCTTGCAGGCCGCGGCCTCTTTGACGAGACCGCGGCTTTTTTTCATTTCACCATGACTCCAGCCCGGCCATGCGCTGGACTGCGCCGAAGCCAGATACAGAAGGTTTATCAATCACTTAGGTGAGCCAAGCATATGCCGGTGCATTCCGAAACCTGACCGGCCTTTCTCTTTGTCGGCCCCTATGAGGCCCCTGGGAAACGGGTCTTTCCGAGGAGTCATCATGGCAAAGCTGAAGCTCACCAAGTCCGCCGTCGATGCGGCGCAACCCCAGGCGCAGGCCATCGAGTTGCGGGATACCGTCGTACCGGGTTTTATGTGCAAGGTTACACCGGCGGGCCGCAAGGTATTCATGCTCCAGTACCGCACCAACGCGGGCGAGCACCGCAAGCCCGCCCTGGGCCTGTACGGGGAACTGACCGTCGAGCAAGCCCGCGCCCTGGCGCAGGAATGGATGGCCGAGGTACGCCGGGGCGGCGACCCCAGCGCGGCCAAGGCTGCTTCCCGTGCCGCCCCCACGGTCAAGGAACTGTGCGGCAAGTTCATGGGGGACTACTCCAAGCAGCGCAACAAACCCAGCACGCAGAAAGGCTACCAGAGCGCCATCGACCGCAACATCATCCCGATGTTGGGCCGCATGAAGGTGCAGGACGTGAAGCGTTCCGACGTGGCCGCAGCGATGAAGAAGATGGCGCACAAGCCCGCCGATGCGAACCGCACGTTCAGCGTCATGCGCCGCATGTTCAACCTGGCCGAGGTGTGGGGCTACCGGCCCGACGGCACCAACCCTTGCCGCCATGTCCCGGTGTACCCGGATGGCAAGGCCACCCACCTCATCAGCGACGAAGACATGGGCAAGCTGTTCCGCTACCTGGAGCGCCTGGAAGCCGAAGGGCTGGAGCACTACACCATCCCGCTGGCAATCCGCCTGCAATTCGAGTTCGCGGGCCGCCGTTCGGAAATCATCTCGCTGCAATGGCAATGGGTCGATCTGGAAAACCGCCGTGTCGTCTGGCCCGACAGCAAAACCGGCGGCATGTCCAAGCCCATGAGCGAGGAAGCCTACCGGCTGCTCTTAACAGCGCCACGCCAAGACGGCTGCCCCCACGTGCTGCCCTCACCGAACGACCCGACCAAGGCCCTCACCGAAGGCGAGTACTACGGCGGTTGGAGCCGCACCCTCAAGGCCGCAGGCGCAACGCATGTCGGCACGCACGGCATCCGCCATCGCTCGACGACCGACATTGCCAACTCGGGCATCCCGATCAAGGTCGGCATGGCACTGACCGCGCACAAGACCGTAGCGATGTTCATGCACTACGTTCACACCGAAGACGACCCGGTGCGCAAGGCGGCGGAGCTTGTGGCGAACCGGCGCAAAACCGTTGTCATGGGCAAACCGCCAGCCGCGCAGGAAAGCACCACTGCCGCATGACATAGCCGCTCCGTTCTGCATTCCGATTACAAGATTCCGCCCTGTTTTACGCACGACAACGTGCGCAAAACAGGGGCGGCAGCATTTAGAAAGCCACGTCAGCCGAAAGCGTGGTCGCTGGCATCGTCGCCGCTCATCATGAAGCCATCGGCGTGCATTGCGTCGTGTCTCCGGCCTGTCATTGCGCGTGCATTCACACTGCGCGCCAAATCGCACTCGGCGCAGCCGTCCCACGTGCAGACAGTGGCCCATGCCGCGCCGCCGCCACACCGAGTTTGCGTGCCGTGGCGCTTGAAGCGGCGGAAGGCAAGACAAAAGGACGCGGCACGGGGTCGCGTCGAAGCCAGTCTGCACATGGGGGAAGCGCGGCACGCCGCGTCGATGGCATCGTGCCGTCGAGATTCACCAAACCGCATGAATGCTGGTTTGCCCGCGTGCCACCTGCGCAGCAGCACGCCGTGCTGCGCCGGAGCCGCAGCGCATCGAATCTCGGGAAGTGAATCAGCGGTGCGGGCCAGAAACGCCCGAAATGGCCCGCTTAATGAAGCGGGACAGCGGTTCAGAGGGAGCCGTGTCGGCCCGCAGAAGATAGGTCGTCAGAGCCGGGGAGATGCCCGACAGCGGGCGGCTGGCTATGTCCGGCGAACGGCTGGCAGCGATCTGCGACGCCCCGAGCAGCGCCAAGGCATAGCCGGCCGAAACCAGGGTCAGCATCAGGTCGAGCGAGGCGACTTCTTCCGCCACCAGCGGCTCCGTGTCCACGGTGTGCAGCACCCGTGCAATTTGCCAACAGTAGCCTTCGCACACATGCGGGTCGCCCATCGCCAGCGGATAGCGCAGGACTTCTTCCAGCGGGATGCGTTTGTGGGTCAGCAGTGGATGTCTGGCTGGCACTGCCACCACCAGCGGGTCATGCCAGGCAGGCACCGCCAGCAGGCCATCGCCCACGTCGTCGGACTGCGCGAACCCCGCATCGTAGAGGTCTTCGCGCAGTCCGGCGATCTGCTGCGACAGCGGTATTTCGGCCAGATGAATCCCGACTTCGGGATCGTCGCCCCGGCACTTCTCCAGGCAGGCACCCAGGCGCGGCGGCGTGATGCCGTCGGACAGGGCGATGCGCAATTGACCGTCGTAGCCGGCGGCCACCGCTTTGGCTCCCTCGCGGGCCTGCTGCAAGGCGGTGAAGATGCGCGGCACATGCTCCTTGAAGACCTGCCCGGCACGCGACAGGCGGGTGCTGCGTGTGGTTCGGATGAACAGGCGCACGCCCAAGTCTTCTTCCAACTCCTTGATGGCTCGCGACAGCGGCGACTGCTCGATGTGCAGGCGCTCGGCGGCGCGGGCGAAATGGAGTTCTTCGGCCACGGCGAGAAAGCAGCGTAGATGTCGGAGTTCCATCATCTGACCTCATGGCCGATGACGAACCGCGCCCGGCTGGCTGAGCGCGCAGCGAGCACACAACACTCATCAATCAGCCTCGCCCTGTTGGCAAGGCTCAACGCATGGCCTATCGCGCCTTCGCGCCTTGCATTGCCAGCAACTTTTCGCCGCCATGCGCCTTGAGCGCAGCCGCCAATGCTTTCTCGTAGTCGGGCTGCGCGCTTTCGAGGCGTGTGCGTCCGTCTTTGGTCAGCACCGTGTAAACCCCCCGCTTGTCGTCCGGGCACAGATCGCGGACGGTGAAGCCGGAACGCTCCAGACGTTCGACCATCCGCGACACCGAACTTTGGTTCAGACCAAGGTGCGCAGCCAGATCCTGCATGCGCAGTTCGGAGTTCTGCGACCGGGCCAGTATTTCCAGTGCGCGGTATTCCGACAGGCCAAGCCCATGCCGGGCTTGCAGCACCTTGACCAGATCGGCTTCGACGTTGGCGACGATCTGGATCAGCATGAGCCAAGCATCGCTTTTCTTTGACGTCACCGGCGCGTACTCCTATTGAACGACGGACGATCCATTTTCTCATATGTATGCCCATGCAAGCACGTCAAGAGGCCCACCCTGTGGCGCTCACGTCTGCGAGCGAAACGCCAGAAAGGGTTGCATTCCCTCCGGCACCGGCAGCTTGCGCACGGCGGGGGATTGCCAAGCCAGCGGGTCGCGGGAGAACAGCGCATAGGTGCCGCGATAGTCGAACCCATGTGCCGCCGCCTCGTTCCGATCGACGGCGAAATACACCTGCTCGATACCCGCATAGAGCGCGCTCAGGTAGCACATGGCGCACGGTTCCCCCGAGGCCAACAGCGTCAGGCCGCGAAGATATGGCGTGCCCGCCGTGCGGCACGCATCCCGGATGGCTTCGATTTCCGCATGGGCGGTCGGGTCGTGGTGTTCCCGGACGCGGTTGACCCCACGCCCGAGAACCGTGCCGCGTGCATCGACCACGAAGGCCGTGAAGGGAATGCCACCGCCGTGGACATGCTCGCCCGACCAGGCGACGGCCTCCTTCATGCGCTGCATGAGGCGTTCATCGAAATCGCCCGCCTTCATGCGGGAACCCCACTTTTGTGAGCCTGGAGCTTGGCGCTGTCGGCGAGCTTCAACCAGACCACGCCACCGATGATGACGGCCAGCCAGCATGCCTGGGCCAGTGTCAGCGGCTGGTCAAGCAGGACGCTACCGAAAGTCGCCGCCCCCACCGAGCCGATACCGGCCCATACGGCATAGCCGATGCCCACGTCGATGGTTTTCAGCGCAACACTGAGCGCATACAACGTCAGCAGGAAAAACACCCCAGCGGAAATCGACCATCCAAGCACCGTGAATGCCTGGCTGCCCCCTACGCTGAGGGCATAGCCAATCTCGAATGCGCTGGCCAGCAGCAGCATGATCCAAGCACGTCCGTTGCTTTGGCTGGTTTCGTTGATAGTCGTCATGTCGGATTCCTTTGTGATGTCAGATTGAGAGTGAATGAAGCGGTGGTCTGTCGTCTTCATGCCGCGCCACTGAGCCGCAGACCCACGACGCCGCCGATGACGAGCGCGATTCCGAAGAACTTGCTCAGGTTCAGTCGTTGCCCGAAGAACAAGGCCCCCAGGATGACGATTCCCACGCCTGCAACGGACGTCCAGATGGCATAGCCCACGCCGACATCGAAGGTCAGCAAGGCAAGGCTGAGGAAGTAGGTGGCGATGGCCCCGCTGACCAGCGTGGCGGCTGTCCAGCCAAGGCGGGTGAAGCCCTTGGCGTTGCCTGCGGAAATGGCTACCGCAATTTCAAAGACCACGGCGATGCTCAGATATAGCCAACTCATGATGAAGGTTCCTTTCGTTGATGCCCCAAAGAGCGGTTGGGTGATGTGTCGAGAAAATGGGCGTTCAGCCCTGCGGTGATGCTGGCGACGGATCGCCGTTCGGCTCGTTTCCGAGCTGGTCGATGGCACGCTTGAGTTCATCCAGAGGCGGCGTGCCACGGAACACTTGTTTCCCGACGACGATGGTGGGAACGGATGTGATCTGCATTTCCTCGCGGGCATGGCGTTGGGCCTCGCGGTGGCGCTGGGCATAGGTGCCGTTTTCGAGCGCATGCCTGGCCTCGTCGGGGTCAAGCCCGATCTCGGCGGCGAGTTCGATCAGAATTTCAGGTTCGCCGATGTCCCGATCCTCCTGAAAGAAGGCCCGCAGGACGCGCAGGGAGTAAGCGTTGTCCAGCCCCTGATCCCGGGCCATCGCCAGCAGTTCAAACGCCTTTGCCGTGCGAGGCTGGGGCGATATGGAAGGCAAGCGGATCGGCACCCCGAGGCGCTCGGCCAGCGGATAGACGGATCGCTGCCAGACGGACGGCAGATACGGGTCTTCCGGCCTCAGCGTCGGCTCGGGCGCGGGACGCAGCTCAAAGGGACGCCATGTGATGTCGATGTCCCGGTTGCCGATCGCGTCGGACAGTACCTTTTCCGCCAGCAGGCAGTAGGGGCACACATAGTCGGAATAGAGGGTGATAGATGCCATGTCGGACTCCATTTATTTGCATGCACATGCATGTTAATGAAGGGGAACAGGGCTGTCAAACTATTTGCGCGCGCATGTATTTTTCGAGTAACGACGGACTCCCCGGAGGCCGTCGAGGCAAGGCTGGGCGCTCAAACCGAAGGGCCGCGCTGCCGCCTCAGCCGCTGCTCAATCACTGGCTTCCACAGCACCAGTGAGAAGCCCATGCCGTCATCGAGCATCGCGTAGCGCCCGCTGGCGAGCATGACGGAGCGCCGGTAGATAACGGCCACGCACTGGCCATCGGGCGATGATCCAGACCGGTTTCGGCAGCTATACCCTGCGCCAATCCACGCTACACAGAGCCAAGGCTTGCCACGACAATGCACCCCAATTGGCCCCTGACGTTTGGATGATTCAGGTGCCTGCTACCCAGAAATCAGCTCTAACCTCGTGCGCTGTATAGCCTTTCTCTCCACGTCACTTGTACGCGGAAGGCTTGACAGCAGACATTTTTCATCGCCGGGCCGCCCCAAGATGAAAAGCGCCCCCTTGGGGGGCAGCGACCGCACGCAGTGAGGGAGCGTGGGGGTTATTTTTCATTCCTGTTCCGGCCTGAGGCCGCCGGTCTTTCTGAGACAGGCCGGCGTGGTGCCCATCCTGCTGCGCATCACCCGCGTCAGATGGGCCTGGTCGGCGAATCCGCACATCGCCGCGACCTGCTTGATCGCCAGGCCATCGCTGGTCAGCAGGCGGGCGGCCCGCTCCAGGCGGCGGCGGACGACGTACTCGTGGGGAGACATGCCCGTGCTCGCGCGGAAATGCTTGGAGAAGGTCCATACGCCGAGCCCGATTGCCTCGGCCATCTGCTCGATGGTGATCCCCTTGTGCAGATGGGTTTCGACGTATTCGTCGAGGCGGCGTATCTGCCGGGGCGCCAGCGGCCCCACCGGTGTGTCGTCGCGAATGTCGATACAGGCGTACTTGCGGAACAGATGGACGGCCAGCTGCAGCGCGAGCCCCTCGACGTAGATGTTGCCGCCCGGCGCGCACTGCTCCGCTTCCGCGGTGATGGCATCGACGATGCCGGTGACGATCGGGTCCTGCGCCTGCAACACGTCCTGCAGGCGCACGTCGACCATGCTGCGCCCGGTGATGTCCACGGCCACCCGCTGCATCAGCGCGCCCGAGAGATAGGTGTGGGACACGCCGATGCATTCGGTCCAGTGCCAATGGGACATCTCCGCATGCGTCAGCAGCGAGAAGTCCCCCGGCACGCACTTCTTGCGGCTCCAGCGCCCCTCCACCTGCCGGTCCATCGGCGTCTGGCCGCTGCGGTAGCGGACGATCATGCAATGGTCCATCGGCGGCACCAGCACGTCCAGGCCGGTATAGAGATAGGCACGGTGAGCCACATCCTTCCAGCCCAATCCGTCACTGGCGGACAGGACCCGCCCTGGCACCCAGGTAGGCAGGTCCCTTGGAGTAATCAAGGTGCTCATATGACGACCAAGCGGAAACTGAACGCGTTTGAAGGATCGTGTCGGGCACGCGGAAGTCGTCAGGATACAAGAAATATTGAATTACTTGATCAAATCATCTGATATGTCAGCCGGTCCGTGTCCGCTCTCCCCCTGCCCCGGTCCCGCCGCCCGCCGCAGGAACAGCGCAACGATGAGCGCCGTCGCCAGCATGATGGTGGCGCTGATCACCGCGTTGACATGCAGCGCCGCGGCGAAGGCTTCGCGCGCGGCATGCAGCAGGGCCGCGCCGGCCTCGCCCGGCAGCCGTTCCGCCGCGCCGAGCGCGCCGCCCAGGGTATCGATGGCCGAGGCGGCGAGTTCGGGCGGCAGTCCCACACCGTTTGCCACGGCCAGCATGTGGCTGCGATAGACCGCCGCGCCGACGCTGCCGATGATCGCGATGCCGAGCGCCATGCCGAGCTCGGTGGCCGTTTCCGAGGTGGCCGCGGCGGCGCCGGTCTTGGTCGGCGGTGCCGAACCGACCACCAGGTCGGTGCCGAGGATCATCATCGGCATGACGCCCACCCCCAGCACCGAGGTGCCGGCCACCAGCAGCCACAGCGAGACCGCATCGCCAACATACGGGCTGCCGGCAGGCGGGCCCCCGACCAGCATCATCGCAAGGAAACCCGGCAGTGCCAGCAGCAGGCCGGCACTGACCAGCCGATGCGGCGGATGGCGGCGCGCCAGCCGCGGCACCAGCACCGACGCCAGCACCTGCAGCAGTGCCGGCGGCAGCATCACGATGCCGGCGTCGAGCGGCGACAGGCCGAGCACGCCCTGCAGGTACTGGAACACCATCAGCCAGGTGCCGGACAGCGCCAGGATGGTCAGCAGCATCGCCGCCACCGACACCGAGAAGCCGCGGTTGGCGAACAGGCCGAGATCGAACATCGGCTGCGCCAGCTGGCGCTGGCGGCGCACGAACAGCACGCCGACCGCCAGCCCGAGCAGCACCGCCGCCAGCGCGGCGAGCGTCACGCCGTCGCGCGCCGCCGACTTGATGCCGAAGATCACCGCCAGCACCATGCCGACGCACAGCAGCGCGCTCGGTAGGTCGAGCGGCCCGGCGGCATCGTCGCGGAATTCCGGCAGCAGCAGCGGGCCGGCGACCAGCAGCACCAGCATCACCGGTACGCCGAGCAGGAACACCGATCCCCAGGGGAAATATTCGAGCAGCACGCCGCCGACCAGCGGGCCGATCGCGCTGCCGACGATGAAACCGGTCATCCACACCGTGATCGCCACCGTGCGCTCGCGCTCGACGTGGAACATGTTGCGGATCAGGGACAGCGTGGACGGCATCAGCGTGGCGCCGGCGATGCCGAGCAGCGCGCGGGTGGCGATCAGCATCGCCGCAGTGGTCGACAGGGCCGCCAGCACCGAGGCCACGCCGAAGGCGAAGGCACCGGCCAGCAGCAGGCGGCGCCGGCCGATGCGGTCGCCCAGCGTGCCCATCGTGATCAGGAAGCCGGCGATCATGAAGCCGTAGATGTCCAGGATCCACAGCAGCTCGCTGCTGCTCGGCCGCAGGTCGGCACTCAGGTGCGGCGCTGCCAGGTGCAGCACCGTCATGTCCAGCGCCAGCAGCAGCGTGGGCAGCACCAGTACGGCGAGACCCCACCATTCGCGGCGGGTGGCGGGACGGGGGTGGGCTGCGGAAACGAGCGACGAAGACATGGAGACAGGAACCGAAAAGCGAACTGCGGATTATCGCGCCCGCACGCCTGCAGTGCCATCAACCTGCCACTGCAAAACAGGCACGATGCCCATCCTTCCACGGCCGCGGCGGTATCCGAGTCCACCGGTGGACCGGCGAATCACGCCTTCCACGTCGTTCCACGGCATCATGCGCAGCATCATCGTTCCATCCGGGCATCCATGTCCTCCGACCTCGGCACTCCGCTGGACCTCTACTGCGAACGCGCCTCGGCGGCCTTCTGGGCCGAGCCGGTCAATGCGCTGACCAACCTGTCCTTCATCGCCGCCGCCTTCGGCCTGCTGCATCTGATCCGGCGCGAAAGGCTGCGGCTCGATCCGGCGGGCAGCTTTCTGGTGGCCAACGTGGCCCTGATCGGCATCGGCAGCTTCCTGTTCCATACCCTGGCCAATCGCGGGACTCTGGTCGCCGACGTGTTGCCGATCTTCATCTACCAGATTGCCTTCGTCGGCCTCTATGCCCGCAGGGTGAGCCGCCAGCCGGTGGCCGTGGTGGCCGGGCTGGTGCTGCTCTACCTCGCCCTGTCCTTCGCCTTCGCCAGCCTGCCGCGGGCCTGGCTGAACGGTTCGCTGGCCTATGGCAGCGCGCTGGTGTTCGTCGCCGGCATTGGCCTCCACCATCTGCGCGCCGGCCGCCGCGACGCCTGGGGCGTGCTGGCGGCATTCGCCGTGCTCCTGCTGTCGCTCTTTTTCCGTTCGATCGACCAGCAGGTCTGCCCGCACGCTGCGCTCGGCACCCATTTCCTGTGGCATCTGCTGAACGGGCTGGTGCTCTACCTCACCACCCGGGCCTATCTGCTGAACGCGCTGCCGGCCGCCCCCTCTCAGCCGCGCTGAGCACCACGCGGGCCTGCGGCTCCGTCAGCGAGCATATCGACGTACAAGGCTTCGACCTGCGCGCGGGCCCACGGTGTGCGGCGCAGGAACTTGAGGCTGGAGGCGATGCTGGGCTCGTGGGTGAAGCAGCGGATCGCCACCCGGCGGCCGAGCCCGGCCCAGCCATAGTGCTCGACCAGCGCATGGAGCAGATTTTCGAGGGTGATGCCGTGCAGCGGGTTGTTGGGCTGAGTGCTCATGCGGATATCCATCAATGATCGAGTTGCAGCGCGGCGAGCCGGGCGTAGAGGCCGCCCTGGCGACGCAGGTCGGCCGGCGTGCCGACTTCGACGATGCGCCCGCCGTCGAGCACGACGATGCGGTCCACCCGCTGCACCGTCGCCAGGCGGTGGGCGATGACCAGCGTAGTGCGGCCGTGCATCGCCGCATCCAGGCCCTGCTGCACGAGGATCTCGGATTCGGCGTCGAGCGCGCTGGTGGCCTCGTCGAGCAGCAGCAACCGGGCATCCTTGAGAATGGCGCGGGCGATCGCGATGCGCTGGCGCTGGCCGCCCGACAGGCGGGTGCCGCGTTCGCCGAGGAAGGTGTCGTAGCCTTCGGGCAGGCGGGCGATGAAATCGTCGGCGCCGGCCGCACGCGCCGCTGCACGCACCGCCTCGTCGTCGGCGCCGGGACGGCCGTAGCGGATGTTGTCCATCGCGCTGGCGGAGAAGATCACCGGGTCCTGCGGCACGATCGCGATGTTCTGGCGCAGCGCGCGCAGCGCCAGCGTGCGGGTGTCCTGGCCGTCGATCAGGATGGCGCCGGCCGAAATCTCGTAGTAGCGCAGCAGCAGCTGGAACAGCGTGGTCTTGCCGGCACCGGACGGGCCGACCAGCGCGACCCGCTCGCCGGGCGCGATGTCGAGGCAGACGTCGTCGAGCGCACGCACTTGCGGCCGCGCCGGATAGGCGAAGCCGACGTGGTCGAAGCGGATCGCCATCTGCGGCAGGCGCCGCGGCACGGCCGGCATCGTAGCGTCGCGGATCGCCGGCTCGGCCTGCAGCAGTTCGAGCAGGCGGCCGGTGGCGCCGGCCGCGCGCATGACGTCGCCCCACACTTCGGCCAGCGTGCCCGCGCCGCCGGCGACCAGCGCCGCATACAGCACGAAGGCGGCGAGCTCGCCGGTGCTCAGTTCACCGGCATGCACCTGCTGCGCGCCGACCCACAGCACGAAGATGATGCTGCCCATCACCGCGGTGATGATCAGCGCGGTCAGACCCGCCCTCGTCCGGGTGCGGCGGATCGCGGCGAGGAAGCCGGTTTCGCTGCGTCCGGCGAAGCGGCGGGCCTCTGCCGCTTCCTGGGTGAAGGCCTGCACCGTGGGCATCGCATTGAGGATCTCGCCAGCCAGCGCCGAAGCATCGGCAATGCGGTCCTGCGATTCGCGCGACAGCTTCCTGAGCCGGCGCCCGATCAGCACGATCGGCACCGCAAGCACCACCATCAGGCCGAGATTGAGCGCGAACAGGCCGAAGCTGGTCACCGCCAGCATCACCATGCCGCCGGCGAACTGGAACAGGCTGCGCAGCCCCATCGACACCGAACTGCCGACCACGGTCTGGATCAGCGTGGTGTCGCCGGTCAGCCGCGACAGCACCTCGCCGGTCTGCAGGGTCTCGAAGAACTGCGGCGACTGCCCGAGCACGCGCGCATACACCGCGTTGCGCAGGTCGGCCGTGACCCGCTCGCCGACCCAGGACACGGTGTAGTAGCGCGCCGCCACCACCATGCCCCAGAACGCCGCGAGCGCGAACAATTGCAGGAAATGGCCGTCGAGCGCCGCGGCCGTCCCCGCGCCGCCGGCACTGCCGAAACCGAAGCCGAAATCCACCAGGTCGCGGAAGGCCAGCGGCACCAGCAGCAGCGTGGCCGAGCCGAGGCACAGCAGCACGAAGGCCAGCGCGATACGCGCGCGATACGGCCGCAGGAAAGGCAGCAGGCCGCGCAGCGCCGACAGGCCGCGCGGCGGCGCGTCTGCGGGAAGGGAAGCGGTGCCGGGCGGCGAGGAGGATGGGGATGGCGCGGTCGATTCGGGCATGCCCGATTATCGTCGATCGCGCAGTGGAAGTGCCCAGCCGGGTCAGGTCCGGCCAGGTCAGGCCCATCAGGCTCGGCCGGACCTGGCCCGTTCAGGCTGGACCCGGTCAGACCGGACAGGCACTTGACGAGGCTCAGCGCAGGCCGGCCGCGTTGTACGCCTGGCGGAGCTGGGCGACGTTGCCCAGCAGCGCCGACGGGCCGGCGCCACCCATCAGATACCAGCCCTTGGGATCGAGGAACACGACCTGCCCTTTCTGCCCGGCCGCCGTGCCCTTGACCTGGGCGTTGTCGAACACCTTCTGCGACGGAATGATGTCGCCGCCGCCCGCAGCCTGGCCGGTCGCGGTGTTGCGGTCGATCACGTAGATCCACTGCGGGTTCAGCTTCGCCAGGTCGTCGAAAGTGTAGGCCGTGCCTTGCGGCGGCAGATCGGCGCTGCCGACGGCAGACTTCGCGCCCAGCACGTCGAACAGGAAGCCGAAACGCGAGCCTGGCACCTGCGGAATGATCTTCTCGTTGATCGCCATCAGCAGCACGCCCGGCTCGGCCTGGCCTGCCAGGCGGCGCAGATCGGCCACTTCCCTATCCATCCGCTCGATCAGCGCTTTGCCCTGCGCCTGCTTTCCGAACAGGCCGGCCAGCGTATTCACGTTGCGCTTGATGTCGTTCAGCATCTGCCTGCCGTCGATCGACATATCCAGCGTGGGCGCGATCCGGCCCAGGATCTCGAGCTTGGCGCTGGAACGGCCGCCGACGATGATCAGATCGGGCTTGATGCTGCTCAGCGCTTCGTAGTCCGGTTCGAACAGGCTGCCGGCAACGGCGTAGCGGCTGGCATAGTCCTGCAGGTAACCCGGCATCTGCGCCTTGGGACCGCCCGCCACCGGCACGCCCAGGGCCTGCAGCGTATCCAATGCGCCCAGGTCGTACACCACCACACGCTTGGGTGCGGCAGGCACTTCGGTCGTGCCCTTGGCGTGCGTCAACGCCACCGTGACGGGCTGGGCGGCCAATGCGGGCACGGCGATGCCGCAGGTCGCGGCGAGAATAGCGCCCGCCAGGACGCGGCGGCGGACGAGAGAAAAGCGGTTGCTCATGCGATGGCTCCTTGCACAATGCGGTCATCCAAAAAACAGCGCCAGCCGGTGCAAGGGCTGGCGTCACACAAGCACGGGGACCCGTCGCCCTCGTGCAAGAACGGAAGGGTCAGAACATCGTTCGCACCGAGAACGAGAAGGTCCTCGGATCGCCCAGCGCCAGGCTGTTCGACCAGTACACTTCGTCCGTGATGTTCTGGATGCTGAAGTTGAAGGTGGTCGGGTATTGCCCGATCTTGGTCGTATACCTGACGCCGGCATCGAACAAGGTGTAGGACGGCACCACATCGGTATTCATATCGTCCTGGTACTTCTTGCCGGTGTAGTAGGCCCCGCCCGACACCGACAGGCCTCTGACGGTCGGGACGCTGTATTCGGCATAGATCTTCGCCATGACCCTGGCTGCGCCGGTCGGCTTCTTGCCTTCCAGTGCACTGTTGGTGGCCTTGTCGATGCTCAGGTCCATCAAGGTGCCGCCGGCGATGATGGTCAGGTCGTCCGTCACCTTGCCGGTGATGCCGAGCTCGATGCCCTGGTGGACCTGCTCGCCGTCCTGCGTCCGCGTCGGCTTCGGCGTGGTCTGGATGTCGTAGGCATTGGCCTTCTCGATCCTGAACAGCGCCGAATTGATCGACACCCGGTCGTTCAGGGTGTATTTCGCGCCGATTTCGTATTGCTTGCTGATGTAGGGGTCCAGCACCTCGTTCTCGTTCAGGTAGGTGCTGCCGACGACCGCCCCGGCTTCCAGGCTTTCGATGTAGGTCGCATAGGTGGTCAGCTCGTTGAACGGCTTGTACATCAGCGACAGCGTCGGCGTCAGCGCGGATTCGTCGTACTTGACCCCCGAGCGGTAGTTCTCGCTCATCGTCGTTGCGTAGTTAAAGCCGACCAGCGCGGACCAGCGCTCGTTGAAGACGATGTCGTCCCCGATCAGGATGTTGTCGTACTTCACTTTCGAGTTCGGCGTTCTCGGCGTCTGCCCCACGCTGCCCCAGGTGCCGGGCTTGGGATAGTTCCTGAATTCGTCGAGCGTCATGTCGGTGGGTATCTGGTAGCTCCGCGAATTGTCCGTGCTGCTCCTCGTCTTGTCCGACGCCGAGGAGTAGCCCACCGTCAGCGTATGCGATATGCCGAAGGTCTCGAACTTCGAATCCAGGTAGGCGCTGATGCCCTTCTTCTCGTTCTCCTGCAGGGCGTAATTGCCGAACCAGGAGGTCGCCAGCACCTTCCTGTCCAGATATCTCATGCGGGCGTCGCCGCCGGTCTTTTCCACTTCTTCGTAGAGCAGGTTGGTCCGCAGCGTGAAGACATCGTTGATGTCCCACCTGATGCCGCTCTCGACCCTGTTCGAGGTGAATTCCTGCACCAGCCAGTCGGGGGTGTGGCTGCGGTTCCGGCTGATGCCGCTGCGGTCGATCTGGCCCCCGGTCGCCCAGAAGATCGTCGGCCCCGGCGCTTCGGTGTCCTTGTAGCTGTAGCGCAGGTCGGCATAGAAGTTGTCCGTCGGCTTCCAGTCGAATACCAGGCTGACCGCTTTCTGCTTCTTTTCCTCCTTCCTGCTGGTTTCACCGCCCTGGTTGAATACGCTGAACCGGTAGCCGAAGACATTGTTGTCGTCGAACTGCCCGCTCAGTTCGGCATGGCCGAAATACGAACTGCCGCCATAGCTGCCGGCGGATACGCTTCTCCGGGTATCGATCGTCGGTTTCTTGGTGACGTAGTTCACCGCGCCGCCGACACGCCCGCCGCCATACAGGAAGCCGGTCGCACCGTTGATGATCTCGACGCGCTCGATATCCTGCATCATCGGCGTGCCGGCAATCCGGCTTGCGTAGGGAATGCCGTTGATGATCGGGAAATTGACCTGGAACCCGCGCATCGTCACCCACAGATTGTCGGTGGCATCGCTGGCAATGCTCGCCGTTTCCTGCGTCGTCGGATTCATCTTGAAGATCTGGTTCATGTCCTTGGCGATCACGTTCTCGATCAGATCGCCCGATATGATGCTCATCGAATAAGGTGTGTCCTGCAGGCTTCTTTCGCCCCAGATCCCCACGCCGGTAATGCTCTTGACGAGGTAGCCGTCCTCGGCGCTGCCGCTCTGTTCGGCCTTGACCGTGACGGCCGGCAGCTGGGCAACGCCGGATTCGGTTCCTGCCGCGGTCTGCGCCTGGGTCGCACCACTCGCCAGAAGAGCGAGAGCGACGAGGTTCAGGCGCAGGGAAGTACCCGTGCCGATCCGGTGCGGGCGTGCCTGCGGCACCCGTGTGTATTTCTGGCTCTCTGAATAGGCCATTGGAATATCTCCGTGCATTGGGGACAGGAAGTACGAAGGGGCGGGCTTCCTGGCCGGGAGAATTCCGGTTGGGTGGCTGGCTGGTCAGTACATTACGAAATAATAATCATTTCTATTTTTAATATCAAGCCACGGAATGTCAGAGACATCCTTGCAATCACGCTCCGACCGTGCTCGGCAGCCGGTCGCTGCCGCCGCTCGGCCAAGTGGACCAGCATCCGCCCGAAGAGTGAGCGAAGGCGTCGATGCGGCAGTGAAAGCAGGCCGGGCGCAAAAGGCGCTGCCCGGGAGAAGCGGCTCAGCGGCCGAGCAGATCGGCGAGCAGTTGCGGCCTGTGGTGCAGGAAGCCCTGGCCGATGGCGATGCAGGTCTGCTCCAGCAGGTAACGGTTTTCTTCGTCGGTCTCGATCCCTTCGGCGACGATCGACATGTTCAGCGCCGCGCCGAGCGACTCGACCGCGCGCAGAACGATCTGGTTGCGCGGCCGCCGATGGATCGACGACACCAGCGAGCGGTCGAGCTTCAGTTCGTCGACGGTCAGTTCCGCAAGCTTTGCCAGGGACGAATAGCCGGAGCCGAAATCGTCGATCGAAATGGCCACGCCGGCGTTGCGCAGCGCAGGCAGCACGTGGGTCTGGAAGAGACCGGTCGCAGCGAAGGACTCTTCCGTCAGCTCCAGGATGAAGCGCCCAGCCCGGCCTGATTCCGACAGGCGCCGGAGCAGCTTCTGCATGAACGGAACACTCGTCGTCTGCGCTGGCGAAACGTTGATGCTGTACCTGATCGTCGGCCCGAATCCGGCATCGAGGGCCGGCAGGTTCTGCAGCAGATCCTCCATCACCTGCGCCGATATCTCGTCCAGCAGGCCGAGCCGGGAGGCAGTCGGCAGAAAATGGCCGGGACTGTGGACCACACCCGCAGCATCGACCCAGCGCGCCAGTGCTTCGAAGCCCACGACGCACCCGGTCCTGATGTTGATTTTCTGCTGCAGTGCACAGCGGAATTCGCCGGCGGCGACGGCCTCCTTGACACGCTGTTCGAGGACGAGCCGATCGTCGACTTCCTGGCCCAGGTCGCGGGTGAAGAACGACAGACTGCCCTTGGCCGATGTCTTGGCCTGGTACATGGCGAGGTCGGCGCGGCGGCGCAGCGTTTCGTAGTCCTGGCCGTGCTCCGGATAGAAGGCGATCCCGATCGATGCCGACGGCCTGATCTCCGTCCCTTCGACGGACAAGGGCTGCCTGATGCTGTTCAGGATGCGCTCGACGATCTGGGCAACGTCACTCTGCCCTCCGACCGGGTCTAAAACAATGACGAATTCGTCGCCACTGATACGACCGAACACGTCGTTGCGCCTGATCTCGGCCTTGACGCGGCGGGCGATCTCCTGCAACAGCCGGTCTCCTACAGCATGGCCGTGCACGTCATTGACCCGCTTGAACTCATCGAGGTCGATGAAGGCCAGCGCCAATTGCTCTCCCCACTGCTTGCGCCCGATCATCTGATCGACGATTTCACCGACATAGGCGCGATTCGGCAAGCCTGTGAGTTGGTCGTGGTTGGCACGGAAACGCAAGGCTTCCTGGCTTGCCTCCAGCTTTCTGGCCAAATCCTTCAGGCGGTGGCTTTCCGCCTGGGTCAGGCTGGCCTGGCGGGCAGCGAAGGCGTGCGAAGCCAGCAGCGAGAATTTTCGTGCGAGCGCAACGTGTGATCGATCGAAGCCGGACTGGCCCAGCCTGCGCAGCAGGATCACGGCACCACGGCTGCCGCGGACCGCCAGCGGAAAATACAACGCTGGCTGGTCACACGAGATTTCAGGATCGAATCCACTGGGCCAGGTATCCGTTCCACTCCCCGCCACGGTGGACAGGATGCGTCCGGACAGCGCCTTCTGGAGAAGCCTGTCGGTGGGCCAGGCCGAGCCGATCAGGGCTTCATGGTTCGATGCGACGCACTCCAGCGCCTCGCAGCCGTCGCCCCGCTCGATCAGGACGATTGCATGCTCATATTCGAATACCGGCATCAGCGCGGCAAAGACACCCTTGAACGGATCGTCGTCGTCATCATTGGCACCGAGCAATGCATCCAGTGCGGACAGAAGAAGATTGGCATGCGTCGTCTCGATACGCAGAATGTCCAATTCCCGGCGCAGGTTGACGAGCGCCTCTCGCAGTTCCTCCGAGTCTTCCATGCGCACTGCCCGGCCTCACTTTCCAAAGGCAATGGCCGAGATCATCAGATTGCCGTGAGCGTTCCTGCCGAGGATGGCGCCCTGCTCACCGAAAGTGAAACAGCCCAGGAAGGGAGCCCCGTCGAAGCTCGCCGAAACCGCGCGCGACACGTTCGGCATCTCGTTGCCTACGGCGAGCATGCAGCCCGCGCAATAAATGACCAGGCCACCGGCAAGGCTGGACGATCCGCCCGGCAGCATCGAGATAGCCGCCGTCGCAACCTTCCCTGCCCGTTCGACGAGGTTCGACTTGTTGCCCCGCATGCTGAACAGCCGCGTCCCTTCTTCGACAGCGGCGAAAGTCGACAGCACGCCGTCCTCCAGAACCCGGTCGGGGTGAATCAGCAGATAGTGGGTGATCCCCTCGATCTTGCCGACATCGACGCCGACCGGGAACATGGTCGTGTCGGTCAGGATGTTGCTGCCGGCCGTCATTTTTTCGCCCAGCACACCGCCAAGCCAGCGGTTGTAGACCTCCGCGGCCGGCTCCCCGTCGATGCTGATGATCTGACGCCCCCAGGCCTTGGTGACGATCCCACTTTCGCCTGCAGCGTCGAAACCCACCCGCGTCACGACCCCGCTCGCGCCGCTCGGCTCGTAGCCGCCCTGGAAAGCGAACCCGATCCCACCGGACGAGAACAGCACGCCGACCACCAGGCCGTCGCGCATCAATCCCTCGGGGCCGAGCTGACTCCAGTCTCCGGCAACCTCGTTGTCTGCCGAACTGCCGCCGATGATCGGGCAACGATCTCCGACCACACGGCGAAGACCATCGATCACCGCCTCTTCCTGGCCCGGTGCCTGGTAGATCCATATCAGTTCCGGCAGTTCTCCGGCACAACCCGCTGCCTCGAGCGCGTCGTGAAGCGCCCGTTCGGCGCAGTCAGCGGCATTGCCCTGCAGCCGAACGGCCGCCGTGCCGTAATCACCGTCCGGATCCTCGACGAGCAGCAGTCCGATGGAATGCTCGCCTCCCAGACCGTTTTCACTCATGACGCCGCCACACGAGGTCCCGCCAAGGATCGCGGCATCGGGAAATCTGTCACGCACGAATGCCCAGATCGCCTCGTCATCGTGCATGCAGCCATAGAAGACGCAAAGAAAATCGGGCTCGATCGGCGCAGTTTCCAATGCTGCCGAAAGCTCCGACAGCACGTCGGCAGTTACGTCGCCCGCAGCAACATGAGACCTGAGTTGCACCATAAGAAAACAGCTCCTTCACCTGGCACGCCAGTAGATTTTATCGATTTTGAATTTAGCACGCGCAAATCAGCCTACATGAGTGCATTTCTCACGGCGGCAACCAGTCACCGGCAATGGGCGCCAGTCGTTCCGTCCGCCAAGGTTGAGCCGGGCATGTGCAATGTTGCAGGTCGACGCTAACCGCACGGATTGGCATGAGGCTTGCTTTGGAGCAGTTGTTATGAATATTTGACAGTAAGTTCATACGGCGCTGCGTCGCGACCGCAAAGCAAGGAACATCACATGCCTCATCCCCTGCCGCCCTGCGCACCACACCTGAAACCGTGTGCCGCCATGCTCGCCTCCCGCCTCACCTGCGGTCCTGTCCTTGCGCACGAAGTCGCCGACGGGCATGAAGCCAGCCTATCCGCCATCGAGGTCAAGGGCCAGGCGCTGGCCGGCGGCAGTGCCACCTTCACCAGCACCCGGCTGGAAACCGGCGACATCGGCGAACGCGGCGTCAACCAGGTGCAGCAGTTGTTCCGCCAGGTACCCGGCATGGACATCCGCGGCCTCGGCCTGAGCCGCGTGGCCGGCTCGATCGTGCTGCGCGGCTTCGGCGGCGACATCGCGGTCACCGTCGATGGCATTCCGCTCGACGAAGCGATGTCGCATGCCGACGGCTACGCCGACCTGAACGTGATCGTACCGCTCGAGCTGCGCACCATGACGGTGCGCAAAGGCCCTGTTTCGGTGCCTTACGGCAACTTCAACCGTGCCGGCAGCGTCGGCCATGCCACCGGTGCGCCGCGCACGCTGCGCGTCGGGACCCAATTCGATTTCTGAGGGCATCCATCATGAACATGAAAACCTCTACACGTTCGGCCCGCGGCCTGCTCGCCACGCTGCTCGCAGTTGTCGCCACCGGCGCCGCTGCCCACACCGTCTGGCTCGAACGTGAGGCCGCCGGGCAGTACCGCGTCGCCTTCGGCGGCCACGAAGGCAGGACCGAAGCCTATGCCGCGAGCAAGGTCGGTCCGCTGGATGCGTTCGCCGCCGATGGCGGCACGCTGCCGGTCGTGCGCAGCGAAACCGGCGACGGCGTGCGGGTGCGCGTCGACGGCGATGCCGCGGTGCTGCTGCTGAGCTTCGACAACGGCATCTGGAGCCGGGCGGAAGCTGGGCGCAGCGTCGAGAAGCCGATGAACGAAGTGCCCGGCGCCGTCAGCGGCGTGCGCGCGCTGAAGTACCACAAGACCATTTCGAGCTGGGACCGGGGAAGCGGGACCGCAACCCGCGCCTGGGGCCAACCCTTCGAGCTGGTACCGGCCGATGCCGCCGCGCCGCGCGCCGGCGTGCCGCTGAAGCTGCGCGTGCTGATCGACGGCAAACCGGCAGCCGGCATCAGCGTCGCCGCCGGCGAGGAAGGCGGCCCCGGCGCCGTCAGCGATGCCGACGGCTATGCTACGATCGTGCCGCAGGCCGGTTTCAACCGCATCTGGGCGGGACAGCGCAGCGAGGTCGAAGGCGACCCGCGCTACACCACGCTGTCGATCGAGTATCTGCTCGGCTTCGACGCGGAGCCGCAGCGATGAGGGGCGTATCTGCCGCTCTTCGCGCCTTCCTGCTTGGCACTAGCCTGCTTGCTGCCAACGGTCCGGCGCTGGCCCACGGCCTGTGGGTCAGCGCCCATGCCGAAGACGAGGCGGTGGTCGGCCAGGCCCGCTACTCGGACCAGACGGCCGCCGCCGGCCTGTTCGTCGACGTCCTCGACCCCGCCACCGGCGCCACGCTGGCCCAGGGCAGCAGCGGCGCCGACGGCCGCTTCCGCATCGCCGTGCCGCCGCTGCCGCGCTACCGGATCGTCGTCGACGGCGACGAAGGCCACCGCAGCGAAGCCGAAGCCGTGCGCGTGGCCGCCGGCGGGACGGCCGACGCCGACGCATTGCGCCTGCTGCGCGAGGACATCGCCCGCCTGGAGCAGCGCATCCGCCTGCAGGACATCCTCGGCGGCATCGGCTACATCCTCGGCCTGGCCGGGCTGAGCGCCTGGTTCATGGCGCGGCGGAGGGCCTGATGCACCTGGCAGATGGCGTCCTGAACGCACCGCTGCTGATCGCCGGCGCCGCCCTGTCGGCGGCCGGCGTGGCGCTGGGCCTGCGCAGCCTGCGCGAGGACAAGCTGCCGCTGGCGGCGCTGCTCGGCGCGGCCTTCTTCGTCGCCAGCACGATCCACGTGCCGGTCGGCCCCGGCAGCGTGCATCTGGTGCTCAACGGCCTGGCCGGCCTGCTGCTGGGCTGGTCGGTGTTCCCGGTGCTGTGCGTGGCATTGCTGCTGCAGGCGGCGCTGTTCTCCTTCGGCGGCTTCGCCGTGCTCGGCGCCAACCTGCTGGCGGTCGCCCTGCCCGGCGTCCTTGCCCACTACCTGCTGCGCAGCCGCCTCGGCGTCGAAACGACGCACGCTCGAGCGATGCTGGCCGGCGCAGCCTGCGGCGTGATCGGCATCGGCGGCGCGGTGCTGATGATCGGCGGCATGCTGGCGCTGTCCGGCGGCCGAGCCTTCGGCGAACTGATCGTGCTGTTCAGCCTCGCCCACCTGCCGGTGATGGCGGTGGATGCGGTCATCGGTGCCTTCACCGTCGCCGCGCTGCTACGCATGATGCCGCAGTCGCTGGCACCGGTGCGGCCATGAACGGCCCGCCAATGGCTGCAGCGCCGCGGTGGCCGCGCCTGCGGCTGGCCGCCGCGATCGGCGCCAGCCTGGTCGTTTCCCTGCTGTCCAGCCACACCTGGCTGATGGCTGCGGTCGCATTCGGTGCGATGGTGATGGCGGCGGCGCTGTGGCGTAGCAGCGGGCGCGGGCGCCTGCTGCGCCGGCTGCTGGCAGTCAATGGCTTCGTCGCGATGCTGTGGCTGAGCCTGCCCTGGCAGTTCGGCGCCGACGGCATCACCGTCTCCGCCGCCGGACAGGAGCTCGCGCTGCAGATCTCGCTGCGCACCAACGCAATCGCGCTGTGCTGCCTGGGGCTGCTCGACGGCCTCGATGCCTTCGCCATCGGCCGCGCCGCCGCCGGGCTCGGCCTGCCGGCCCGCATGGCGCGACTGCTGACGCTGATGGTGCGCTACTTCGGCCTGCTCGCCGACAGCCGGCGGCGGATCGAGCGCGCGATGCGCGCGCGCGGCTTCCGCCCGGGCATGAACCGCCGCACGCTGCAGGTCTGCGCCCAACTGGTGGCGCTGCTGCTGGTGCAGGCCATGCTGCGGGCCGAGCGCGTCGAAGTCGCGATGCGCGCACGCGGCTTCCGTACATGAACGCGCGCGCCGCCGGCACCGGCCCGGCATCGGCTGCCACAGCCCTGATCGAAGTGCGCGGCCTGACGGTGGCGCGCCGCGGCCGCAGCGTGCTCGACCGCCTGGACCTCGATCTGCACGAGGACGAGCGCCTGTTCGTGCTCGGTCCTTGCGGTGCGGGCAAATCCACGCTGCTGCAGGCGCTGCTCGGCTTCGTGCCGGCCGCCGCCGGCAGCATCCGCCTGCTCGGCCGCGACTGCCGCCGCGAGCGCGACTTCGCGCCGCTGCGCGGGCCGCTGGGCATGCTGTTCCAGGACAGCAACGACCAGTTGTTCGGCCCGACGGTGATCGAGGACGCCGAGTTCGGCCCGCTGAACCAGGGCCTGGACGCCGCCGCGGCCCGTGCCCGGGCACAGCAAGCGCTGCTGCGCGTCGGCATCGCCGGCCTGGCGCAGCGGCCGGTGCACGAGTTGTCCGGCGGCCAGCAGCGCCTGGCCGCACTGGCCGGCGTGCTGGCGATGCAGCCGCGCGTGCTGCTGCTGGACGAACCCACGGCCGCGCTCGATACTGTCAGCGCGGCCCGCATCACCGCCGTCCTGGCCGACAGCGGGCTGCCGATGATCGTCGCTTCGCATGACGAAACCCTGGTCGCGGCGCTCGCGACCCGGCGCATCGCCCTCGCTGCTCCTGCGCTCGACAGCTGAAGGCGGCACCGAGCTTACGGCCGCACATCGACGACCGGGAGAAACCGATGGAACGCATCACCATTTCGCTGGACAAGGAACTGGCCAGCGCCTTCGACGCGCTGATCGCCGAGCGCGGCTACAGCAGCCGCTCGGAGGCGATGCGCGACCTGCTGCGCCGCGAGCTGGAATCGACCCGCCTGCGCGACGAAGCCGGCGGCGAATGCGTGGCGACGCTGAGCTACCTGTACCGGCACCACGAGCGCGCGCTCGCCGAACGGCTGACCCGGCTGCAGCACGCGCACCACGACCTCACGGTGTCCACGCTGCACGCCCATCTCGACCACGACGACTGCATCGAATGCGCCATCCTGCGCGGGCCCAGCGCCGCGGTGCGCCGCTTCGCCGAGTCGATCATGGCCGAAAGCGGCGTGCGCCACGGCAGCCTGAACCTGATCGGCGTCGAGGTCAGCGCCGCGGACCACGGCCACACGCACCCGCACGGGCATCCGCACAGCACCCGCCACGTGCATTACCGGCCCCGCAGTTGAACATCAGCTTTCGCGTATAAGCGCTATCAAACGCGGCATGGCGGAGCGGGCCCCGGCACCACTACACTTCGGACCAGCACACCAATCGGCCATCCGCTGCCATGGCTGCCAGCCTCGGCAGCGGCGCGCAAGGGCCGGACAACATCAAATCGGGAGACTCGCATGAGCTACGAAATCCGTTCGATCCTTTACGCCTCCGACCTCACCCCGCGCTCGCCCGCGGTTTTCCGCCATGCCGTCGGCCTGGCGATGAAATTCAACGCCAAGCTGCATGCCGTCACCGTGACGCTGCCCTCGTCCAGCCTGCCCTACGAGGAATTCCTCAGCGAAGAGAAGATGGACGAAATCAAGCTGGCCGGCCACAAGAAGGCCGAGGCGCTGCTGCGCCACCGCATCGACGTGTTCGCCGAAGCCAACCCTGATCTCGACGTCAAGAGCGTGCTGGCCAGCGTGCGCGCGCTCGAAGGCGACGCCTCGCGCCGCATCCTCGACGTCTCCAAGCACGTGCTGGCGGACATGATCATCATGGGCTCGCGCGGCCACAGCACGATCGGCGAGCTGCTGCTGGGCTCGGTCGCCCACAAGGTGACGATGAAGGCAGACGTGCCGGTGATCCTGGTGCCGATCGACCGCTGAGCGCATCCATCCTCGCCATCTCCACGGGGAGCGCGCCGCACGGCCCGCTCCCCGTGTGCCGTTTACGCCGACGGCAGCACGATGCGCCGGCCGCAGTCGGACAGCAGCCGGCGCAGCCAGCGGTGGCCGGTCGAATGGTGGTTGCGCTCGTGCCACAGCTGGTAGAAGCGCATCGGCGGAAAGGAAATCGGCGACGGCACGATCGCGAGCTTCAGTAGGTCGGCGTAGAACTGGGCGAAGTGCCGGGTGGTGGTGAATACCAGGTCGGTGTTCTGCAGCAGATAGGGCGCGGCGGTGAAGGACTGCACCACCACGCGCTCGTCGCGGTTGATGCGCATCGACGCCAGCACGCTGTCGATCACGCCGCGCTGGCTGATCGAGTATGGCATCGGCACCACGTGGGCGGCGCGCATGTAGTCCTCGGTCGTCATGCCCTTGCGCACCAGCGGATGGCTGGCCGCCACCAGGCAGACGATCTCGTCCTCGAGCAGCATCGACAGGTGCATGCGGTGCGGCGGCTCGGGCCAGTTGCCGATCACGACGTCCAGGTCGCCCTCGGCCAGCGAGCGCTCGAAATCGAAGTTCGGCCCCAGCGCATGCAGCGTCAGCCGCGCCTGCGGCGCCTCGCGGCGGAAGCGCTCGGCCACGCTGGCGACGAACACCGGCGCCAGATAGTCGGGCGAACCGATGCGGAACTCGTGGCGCGTGCTGTGCGGCTCGAAGGATTCCGGCGCATCGACCATGCGGTCGATCTCCGCCAGCGCCCCCTTGGCATGCGACATCAGCGCCAGCGCGCGCTCGGTCGGCACCATGCCGCCTTTCTCGCGCACCAGCAGCGGGTCGCCCAGGATGTCGCGCAGGCGCTTCAGCGCCGCGCTGACGGCGGGCTGCGACTGGTTCATGCGCAAGGCGGTACGCGACACGCTGCGCTCGGTGATCAGCAGCACGAAGATGCGCAACAGGTAGGTATCGAGCGGGTCGTCGCCGCGTCTCAGGCTCATGGTGGGTCTCCTCGTCTATTTATAAGCGAGAGGGTATATCACTTATAAAGGCATATGTGTTTTGTTAAGAAAGGCCGGGCTTACACTGCGCCTCACACGATCCCCCGAAACCGGTAGCCGAACATACCGATTTCATCCTTCTCCACCGGACACTACCAGGAGCAACAGCATGGGACGCCTCACCACTCACGTACTCGACACCGCCAACGGCAAACCCGGCCAGGGCATTTCCGTCATCGTCTATCGCCTCGACGGCGAGCGCCGCGAAGTGGCGCGCACCGTCACCAACCACGACGGCCGCTGCGACCAGCCGCTGCTCGAAGGCGCGGCACTCGAAGCCGGCAAATACGAAATCGTCTTCGGCGCCGGCGACTACTTCCGCGCCCAGGGCCAGAACCTGCCCGAACCACTGTTCGTCGACGAAGTCGCGCTGCGCTTCGGCATCGCCGACACCGGCGCGCACTACCACGTGCCGCTGCTGGTGTCGCCGTGGAGCTACTCCACCTATCGCGGCAGCTGAGCCTTCCCTGATCCATCGCCGCCCTTCCTGAAGACCATAACCACTACATAGAGACACGAGATCATGGAAGCCTACCTGCTCGACTGGGCCAACCTGCTGGTCCGCTGGATACACCTGATCGCAGGCATCGCCTGGATCGGCGCATCCTTCTACTTCGTCATGCTGGACAACGCGCTGAAACCGCCCAAGGATCCGGAAGCGACCAAACGCGGCGTGTTCGGTGAACTGTGGGCGGTGCACGGCGGTGGTTTCTACCACAGCCAGAAATACCTCACTGGCCCCAAGCACGAACCGCTCAGCAACGACCTGCACTGGTCGAAGTGGGAGGCCTACAGCACCTGGCTGTCGGGCATGGGCATGCTGGCCATCGTGTACTGGATCGGCGCCTCCAGCTACCTGATCGACAGCAACGTGATGGCGCTTTCCCCCGCTGCCGCCATCGGCATCTCGATCGCCTTCCTCGTCGTCGGCTGGGTCTTCTACGACGTCCTGTGCCGCAACATGGTCGGCAAGGACGGGCTGCTGGTGGCGATCGTGTTCGTGTTCGTGATGGTCGCCAACTACGTGCTGCACCAGGTGTTCTCGGCCCGCGGCGCCTACATCCACGTCGGCGCGATGATCGGCACGATGATGGCGGCCAACGTCTTCTTCCACATCATTCCGGGGCAGAAGAAGATGGTCGAGCAGATCCGCAACGGCGAACCGGTCGACCCCAAGCCCGGCATCGTCGGCAAGCAGCGCTCGGTGCATAACACCTACTTCACGCTGCCGGTGCTGTTCATCATGATCAGCAACCACTACCCGATGACCTACGCCAACCCCAACGGCTGGCTGATCCTCGGCGTGCTGATGGTTGCCGGCGTGCTGATCCGCCAGTTCTTCGTGCTGCGCCACCGCGGCCAGGTCAAGTGGTGGCTGCCCGCCGCCGGCGCCGCGCTGATCCTGCTGCTGATCGTGCTGATGGCACCGAAGCCGGTCGATGCGAGCGGCGACAAGGTGAGCTTCTCCACCATCCGCGACGTGATGACCCAGCGCTGCGTGACCTGTCACGCCGAGAAGCCCAGCTACGACGGTTTCGTGCAGGCGCCCAAGGGGATTGCGCTGGAGACACCGGAGCAGATCCGCCAGCACGCGGCCAAGATCGCCGAAACCATCGCCAGCGGCTACATGCCCCTCGGCAATCTGACCGGGATCACCGACCAGGAACGCGAAGCCGTCGCCATCTGGCACGCCCAGGGCGCATCCACCACCGACTGAGAACGCCCGGCGCCGCGGGCCGCCGCCCGCGCGCGAACCGGCATTCCATACCGAATCCCACGAGGGAAGAGACAAATGACTACCCACACCTCCTCGCCGGCGACCGACACGACCGCCGCACTGGCCAAACTGTCCCGCCTGCCGCAGGACGCCTTCGTCGCCCGCCTCGACGGCATCTTCGAACATTCGCCCTGGATCGCCGAGCGCGCCTGGAGCGCCGGCCCCTTCACCAGCGTCGATGCGCTGCACGCCGCGATGTGCCTGGTGGTGGATAACGCCGCCCAATCCGAACAGCTCGCGCTGATCTGCGCCCACCCGGAACTGGCGGGCAAGGAAGCCGAGGAAGGCACGCTGACCACCGCCTCGACCGGCGAGCAGCGCGGCGCCGGGCTGGACCAGTGCAGCAAGGAAGAACTGCAGCGCCTGCGCGACCTGAACAAGGCCTACCGCGAACGCTTCGGCTTTCCCTTCGTGATCGCGGTCAAGGGCCTGACCCGCTACCAGATCATGGACGGCGTCGAAGCCCGCCTGGCCAACGACCGCGAAACCGAATTCCGCACCTGCCTGAAGGAAATCGGCAAAATTGCCCGTTTCCGCCTGGACGCACTGTTCGCAGCCCAGGGCTGACCACCGGCTGAAGGAGGCTCTCCGATGACTTCGCAAATCATTACACCCTACCCGCGCGACCTGATCGGCTACGGCAAGAATCCGCCCCACGCCGACTGGCCCGGCCGCGCCCGCATCGCCGTC
>NZ_JANUXN010000021.1 GCF_025699485.1 Thauera carbonicopians | reverse complement strand
GAGCCGAATAGGCGAGCTGCGGAAAGCGCCCGAAGGGCGCGCGGGCGTCCGGTGACCGCGCAGCGGGCAGCGCCCAGGGGTCAGGGCCGGCTCTCCCGAATGGAAGTTGAAAAGTATTCGTACAGGTACGAATACTCATGAGGGACGCTCCAGAACTGCTTTCATCAACCGCCTTCAGCCGAGCCGAAAGCACGCTCCATCTGCCGCTGGCGGCGCTGCTCCTGGGCGCGGTAGTAGCCTGCAGTTGTGCGTGGATCGGCTTGGCCCAGGTTGGCCTGAAGCACGTCGGGCGGCACTTCGGCTTCGGCCGCACGTGTCGCATGCGTGTGCCTCAGCCAATGCAGCGAAGCGTGACGTGCGTCTTCCCGTTCCTCATGTGACAGTGAGGATGCCCGCAGCGCAGCCCGTACAAACCGCTGGAAAGCCGGAGCGAGTGTTGAATAGCTGAGGTAGCCACGTTGCTTCCGCTCCTGCTCGTCTGGCCTCCTAACCAGCTGCCCTGCTTCCGGCGCATCCATCCCTGGAAGCTCTGGCGCTTTCAGGTGCGCAAGCAACGGCGTGTTCGGATGCGCAAGGTCGTAATCCAACCCACGCGCGCCGAAGTAGGCCCTTGTCGCCCTCATGGCCGATGCTGGCACAACCACGAAACGGTTGCGCGCGCCCTTGCCATGAACCCGAAGCCAATACCCTCCGTCCCGCTGCCGAATGTCCGCCTTGCGCCCGAACAGCAATTCTGTCGCGCGCAGGCCTGTGCCCTGGCCGAACTCCAGCAGCCAGCGCATGCGTGCAGCCGCCGCATCCGGCAGTTCCGGTACATGCGCATGCAGCACGGCCCAGGCCGTGGGCGTGAAAGCCCGCGACGCATCCAGCGACTCGTCCGGGTCATCGGGCAGTCGCAGATTCACCAGATCCCACGGATTGCGCGGCAGTTCGCCGGCGCGCGCGAGCCAGGCGAAAAAGGAGTTGATCACGGTCAGCGCATACCGCTGGCTGGTGATGCGCGGCTGCGATGCAAAAGGCGCCCATCCTTCGCGGAAGCGGGCGGCGCTGCGCCGGCTCATCCATTCCACGGGCACGGCCCGCAAGAATGCGATGTAGGCCGTGCAATCGTCCGGGCCAGCATCGCCCAAGGACTTGCGCCTCTCCGACACCAGCCAGACAAGGAAGCGCTGCGTTTCACGCCGATAAGCTCGGACGGTCTGCGCCGACTCGGTACGGGATGAGATCCACTGCTCGATCAACTGGTGCGCGTTCTCGGCCAGGTCGCGCGCTTCCGTCGAAGCGGCCCAGGTCGGTGCGGCCGGCCAGCCGACCAATGCGCCGACCTGAGCTGCAAGCTGTCCGGCTTTGACCGGACCGTAGCCCGGCAGGCCTCGCCACCATCGTCCACCCAGAACGATGGCGGTGCGCAATTCGCCCATCAAGTGGAAGCCGGCACGCTTCAGTCGCACGGCCAGGTCTTCGGGGAACCAGGCCGCAACGGAATCGCCGAGAGAGGGCGGCTCGACAGCGTGAGCCTCCAGCTGCTGCAGCAGTTCCATCCTCGCACGTCGCAGCCGTTCGATCTGCTTTGTCTTGCGGTCGGTGCCGAGGGGGCCGTTCTCGGCCTCGTAGATCTCGCGCAACTCTTCAAAGGAAAACCCGTCATAGCCATTGGATTCCGCCCATTCTTCGAGGGAAACGGGCTTTGCCAGCGCTTGGACCGGCAGCTGTTGCACGCGCAGCAGCCGCCAGCGCGGGCCGAGGCCCGCGCGTCGCGCGACGGCGGCGGCCATGTCCACGGCCGCGCGATGCACGGCGACGGCCGAATCCTCCGAGCAGTCCAGATAGCGCCGAGCCGAGCTGGCCACCGGAAATCCTTCGGCCACGGAACGCAGGTGGGCCAGCACGTCGCGCGTCAGGCGCAGCGGGGAAGCCGGCAGCTTCTTGGGATCAGGCATCTTTTCTCCCCGAGAAATCATTCGCTCGCACGCCAGCGCTCCAAGGCGGCCATGACATCCGGGTTGATACCGGCCCTAGGCACCGTGTCAACGCGGTCCACCAGCATCTGCGCCCACAGGCCAGCCATGGTGTTGGCATCGGGATGCATGCGACGCTCCAGGCCCTCGGGCGGGTGGGCTTCCATGCATCGGGTGAGGGCGGCGTCGATGGCCCGAAAGCTCAAGCTGTTGTCCATGGATAGGCTCCATTTCTCTCCGAGAAAACACGCACGGCATGAAGGGCAGGGCGGTCGCTCCTCGAAGACAAGCGCTTCGCACTCCAAAAAACTCTTTGCCCATCAACGGCTTAGGCGCATCGTATCTTCGGACACCGAAAAGGGCAACGAAATAGCATGCAGTGATAAGTACAGTTATCACTGTACTATTTTAGCTCTTGCAATGTAGCTACACGATATATATACTATTGCCCTGAGCTGAACCGTCCGCTCACCGTGGCCTGGGGTATCAGGCCTCAAGGAACTGCCATGCAAGACGTGACGCGCGCGCCGACAGCTGACGAACAAGGCGGCATGGACTGGTGGAATGCCCAGTCGGAGCAGTTGCGCAGCTACTGGCTCAAAGAAGTCGGCAGCACCACCGCCTCGGCGGCCGATGCCTGGCTGAAATTCAAGGCTGCGCGCGACCTGTCCGAGAAACTGTATGGCCAGCGGCCATTGCGCATGCATAGCGGCCTTGAATTCGTGGGATTCGAGTTCTCCCTGGGCGTGTTCCCCGGCGATGACGGCTGGCTTGGCGTCAGGGTCGTTGCGGAGCCGCCGGCCACTGGATACAAGGAGGGTTGCACGCTGGGAAGCGAGAGTACGTCGCTCCTGCGCTTTGGCGTCAATGCTCAGATCGGATCGACGACGCTGGAGTGGTTCGCGCAGAACGAACACGTGCCGCTCTACTGGGAAGGCTTCAAGCTGGTCCTGCAGCCGCACCAGTGCGAGCAGCTGCGCGCCTGGTTGCCGCGGCTGGGCCGCACAGCCGTGCTGGCACAAAGCCTGTCCACCGCCGTGAAACGCAGCATTGGCGAGGACGTTCCCACCTTGCACTACGTCGGTGGCTTCGTCGCGGACCTGGCCGCGCGAGTGATGCTCGACGGCCAGGCGACCGCCGACGCCATCTCAGCGCAGCTTGCGGAACATTGGGCCGCGAAGGAGAAGGGCCTGCAGGCGGCGCTGCAAGGCCCGGAAGTCACAGCCCTGCTGGAAACGGCACGGTTCACGGAAAAACAAAGGAGCGCATCATGAACGCTGATCCAATCAAGACCGCCCGTCTGTTCAGCAGCGGCGGAAGCCAAGCTGTGCGCCTGCCGGCCGAGTTTCGCTTCGAGGGCACCGAGGTCCTGATCCGGCGCGATGCCCGCTCGGGTGATGTCGTGCTGTCCCCGGTCAAGGCCGTCAGTTGGGCGGCATTCGCGGCGCTGCGCGAGCAGCTGGCCGAAGAGCTGGCTGCAGAAGGCCTGGAGGACTATCTCAAGAACCGCCAGCAGCCGATGGATGGCCCTCGCGACCCCTACGCGGACTGGATCGAGCCGCACAGAACAGGTGAGGGCGCCGCGTGAGCGCGGTCTACATGCTGGACACCAATGCCAGCAGCGCTGCCATCCGCGGTGACGCGGCAATCAATGAAAAGCTGCTCGCGCTGCCGCCGGATGCCTGGTGCATTTCGACGATCACGATGGCCGAGCACGTCTACGGGTTAGCCAAGAAGCCACAAGCCGTGCGGCTGGCCCAGCTGGTTCACGCCTTCCTCAACCTGGCGAACGTGCTCACGTGGGACCGCGAGGCCGCGGAGGTGCTGGGCCCGGTGCGTGCCGAGTTGGAGCGCATCGGCCGACCGATCGGCGCCTACGACACCCTGATCGCTGCGCATGCGCTGTCGCGCGGGCTGGTCCTCGTCACGGCAAACGTGGGCGAGTTTCAAAGGGTGGATGGCCTGCGCATCGAAAACTGGCAGGCACTGGAAAAGCACTGAAGAGAAAGAAGGGACGGCATGAGTGACCTGCTCGCACGCTTTCAAGCGCAGACACGCCGCAAGGCCGATTCCGACCTGATCCGTCGCTGGGAGTGGGACGCCAGGTATCACGGCGACAAGAACATCAAGATCCAGGCGTCGAATGCGAAGCGCTCGGCCACGCAGATGCAGAAGATCAAGGAGCAGTTCAGCAACTTGAAGCCTGAGCACGAACTGGGGTCTCCTCGTTTTCAGTGCAATAAGTGACGGTACGCAAAGCTAGCACTGGCGCGGGGGTGGTCTGGGTAGACCGTTGATTTCATTGACTTTCCTGTTCGCTTTGTAAACGGGTATGGTGGCCTCCCACTTTTGAGGTTCACGATGCAGGGTTGGCACACAACGTTTTTGGGGATGCGTGGGCTCCCCCGCGATATCAGCGACTTCGAGATGAAGGCATTTTTCACCTTCGATGGTGCCGAGCGCGACGCAATCAATGCACGCCGAGGTGATTCCCACAAGCTTGGTCTGGCGCTCCATATTGGTTTCCTGCGCATGAGTGGGCGTTTGCTCGGTGCCTTGACCTTGCCCCTGTTTCGTGTAGTTCTTAACCCACGATTCACGCGGCCTTTTTGCGCTGTGCCTCGTACCAGCGTTGTTCGTACTGCATCGGGCTGAGGTAGCCCAGCGAGGAATGCAGCCTGCGGTGATTGTAGAAGGCCATCCAGTCCATCACCGCCTGCCCGGCCTGCTCACGGGTAGCGAATTTGCACCCATGTACGCTGGCTGTTTTCAGCCGCCCCCAGAAGCTTTCCGTTGGGGCGTTATCCCAGCAGTTGCCCTTCCTGCTCATCGATGAACGCATGCCCCAGTCCTTCAGTGCGCCCTGGACCTCGTGGCTGCAATACTGGCTGCCCCGGTCGCTGTGGAATATCAGACCGGGTGGTGGCCGGCGACGCCACCACGCCATGGTCAGCGCGTCCTTGACCAGGCTTGCCTGCATGTGCGACTGCAGGCTCCAGCCCACCACCTGGCGGCTAAACAGGTCGATGACGGCGGCCAGGTACAGCCAGCCTTCGTCGGTTTGGATGTAGGTGATGTCGCCACTCCATAGCTGGTTGGGAGCTTCAGGGTTGAAGCGCCGCTGCACCAGGTCAGGTGCCACCGGCAGGCTGTGGCGGCTGTCGGTGGTGACCACGAACTTGCGTTTCGTTTTGGCCTTGATGCCGTGCTGCTGCATGAGCTTGCGAACCCGGTCTTTGCCCACCCGGATGCCTCGGGCCACAAGCTCCTTGTGCATGCGTGGCCAGCCGTATTCGCCCTTGACCTCGGCGTGGATGGCACGGATGTGCGCCAGCAGGGCTTCATCGCTGTAGAGTCGGCCAGGGCCGCTGCGGCCATGACCATCCTCTCGCCGGCGCAGCCAGTTGAAGTACCCGCTGGCGCTGACCTCCAGCACCCCGCAGGACACGCTCACCGGGTAACGGTACTTCATTTGGTCAATCCAGGCGTACCTCGCAGCGTGTCCTGCGCGAAGTACGCCGCAGCTTTTTTTGCGATGTCGCGCTCCATGCGAAGGCGAGCATTCTCGGCGCGCAGCCGGGCAATCTCCATCTGCTCGGGCGAGACTTTGGTCGCCTTGTCGGCGCTGCCAACGTCGTTCAGCTCTCCCTTGGATGACAGTCGCACCCAGTTGCCCAGACTGGCCTTGGGAATGCCCAGCACCTTGGCCACCACCGCAATCGCCTGGCCAGCTCGCACCTGCCGAACCGCCTCCAGTTTGAACTCCCGCGTGTACTGCGCACGCACTTGCTTGTCACTCATTGCTCAACTCCTTGTCGGTATTTTCAACAAGGGTTAAGAACTCCACTTTTCAGGGGCAACCTCACCTTTCGGGTAATTCCAGTAGCCTTGTGGCGCCACCTTGGCAACGAGCTTGGCATTGCAGCACCAGAAGTCGCCTCGCTGAGAGCCATGTATGAACGCGGGCGCACGCTATTCGATCACCAACAAGTAGCCTGCACGGTCCTTGGATTCCAGTGGATGAGCGAGCACCAGCGCCGCTCACTGGTACGTGAACTGCGCGACGAAGTGGCGCGCTGCGCCGACCGCGATCAGCTACTCGTGCGGGCGCGTCAATGGCTGTACAAGAACAAGCTGGTGATCGTGCACGAGCGGGCAATTCGGACACTGATTGCGGCGGCACTTGCCCAGCTTGAAGTTGAAACAGGCACCGCCATCGCCGCCAGCGTTGATCCAGCAACACTTGATCGCTGGCGAGCCTCAGTTTCAGAGCTGCGCCCAGATGGACAAACCCAGCAGAGTTGGCTATGGGCTGCACCGGCGAAACACTCAACCCGCCAAATCAGCGAGGTACTGGAGCGCATCGACCTGCTTTACACGCTGGACGTTCATAAGCACCTGGCAGACATCCCCGATCTCATCTTGCGCCGCTACGCGCGCCGACTTGTCTCCAGGCCGCCCTCAGCCGGAGCCAAGATCAAAGAGCCAGCGCGCACCGTGGAGGTCGCATGCTTTCTTCGGTATTGCCTGTTCACCACCACAGACCAGTTGATCCTTATGGTGCAGCGCCGGATCGCCGATCTGTGGCGTCAGGCTGCCGCCGATGTCCCCGCTACCGTCAATTGGGCCGCAATGTACAAAACGCTGCTCGGCGAACTTGTTGCCTTGAGCGCGCAAGGTGCGGTGCCAGATGCTGAGTTGCGTGCCCGTCTTGAAGCCTTGATCACCGAAACCCAGAAACGCAAACCACCGAGCAGGGCCTCCCTGGTCCGCGAGGGATTGATTGATGGAATTCGCCCCGTGCGGTCGTTGCTCGTCGCCATTGCAAAGCTGCCCTGGCAGGCCACCGGCGAGCATCCTGCCATCGAGTACCTTGCCAAGCTGCAAGCTTTATATCTCAAAGGATCCAGAAAGCTGCCAGTTGAAGTGGTGGCACCAAGTCTGGGAATGATCTGGCAGGTTTCGATCTCCAGCCCAGACCGGGAACGGGCGTTTCAGGCGTTGGAGGTGGCCACCCTGTTTGCCCTGCGCCGCGCGGTGCGCAATGGCTCGGTCTGGATTGAGCACAGCCTGAGCTTTCGGGGTCGTGCGCGCTTGTTCTTCACGGACGAGCGTTGGCAGGCAGAGTCCAAGAAACACTATGCCCGTCTATCGTTACCCAGCAAGGCTGCCACTTTCTTGAAGCCTTTGCTGGCCAGAGTAACTGCCGGTGTCGATGCGGTGGCCGCTGCAGCCCGCAGTGGCGTACTGCGCGTGGATGATGAACTCCATTTGTCGCCATTGCCCGCAGAGGACGAAGACCCAGAAGTGACCAAGCTGCGCGCGGCTTTGGATCACCGCATCGGTGAGGTTCAATTGCCGGAAGTGATTCTGGCCGTTGACGCCCAGGTGCGCTTTAGCTGGATCATGCTCGGACGTGAGCCGCGCTCTACCGACGAGCTGCTGATGGTCTATGCCGGCATCATGGCCCACGGCACCAGTCTGACTGCGGTCGAATGCGCGCGCATGATTCCGCAATTGTCTGCCACCAGCATTCGCCAGGCCATGCGCTGGGCGCGGGACGAACGGCGTCTGAGCCAGGCCTGCCAGGCTGTGCTGGAATTCATGCAGCGACACCCGATTGCCGCCACCTGGGGGCGGTCCGATTTGGCATCTTCTGACATGATGAGCATGGAGACCACCAAACGGGTGTGGCAAGCCCGGCTTGATCCTCGGCGCAACACACCTTCCATTGGAATCTACTCCCATGTAAAAGACCGGTGGGGCATCTTCCATGCGCAGCCCTTTGTGCTCAATGAGCGCCAGGCGGGCGTGGCCATTGAAGGTGTCATCCGCCAAGAAAAGCTGGAGACCAGCCAGCTTGCTGTGGATACCCATGGCTACACCGACTTTGCCATGTCACATGCCCGTTTGCTTGGTTTTGATCTTTGCCCGCGGTTGAAGGAACTCAAACAGCGCCACCTCTTTGTGCCACGCGGCACCAAAGTGCCCGCAGAAATCGCTGCGGTGTGCGAAGCCAATGTCGACGTCGCTTTGATCGAAAAGCATTGGGATAGTCTGGTGCACCTGGCAGCCTCGGTCATGAGCGGACATGCCAGTGCGGTGGCAGCTCTTGCGCGGTTCGGTTCTGCCGCCCAGGGCGATCCAATCTATGAGGCTGGCGTGCAATTGGGGCGGTTGCTGCGTACGGCGTTTTTGGCTGACTACTTTGTCAAGGACGCTTTCAGGAACGAGTTGCGCCGGGTGCTCAATCGGGGCGAGGCTGTTAACGCCCTCAAGCGCGCCATTTATACCGGCCGGATCAGCCCGGCGCAGGCCAAACGTGTCGATGAAATGCAGGCTGTGGCCGATGCGTTGAGCCTGATGGCCAACATCGTGATGGCGTGGAATACCTCACAGATGCAGGCGGTCCTGGATCGCTGGTCGAACCGCCGCCAGGTCATTCCACCGGAACTGATCGGGAAGATTGCGCCCACCAGGCTGGAGAGCATCAACTTGCGGGGTGTGTTTCGCTTCCCGGTTGACCGCTATGCTGACCAAATCCTGCCTTCGCGGCCAAATGCATCGATAACTGGCACCAATGGATGAAACCGACCACGGTTTGACGCCACGAATCGCAGATTTGAAAGTGAACAGGAAAGTCAATGAAATCAACGATCTACCAACACCACCTCCGCGCCAGTGCTAGCTTTTCGTACCGTCACTTATTGCACTGAAAACGAGGAGACCCCTTCTCGCCGCAGCGAAAGTCGTTGCGCGTCGGTCGGGGGGCGGCCGGCGGCTCTGGCGCCACAGCTTGAGGGCGTGTTGCAGGATCGGGCAAGGGCGGTTCGATCGCGGCGTAAGGCAACTTCCACTCTTTGCGCTCGCGCAGGTCTTGCAACGTGACCTGCGTGTCACGCATGGCCACCACCTTGCCTTCTCGCAGACTGCCATCGCGCCAGTCCACAAAGCGCACGGTTTGACCCAGGTTCATGTCCTTGCGCACGGCAATGATGCGGCGTGGGTCGGCCAGCAGCCGCTCGATCAGCGTGCTGAGCTGGAACAGCTCCAGGCTGCTTGCGTTCTGCAGGGCGTCCAGCACCCGCGGGTCAATGCCAGACACGCTCATGCCGCCTTGCGTTGTTGATCCGCCTGACGGGACTGCCGCATCAGGTTCCAGGGCAGCAACTCATCAATGCGGTTGATGGGGTGGTCGGCTATGCGGCCGAGCACCTCCCGCAGGTAGGCCTCGGGGTCAATCCCGTTGAGTTTGGCGGTTTGCACCAGGCTGTAGATCGCCGCCGCTCGCTCGCCGCCGGCATCCGATCCCATGAACAGGTAGTTGCCCCGTCCCAAAGCCACCCCGCGCAATGCCCGCTCTGCTGCGTTGTTGTCCATCTCGATGCGCCCATCTTGGCAATACCGCGTCAGAGCCTGCCAGCGCGTTAGGCTGTAGCCAATGGCTTTGGCCAACTCCGATTTGGCCGACACCCGACCAACCAACTGGCTCAACCAGACGTGCATCTCCTGCAGCAGCGGCCCGGCACGCGCCTGGCGTTGGGCCTGTCGAATGTCGGGAGGCTTTCCCCGAATGTCACGCTCGATGGCATACAGATCGGCAATGCGTCTGAGCGCCTGTGCTGCGATAGACGTCTCGTCTTTGCCGCTGCTCAGGTACAGGTCCCACCACGGTCGGCGCGCGTGCGCCCAGCATGCTGCCTCGGTGATCTGTCCTGAGGCGTACAGCTTGCCCCAGCCGCCATAGGCATCCGCCTGGAGAATGCCGCGATATTTCTTCAAGTGGCGCTCTGGATGCTCGCCTTTGCGATCCGGGGTGTACTGGTACCAGGCCGCCGGTGGCGCACTTGAGCCGATCGGACGGTCATCTCTGACGTACACCCACAAGCGCCCCGTCTTGGTCTTGCCGCGCCCGGGCTGCAGCACCGGCACGGGGGTGTCGTCGGCATGAATCTTGGCAGCCGCCAGGGTGTAGCGCCCCAGTGCGGCCACCAGGGGATCAAGCAATTGACCGGCCTGGTCAACCCAGCCGGCCAGCGTTGAGCGGTCCAGCTCAACACCGCTGCGGGCGTAAATGCCGCTTTGGCGGTAGAGAGGCAAATGGTCACAGTACTTGGACACCAGCACATGGGCCAGCAGGCCGGCACCGGCCAGTCCGCGCGCTATGGGGCGGCTGGGTGCGCTGGCCTGGAAGATGGCATGGCACGCCACGCAGGCCAGCTTGGGACGCACATGCCGGATCACCTTGAAGTGGGCAGGCACGTACTCCAGTTGTTCGGAGACATCCTGTCCTATCTTACGCAGTCGAGCGCCACAAGCGGTGCACCCGCAGGACTGGCCATTTGTGTCCTGGTGCGTGTCGCTGATCTCGGGCAGGTGCTCCCGAACATCGCGCGGCAGGTGCGCGGGCAGACTGCGGTCGATCTGCGGGTCATTGGCGGGGGCCGGTGCAGATGCGGCCTTGGCTCGAGTGACCATCGCGGTCTCGCCACCATCGATCAAAGGCATCTGCGCCGACCACTGTTCGCTGGAGGTACCGAATTCGGAGCGAACCCGGCGCAGCAGTTGCAATTTGAGTTTGTCGACCATCAACTTGAGCAGGGCCACCTCGCTGTCGCGCGCCGCGATGATGCGCAGCAATTCGTCGATGTTCTGGGGCGGTTGATGGGGCGTCGGCACGGTTTTGAGTATGCCCAACTCTGCTGTCTCACCTCATCGGGAATGACCCGCAACTGCCAAGCTTTACGCAGCCAGATCGGGACGGTGCGTGCGCGCCGGCATGCGCCAGTCGATGCCTTCAAGCAGCATCGAGAGTTGGGCTGAGGTCAGAGACACGCCGCCGGATGCAGCTTGCGGCCAGACAAAGCGGCCGCGTTCGAGCCGCTTGCACAGCAGCAGCAAACCTTGGCCATCAAACCACAGCACTTTGAGGATGTCGCCGCGCCGGCCGCGAAAGACAAAGACGTGGCCACTGAACGGGTTCTCGCTCAAAGCTCCTTGGACCATTGCCGCCAAACCGTCGAAGCCTTTGCGCATGTCGGTGTGGCCGGCCACGATCCACACCCGCGTGTTCGCTGGCAAACCGATCATGCGCGCACCACGGCCAGCACCGCCTTGAGTTGCTCGGTATCCACTGGGCCGCGCAGACGGATGACAGTGCCGCCCACCTCAATCTCCATCACTGTCTCGGGCTGGCGGGCGTTTGTGGTGGCCACCACCTCAGCTGGCCGAGCGTCTGCGACGACCGTGACCGGCAACAACGTATGAGGTGAGGACTGCCAGTGCTCGAGTTTCATCCAGCTGCGAAGCTGGTTGGCGTTGACACCGTGGCGAAGTGCCAGGCCGGCAACCGAAACCTCTGGCTTGAGCGCTTGCTCCACCAGCCAGGCCTTGAAGGCCGAGACGTAGATGCGCTTGCCGTTGCGCATGACTCGCTCCACCGTCGGGCCGTTCCACTCTGGGGTGTGTCCACTGTCTTGCATATGGACATATCCTGCATTGACCCTCCGCTCCTCACAAGAAGGGCCTTGGGGCCACGCTTACCAGTAATCAGGAAGCTGATCCAGATCCAGACGAGCTTGACCGCTACTGCGTGGACCATAGATGAACAAGGTGATTGCGCGCAGCGCGCACGGGTCTGGATTGATGAAAATCGTCGCCGGGATGTGCGTGAGCGGCAACGGTTTCGATCATCGTGGGGTCACTTCAGCGTGTACCGCACCGAGGCAACGGATTTACCGGCCTTGGAAACGGCTGCCACCACCTTGGTGCCCGATCCCACCTTGAAGCTGCCTGCAGCTTCGAGCGCGGCGCCTGACGGCTTCAATTCGACCTCCTGTTTGTCGGTGCCGGCCAGCAGCGTCACCTTGGCCGTCATGCCGGCCACGTCCACCGGTTTGCCGTGGTCACGCACATGCAGTTGTAGCTTGTCTGCACTGGCCACCAGTTCATAGTCGATGTCTTTCGACTGAGCGACAACGCCGCCGTGCAGAGGCTTGGTGTCATGGTCTTTTTCGGAGGCGAACGCGATTCCCGAGACCGAGATGGCCAGGGCGAGCAGTGCATGGTTGAATTTCATGGAATCTCCTTGTTGGGAAGGGAAAAAGGGCCCCGTGTGAGCGGGGGCCCCTTTGGGGAACTACGCGGAATAGGGGGTGACGGGGTGCGCAGGCTCAGCGGACACGTCCTCGTCTTGTTCGTCAGGCTTGTGCGCCAGGCGGTAGAGGATGGGCAGCACCAGCAGGGTCAGCAGAGTCGAAGAAAGGATCCCTCCGATGACCACAGTGGCCAGCGGGCGCTGCACCTCGGCACCCGTTCCGGTGGCGATCGCCATCGGAATGAAGCCCAGCGAAGCGACCAGCGCGGTCATGAGCACGGGGCGCAGGCGGGTCAACGCACCGTCCCGTATCGCCGCGTCCAGCGCCACGCCTTCTTCCCGCAGCGTGCGGATGTACGAGATCATCACTAACCCGTTGAGCACCGCCACCCCTGAGAGCGCAATGAACCCGACGGCGGCCGATATCGACATCGGTATGTCCCGTAGCCACAAGGCCAGGATGCCGCCCGTCAACGCGAAGGGAATGCCGGTGAACACCAGCAGGCCATCCTTGGCGTTGCCGAACATGGCGAACAGCAGCACGAACACCAGCAGCAGGGAGACGGGCACCACGATCTGCAGGCGCTTGGACGCGGACTGCAGGTTCTCGAAGGTGCCGCCCCAGCTCGTCCAGTAGCCTGTGGGGATCTTGATCTGCGCCAGGCCTTGCTCCGCCTCGGCGACGAAGGAACCCACGTCACGCCCGCGCACGTTGGCGCTGACCACGATGCGGCGCTTGCCGTTTTCGCGGCTGACCTGGTTGGGGCCGGGCGCGAGTTCAAACGATGCCACTTCTCCAAGCGGAATGAAGTTGATTCGAGCCTCTGCCGCCCCGGATGCCCGGGGCAACGGAATGGGCAGGCGCTTCATGCCTTCCAGGTCATTGCGGATCGATTCCGGCAGACGCACCAGGATGTCGAAGCGCCGGTCGCCTTCAAACAGAGTGCCAGCCTCGCGTCCGCCGATGGCCGTTGCCACGGTGTCCTGGATGTCCGCCACATTCAGGCCGTAGCGCGCAGCCTTCTGGCGATCAATGTTCACGGTAAGCATCGGCAGGCCGGTGGTCTGCTCGACCTTGACCTCGGACGAGCCCTGAATCTTCTGCAGCATCGAGGAAACCTCTTCCGCAGTCTTGTTCAGGACTTCCATGTCGTCGCCGAAGATCTTCACCGCCACATCGCTTCGCACTCCGGAAATCAGCTCATTGAAGCGCAGTTGGATGGGTTGCGAGAATTCGTAGTTGTTGCCTGGGATCTTGCCGACCACCTCTTGGATGCCCGCGAGAAGCTCATCCCGCGTCTTGCGAGGTGTAGGCCACTCGTCCATCGGCTTGAGCATGATGTACCCGTCAGAGATGTTCGGAGGCATAGGGTCCGAGGCGATCTCTGCCGTGCCAGTGCGCGCGAAAACTCGTTCAATCTCCGGGAACTTGGCCTTGAGTGTGCTTTCAATCTGCTGCTGCATGGCGACGGATTGCGACAGGCTGGTACCTGGGATGCGCAGCGCCTGGATAGCGAGGTCGCCCTCATTGAGCTGGGGCACGAATTCGCTGCCCATGCGGGTGGCGATCAGCCCACACAGCACCACGGCTACCGCAGCGATGGTGAGCACCAGGGCCTTGGCCGACATCACGCGATCCAGCAGCGGTGCGTAGATGCGCTTGGCGTGGCCGAGCAGGAAGTTTTCCTTCTCGTTCACGCGGTTGCCGATGAACAGGGCCACGGCCGCAGGGATGAACGTCACCGACAGGATCATGGCGCCCACGAGTGCTGCCACCACGGTAAACGCCATGGGATGGAACATCTTCCCCTCGACGCCTGTCAGCGCGAAGATAGGCAGGTACACCACCATGATGATGAGTTGGCCGAACAACAGCGCCCGGCGCGACTCCTTGGAGGCCAGGAAGACTTCGTGGAAGCGCTCGGCGCGCGTCAACGGCCGACCATGATGGGCCTGAGCGTGGGCCAAACGCCGCACGCAGTTTTCGACGATCACCACCGCGCCGTCGATGATGATCCCGAAGTCGAGCGCTCCCAGGCTCATGAGGTTGGCGCTGACTTTGTAGTTGACCATACCCGTGAAGGTGAACAACATGGAAAGCGGAATCACCATCGCCGTGATCACTGCTGCACGGATGTTGCCCAGGAATAGGAACAAGATCACGATCACCAAAATCGCGCCTTCGAGCAGGTTCTTCTTCACCGTGTTGATGGCTTTGTCCACCAGCACGGTGCGGTCGTACACCGTCACCGCATGTACGCCCTCGGGCAAGTTGCGGTTGATCTCCACCATCTTCTTGTCCACGGCCTGGGAGACGGTACGGCTGTTCTCTCCGATCAACATGAACACCGTACCCAGCACCACCTCACGGCCGTTGTCCGTGGCGGCACCGGTGCGCAGTTCGCGACCCAGGGCCACGTCGGCCACGTCGCGCACGCGCACCGGCACGCCGTTGGCGCTGCTCAGGATCACGTTGCCGATATCCTCCAGCGACCGGACCTGCCCAGGGGCACGGATGAGGTACTGCTCCCCACGCTTTTCGATGTAGCCCGCGCCCACGTTGCCGTTGTTGCGGTCCAGCGCGGTCACGATGTCCTGCAGCGTCATCCCCAGCGATGCCAGCCGCTCTGGTATGGGGGCAATCTGGTATTCCTTCGCGAAACCGCCAATCGAGTTGATTTCCGTGACGCCGGGAACGTTACGCAGCTGCGGCTTGATGATCCAGTCCTGGATCTCGCGCAGGTCGGTCGGGGTGTAGGGGTTGCCGTCCGGCTTCTTGGCACCGTCCTTGGTTTCCACGGTCCACAGGTAGATTTCACCCAGGCCCGTGGAGATGGGCCCAAGGGCCGGAGTGATGCCTATGGGCAGGCGGTCGCGTGCTTCCTGGATGCGCTCGTTCACCAATTGCCGAGCAAAGTAGATATCGGTGCCGTCTTTGAAGATCACCGTTACCTGAGACAGTCCGTAGCGGGATAAGGACCGTGTCTGCTCCAGGTTGGGCAGGCCGGCCATGACTGTCTCGATGGGGTAAGTCACGCGCTGCTCGGCCTCCAACGGCGAGTAACCGGGCGCCTGCGTGTTGATCTGCACCTGGACGTTGGTGATGTCGGGCACCGCGTCGATCGGTAGCTTCTGGTAGTTGAATACGCCGAGCGCCGCCATGGCGAGGGCCGCGAGCAGCACCAGCCAGCGCTGCTCGATCGAAAATCGAATCAGTTTTTCAAACATGGAGCGACTCCGAGGTCAGTGCGTGTGCTCGGCCGAGGCCTTGCCCAGTTCGGACTTCACAACGAAGCTGCCGGTTGCCGCATAGGGAGCGCCTTGCTTGAGGCCCTGGAGCACTTCCACGCGCTTGCCGTCACTGCGTCCGAGTTGCACGGGTTGTGTGATGAAGCCGCCGTTGACCTTGAGAAAGACCACTGGCTTCTCGCCCACGGTCTGCACGGCGTCTGTAGCGATCGTTACCGGAACGGTCGCCTCATCCGCAACCACTTCGACGTTGACGAAGAGGCCGGGTCGCCATGCGCCATTGGGGTTGTCCAAAACCACACGAGCCTTCGCAGTACGGGTCTGCTCACCAATCAACGAGCCGACGAAAGCCACAGTTCCGGTAGCTGAGGCGTCGAACGCCGTCGCTTTGATTGTGACCTTTTCTCCCACCCGCACTTGGGGCAGATCCTTGGCCGGCACATTGATCTCGGCCCAAACCTTGCTGAGGTCGGAGATGGTGAAGACGGCTGCATCTTCCTTGACAGCTTCGCCCAGGCTGATGTGCTTTTCAATCACGATACCGTCAAAGGGTGCTCGTAGTTCAAGCCGATTCAAGCCGGATGGAGACGACGCGCCGAGTCCCAGTGCACCCAGCTTCTGGTGGGCATTGGCGACCGCCACTTCGGCTTCATTCAGGGCCTGCCTAGCCTGCAAGTAGTCCTGTTCCGCGGAGACTTTCTGCTCCCACAGTTTTTTCTCACGCTCGTAGGTGGTTTTGGCTAATGCCAGGCGCTTTTGTGCTGTCTGTAGCTCGCTGCGTTGCTCCGAAGCCGTAGGGCTGGCAATCGCTGCCAGAACCTGGCCCTTCTTGACGACCTGGCCCAAGTTTGCGCTGACGCTTTCAACGACGCCTGCGAGGCGCGGTACCACGTGCGAGGTGCGGTCTTCGTTCAGGCGGATTTCACCGGGTAGCAGCAAGGAACTCTTGATGCTGGCAGCGGATGCCGTGTCAACGCCGATGGCGGCCGCCTTGATCTGGGCGTCAGTCAACTCCACCTTGCCTTCTTCCTTGCTCAGCACGAACATGAAGGGCTCATTGGCGTGTTGGGCAATGATCTCGACTTCGAAGGCATGGGGTTCTTCCACCGCTTCGCGACTCACCCAACTTCCCTTTTCAGCGCTGAAGGTCAGGGCCTGTTTGTCCCCGGTGGGGCGAGTGATGGTCGCGGTCACGGACGCCGCATTCGCCGGCACCGCCTGGTCCTTGTCGGACATCCAGATGCGCAGGCGTGGCTCCCCACCGCCTTCTGCCAGCAAGGCCTCCAGTGTGAAGTCGCCTTCCTTGAACAAAGTGCCGCCATTGGGGCCCTTGGCTTCACTCGCCTCATGGTGCTCTTCGTCGGCATGGCCCTTGTCATCGTCGTGGCCCTTGCCATCTGCCTTGCCGTGGTGTTCACCGTCACCGTGGCCCTTGGCTTCGGTGTGGGTTCCGTGGCCATGGCCATCGCCCTCCGCGGCCTTGGTATTGCCGCCCTGAAGGAGAAATGCTCCGGCTCCGACGCCTAAGGCGAGTACGACGGCAATGGCAATCAGGTGCCTTTTGCTGATGGTTGGTTTGCTGGTGGTCATGGTCAATCTCAGTTATGCGTGATGGTCTGATCCGCGGGAGACGCCCCCCCAAGCAGACGGTCGATCTCGGCTGCTGCGCGGTGGGCCTCAGCGAGTGCCTTGAGGTACTGCGATTTGGCGGTGAAGTACGTGCGCTGTGCGTCAAGGACTTCGAGGAAGCTGAACTTGCCGTTTTCGAAACCGATGGTCGCTGCGTCGTAGGCCGACTTAGAGCCTGGAAGTACATCCGCCTGGAGAGCCTGCACTTCGTTAGCAATGGTGGACAACCGGTCGTGCGCCTGGGCGACCTCGCTGCGCAGGCGCACCGTAATGGCCTGAAGCTCGTCTTGCGCCTTGTCTTCGAGCTTCAGAGCCTCCAGCAGGTTGCCTTGGTTGCGGTCAAACAGGGGCAAGGGCATTGAGATGCCCAGAAGTAGCACATTGCGCTGGGTCTCGTTGGCCCGTTGCACACCGGCACTGACCGTGACGTCTGGCACGCGCTTGCTCCGTTCCACTTCCGTCAAGGCCCGGCGCCGTTCCACCTCGACCTTGGCCAGCACGACGGCTGGTGAAGAATCCACCAGGGACTGCAGATCCATCAGGGTCGGCAATGTGGGCAGGTCGTCAGCCTTACCCTCCAGCGCACCGGCGACGGCAGTGGTTCTGCCGAGCAGCGCATTCAGGCGCGTCAAGGCATTGCGTTCTTCGCTGGCGGCCTGGCTCAACTCAACGCGGATACCGGACTCCGCCACCCTGGCCTTGGTTTCCTCGACAGGAGAGACCTTGCCTGCCGCAACCCGTTTGGCCACAGCGTCCGTGGACGACTTGGCCAGCGCCGAACTGTCCTTTGCCAAAGCAAGCCGCTCCTGCGCGGTCAGCACATCGAAAAAAGCTGCCACCACGTTGGCGCGAACGGTGGCGCGCACGTCTGCCAACTGTGCCAGGGCTTGCTCACGGGCCTTTTCAGCGGCCTTTGTGCGTGCAGCGCGCTTTCCCCCCAGTTCGATGGGCAGGTTCAGCTGCCAACTCTGCGTGCGCGTCTGCGAACGTGTGTCTTCAAGCGAGTAGGCCAGTTCCGGGTTAGGTCTAACTCGGCCCTGGATCACCTGTCCTTCGGAGGCTTCGACTTGGCGTGTGGCGGCAGCCACCTCGGGGTTGCTTTCCATCGCAAGCTCGATGGCCCTGGCGAGCGACAACGGCGTGGCGGACAACACAGAAGTGGTACCCAGCACCGATTGAGGGCTTTGCATGCTGGGAGCCATCACTTGGGACCAAGCTCCGGTGGTACCCAGCAATATGGTGGCAGCCACCGTTGCGAGCGCGAATTTCTTGTGGCCGCGCGCGGCGCGCTGACCCTTGTTACCGTGATTACCCTTTAACATCCGATTCTCCAATGACCTCGAAATACGAAGACATCGGCGGGAGGGCAGACACAGGTCTGCTTGGTGGCCTGTGGTTCGTTTCGCCTTACCGCGCACGCCCAAGCACGTCACGAAGACGTGCAGGCTGACTGGCTAGTTGGCTGAAAAGAGAAGTAGGCGCCCCGCCGATCAGGCGAGGACGGGCCACTGAGGGCGATCGGGCGGAGAGGGGTTCACGCCAGTGAAAGGCGTGGAGATATGAGCAACCATGGTGTTGCCACGGTCCACGGATTGCTTGGCCACATGGAGCTGAGTTACACCCAAGCCCAAGCCACCGCAAAGGCGGCAGTCGCGATCGGACTTGTCGAGGCTTGGCTCACTCTTCTTGGTCTTGCCGACTGTATCGGTGTCAGCATGCTTATGCTCGTGGTGACCGATGTGCTCCGTCTTCGCTGGCTCACTTTCATGCTGGCAATACGAAGCCACCGCTGCCCAGCTGAACTGGAGCGGTAGTATCAGTATGAAAATGGCGATCCAGCGACGCATCATCACAGTCTAGCATGGCGAGGTGTCGGATCGTCGGTCAGGCTTGCCCGTTTAAACTACCTTGACGCCAAATTAAGTTTGCGTACCTGTACGATTACTGAATAAAGTGCGAGCATGTCCTCGCCGCCCCTTCGTGCCCTGGAACGCGAATTCCGCCGCCAGCTGCTCCCCGGCGTCGGCGGCCTGACCACCTACGCCGATCGGTACGACGCCCAGCTGCAGCGCCTGCGCGAAGCCACCCCCGTGCAGGCGAAGGCGGAATTCGCCCGGCTCGGCGGCGTGGTCAAGTCTTGGCGCCAGTACCTCAAGCAGGGCATCACCCTGGCGGTGCTGGGCTCGATTCGGCCCGGCCGCGAGCATGTGCGCAAGTGGCAGTTGGACCGCTTCGGCCAGTCGCAGACCAGCGCCCACCTTCGCCAGTTCGCCGATGAAGCCCGCGCCGGCGGCGGCCGGGGAGACGAGATCCGGTTGTCACCGGCGTTGAACGACGAGTGCGCGGCGCTCTTTCGCCGCTACAAGGATGCGCTCAAGCGCCCGCCGGCACCTGCTGGGCCATCTTCCGCAATATCCCCTCGGCCGGGATGAGGAAGTTCGTGTAGTCCTGGCCGGCGATCCATCGCGGCGCCTTGCCGCGCCCGGTCCATGTCTTGCCGCTGTTCGGGTCGTAGTACCTGGCCGGCGCCTTCTTCCTGGGCTCGATCTTCCGGGTGCGTGCCGCCGCAGCGGCACCGGGCATCACGTCCGCCTGGCTCAGGTCGTAGGTGGCCATCAGTTCGCGGATCTGCGCGATGGCGGCGTCGCGCGCCTCGGAGCGCACGGCCTGGATCTTCGCGTCCAGCGCCTCGCGTGCCGCAAGAAGCTCTGCCAGGGAAAGCCCGGCCCATTGGTCATCAGTCATGGCCGAGAGTCTAGCGACCGCCGCCCCGGCGGCCGCGCCCGCGCCTCAGCTTCTGCCCAGCGTGCCGAATAGGGCCGCCGCCAGGCCCAGCAGCACGATGACCAGCCAGACCAGCCGGTTCGTCCAGCGGTACACCTCGTTGCGCCGCATCTTCTGCGACGTGCGCGGCACCATCAGCCCAAACGCCCGGCGGACGACTTTTCTCGCGCCGATCATGCCACCCGCCCTCAGTACGCGATCACGAAATCGACTTGGCTGTCCCGGGCGCCGCCGACCACCGCCCGGGTGGTGCGAATCCGCTCGGCTGGCACGCCGTTGTCGATCAGGAACTGGCGCGCCTCGGCGATGCGTGAGTAGGCCCGGGCCTCGGCCAGGTGGCCGCCCCGGGCCACGGCCGCGCCGATGGTGACGCGGCTGGCCTCGCGCGATGCGGCCACCAGCTGGCTGGCTCGCCCTTCGCCCAGCGACTCCGAGAAACTGCCGTTGAGGACCACGCTGATGCGATCTGGCGTCGTCGCGTCGCCCCGGGCCGGCAACTCGGCCGCGTCGCCGTAGTTGTCGGGCGCCGGCGGGCGCACCGCAGGCACCGGAGCGCCATACTCCAGCGCACGCGCCGGCACCGGCGCGGCCACGCGCGCCGGCGGCGCCGGCATCCTGGCGTAGACGTGCGCCACGCCATGCGGCGTCGTCACGGTGAGGTTGTCGTAGACCCCTTCCAAGACCAGTAGCCGGTCGGTCCAGGCGTAGGGTAGGGCCGTGCCATCGACGGTGGTGACTACCGGATTCATGCGCCTAGCATCAAGGAATTCGAGGTAGGTGTGCCCGTCGTCGTTGTAGGCGCGGTGCAACGCGATATTGGGCTGCACGTCGATGACATACTGATGGCGAACGGTCGGCCGGGCGGCCTCCAGCGCCGGGCCGGGCGAGGTACACGCGGCGAGCCAGCCCGCGGCGGCGGCAAGGAAAAGCGCTTTCACGGCAAACCTCATGTTTAACAAAACATAGGCAGATTATATGTTTTGTTCAACGATACAGAAATGCCGATTCCAGGCAACCGCGTGGATATCATGCGATCCGGCGCTCCTTCTCCTCCCTCCCTCCTCCCCAAACGGAGCGCCGATTCGGCCGCCATCGAGCGGCCTTCTTTTCTCCCCGAGAAACCGCACCCGCTTGGCCAGGTGCTTGCACCTGGCGGTATTGGGTATGGGCGAAGCCCATGTCACCGCCTGAACGCGCACGTGCCCAGCCCATAGGGCGCAGCGCTTATCCGCGCCCGCAGTCTCCTTGGGGCGCGGCCTTGTTGGTCGTCACTGAGGGTTCCCGCAGCCTACGCACACCACAGACGTCTGAGCGCGGGGCACGCCGCTGGCTGGCACGCAACTTGCCCCGCGTCCTGATAAGCAGTTCAGCGTTTGAATTCACAGTTGTGGCTTGATCAGGGCGTGGCTTGTCGGGGGGCTGTCTTTGTTCGGCCCCCTTGGGGGGGCCTGGATTGGGTGAGCGCGCAGCGCGAGGGCGTTAGCCCTGGGGGATGCCGGGTGGGAAGGACGCCGAAGGCGGCCGGGGCGTAGGCCGCTTGCGGCCGGAGCGAGCCGGCGGGGGCGTAGCCCCCAAGAGGCGGTGTCCCTACGTGGCGCGGCCTGTACACAAACGCGGCCTTCTACTACAGGTTAAATAAAGAAATATAAGGAAAAGAAATACAGGGGGCGTCTGTGGATAACCCATTTTCCTGTTGAAAATCAATGGTTTATGCGTGCTTCGAGGGCTCCCGAGCGAGAGTAGATCGCACACCTTGCGAGAGTAGATCGCACGAATAACCCGCTAAGCCCTTGATCCAATTGAAGATGTTACCGAGAGTAGATCGCACGCACATCTTGATGTTCTCCACCGACTTATCCACAGCAGCGAGAGTAGATCGCACCGTTGGTTACAGGGGATGGGGTGGCCTTCGGACGGCCTGACGGCCTGACGGCGAGAGTAGATCGCACCGCGCACGGGCCGGCGCCGAGAGTAGATCGCACCATGCGAAAGGCCCGAGCACGACGAGCGACGAGCGTTCAGAACAGGTCGCCCTGGCCCTTGATCTGCGGCACGTGCGGCTTGGACGGGTGCAGGATCAGGCCGCGTTCTGTCACGTCGAACCTGGCCTCGGGGTAGATCTCGCGCACAACGTTCAGCGCCGGTTTGAAGCTCTTGTTGCGGAACTCGCGCACCGCCCGGCTGGGGTCCTTCGGGTCCACCGCGTAGTTGGAGCCGAACTGCAGCATCAACGCCTCCCACGGCACCGGCCGGGTGGAGCGCTCGATGTAGCTCATGCGGTACGTCATCCACGTGTAGAGGTCCATGGCCACCGGTGAGCCGCGCAGCGCGCGGTAAGCGCGCAGGTCGATCGGCACCGGCCGCTCGATGATTTCCGCGAAGAAGCGCGCGCTGAGCACGACACGGGAGCGCCAGCGCCCGGCCATCTCGCGGCTCTGCGGCGTCCACAGGCGGTTGTCGTCCTCATCGTCCCGATCGTCTCCATCCCCATCCCCATCCCCATCCCTGGCATCGGCGGCCGGCGCGATGGCCACATCGCCGGCGGCTTCGTCCAGCAGCTGGGCCGTCTCCCTGTCCATGGACGCCTCGTCCACGATCAGCACGTTGCGCAGGTTGAACGAGCGCCCGCGGTCGCCGGTGTACGTGGCCGTGATGAGCGTCGAGAACAGTCGCTCCATCTGCTCGGAAACGCGCGCGTTGGCGCCGCGCTTGCCGCCGCCCCGCTGGATGCCGAGCACGTTGCGCAGGAACGAACTCAGGCTCTCGCCCAATTCAAGCTCCGGCGAACCGGTGCGCACCGCCTCGGTGGTGATCCAACTCATCAGCAGGCGCGGGTAGACGCCGTAGGGCAGACCGTTGTCGTTGCCGCCCATCATGCGTAGCACATAGTGGCCGTTGCGGCGCTCGAAGATCGGGCTCTTGGGGTCCTTGTACGGCAGGGTCGCGTTCACCAGCGCGCGCGCCATGAAGCCCAGCGCGCCGGCCTTCTTCGCTTCCTCGGTCTCGATCGCAAAGGACTCGTCAATCACGTCGTGAACCCACTTGGGCATCGGCGTGCTGGCGCGGTAGTCGAGCGACAGCGGCCTGCCGTCCTGCTCGGGCGCCGGATTGGCCCCGGCGCCGCGCGGCGGCCGGGTGTTCGAGGCGTCGTGCGCGCTCCCCGGGAGATCCTTCTTCGTCATAAAATCCCCTTGCAACATTCCTGTTGCGGACTAACTGTTTGCCCGGCGCTCTTCATGGAGCGCCGGTTTTTTTTTGTGCTGTGCGCGGCCGTGGCTGGCCCCGCTTTGGTCTTGTCCCGGCCTCCGCCGCCTCCAGCGTCTTGGCCTCGCGGTACGCCGAGAGCAGCGCGTTCATTCTGGCGACAGTGTTCCACACCGCCTGCGCCGTGACGTGGTGCAGTTCGGCGGCATACTTGTAGGTCTTGCCTTCCTGAATCACCAGCCGCGCGGCCGCGATGCGCGCCTCGCTCAGGCGGCCGATGCGCACTGCGATCAAGTGCAGCGCCGCGAACTCACCGGGGTCGAGCGGTCCCAGCTTCATGCCGACTGCACCAGACGCAGGATTTCGGCGAGCTGGAAGCGGCCCGACTGGCCCGCGTCCACCCCGCGCAGGAAAGCGGCCAGCCGCAGCGCGCCGGCGCCGGCGGTGCCGAACACGCGGCTGTCGAAGCCTTCGAAGACCGCCCGCCCGGCCTTGGCGGCATTGCAGCCCTGCTCGAAGTATTCGCGCAACTCCTCGCACGCCTTCTTCTGCTCGGGGGTGAGCGCGGCGGCGATGGCCTTGGCATCGCCCGTCCTGGCCTGCGCATAGAGTTCGCCCAAGTCGTGCCTGGCGGCCTTGGCCTTGTTCGCGGCCGGCTTGATCCTGGCGCGCACCCGCTGCACCTTCTCCCGCGAGTCGCCCTTGCCGAAGTTCCTCTTCAGGTCGTCCACCAGTTCCTTGGCCACGAAGGGATCGCGTGCTTCGATCTGGCGCACGTCGCTGATGATGGCCAGGTCGGCGGTCACGCCCTCGGTCACCAGCCGCTGGGTCTGCTCGGGCAGCTTGTTAAGCGACAGAATCTTGGACACCCAGGAACGGCTCTTGTTGCGCTTGGCCATCACGGCGTCGATGCTGCCCAGCTGCTCCAGATCCTTCTGCAGGCGGCGTGCAAGCTCCATGTTGGTCAGGTTCTTGCGCTGGATGTTCTCGGCCGCCTGGATGTCCTCGGCCTGCTGGTCGGTCAGATCGCGCACCATCGCCGGGATGGCATCCAGGCCGGCCATTTGCGCCGCCCGCACGCGCCGCTCGCCGGCGATCAACTCATACCGCTCGCCCTTCCTTCGCAGAAAAATCGGACTGATGACGCCGACTGCCTTGATGCTGGCCGCCAGTTCCGGCAGGGGGTTGTCCTCGTCCTCCAGTTCGGTGCGGATCTGCGGCCGCATGTCGATCAAATCCAGCGCAACCGGAAACTGCTGGGCTTCGTCGTCCGTGAAAAAGGCGGAGACCGAATCGCCCAGCCCTTCGATGGCGCCGGCGAAGATGTTCGCACCGGCGGGTTTGGTGGATTTCTTGCTCATGCTCTGTCTCCCCCTCACTTCACCCGCTTGAGGATCAGCCGGCACGCCGCCCGCCATTCCTTGCCCGCCGCCAGGTGCCCGCCGCCTTGAGTGGAGTGCCACACCGGCTTGCGCGCCGCCACCGCCTTCTTCACGGCCGCCCGCGAGGGCAGGGTGGCCTCGATCAGCACCGCATCGCCGTAGCGCTGGCGCAGCATGGCCAGGCCGTCGCGCTCGGCAGTGCTGCGCGTGTTGGTGTTCACCGGCAAAAAGCCGATGTGCTTGGCGTGCTGGTTGACGCCCTTCTGGCGCAGCGCCTGCATGGTCTGCATGAGGTCGCCCAGCCCGGCCAGTTCGTACACGCCGATGGACAGCGGCGTCACCACATAGTCGGCGGCCGCCAGAGACGCCAGCAGTCGCATGCCCAGCAGCGGCGGCGTGTCGATCAGGCACAGGTCGAACTGGTCGGCGAATTGCTGCAGGGCCGCGCGCGGGCGCTTGACCACGCTGTTTTCCGCACGGTCCACCTCCAGCAGCGCGGCATCGGCGCGCACGATGCCCAGGCCCTCGTCCACCATCTCGATCGCGGCATCGGCGGGCAGGGCAGGCAGGTACAGCTGCGAAGCCACGATGCCGTGGCCGCCCGTGCTGGGGAACGTCATGGACAGGCTTCCCTGCCGGTCCATGTCCACCATCAGCACGCGCTTGCCGTCTTCGTGCGCGGCATAGGCCAGGTGCGCGGTCAGCGTGCTCTTGCCAACGCCACCTTTCTGGTTAGCGGTCACCAGAATTTTCATGCTCTCACTCCTGTTGATTTGGATGTTCGGACTAACTGACGATCTCTTTTTTGTAAGTCTGCATTGTAGGACGGCGAGGGCCCGCAATCAACCTCTAGGAGTGTATTTAATACACCTATAGAGGTGTAATGCAACAGCTGCGAGGCCTACCTGTTTCTCGCCGAGAAAGGCCGGCCATCGTGCGCCGTCGCCGGCCTGTACCTTTGCTGGCGCGCTCGCATTGAAGTATTCGTACAGGTACGAATACTAAAGAATCTGCTATCGCGCGCGGCTCTTTTGGACTCCGCAGGCTTCGCCTCAGCGGGCATGGTGGCGTGCTTGACCGCCGCCAATCGAGATCGGGGGGGTAGCCCGGGGAAAGACCCTTGCCCCTGGCGTGGGCGTTGGCCGCGCGGACTCGCCCAGCGCATAGCCCTGCGCCGAAGCGATCCGCCGAACCACGCTTTCCAGTCCCTGCAACTCCTTCAGTTCCTCGCCGGTGTGCGCGCGGCCGGCGCGCATGCCGACCACCTGCCGCGTCTGCGCCGCCAGTGCCTCCCGCTCACCGCGCACCCGAACCGGCCTCTCGCCGCGCCATCGCGCGCTGGTACTGCTCCGACAGCTTCGAGGCCAGCACGTAGCACGCGAAAGACGTGAGCGGCATCACGACGAAGCAGATGAACCGCGATTCGCTGCGCTGCATTAGCAGTCCGCCTAAGGTGGCGATGCCGGCGCTAAACGACAACAGCCGCAGCACGGCCACGCACAGGACGATGGGCAGTCGAAGCCAGCCGAGTAGCAGGTCCATACATCACCACCTTTTCCGTGCGTGGGCCGGCGTCACGGCGAAGCGCCGTGCAGCTTGCCGCGCATGCGCTCGACGTCGGCCCGCGTCAGAACCGACAACACGCACAGGCGCTGCAGCGCCGCGTCGATGCGCGTGCCGCCTGCCCCGCCGGTGAAATCCCAGGTGAACGGGCGCGAGCTGAACAGCGCGGCCACGTCCTCGATCCTCGCCTCCGAATCGGCCACCTGATCGACCAGCCGCAGCAGCAGGCGGCTGGCGGCATTGGCCGCCGCCACGCGCGCACGCTGGCCAGGATCGGCGTCCAGGGCCAGGGCCACCGCCTCGGCGGTAAGCCGGTCCAGATCCTGGCCCACCGCCGCGCGCGCCTGCCACAGCCGGCTTTCCCGCTCAAGGGCATCCATGCGGGTCCTTTCCGGGCGCCAGGACGCCAGCGCAGCGCGCATCGAGCAGTCGCGCCAGCAACTGCGCATCGTTGGCGGCATCTACCGGGTCGCGCACCAGCGCGCCGCGCAGGGCGTCCCTGAGCCAGCGGGAAGCGGCAGGGTCCCGCATCACGCGATCGATTTCTTCCATCCTTTGTCCAAGAGGTAGCGTTCGAGGCGCTTGCGCGTCTCGGCGATGAATTCCACCGGCGCCACGATCGTGGCCTCTTCCCAGCCTGGCGGCACCAGCACGGGCGCATTGCTGCGCAGTTCCTCCACCTTGTCCATCACCTTGTTGCAGGTCCGGGCCAGCGGCTGGTAGGTGAGGTTGTCGCCGCGGGCCACGACTGAGACCGCCTCGCCGTCCACCAGCACGCGCTGCACGCGCTCAATCGTGGCCGGCGCGATCCTGAAATACGACACCGCCTCTTCAAGCTCCTTCAGCGTGCAGCGCTGCGGAACACGTTTTTTCAGGGGGGTGTCGGTCATGTCGGCCTCATGGGAGATGTTGAAAACTACACCTCATTTTACACCACATAATTAACCTAAAAAAGGGGAATATGTATCGTTTATCAGAACATAAAAGGATATTAACTATCGTTTGACAATACAATGAAAGCCCAAAGGCGACACAGGCAAGAGGTTTCTCATGGCAACACCGCGCACCAAGAATCTGCTGCCCGCCCTGGCCTTGGCTCTGTGCAACATCGCCCAGGCCCAGGCAGACCAGAGCCCGGACATGGAACTGCTCACGGGCGATACCCGCCTGGCGTGCGAAGCCATCCTGTGCCTGTCCACCGGCGAGCGCCCCAGCGAGTGCCAGCCCGCCATCCGGCGCTATTTCTCCATCGTCAGGCGCACCCTCGGCAAGACACTGGGCGCGCGGCGCGACTTCCTGAACCAGTGCCCCACGGCGAAAGAGGACGGCTACACGCGCCAGTTGGTCAATGCACTGGTGGACGGCTCCGGCCGCTGCGACGCCGCCGCACTCAATGGGCGCGGCTGGATGCCCGCCGGTGGCGACAACGGGTACTACATCTCCAATGCAATGCCGGCGAGTTGCCAAGCCTACTACGACAACGCAGGCCTCGACGTGGGTTCAGTCCGCCCGATCTATGTCGGCCAGCCCGAGCGCGGCGGCCGCTGGGTTGATCCTGTGAATCAATGAAGAGACTGCCCCCACAGCTGCATCAATGCGTGCCGTGCAAATGAGGCCAGTTGGGTGATAGAGGCTTTGATACAGACGCGTGGTCGAGGCCGCTGAGAATGCCGCATTCGGCGACCGCATGCGGAGACGTGCAGCGCGCGCGCAACGCCTTCAGGTCCCTCTCCAGCACGCGGAGTTCGCGAATGCGTTGCGCTACATGGCCAATGTGCTCGTCAAGCAGTGCATTGATCTCGCCACAGTCTTGTGCAGGCGAATCGCGAAGCTCAATCAATGCGCGGATCTCGTCCAGGGTCATATCTAGCCCGCGGCACTGGCGGACGAATGCTAGCCGCTCAACATGGATTGGCAGGTAGAGGCGGTAGTTATTCTCAGCCCGCGCTGGTGGCGGAAGCAAGCCCTCTCGCTCGTAAAAGCGGATGGTTTCAACTGGCGTTCCAGTCGCTTCGGCCAGTGCTCCAATCTTCACGGGCAAATCCTACCTTTCTGTATAGAAGGCTTGACTCTACACCGACTACAGGGTTTTCAATATAGAAAAAGCAAGGATCATCCATGAAGCACTCTCACACCGATCAAGGATCTGCAGTCGCCATCAGCGACGATTGTTGCGGAACCGGGCCCTCTGAAAAGGTTCGTCTTTCCGGTACCACGGCAAAGGTACAAGGTCGAAGCTTTCGAATCCCCACGATGGACTGTGCCGCTGAGGAAGCTGAAATCCGCCGAGCCCTTGACGGCTTGCCCGGTATCCGCGGTTTGCGATTTCAGCTTGGTCAGCGAACCTTGACCATCGATGCCGATGAACCGTTGATGGCACCCGCACTGGAAGCCATCCGCAAGGCAGGGTTTGATCCACAGCAAGTTCGTGCAGCAGATTCAGGTGATGCGCACTCTGAAGGCGATGGTCACAACCACGATCCTGTCCGAGGCCAGTTGCCCAAGCTGGCTGCCGCGCTGCTCCTGGCTATCGCTGCCGAAGTTATCGGGTACTTCGCTCCGGAAACCGCAGTCTGGCGCGCCGCTGGCCTCGCCGTAGCAGGGGTCGCGATATGGCTGGCAGGTTTTGACGTCTACAAGAAGGGGTTTGCAGCCCTGCGGCATGGCCGTCTGAACATCAATGCGCTGATGACAGTCGCGGTGACGGGGGCATTCGCGATCGGCCAGTGGCCCGAGGCCGCGATGGTCATGGCCCTGTATGCGATCGCCGAGGCGATCGAAGCACGCGCGGTCGATCGCGCGCGCAATGCCATCAAGGGGCTGCTGGACATGGCGCCCGACCAGGCCTCTGTAAGGCAGGTCGATGGCAGTTGGAAGGTCGTGCCTGTTGCCGAAGTCGTCGTCGGTGCGTTGCTGCGTGTGAAGCCAGGCGAACGTGTGCCTATGGACGGCGTAGTTCGTTCTGGTCAAACAAGCATCAATCAGGCACCCGTCACCGGCGAGAGCATTCCGGTCGATAAAACCACTGGTGACTCCGTCTTTGCTGGCACGATCAACGAATCAGGCACCTTCGAATTCGAGGTGACCGCACTGGCATCGGATTCGACGCTCGCGCGCATCATCCATGCCGTCGAAGAAGCTCAGGCAACACGGGCGCCGACACAGGGCTTCGTTGACCGCTTTGCCGCGATCTACACCCCGGCAGTTTTCGTGATTGCGCTGGCAGTCGCGTTGCTCGGCCCATGGCTGCTCGGCTGGACCTGGATGCAGGCAATCTATAAGGCCCTCGTGCTGTTGGTCATCGCATGCCCGTGCGCGCTGGTCATCTCGACACCGGTAACCATCGTCAGCGGCCTTGCTGCAGCAGCCCGTCGCGGCATCCTGATCAAGGGCGGCATCTACCTTGAAGAAGCACGCAAGCTCAAGGCCATCGCGCTGGACAAAACCGGCACGATCACCGAGGGCAAGCCTCGGCTCGTGGATTGGTCCGTCATCGATGCACAGACTGAAGCAGCGGAAGCGGAGCACGTTGCCGTTGTCTTGGCCAGCCACTCCGACCACCCCGTTTCGCGTGCGATAGCCGCCGGTCTGAAACCCAGCGACGTCGAGGCAAGGGATTTCACAGCGCTGGCTGGAAGGGGCGTGCAGGCCAATGTCGGCGGCGTGACCTATGTGCTTGGCAACCACCGCCTGATAGAGGAGCGGGACCAGTGCTCACCGGAAATCGAGGAGCAGTTGAAGCGGCATGAGGAAGCGGGCCGCACCGTTACGCTGCTGGCCAGGCCGGAGAGGGTGCTTGCGTTGTTCGCTGTCGCCGACACGATCAAGCCTTCGTCGCGCGAGGCCATCGCGTCGCTGCAAACGCTGGGCATCACTCCCGTCATGCTGACTGGCGACAACCAGGCTACGGCCACGGCCGTGGCGCATGAAGCCGGCATCGCCCAAGCGCGCGGCAACTTGTTGCCCGAGGACAAGCTCGAAGCGATCAAGACTTTGCAGCGCGATCTTGGGTCTACAGCGATGACCGGCGACGGCATCAATGACGCACCTGCTCTAGCCCAGGCCGACATTGGCGTGGCCATGGGTGCGGCTGGAACCGATACGGCAATGGAAGCTGCCGACGTGGTCGTGATGAACGACGACCTACGGCGAATCGCAGAGACGGTGAAGCTGTCGCGATCAACTCACGCGGTACTGTGGCAGAACATCGTTCTGGCGCTGGGCATCAAGGCCATTTTTCTTGTGCTCGCCGTTTTCGGCAGTGCAACGATGTGGATGGCTGTTTTCGCGGACATGGGGGCAAGCATGTTGGTCGTGCTCAACGGGCTTCGACTTCTGAATGCGGTTCAAAAAACATGAATCAATCAGGCAGCACAAACCCAATGGACGTGACGCCATCCCTTGATTCAGCCAGGGTTCGCCCTCTGTGCATACGGGCGATGGCGGAAACAATCGCCAAGCCCAACCCGTGATTTCGGACTGCCTCCGTGCGCGCGGAGTCAACGCGATAAAAACGATTGAATAGATACGGCAGATGCTCGTCCGGAATGGTATTACCCTGATTCACCACTCGTAGAGCCACTTCGGCATCGTGCCTATTGATCTTCACAACAATCGTGCTCTGCGGAAGCGCATGCCGAGTTGCATTTCCGATGAGGTTGGACAGTGCACGTTGCAAGAGGCGTATATCGACAGCGCAGGCCGCATCGCCGTCAACTTGCAACTGAAGGCCAGCATCCTCTATCGCTGCCTCGTGCAGGTCCGCAACCGCATTAACTAGTCTGGCCAGGCTGTCTACACTCTCTCGGCGGGCCTCTGCCCCACGGTCAGCTTGCGACAGGAAAAGCATGTCCTGCACGATCATCGACATACGTTGCAGATCTTCGAGGTGATCCCCAAGCACGTCCCGTAGCGTCTCGACATCGCGTGCTTTGCGCAAAGCGATTTCTGTGCTTCCCATCAATGTTGCCAGAGGCGTGAACAATTCGTGCGCGACGTCGGCGTTGAACGCTTCCAGTTGCTCATAGGCCGTATGTAGGCGCTCTAGCATTCCATTGACATGAAATACAAGAGGCACCAACTCATCAGGTTGTGCAGAGCCATCCAGTTGATGATGGAGATTATCAGCTTCCAGTGCTTGAATCTGCGACGAGAGATCACGTACTGGTTCCAGGCCGATCTGAACCAATGTGTATCCGCCAATCGCTATCACCACTGCACCGGCTAGCGCAGCCGCAATCAAAGTCTGAGCGAGGCGTTTTAGGACACGATCATCTTCACTGGCGTCAAGACTCAACAGGGCTTGGATGGAGCCGTTGCTGTTCGAAATTTCGAAACGCGCATCGATCGTGCGTTTATCACTAGGTATATTTCCGCTGGCGTAAATCACACGCCCATTAGGTCCGGTCAGGGTCATTCTTACGTCCCTCCGTCCGACCATAGCGTCGTCTAGCTTGTGTGTAAGAGTGGTGAAATCAGGCCCTCCTACCTCAGCAATTAAATGACTTACTTGGATTTTTTGCTGCCTCAGCGTGTCATTTTGCCGATCTTGGAAACTAAGCGCTGTAACGGTATATACCCCCAGGCAAGTCAGAGCCAGCCCTGCCAATGTGAGAAGAGCCATCCAGCGTGCAAGCCGACGCCCCAATGATCCAGCACGCTTTTTCTTCACGATTCTCGCTCTTCTAAGACATAGCCCATTCCACGGACTGTGTGCAATAGTGGTTGCTTAAAAGGTAGATCAAGTTTGTTACGCAGCCGACGCACTGCAACATCAATGACATTCGTACCATGATCAAAGTTCACGTCCCAAACTTGTTCTGCAATTTCAGTGCGAGACAGCACCTCTCCTTTGCGGCGCAATAGAAGTGACAGCAATTGAAACTCTTTGGCCGACAAGTCGATACGCTGCCCGGCCCGAGTCGCACGTCGCCTTCCCAAGTCAACTTGCAGGTCTGCAAGTGTGAGCACAAGTGCGTCAGGAACAGGCGTGTTTCCGGCCGCGCGACGAAGAAGCACTTCAATGCGAGCCACCAGCTCGGAAAAGGCAAAAGGCTTGACAAGGTAGTCGTCTGCTCCAGTTTTTAGTCCTCGTACCCGATCTTCGATCCGATGGCGGGCTGTCAACATGATCACTGGTGTTTGCTTGCTCTGCCTCAGTGCAGCCAGCAGGCCGAAGCCATCAATCCCCGGAAGCATTGTGTCGAGGACGATCAGGTCATAGTTGCCATGCGAAGCCATATGAAGACCGTCTATGCCATTCGCAGCCACATCAATCACGTAGCCCTCTTCAGCAAGCCCTTTGCGAAGGTAGTCCGCGATCTTGGCTTCATCTTCCACGATAAGAAGCTTCATGAGGTGTGCCGATCCTTACCCGGCTTCTCGCTACCTGTCCAAATTGTCATCTTCACGTTTTGCTCCCGTTCGGTGCGGATTTCTACATTGTGTGCATGCCCTCGGGCATGTAGGTATTTTCGATCACACACTGCAAAGGATCTCGCAATGAAATTCACCCATCTTGTCGCACTGCATGCTGTTGTCCTGGCAACGGCGCTGCCCATGGCGGCACAGGCCGATTCGATGTACCATCCTGCTTCCAATGAGCAGGGCTACACCGAACACCCTGATCACTTCAAGAGCACCAAAACCCGTGCTCAAGTGATGGCCGAGGTCGAGGCAGCTCGCAAAGATGGTTCGCTCGCGTTGCTGCAACGCGGCATCCCGCTGCCCATCAAGAGTACCGAGGCGCCGAAAACACGTCAGCAGGTGATGGATGAGATGCGCAACGAATCGCCGGAATCGCGCCGCGCGCGCCAGGAGCTTTATTCTGGCGGTTGATCTAGATGCTTGACCCTCTCGGGCCGCCTCGGCGTCAATGCTCCCGCCCGCGCTCGCCGATTCCTGGCGGCATGGCTCAACGCCCCGCGCCGCGCCTGGTTGCCGGCTGCGTCTGGTTCTGGGCGGGCAGCGCGCCCGCTCGGGTCTTTCGGGCCGCGTCGGCGGCCGCCTGCTGCGGCGGCTGCGTCTTGCCCCGGGCATAGGGTGTGGCCGTAGCCGGCTGCGGGCCGGCCGCGTCCGCGCGGCGCACTTGGCCGAGCGTCTGCCACGCCTCCCCCTGCCCGCTGCCGGCCTGACTGCGTCGCGCCGAGGCCTGCGCCGGGGAATGCGCGCGGTGCACCAGATCATCGAACGTCAGACGCCGAGCCGCGTGGCCCAGCGACTCGGCCAGTTCGGCGCGCATCGCGCGGCGCTTGCTCTCCACCATCTCCTCCGCCGGTGACTTCGGCGCGGGCCGTCTCGTTGCCATGCTCATGCTCCTTGGGGTGTTGGGTATGGGCGAAGCCCATGGCGGCGTCCGGCCGCGTGAGTGCCCGGCGCACGGGGCGCGGCGCCCATCCGCGCCGGCGTCCCACCCTGGGCGCTGCGGTAGCCGCCCGGCAGCGGGTTCGCGGCGTTCGCACGGCGCGGCCGCCCGAGCGCGTGGCGCGGCCCGGGCCTGCGCGCGCCGGGCCCTCGCGCCCTGCCGACTGTCTGAAGCAGCGCCTTCGTCATGCCAGCAGCGTCGATGCGTACATCGGGTCGTAGTAGATGGCCGAGCAGTAGCGGTCGGCGCCGGGCTTGAAAACGATCTGCACCACCACGTTCACCAGGCTGTGCAGCAGCGTCAGCGTCTCGTCCATCGCCAGCCCCCGGCCTTCCGGCGAAGCCTTGATGAGCAGGGCTAGACGCACGAACGCCTCGCGCGGGCTGTTCGCGTGGGTGGTCGTCATGCCGCCCGGGTGCCCCGAGTTCAGGACGCTCTGGATGTAGTAGTAGGTCTCGTCGCCGCGCAATTCGGCCAGCAGCACGCGCTTGGGCGTCTTGCGCATGGCCGCCTGCAGCATGTCCTTGGCCGAGCCGCCCGCCGTGGTGCTGGTGCCCTCCCGACGGTAGAACAGTGCCTGGCAGTGCGGGTGGTTTGGCAGGGGCATCTCTGGCGTGTCTTCCACGGTCAGGATGCGTTCCTCGGCGGGGATGAGTTCGACCAGCCCGCGAATGAACGAGGTCTTGCCGCTGCCTGTCGCGCCCGACACGAGGATGTTCTGGTACTCCAGCACGGCCGTCTTGAGGAATTCGGGCCAGCGCCCGGCCTGGGCCAGTTCCCACAGCCGCAGTTGCTCGGGCAGCAGCTGCCGCCCCGCCCTGGCGCGCTGCTCGTCGGTCATGTTCATGTTGAACATATGGACCGTGTTGGCGAAATACCCCTGCTCGATGAATTGCTCCAGCGTGAAGGCGGCCACGCTGTGCTTGCGCAGGTTGACGTAGATGTGGTTGTTGAGCGTGGCCGGTGGCCCGGTCATCTCCAGGCGCGTGCCGTCAGGCAGCGCCGTGGACAAGGTGACGTTGGACGCATTGAAGGGCTTGCGCGAACGGTTGGCCACCAGCTGGCCCAGCTGCTCGATCACGTCGCGCGTGAGCGCGGGATCGAGGTGTGCGTGCCAGTAGCCGCCCTCCCACAGCGCCACCTCGCCCGGGCGGTTGATCGCCACCTCCTGCACGCCCGGACGCTCCAGCCAGCGGCTGAAATATCGCTCGATGTGGATCTCCAGAGGCGAGCGGCCGGTGCGCCCGCCCCAGCCGCCGTCGAGGTCGGCAAGGGACTCGCGCTGCGCGCCGGCGCCCGCTGCGGGCGGTGCCGCCGTGGCGGCGGCCGAAGGCCGGGGATCGGCCGGCACCGAGGGCGTGCGTGGCTCCGCCAGGTCGTGAACTGGATCGCGGAACATCGTCAACTCCTTGGGTTGCGCGTAAGTTCGTAGACTTGGGAAAAGTCCACGTCGCGGGCGATGTAGATCTTGATGATTTCGCCCTGGTTCTTGTAGAGCGTGGGCTGGATGTCCTCGCCTTGCGACAGCATGGATTCCACGACACGATCGGCGGTCGAGCGCGTGCGGTCCAAGTTCCGCAGCGCCCCGCCCTGGTTGTTGTAGTAGACCGTGTTGTTGTCGCCGTTGGCAGCGGCATTGCGCGCGTCACGCTCCTGGCTGCGCAACTCCTCGCGCCGCATGACGTAGTCCATGCCGTCCGAGAACAGCGAGTACAGCATCGCGCCGCCGAAGCGCTCGAAAAAATGCTGATCGACCTGCCCACTCATGCCACTGCGGCCGAGCGCGTCGGTGCTGGGCGAGTTCAGGGTGACCTCCACGAAGTTGGGCGTGATGGCGCGGCTCCAGACCGCGAACATGCGCTTCTTGCCGCGCGCCATGCCCGCGCTGTACTCGCCTTCGAACGTCGTGCCGGCCTCCATCAACACCACCTTGCCGTCCATCGAGTAGACCGGCCGCGACAGGATGCACTTGAGAAAGCCCGGCTGGTCGGTGCTGATGGCCGTCAGCAGCGTGCAGTCCGGAAGTGTGCCCTTGGCCAGAGTGAACGAGGGGTTGCGGTTGACCGTGGCCAGTGTCCTGGCCGTGGCGGTGGACAGCAGCGCGCCGCCCAAGCCGGTGTCGCCCGAGAGATTGGGCGCGCGGGCGCGTGCGCTGGCCGCGCCGCCGGGTGGCGGCTTGCCGCCGCCCACGCCGATCTCCGACTCGAAGCGGCGCTTTTGCAGGATCTCCTCCTCGGTCGGCCCCTTGGGCGGCTCGGGCGCCGCCTGTGCCTGCGCTTCGGGCTTGGTCTCGGGACAGGCCATGCCCTCGGGCAGCTTGAGGCCCCCGGCGCATTCGATGAAGCGCAGTTCCGCCTTGGGCGGCTCGGCCAGGGAGACGTTGAAGTCGGGCGTGGAATCGGGGCGCTTCTGCTCTTCGAGTTGGGCAACGGGCTTTTTCTCGCCCGAGAAAAAGCCCGCCAGCTTGAGCGCGCCGTAGGCGAGCACGCACACGGCCAGCAGCGCGATGCCGGCAATCACGATCTTCTGCCCCGGCGACTTCGGCGGCCGCCGGTCCACGAATTCGCCGCGCTCCTGCTCTGGCTTCGGCGCTGCGGGATCGGTGTAGTCGGAGCGTGCGTTCATCGGGACTCCTCGCTGTTGACGGAGCGGTTGACCTTGTCGCTGGCCGTGCCGGTCGGGCTCTGCTGCACGGCGGCGGCGGGCGACTTGTTGGTGATGCCCGACACCAGATTGCCGCGCCGCAGCAGGATGCGCGAGGCGACTTGGTGGATCACCATCGTGTCGCCCTCCACATGGAAGTCGGCGATGGCCTCGGTGCCGTCCGACTCGATGACGAAGGCGGCAGGCATGGCGTTGGCCGCGCTGAAGGTCATGTAGGTCTGGCGGCCGTTGTCGAACATGGACGCGGGCTGCAACTCCTGCGCCCCTGCGATCCAGTAGTCCGAATTCAGGCGGCCCTCGTAGCGGCTGTTGCGCAGGTCGTCGGCGATGCGCTTCTGCTCCGCGCGCGCCTGGGCAGCACGACGCCCCTCCGGCGTGCTGTCGTCGTCCTCGGAGTCACGCACCCGCATCCAGTAGGCCACCGTGCGGCTCTTGCGGCCGGTGCTCTGCAACGTGAACAGGTAGTTGCGCCGCGCCGTGAACACCGTGAGGTTCGTGTCCGGCTTGATGCCGGCCGGCTTCATCGAGATGAGGTTGTTCTTGAACTTGACGTGCCAGGCCTGCCGGTCGCCCATGCCGAAGTCATCGATGGTGTCCTGCGCCGGCAGTTCGATAGTGGTCAGGACCCCCTCGGCGATGTTCACGCGGATCACTTCGTCGGGGTGGTAGTCCACGATCTGCACGCGGCCATCCAGCTTCGAGGAACGGGCGCCCATTTCGGCGTGCGCCACCGTGCCGATCCATGCCGACAGGACGGCGGCCACAAGGAAGGTTGTCGGTTTCATGGTCATGGTCGGCGCGGGTTGGCGGTGGCAGGCGGGGCGGTGGAAGCCGCCGGCGGCGGCGCCTGGCCGGCCCCGTTCGTGCCGATGCTGGACAAGGCGGAAGGCGCACCAGCGGCGGCGCCCGCAGGCGCAGGCGCGGGCTGCGCGCCCGCACCCGCGACAGAGGCCGCAGCCGCAGCTGCGGCCGCCTGCGAGGCCTGCAGCTGCTGCTGGGCGCGCACGGCGGCCAGCGCCGCATCGGTTTCGCGGCGGAAGTCCTCCATCACCTGGTTCAATTCCTGATTCGGCGTCCCCGGCGCATTGACCACCACCGGGTTGCCCACTTGGTCGCGCCGGTAGGTCTCGGTGCAGAAGCCGAAGGGGTTGAGATAGAAGTTCAGCTGGTTGCTGGGGATGTTGGTGGGGTCGTAGCGCACCCCCAGCGTGGCGACGTAGCGGTACTTGAGCGGCGGAGTCGTGCCGCGCGAGACGGTTTTCTCAAACTGCACCTGGGCGGTCTTAGTGTCCTCGTCCAGCGACTGCAAGAAGGTAACCGACTGCACGGTGATGCGGTCCGAGTCCTGATTGGTCAGCATCAGCACCGGGCTCTTCTTGTTGAGTTGGGGGTTGATGTAGTTGTCCCACTCGGCCCGCTGCGTGCCGCAACTCATGAGGTAGACCATCTTGTAGTTTTCCTCGGCCTCGCCGCGCGTAAAGCCCTCGCGCGCCTTGATGTAGCGGGCCACGTCGGAAATCACGATCTTCTCGTTGCGGGACTCCCCCACGTCCAGCTTCTCGCCGGCGGGCTTGACGTCATAGGCGCCCGTGGCGTTCTCCACACGGATGATGATGGGCACGAACTCCTTGAGCGGCAGCAGCGTGGTGACGGCCACGCCCATGATGGCCGCGAAGACCACGGCGCCGATGCCCAGCGCCTTGTACCGCTTGAGGGACAGGCGCTCGGCGTTCCTGCTGTCGGCATCCCAGCTGGCCGCCGCCTGGAAATACCGCTCCTGCGCTTGTTCATTCGAGTCGTTCATACCCGTTCCTCATTCAATCGACCGCGGGCTTTTGAATCGGCTGCGCGTTGATGGGCCGCTCCGGTCCATCGGGCCAGCCAGGCGGCGGCTTGTAGGTGCTGCAGGCCGAAAGCGCGGCCAGCAGTGTCAGAACCAAACATCTACGCATCAGATCCACCTTCATGGTTTGGCCGGCGCGCTCTTGGCCCCGCCCCTGGAGCGCAATGCACCGCGCATGTAATAGATCAGGCTGGATGCGCCCTGCCCGACCGCACCGCCGGCGCCGGAAGTCATGGACGAGGCGATCGTGCTGAGCTGCAGGAACATGAAGGCCATGATCAGCGTGAGCAAAACGACGGGCATGAAAAGAACGATCACATTGCCGGCCTTGGCCATGTCGCCGCCCATGAACTGATTGCGGATGGCGTCCGCGATGGTTCCGGCGACGCCCGCTCCGCTGTTGGCCGCCACGCCGGCCAGCGCATTGATGTAGGCGTCCAGAAAATTGAAGAAGAGATTCATGAACAGGAAGCACAGCACGTAATAGAAAACGAAGAAGAGCGCCGTGTTCAGCCACGAGAAAAACTTGTCGCGGGTGTGCTGGAGAACGAGCAGGAAGACGAAGAACGGCCCGACCGCCAGAACCAGGGTCAGGCCCAGCTTGGCGTAGACCAGGCCGCAGAAAATGACCACCATCATGATGACGGCGGCGATGATCATGATCAGCAGCACGATGGCCAGCAGGATGGCCGCGCCCCAGGCCAGGGACTTGACGTAATCGACCAGCAGGTTGAAGCCGCCGGTGGCCAGGCCGATGAACTTCTCCTCGAACAGCGCCAGCGCCTGAATCGGCGTGGTCGCGCTGCCCCGGCCCACGGCGGAAACCAGTTCCTCGGGCAGCTTGTAGAGAGGATCGGCGATCCACGCCGTGTAGCCGCTGCCCATCGCGTACAGCACCAGCATGAAGGCGATGAACGGGACAAAGAGGTCCAGCACCGGCATGGACGTTTTGCCCGTCATGGTGAGATAGCACCACACCAGCAGCAGAACGGCCAGCACGATCCAGGCAATCGGAATCACATAGCTCGAAATACCCGACGAAGCGCTGGCATACAGCCCGGTGATGGCGCCATCGAACTTCAGGTAGACGTTGTCAAGAACTCCAGTTGCCATGGTCCAGGCCCCTTAGAATTTTGGCGCCTGTGGCATGCTGCGAAGCGATTCGGATTGAAGCTGGTTGTACAGCTTCTCGATCTTCGAATATTTCTCGCACCATTTGCCCTTCGTCTTCATTTCCTCCTTGGCGCACTCGCGTTTGATTTCCAGATATTCCTTGGCATAGGCCGCGCCGGCGAAATCGGCCTTCTTGTAGGCCTGGGCCACCTTGAGGTCGTCCAGGGCGTAGAGGTTTTCAAGCCGAAGTCTTTCGGCCTTCTCGTCTGCGGACTCGCAGCCGCACAGCGCGAGCACTAGCAGCATCCAGGCGATTCGAGGGAAGCGACGCATCACATTCCCTCAGAAATTGGGCCGGCTGAAGTTCGCCATGCCCGCGGAGAAACCGTTGTAGACGCGCTCGGTTTTCAGCTGCCGCTCGGACTCCTCCATCTTGGCGATGGTTGAGAGCTTGATCTGCTCGTTCTGCAGCCGCGCGTTCTCCACGTTGATGCGTGCCTGGATCTCGGCGATGACCTTCTGATCCGACGAGCTGTTGATGGTGCGGACGAACTCCTGCAGATTGGTGATGTTCTCCGCCGCCTTTTTGTAGGCCAGGTCGCCGAAGTCCTTGTTCATGGCGGCATTGCGCCACTGCCGCTCGCATTCCTGGCGCAACACTGGGTCCTTGTTGAGTTCGGCGCAGGATTTGTACTGGTAGGCCTTCACGATGTCGGCCACCCGGCCGCTGATGCCGTTCCAGTTGCCGTTTCCTCTGCGGATCGACTCGGCGACTGCCCAGTAGTCCTGGGGCAGGAACTGGCGGATGAGGTCATCGCGCAGGATGTTGCCCATGCCGCGCCCGTCCTTGAGGGAGTCCCAAATCCCCTTGGTCTGTTCGAGCTCGGTTTTCATCCGCTCCAGCTGAACCACCCACTTCGCAATCTGCTCCATGTTGTTCATCTTGGCGGTGGCGATATGCGCTCCGTCGATCACCGGAATACCGCCGGCATAAACGGAAGAGGACACAGCCAGCGCAGCGGCCATGCCGAACATCCTCAAATTGATTTTCTTGAGCCTGACCATGCTGTTTCTCCTTTGAAAAATCTAGATCCTTCTTTCATAGAAGCGCGGCAACCAATCGCGGGGATTGGGTCCGAATTCCCGGATGCATTCGCGGCAGATCATCACGTTGTCGGTGCTGGCCGAAAGCACCGACAGCATGTTGTCCATCCCGGTCAGGTTCATCTTTGCCATGATGGATTCGTTGCCTTTTTTCACCAGCACCGATCCGTCGCTTGCGCTGCTGGTGCGCACCAGTTCGAATTCGCGCGGCGTCAACCCGAGCTTGTCGATATAGACCTCCGCCCTGGCCTTGCTGTTGGGCAGAATGAACGAGGTCGGAAACTGATTCAGGAACTCCTGGCCCAAGTGGCTCTCGGCCACGTCCTCAGCGTTTTGCGCATCCAGCCCGAGAATCCCATCCTGCTTGCGGATGGTTCTGGATTTGTCATCGATGAACTGGCCCATCAGCGGATCGGCCAGCAGCGCCCAGGCCTCGGCCATGTCGATCACGTGCGGCGTGCCGGCCGCGCTGCGCAGAATCTTCTCGGTGATCAGGCGCATCAGCGGGGTCTTGGCGTACCCGAGCTTGAGCACCGCCGTCGTATCGAAGCCGTAGGCGCTGCTGTCGTTCAGGTTGAGGCGATCCACCGGGCTGTCGAGCACCCAGCCGTAGGGACTGGCACGCGGATCGTCCTCGTTGTGGCACCAGCGCGTGAGCAACTGGTGCAGGCTGTATTCCGTCTCGTGCGAGGGCAGGTAATGGATGATGCTGCCAAACCGGCGATCCGCCTTCGGCAGGTCGAAGACCGATGAAATGGCCTTCTTGAGGTCAATGGCCTCGCTGGGCTTCAGTTCATAGCGCGTGTCGTATTGCGCCGCCCACTTGGCAACGTCGTAGATCATTTCCCGGGTTTCCTCGGTGTCGTCCCACTGGAAAAAGTTGATGCCCGATGGAACGCCCGGCTCCAGAATGAAGTACTGCGCGCCCATGGCCCGCATCACGATTTCCTCCCCATAGTCCTTGTCCAGGGTGAAAATCTTGACCGGCCGGTTGTCCCGGCTCTCGCGCCGCTTCAAGGCCGCGCGCATTGCCACCTTCAGGGTTGTCTTGCCCGCGCCCGTGCCGCCGATGATGTAGTAGTTGCCCACCTCTTTTCTCTGCCGCTTCTGCGCGGGCACGGCAGGATCGTCCTCGTCGTCCATGTTGAGTTGGATGCCCTGCTCGGCCATCCGGTCGCGGCTGACGTGCAGGTTGAGGAAATAGGGGTTGCGCGATTCGGTCGAGAGAACGAGTATGGGCTTGCCCCACTGGCTTCCTTTTCTGTTTCCGGTGGGATAGTTGTGCAGCGGGAAGAACTTCGCCATGTTCAGCGAACTGATCGGCATGGCGCGCACCCGGCCGTGCTTGAATGCACCCGGGAAAATCGACCAGAAGGTGGCAATCAGCGCCCCGCCGTTCTGGCGTGAGATCTGAATGCTTTTCTCGTTCATCAACGTGATGGCGTCGTTGACGTGGTGGTTCAACTCCTTCAGGCTGGAGCCGTAGATCACCAGAATCCATTCGTGCTCCATCATCTTGAACTTGTTGGCCTGCAGATTCGTCAGCGCCGCTTTGATGTCGGCGATCTGGATCTCGTTGCTGGCCGTGCTCTCGATCCGGTTCTGCTGCGCCTTGAGCATCCGTTCCGCGGCGTCTCGCGGAATGGCGGTGAAGGACTGGCTCAGCACGAACTCGAAATCGGCCGTCAGCAGCTTCTCGTGGACCTTTGCGTCGATGGACTCGCAGGTGTACGGCGCAGTCATGGCCATCACGGCCGCATAGGTGGTCGAGGCGCCGTTGACGATCCTGACCGTCTCCTCTCCGAAGTCCAGCGTGGCGAGCGGCAGGCTGCGCGATAGATTGGCGGGCCGCAGCTGCACCTGGCTGTGCCGGTGGTTCAGCAGCCAGGCATAGAACTCGCCAATCTCGGTATGCAGGCCGCCGTCCCTGGAGTAGGACTGCAGCTGCCGCGTGTGGTAGCGCTTGAGCGCGGCCTGCAGCACGGCGACACTGCGCTGCGCCGCCTCCTTGGCCTGCTCGTGCAGTTCCCTGTAGTCCTCGCTTTTCTTGGACGCGAAGCGCAGGCCGAAACGGTCGGCCTGGGTGCCGGCCAGGCGGTACACCGGAGACAGGTAGAGGCGGTTGGTGAAGAAGTCCTTGCCTTCGAGGGACTGGTTGTACGCCTTGACGAAATCTGCGCTGAATTCGTTGTCGTACTCGTTGTGGGTGAGTACGTCCTTTTGCCGCGTGCGGACGATATGCGTCCACAGGGCATGGTTCGGGCTGGCCAGCGCGGTATGGATGGCGGAGAGCCAGGTGCGGTTCAGCCCGTCGATCTCCGCATTGGTCATGGTGTCGAACGAGATTCCATGCACCTGCAGCGTCGCCGTGTAATCGCCAGCTTCGGTCACGACAATGGTCTGGCTGATCTGCTGGCTGTAGGGCAGCTGGGAAGCGTCGCTGACTTCCTTGGCATCCACTCGGTCATTGAGCATGCTTGCGCCTCTTGGTTTTCAGCTGGGGGCCAAGCTCCGCCCTCAATTCCCGTCGCGTGGCATGCGGGGTGAATGTCACCACGTTCTTTCCCCGCAAGCCCTTGTTCCTGGCGAAATACCTGTACTTGATATTGCAGACAAGGTTCTCCACCCACCATTGATCGCTGGCCGTTTTCAGCATCAGCAGCAAGTGAATGGGGAGCACGAACAAGAGCGCCCAAAACTGAAAGAATCGGAAGAAGACCAGCAGGGCGACGCACTCCACGGCAAACACCGTCAAGGGCACATAGAACTGCATCGCCTTGGTTTGCGGCCCCTGGTACACGAGGACCCTTTCCAAGGGTTCATCGACGTGCTTGTTGCTTCCCCCGGCCATGGTTCACAGGTTCCCGATGCTGCCGTTGCCGCCCACGGCTTCCTTGATGAACTGCACGATGGCCACCGAGGCGAAGGCGATGGCCGTGCCCGCGAGCACTTGGAAGAAGAGCCGCTTGGGATCGTGGGCGCCGAGGAAGTTGCCCGCCGCCCAGTTGATGCCTGTGACCAGCACGCAGATGGCTCCGACTACGCCGATGACGGCGTACAGGGCATTGAAGATGGAAACGCCCGTCTGCTTGAGCGTTTGGGCCTCGGCCGGATGGAACAGCAAGGCAGCCAGGATTCCGATCAGAAGAATGCCCTTGAGCAGCATAATTTTCGTCAGCGTGTTTTCACTCGTTTGCAAGATATGGGAATTCATGTTGGTTCCTGTTGAGTCAATGAAAAGGCAAAGCATCAAAATCCCTGGGTAACCTCCTGCGCCTGGAAAATGTCAGGGGATTCACCATCGCGCAGCGAATTGGGATTGGACGCAATGGCGGCGGGCAGCGCCGGCGGCGCGTTTGCGCCAGAAATGTCGATCTGAACGGACCGGGCAAGTTGGTTAAATCGCGGATCGGTGCTTGCCGGCGTGCTTCTGGCGGCTTTGGAAGTCCGTACCCACGCCTGCTGGGCCTGCATATACGTGAATATCTTTTCAGCGTATTTATCGCTGACCTTTCTATGCACGCCGCCCGAGTTGTAGCCGCGAAGCGCGGCCCAAACCGCATCGACCCCGCTGTAACCCTCTTTAATTGCCTTGCCGTAATATTCAAAAAGGATGGTCTGTCCCATCCTTAAATTGCTGCAGGGGTCGAATGCCTGTTCCCAGGTCATTCCCCGGCCGGTGACATTGCTGATATGAATCTGCGCCAAACCCACGCTGAATTTGGCTCCCGCCGCCTGAAGTTGCTTTACAGTCTTGACCGCTTCATCCAGTGTTTGCGGCTGGGCAATTGCGCGCTGGCCGGCATCAGGCCCAATGGCATACGGGTTCCACGCCGATTCGGTGCGGACCAGGGCCTGCATCAACACCGGGGATACTTGGGGAGCGCACTGCGCGAGATCAGGCGGCAAGTCAATCACTTACATCTCCGGTCATGGAAGGAATGCACAATCCGACAGATTGGGCGCACCGTGTAACGAAATACAATACAAATCGCACTAATTGTATTGTTCAACGATACATAAGCTTATCATAAATTTTGTTTGACACAACACAGGGACAGCGCATGCCTGCTCAAGAGGACAGCCAGACACAAGGGACCGGATCGGCGCCATCGGCTGCCGAGATCGTTCGCGCGCTTCTGGCGCGCCACAAGGTGGACCGCCGCCACTACGTGACGGCGGTAATCGAGGTTCTGGGCTTATCGCGCGCAGCCGCCCACCACCGGGTCACCGGAACGTCAGCATGGACCTGGGATGACTTGGCTCGCATGGGCGAGCACTACGGCGAGTCCATGTTGAGCATGATCCGCGGCGTGATGGGCAAGACCTTCGCTGCGCAATTGGTAAACGACAAGCACAAGGCGCCTGTGATGGTTCGCCTGGGTGACGGCCCGCCCGATCGCGGCGATATGTGGGCGGCGTTCAACACCGATGGCGGCCTGCTCGTGATGACGGTCGATAAGGTGCCTTTCTCCTTCGAAGCGATCAAGGTCATCGAACTGGTTCACGGCCAGGACGGGCAGACACCGCTTCGCGTGGCCGTGTTGGACGACGTTGCCGACACGGCCGCTAGCCTTGCCGACATGCTGGCCGACGAGGGATGCACCAGCAAGGCCTATACGTCACCGCGCGCGCTGCTGGCCGACCTAGAGTCTGGCCACGAGTACGACGCCTTTGTTCTGGACTGGTGGCTTGGCAAGGACACGGCGGAAACCGTCCTTGCTGAACTGCGCCGCATCTCCAGGCAAGCGCGCATCGTGCTGCTGACTGGGGAAATGGGCGCCGGGGGAAAGGCCGACAGCAGCGCCGTCGAGCAGGCGCAGAAGCGCTACCACTTCTTCGTCTGCCAGAAACCGATCACAGCCGGCGTTCTGATGGCGAACCTGACGCTGGGCGTGTGAGGCCGGCAAGCAGCGACTTGATGCGGATGGGCTTGTCGAGCAGCTTGTCAAAGGGCGAGCGAATCGGCGAGGGTCCATGATGCAGGGCGCTCATGCCGTACAGCAGGCACCGGGGATTTGCCATGGAACTGCCGCGCCTGAAGTCACGCGCGAGTTCGTCGCCGCGCCGGCCCGGCATGTTCACATCGATAAGGGCCAGATCGTAGTAATTGACGGCCATCATGTTCGCGGCGATCGCCGGCGACGGTGCGATGTCGGCCTCGATGCCTAGCACTTGGCATTCACTGTGCAGCGAAGCCAGCAGTTCGAGGTTGTCATCCACCAAGAGCCAGCGCTGCTTCGATTCGGCTGGTGAAGGCCGCGGGTCGTCCGTCTGCAGCAGTGCCGGAATGGTCAGCCTGAAGCAAGTGCCCTCCTCACTACTGTCGTAGGTCAGCTGCCCGGACAGGTACTCAGCGAGCGAGTAGGCGATCTTGAGGCCGATGCCGGCGCCATCGCCGCCCTGCAAGACGCCATAGCGCTTGAACGGTTGGATCTCCAGTGGCGCGAACCCCGAAGGCATGCCGGGTCCGGTGTCCCGCACAGTGAACACCAGCTGATGTTCATTGACATCGGCCAGCGACAGTTCCACTGCCCCGTGCTCGGTGTACTTGATGGCGTTGCTGGTGAGATTGCCCAGGATCTGCGTCAGGCGGCCGCTGTCGGCTGTAGCGAAGATGGGTTCTATGGGCGCATGGATAGATAGCCGCAACCCCTTCTCGTAGGCGTTTTGTGATTCCAGATCCAGCACTTCCTCTAGCAGGTCCTGAACGCAAAACACGTCCGGGCGGAACTCCAGCGCGCCAGCCTCGGAGCGTGCCAGAGTCAGCAGGTCGTTGATCTGAAATTTCATGCTCAGAGTCGCCCGCTGGATGCGCGCCAGTAGACGGTTGCGCCTGTGCGGATCAAGCGGACTGAGCAGAGATTCGGCGGATGAGGAAATGGTCTGCAAGGGCGACTTCAGTTCATGCGACACCATCCCCATGAACTCATTCTTCTCGGCCACTGAGACTTCGAGCAGCTTCTTCTGGTGGGCCAGCTGAAGGTTGCGTTCGGCCAATTCGTCGCGGCTCCGGGCAAGTTCGCAGTTCTTGCGATACAAACCCAAATTGTAATAGGTATAAATTATTACTGCTAATCCGCCCATGATTGCCAAGCTTGCAATCAGCTGGTTTATTGTTTTGTTACGAGCTTCGGCAGCTTCGAAAGAAGCGTCGCTACTTGCTAGTTGCATCTGCCAGACGCTGGCTGATATATCGGAAACCATGTGACCAATACGATCCAAACGTTCCAGTAATTGGAGCGCTTCGCCCTTAGTCATTTCGCTACCATAGCTGTCATGGATAGCACGAACATCATGCTCCAAGGCACTCAACTCAGGAAAGTGCAAGGCAAAATCGTGATTTGTCATCAGCGTAGTACGCGATGGTGATTCACGAGTTAGCAAACGTATTTTGGAAAGAAAAACAGATAAGCTGTTTTCTGACTGCGCCTGAACAAAGACATCTCCGTCCTCCATCCTCGCAAGGTCAGCCTTTAAACGCCAAAAACTTGTCTCGAACTGACTCACCGACCAATATGGTTCTTCGATAATTTTTTCAGGCGGCTTACTAGTAATAAAGTAGTAGAAGAAGAGAAGGAATGCCACGAGTAAAGAGAAGCGCAACACCCAAAACCATATACGTCTCATAAAATATCTATCCGACACACCTGCCAAGCCATTTTGTTGAGACCTGCAGGCCTCCTCAACTCTTTATAATCATCATAGGGGTACATGACAAACATTGGCCCCCAATCATCCAGTTTCAGCCGTTTGTCATCAAGGCTTGTCGCCAAGATAACGCCATACTTTGCTAAATCAGAAAATGGAATATCGACTTTGAAATGATCCCAGGTGTATACAGTCAGTTTTTGCACGCTACCTCTGCCGGCCAAGCCAACGACATCGTTCAAATACGGCCCCTTGTAGGAGCCCTTTTTTGCCCAATTGGTGGACGTAACGATGACCCGCTGCGGCAGCGCTGATAGTTGCGCTTCTGTGACCGCTATAGTTTTACTGCCGACCTTCAAAGACAGAAATACAAGCGGATCGCAGTTGTGTGCGTGCGCTGAGAAACCTATTGCCAAAGCCGCTGCCAATGTCATTTCGCGCCACGAGCTTGTCATTGGAGACTCCCGATCGGGCAATCCGCGCTGGATCACCGCTACCTCATCTTAGTGTTCTTCCTAAAGCCACGCTGCGATTTGCTTGCGCCGGCTGTGGATTAGGGTTACGCCGTTGCAAATCATTCGACAAGTTTCTCAAGCGACTAATAGAGATCTGGCGATGTTTCTGCTCGGCGATATGCGCCTCGCTGTGCGCCGTTCTCAACTCCAGCGCCGCGAACTTCTTCGGCACCCGCGCCACGGCGCCGCGCAACTCGGCGGCCCGGTCCGTGTAGAGCTTCAGTTCGTAGCGTGGCCGCGAGATGGCCACGTAGAACGCGGCCCGGTTGGTGGTTAGCGAGCGTGTGTTGGCCTCGATCAGCACGCGGTTGGAAGTCAGGCCCTGAGAGGAATGGATCGTGGTGGCGTAGCCGTGCTGCAGGTTCATGGGACGCTGCGCCGGGATGGCCACGATGGTGCCGCGCTCCGTCTTGACGGTAACGGCCTCGGCGCTCACAGCCTGCACCCGCACCCGGTCGCCGTTGAGCAGGCCGAGCTGCTTGTCGCTCTTGGTGATCTTGAGCAGATCGCCGGGCGCGATCTCGATGTCGTACTTCTTGTGCAGCGTGGCCGAGAAGTGCTGGGCGGGCTTGACCGTGACGTTCTGGCCGTCGCTGCCGCGCAGCACCACTTGATCGCCTTCCACGCCCACCACTGCGTAGTCCACGCCGCGCTGGATGTTCTGCCCCTCGCGGTGATAGCTCACCACCAGATCCGGGGCGTAGGTGGCCGGCTGCTTGAGTTGGGCGCGCGTGGCGTCCACGTTCTCCAGCACGGTGTACTTGAGGCCTCCCTCCAGGCGCATGCGTTTGCGCACCATCTCGTTGATGCTGTGGCGCGCCTCGTTGGTGCCGGCCACGATCAGGGTCGCCTCGCGTTCCTGGGGGGACAGCGCGGTGAAGTCGGAGGCAATGGCCTGATAGCGATCCTGCTCTTCCGGCACCTCGCGGATGCTGCCCAGCAGCCGCGTGACGGCCTTGTTGGTCTGGTCGTTCGCGGCATTGAGCACGGCGGCCTTGATTTCCGGATTGCGCTGCCGCTGGATTTCTCGCAGCTGAGCCTGCAGCATGCCGGCGTCCTGCAGCTGCGCAAAGGGCTTGCCGGCCTCCACCGCGCCCGTCTGCTTGCGGTCGCCCAGCATGACCATGCGCGCGCCGGCCTTCTCCACGATCCGCATCGCCTGGGCCAGCTGATGAGCGGGCACGACGCCGGCCTCGTCCAAGAGCACGACCGATTTCTCGCTCAAGGCCGCCTGCGCCTTCCGGCTGGCCAGGAAGCTGGCCAGCGTGTTGGACTCCACGCCTAGTTCGCGCAGGGCCGCCACCTGGGTGCCGTAGGGCGCCAGGCCCACCACGTCGAATCCGGCGGCCAGGGATTGCTGGGTCGCGTCTTGGGTGATTTCGTTGATGGTGCGCTCCAGCATATGGCTTTTGCCGGTGCCGGCATAGCCCTGCACCGCCACGAAGCGGTTCGTGGTGCCGAGGATCATTTCCACCGCCTCGCGCTGGCCCTGGTTCAGGTCGCTCGCGGCCAGCCGCGCCGCCAGGCCCTCGTCGCTCAGGATCGGCTGCAGGGCGCCGCGCCCGTCGCGCTCGATGGCAAGGATGCTGCGCTCGATGGCCTGGGCCTGCGGCGTCGTATAACGCGCTTCGGCCAGCACCAGCGCCCCTTTCTGGATGGCACGGTCCACCTCGATGGTGGCCTGTTCCTCATTCAGCCCGCGCGCGTGCATCGTGGCCCCGATCCATGTCGTGCGCGTGAGCTTGGCGGTCTCGGGCACGTCCATGAAATGCGAGGCCTGCTTGTCGTCCTCGTTCTTCTTGGCCTGGTTGAGCGAGCGTGCCGTCTGGTACAGCGGCAACTCGCGCACCAGGCGGCCGTCGTTCTCGGCCGCTTCCACCTCGGCCATGACGGCGCTGATGGTGGATGTGGTCGCAGCCTTGGACATGGACAGTTCAACCAGTTCTTTGCGCGTGAATAGCCCTTGACGCTCGCTCAGGTGCTCGACTGCGAAGTTCAGGGCCGCGGCCGCCCCCTCCTTCATCGCCGGGTCGGCACGCAGGCGGGCCACGTCCGGCGCCGTGCTGTTTTCCTTGGCGGCCAGCAGCGCATCCATGCTGAGGCCTGCTGCTCGTGCGCTCTCGATCCACTCCTCGCGCAGCAAGGTGCGATCCACTTCCGACTTCTTGTCGCGCGTCATCAAGGTCACGGACTGTGCCAGTGCGGTGTTGGCCGTGTCGCGGTTCACGCCGCGAGCCTCGAAGGCCTCCTCGATCTGCCGGGCCCGGGTGCTGTAGTGCTGGATCAACTCGTCGGAAATGTGGGCCAGTTCCCAGTAGCCTTTCTGCGTCTCCCTCAGCCCATAGCCGCTCGCCCGCAGTTCCTCGGCCAGCGCCGTGCGGTAGTAGGCGCCCAGGGCCTTGATGCTGTGCTGGATGTCCTCGTTGCTCATCGCGCGCCATTGGCCGTCCGGGCGCTTGGTGAGGTTGGCGACGATCACGTGGGTGTGCAGCTGCGGGTCCTGGGCGCGCGACAACTCGTGCCGGAACGCAGCCGCGACGATCACGCCGGTGCGCACGCGGTAGCTCTGCCCCTGCTCCTTGATGCGCGCGTGGGCCAGCTTCTCCAGTTGCTGCACGGCGCGCTTGACGGCCCGATCGTGCGCAGCCGTGACGCCGGCATCGCCAGCGATCAGCGCCTGTAGGCTGACGCTCTTGGGCGCGGAAAACGTGTAGTCCATGCCCTTGCGGTCATCCGAGCGCAGGTCGGAGAAGCGCACGCGCACGCCGTTGGGCAGCTTGCCGTCCAGAATGTCCTTGAAGCTCTCTCGATCCACCTGCAGCTGCTGCGTGAGCCCAAGCTCCTCGGCTCCCTTGCCGAGCCATTCGCCACGGTGGCCCTCTTTTTCGTAGTAGTCGTCTGCCGACTCGAAATAGTGCGCAGCCTGCTTGCTGGAAGTGACGGCTTGGAAGCTCAGCATGGGACGCTCCTCATGCGCCGGCGAAGATGCCGGCGGAACCGCGGATGGGCTTGCTGTACTGCTCGGCCATCACCATGGGGTCGATCACGTCGGGCCGGGCCTTGTACTGCAGCTTGACGCGGGCGATGGGGTAGTTGCCGGCGAACTTGAGATAGCCGGTCAGGTTGGGCAGAAGGTGGATCTCTGCAGGCGACACGACACGCTCGGTGTCTTGCCTGGTGCCGGTGGTGCCGCGCGAGCCGCCTCGGCCGCCGACCGAAACGCTGTCGTTGCGCCGAATCACCGTCTGTTCGCCCAGGCCGCGGCTGAATTCCTCCGCCGTGTAGGTGTCCATCTCGGCGACACCGAACAGGGCAACCGACCGCAGCGAATTGCGCAGCGTGAGGGCGTCGTCGTCGCCATAGGTTCGCCGCAGCTGCGCCAGGCTCTGGATGCCGGCCAGGATGCGCAGCCCTTTCTTGCGCCCCTTCGTGGCCGCGTCCACAAGGTAGTTCAGCTTCTCCAGCGAGTCCAGTTCGTCCAGGATCAGGTGCAGGCCGCGGTCACGGTCGTCGCTCATGGACAGCACGGCCGCGCAGATCACGTCCGTCCAGCAGGAAATCAGCGGCTTGAGTGCCTGCAGCTGGTCCTGCCGCCAGGTCACCCAAACGTTGCCCTCGCTGTTCTCGATGAAGTCCCGGAAGGAGAAGCTGCCCGAGGCCAGGTATTTGTGGGGTGTCACGTACTGCGTCAGCACCACGCGGATGGACGCCAGGGTTTCCTCGGCGCCGTGGAAGCAGCCCTCCGCCGGCGTGCCGGCCAGCAGCGTCTGCAGGTCGCGGTTGCTCGCAGAAGTCAGCCAATGCACCAGCCTGTCGGTGGAAAGCTCGTTGTTCCGGATGAGCACATGCAGCGTTTCGGAAACGATGGTCCGGGCCATGGAGTTCCATGATTCCTGCTCCGTCGATGGGCTGCGCGGGATCATGCTGATGGCGTACTGCTCGCAATCGAAAGATGAGCGGATCTCGTTGAACACCGACCAGCCCTGCCCGCGCGCGTCGAAGGGGTTGAGGATCACGTCGCCGGGCCGGAAGAAGTGCCGCATGAAACCGCCGTCCGGGTCGATGCAAATGGTTCGTTCGCCGCGCTCCTGCTCGCTTTCGATGTACTCGGCAATGCACTGGCTTTTACCCGTTCCGGTGGAGCCGCCCGCCAGAAAATGCGTGCTCTCCACGTCCCGCGGCACCGGCGTGTCCATGAACCTCAATTGCCCGCTTCCGCTTTTGGTCCTTGAGCGCAGCGCGTACTGGTTTTCCATGCGCGGACCGCGCAAATGGCGCATATATTCTGCGCCGCCGAATTTCGTCGTCCATCGAATGGCCCCGTAGATGAACAAGGCCACCCCCAGCATTAGTCCTATGAACGGCCCGACCCATAAAACCGGATTGGAGGGCGTGGCCAGGATTCCAAACCAGACGCCCTTGATGATCATGGACTTGGGAACCCGGTAGTACAGCAGAAAACCGGCTATCCACCCTGCCAAAACCAGAAGCAAGGTGGTAACCACCAGCCATCCTCGCAGGGCGTCGTCTGGAGTTCTATTCGCCCGTGCCATATCAACCTTCCTGTTTCAGGTAGTTGATGACGGCATCGGAATTGAATATCTCATCCAGTTCGGCACGGGCATTCACATTGACCGATCGGTACATCAGAAGGAAGAGCGCGGCCACCATGCTGAGCTGCGTGTCGGGATCGGCTGCGCGCTGCATGTCGACGATTTCCTGCTGCTGCGCCCTGATCTCTTCGAGCTGCTGGGCGATGCCAGACAAGTGCCCGGCTTGGCCATCCTGATTGGCCAGGAACTGCAGGAAGACCTCCTTGGCCAGCATGTTGAGGTTCCGCGCCGGGGAACGCTCCAGGGCCTCGAACGCCCTCTCTGAATCCTGCGCCGAGAGCTTGAACTGAACGAGTCGGGACATGCACCTTCCTTTTTATCGGTATACCTGGAAAACCGCATGAAATATAGACTCATGCGCTGTTAGTACACCTAACCACGCCTCCAGTATACCCAACATATCCAATCACGACAACGCTTTACACCTGGCACCTGTGGTGCGTATGGTGTGTAGAACCCTGGCGCGCCAGGGTTGCGACCCGGCATCGCCGGGTCGCGGGCGTCTGAGGGCAGCGCGAAGCGCCGGGGAATGCAGCAAGGGCGCGAAAAGTGCGGGCCAGGTCGAGTGCCAGGCTCGTCTGGCGCGCTCGGTTTCCTCTGCGACGCTTAGATCAGGCACCGAGGCCAGTTCAGGGGCACCGGCTGTTCCAGCCCGCACCTTCATTGGTGCGGGCTGTGGCAAGCGAAGCGCGTCAGGCCGTAGGCGTCCCCCTGTGTGCAAGGCAGGTGCGCAGCGTGGGTATGTGCGCAAGCCGGGGCCCAGCGACGCCGTAGGGCGTCGCTGGGCAGGCTTGTGCATATATATCCATGCGGAGCCCTGGCTTGTGCACAGGCGGCTCAGGCGCGCCGGTCGATCTCGCTCATGTGGGCCAGGGGTCTGGGGCGTGGCCCTGGAACGCCCCAGCAGCGGCCTCCAGCACCTCACTGCCGGTCGTTTGGAGCACCCCCTTCGCCCTCCCCCGCGTGAGTTGCCTGGAAGGCCGCGCAGCGGTCGCCGAAGGCGATGAGCGATAGCGAAACCTGCAAGGGAACGACCCCCGAAGGGGGGCACGCCCAGTCTTCCAGAGCATATTCCGAGCATTTCCAGAGCACTTTTCAGGACTGGACTCTAACTCATGGACTACAATCAGAGCGTTTTCTTAGCATTTCCAGAGCAAAAGTGATCGATACAGGCGAATCCACCTCGGCCCTCGGCCGTGTCCGCGCAGCTGTGGCCGGAGCCGTCGAACTGGGCCTGAAGAAGAAGGCCGCGATCCTGGCCAAGGCGCTGCACCAGATCAATGCGGCTAGACAGGATGGGTTCTCCCATGCCCAGATCCACGTGGCGATCACCTCCGGTGGTCTGGATCTGACGCCCGCCTACTACGAGAACCTGTACGCGCGCGAGATGCGCAAGCATCACGCGCGCCTGGCGGCCAGACCTCCAGTTTCGCAACCAGCGCCTGGGGGCCTGTCGCCACTGATTTTCGGAAAGCTGGAGAAAAGACCCGTCGAATTGAAAATGTCCGAATCGGATGCAACGGCAAAACCCGGTTTCACCTCGGCGTCTGATGAATTACGCCGCGCACGCGCTGTCAGCCGCCAGGATTTCAGCAAACTTATCAAACGCAAGAACAAACCATGAACATTGCACTCATCAATCTGTCCGGTAACGTCGGCAAGAGCACACTGGCCGTTCATCTTTTCGCAGCAATGCGGCCTGGCGCCAAAATCATTTCTGTCGAGTCGGTCAATTCCTCCGACGCCGATACGATTCAAGGCATCGAAGTCGAGGAAATCGAGGCCTCCAGCTTTCGAGAAATATTCCGTGAGCTGATGATGGCCGAAGGCGACGTGATTCTCGATGTGGGCGCGTCCAACGTCACCCGGTTCATGGCGGAAATGAAGAAATTCAAAAGCGCCGTTCACGAGATCGATTTGATCGTCGTGCCCGTGGTGCCCCAGGAAAAGCAGCAGCGCGACACGATCTCCACGCTGGAATGGCTCGCCGAGCGCGGGTTTGACCCCAAGCGCATTCGGGTCGTCTTCAACCAGTTCGCCAATGATGGCGTGTCCCTGGTCGACGCCTACAGCCAGATCTACGGCTACCTCGAATCCACCGGCAACCGGGCCGCCTACAAGCCCGAGGCCGTGGTCGTCAGCAACGAGCTGTACGACCGCGTGAAGGGTTCGGGCAAGACCATCCGCGAACTGGCCGAGGACAAGACCGATTGGCGCGCGAAGCGCACCGAGGCCCGCGCAGCGGGCGATCTTTCGGGCATGGAAGAGGCGGTGGACGGCCAGATGAACAAGGACCTGGCGCAAACCGCGCAGGAGAATCTGGCCGAAGTCTGGAAGATCATCGGCATCGGCAAGAAATGAACGCGCCGACCACCGCCCGCGACGCGGCCGTCAAGGTCTTGATGGCCGACTTCGCCGACCTGCTGGAGCGGCTGGAGCGGGCGCAGCGGGAACACGGCGAGTTGCAGGACACGCAGCGCCTGTGCCACACCGAGCTGGATGCGGATCTGGAGCAGCTGGGCGGCCTGGTGCAGGGCGTGCGCGCCGACCTGGCCAAGGCCGGCGAAGCCGGCCGCGGCATGGTGGCGGCCGCGCAGCGGCTGGAGAATGCCGCCGCCCGCATCGAGGCGGGTGCTGTCGGCGCCGCCCGGCGCCCGGGCGGCCCGCCGCCCAGGGCGGGCAGGCGTTTCGGCGGCCTGGCCGTGCTGCTCGTCGTGGTGTTGATCTGCGTCTCGGGATGGGCAGCCTACGCCACTACGCGCCTGGTGCAGCAGCGCACCGCCGTGCAGGTCGGCACTGCCACGCTGAAAGCGTGGCCCGCGCTCGATGCAGGCGCCAAGCGCGCGATCCAGGCGGCTGGCTCGCAGTAGCGGACTGGCGGGCCGCGCAAGCGCCCGTCAGTTCGTCGCCGCGGCCGCAGGACGCGGCGCGCGGTGACGGCCAGCGCAAGCGGCCGCCACCGCGCCGGCCGCCCGCCGGCCAGGGCGCGCCTGCCTTACTGCTCGTCCTGCAGCCGCCCGGTGCGCGCCATGTTCAGCAGCATCAGCAGATAGTGCGCGGTCAAAGGGCCGCGCCATTCCTGCTGCCAGTACTGCAGGAACCATGCGCGCTGCGCTTCGGGCAGTGCCCGAAGCTCGCGCCGCCCTCTCCGCCACTGCTCGGCCGCGCGATCCCTGTCGCGCCGGAACGCGCGCGTCCATTGCGTGCTGCGCTGGGCCATCACCTCTGCCGCGCTGGGCTGTTCGGCCGCGATCTGCTCGGCGAACAAGGGCAGCGCCTCGCGCTCGGCGCGCTGGCGGCGCGCCAGGGCCGACAGCTTGCGCGGCGTCACTTCATAGGGCCGGTAGGCCTCGAAACGGTGGAACCTCATGGCTTGCGGCTCGTTCCCTGGCGATCACGCAAAGAGCGCCGCCTGTCGCCCGTCATCGTGTGCCGCCGCGTGCTGGCTCCGCACGGCCCGCGCGGTCGTGGACTTCGGCGGATGCGCTTCGCGGTAGGCCTGGGCTTCTTCAAACTCGCACAGCACCACTTCACACAGTGGCGCCACGTCGTGCCAGTCGTTGCGGTAGAAACTGGTATCCACCCCGCAGCCGGCGGCCATTTCAATGCCGGTCTGCTCGTACAACTCGCTGATGGCATCGCTTCGCGTGACGGTGTAGTGCGGCGCGCCGCTGAGGCGAAAGGGTGCGCTGCTCTGGGGAACGATGAAAGCGCCCCGCCCGGCCATGTCGGCGGCCATGTCCATCACGTGATATTCAAAGCTCGCGCCGGTGTAGCGCGCGCCCTGCCGGGCCGAGCGCGCGGCACTGCGCCCGAATGGCGGGTTTGATATGGCGAGGTCGAACCATCCAAGATCAGGCAGCGCGAACACGTCGCCGCAGATCCATTGCGCCTGCGGCAGGATCTTGCGTCCGACTTCGACATAGGCCGGGTTCACCTCCACGCAAACCATCTCCCCCGCACGGCCATCGAGGTCCAGCCAGAAGCCCAGGCCGCCGATGCCCGCGCACAGATCGATCACGCGCCGCCCGCCGCCCGCATCGATGGCGAAGTCGCGGGCCAGTCCGCTCGGCGTGAAGTGCGCGCCGATCGCGCCGTTCATGTGCTCCGCGCCTTCGTGCCAGTTCTCCAGCACGAAGATTTTCTCGTCGATGGACAGCGCATCCTTCTGCAGAATCTTGCAGGCCTCGGCATGCGCCTTGCGCTGGGCTTTCGTCAGTTTGGCCATAATCTTGCCTCTGCATGCTGTCTTAACATGCCTGTATTTTAACCTGTTATACACCTGATAATGCACCTTTTAATGTGCCAGTGTGTAACGGTATTGGGTATGGGCGAAGCCCATGTCACCGGTCAATCGCGCACGTGCCCAGCGCCCAGGGCGCAGCGCCCATTCGCGCCCCAAGCTGGCCCAGGGCGCGGCCTCGTTGGTCGTCGCTGAGGGCTCCCGAAGCCGTCGCACGCCACCGCCGCCCGAGCGCGTGGCGCGGCCTTGGCTGGCACACAACCTGCCTCGCGCCCTGATGAACAAGATGCCCGCCGGATCACCTGCAGGCGCATGTCCTGGGCGCAGCATTCGCCCGCGTTTCTCATCGAGAAACGCGCTCGTCTTGTGGGTGTCCGGCGCCTGTGGCGCCGCTGGCCAGGTTCTCGGCGCGCAGCGCGGCACGCCAGCCGCATTCCCCAGGCCTGGGCGGCCTGGGTGTGGTGCCGGTAGCGGCTATTCCTTCGTCTCGATGAGCCACCACGTGGAACGCGGCAAGGCGCGGCCCGTGATGGGGTGGATGTCGGTGAGGTCGGCGCAGGCCGACCAGCCCGGGGGCGGACGGTAGCCGCGCACATCGCCCTCGCCGTGCCACCGGCGAGCGCGCACCGTGCCGGGTGCATAGGTCGCCGCCATGCGTGGGCGGTCCGTGCCGTTCATCGTCCACCCCCGCAACCCTGCACGCCATGCAGGGCGTCCAGAATGGAATGCAGCCGCTGTGCCAGTTCACCCCGGCTGCGCCGATCTGCTGCCGTCATCGTCCCGCCCTGGTGGGCAAGAACGTTGGTCAGGATCGCGTGCGCGTCCCCTGCCGCGTCGATCAGTTCGACCAGGGCGCCGGCACCGGTGGCGACCTGCGCGGCGGCATCCAGCATGGGCGCATCCACAAGGCTTTCGCCTTGCTGCTCGCCCGCGTGGATGCGCTTCAAGGCCTGAAGCGTGTTCATCCTGCCGCCTCCTGGGTCTCTGCGGCCTGGGGCGGCTGCACGATCTTGGCATCTGTGAGGAATACGGACACCAGGGAGCCGCCGCGCACCACCGTGCGCACGCGATGGCGTCCATGCTCCTTCGATTCGGTCCGGTCTTGCAGTTCGGGCCTGAAGAATCCGGCCTGCCGCGCGCCCTGGCCGGCCTCGCGCGTGCCCTTGTAGTCGGCATGGGTGCGCTTCCATTCGGCCTGGGTCATCTCCACGGCGCCGGGATGCGGGTAGTTGGCCAATGGCGGTTTCTTCGTGATGGCCCGCACGGCGGCGGCCCGCTCCGCGCTCGGCGCCTTGTAGTCGCGCACCTCCTCGATGCCCTTCACTCGGACAAAGCGGCAATCCGTCGTCACGCTGACGATGCGGCCCTCCTTGCGGTTGACGCGGACCACGTTCAGCCATTCGCCGCGCACCTGCACCTGTCCGCCCGGCTGAATGTCGAACTGATCGGCCGCGATGCCGCCATCCTCGGCGAGCATGGCGCGCTCGTAGGCGAGGCGGTTTTCGTAATGGGCGATCCAGCGCCGGGAATGCTCCAGGCCTCGGGCGTAGAGCCGGATCGCCGCGGCGGCCACGTCCTCCACGTTCCACGGGTTTTCGGAGCGCGTCAACAGGGTATAGGCTGAGGTGCCCCATTGCTCCCCGCGTTCCTTCACCGAGAAATAACCGCGGTCGGCCAGCGTCTTCGCTCTTTCAAGGTCGAGACCTTCGGCGGCCCACAGCTGGCCCAGTTCCTGCGCCTCGGCCTCGTTCTTCCTGGCCTTGCGCAGGTCGGCCTCGATGCCCTTGATGCGGCGATGCCGCACGTCCGGGCGCTCCTTGTACTGCGCGTGCTGCTTCGCCGCTGCGGCCCGGCGCTCCCAGTATTCGCTCGTGTCCCACAGCTTCACCGCCTTTCGGATGCCGTCACCGATGCGCTGCGCATCCTTGCGCGCCCTGCGCTCGCTGTGGTGCCCGACGAGGATCGGCTGGCCAAAGGGGATGCCATCCGAAATGCTCTTGACCTTGGCGCGCACCGCGTCGGCCTCCTGGCTGCGGCGCTCGCTGTAGCCGTCGAAGCGGTCGGCCCGGTCCTCGGCGCGCTCCATGAGCGTGCGGTCTTCGTCGTCCACCTCGCCGCACCATTTCAGCATCAGGTTTTCGCGGGCCGGCGTCCACATCGGGGCCACGAAAAGCTCCTGGCGGGGTGCCCACGAAAACCCCGCGTCCTTGGCGCGCTGATAATCCTCCTTGGACAGTCGCGCGAACGGGTAGAACCGAAGTTTGTTGTCTTCCGGGCTGTAGGTGGCCGTCCCGAGGTAATCCGGCGCCTGCGCCTGGGCGTCCGTCTCGGGTGCATCGATCGCGCATTGTTCAGGTGAAGCCATGATGATTTTCCTTATGACCGGCACCGCTTGATTGCTGCACCGTACCTGTATTTTAACCTGTTATACACC
>NZ_JANUXN010000020.1 GCF_025699485.1 Thauera carbonicopians | reverse complement strand
AGTTGTCGTACTTCGCCTTGTGCTGCACCGGGGCCCCGGATTGGCCGGGCATTGCGTAGATCATCTCGATGTCTCCTTTCTTGTGGTTACGCACGCCATGTGCGTTACACGTCTCCTCAGCAGGCAGCGTGCCAGAACCGCAAGCCCGCATAGAATTCTCGATTTCTTCTTATCATTCAGACAACTGGCAACAGCCCAGGCTGAGCAGCCGATCCGAAGCCGCTCGAAGCCAGCCTCGCCGGGTGTTCCATTGCCGCACACCTGTTCCAATGCGATGCACTTCCGCTCGCGCCACGTTCCAAGCCATGCACGCGGAAGGCATACTTCCTGCATGGAAAAGGACATGGACCCCGCACGCTCTTCCTCGCCGAACCCGGCCACGCTCGCGCCGCTCGACCTGCACGCCTCGTGGGCGCGCAGCAGGGAGTTCGGCCTGCGCCCGGACGACGCCCTGTCGGACGCCCTCGTTTCCCCTGCCGACCTGCGCGACCGCCTGGAAGCCAATGCCCGCCTGCTGACCTTCTCCCGCCCGGTCATCGAGAACCTGTTCCGCCAGATCGACTGCCCGAGCTCGACGCTGCTGCTGACCGACTGCGACGGACTGATCCTGAGCGCCATCGGCGACACCGGCTTCCTCGACCGCGCCACCCGGGTCGCACTCTCCCCCGGCGCCGAATGGAGCGAGGCGGCGATGGGCACGAACGCGATCGGCACCGCACTCACCACGCGCAAGGCCGTCGCCATCGAAGGCAACCAGCACTATCTGGCGCGCAACCGCTTCCTGACCTGTGTCGCCACGCCGATCTTCTCGCCCACCGGCGGCGTCGCCGGCATTCTCGACATCTCCACCGACGCCCGCGCCAACCTGTCGCACGCCGACGCACTGCTGCGCACCACCGCCGAATGCATCGAGCACCGCCTGATCGAAAACCTCGGCGAAGGCTTTCTGTCGCTGCACTTTCATACCCGGCCCGACCTGCTCGGCAGCCCGCTGGAAGGGCTGGCGCTGTTCGACGAGGCAGGCCGCCTGCTGGCCAGCAACCGCGCCGCCCGCGCACTGCTGCAGCTGCACGGCGAATTCCCGCAGGGCAGCTACACCGAATGCTTCACCACGCAGTGGCGGCATCTGGTGGCCTGGGCGGCGTTCGGGCCGCTGACGCCGTTTCCGCTGCGTACGCTGCACGGGCAGACCTGCATCGCCCGGGCCGAGCTGTTGCTGCCCCAGGCGCCGCGCGGCCGCCGGCAGGCGAAAGACGGCGAGGCTCCCAGCAGTACCGAGGCGCCGCCCGCACCCGACAGCGACCCGCGCCTCGCCCATGCCGGCGCGCTGGTCGCCGAATGGCACCGCAACCGCTGCGCAGGCCCGCTGCTGCTGTGCGGCGAAACCGGCACCGGCAAACGCCACCTGCTGTACCAGCACTGCCGCGACCACGGCATCGACGTGCCGCCGCTCGAACTCGACGGCCGCAGCCTTGCCGCCCGTGCGCAAGCGGGCCTCGACGAACTCGAAGACGCCCTGCAACAGGCGGAGAACGGCCTGCTCTACCTGACCGATGTCGACCTTCTCCCGGCCGCCGCCCTCTCCCGGCTGTTCGAGGCGGCGGACTCAAGCCGCCGCATCGTTGCCGCCAGCCGGCATCCACTTGCCCATGGAGCGGAAGGGCGCGGCCTCGATCAGGCGACGCTGGCAAGACACGGGGCGCGCATCGTGACGCTGCCGGCGCTGCGCGAGCGCGCCGATTTCGCCTATCTGGTACATCGCTTCGTCCGCGAAGCCTGCCCCGGGCGCCCGATCCGCGTTCTCCCCGAGGCGATCGAGCGCCTGCGGCACTATTCGTGGCCCGGCAACATCAGCGAACTCGCCGGCCGCCTGCGCCTGATGCTCGCCCTGCTGGGAGATGACAGCACCGAGCTGCGCCCGGCCGACATCCCCGACGAACTGCTGGAAACCGCCGGCTGAGCGCATCCCGCCGGCCGCTGCGCGGCGCCGGCGTCATCCCTACTGTCACACGACATGCCCATCCGGAACTGCCCGTCCGGACTGTTCAGGAAGGGAGCGACTGTTCCAAATCGTTACACCTCCCCCCTGGCCACAATGCCCGCCAGGCCGCCACAGGGCACCAGCGGCGGGATTCACCCTCCCGGCCGCGGCTGGCACGCTCTTTGCCAAACGTAGCTCACCGGACATCCGGCCCGTCGGCCCCCCGCGCGGCGGAAAGCCACACGACATACCTACAAGACAGGATCAGGAGGCAAGGAGCAAAAATGAAAAAGTCGCATGCAAAGCCCTTCGCGCTGCGCGCCATCGTCGTCGCCACCGCGGCGGCGTTGTCGCTGCCGGTCGCAGCAGTCACCGACGTCACCTGGGAAGACATCCTCAACGATCACAAGACCACCGGCGACGTGCTGTCCTACGGCCTGGGCCTGAAGGCGCAGCGCCACAGCCCGCTCAAGGCGGTCAACACCGAGAACGTCGCCAACTTGGTGCCGGCCTGGAGCTTCTCCTTCGGCGGTGAAAAACAGCGCGGCCAGGAAGCACAGGTTCTGGTGCACGATGGCGTGATCTATGCCACCGCCTCGTATTCCCGCATCTTCGCGATCGACGCCCGCAGCGGCAAGCGCCTGTGGGAATACAATGCCCGTCTGCCGGACGACATCCGCCCCTGCTGCGACGTGGTCAACCGCGGCGCCGCCATCTACGGCGACAAGGTCTTCTTCGGCACTCTGGATGCGGCCATGGTCGCGCTCGACCGCAAGACCGGCAAGGTCGTGTGGCGGAAGAAGTTCGGCGACCACAAGGTGGGCTACACCATGACCGGCGCCCCCTTCGTCATCAAGGACCAGAAGTCCGGCCGCACGCTGCTGGTGCACGGCTCATCCGGCGACGAATTCGGCGTGGTCGGCTGGCTGTTCGCGCGCGACCCGGACACCGGTGAGGAAGTCTGGGCCCGTCCGATGGTCGAAGGCCACATGGGCCGCCTGAACGGCAAGGACAGCACCCCCACCGGCGATCCCAAGGCGCCGAGCTGGCCGGACGATCCCAACTCGCCCACCGGCAAGGTCGAAGCCTGGAGCCAGGGCGGCGGTGCCCCGTGGCAGACCGCCAGCTTCGACATCGACAACAACATGGTCGTCATCGGCGCCGGCAACCCCGCGCCGTGGAACACCTGGAAGCGTACCGCGCCGGGCGACGACCCGCGCAACTGGGACAGCCTGTTCACCTCCGGCCAGGCCTACGTCGATGCCAGCACCGGTGAACTGAAGGGCTTCTACCAGCACACGCCGAACGACGCCTGGGACTTCTCCGGCAACAACTCCATCGTGCTGTTCGAGTACAAGGATCCGAAGACCGGCAAGATGGTCAATGCTTCGGCCCACGCCGACCGCAACGGCTTCTTCTTCGTCACCGACCGCGACAAGCTCGCCCAGGGCGCCGGCTACCCCAACAAGCCGACCTCGCTGATCAACGCCTGGCCCTTCGTCGATGGCATCACCTGGGCCTCGGGCTTCGATCTCGCCACCGGCCGCCCGATCGAGAAGGACAACCGTCCGCCGCAGCCGAAGGAAGGCGCCGACAAGGGCGAATCGATCTTCGTCTCGCCGCCCTTCCTCGGCGGCACCAACTGGCATCCGATGTCGTACAGCCCGGACACCGGCCTGTTCTACATCCCGGCCAACCACTGGGCAATGGACTACTGGACCGAGAACATCACCTACAAGGCCGGCTCCGCCTACCTGGGCCAGGGGTTCCGCATCAAGCGGCTGTTCGACGACCACATCGGCATCCTGCGTGCGATCGACCCGGTCAGCGGCAAGATCGCCTGGGAGCACAAGGAAGAGTTCCCGCTGTGGGCCGGGACCCTGACCACCGCCGGCGGCCTGATCTTCACCGGCACCTCGGACGGCTACGTGAAGGCCTTCGACGCCAAGAACGGCAAGGAACTGTGGAAGTTCCAGACCGGCTCGGGCGTGGTCTCGGTACCTGTGACCTGGGAAATGGACGGCGAACAGTACGTCGCCATCCAGTCCGGCTACGGCGGCGCGGTGCCGCTGTGGGGTGGCGACATGGCCGAGCTGACCAAGCAGGTCACCCAGGGCGGCTCGATGTGGGTGTTCAAGCTGCCGAAAGCCAGCCGCTGATCCTGCCCGATGAACCCGGCAACCCTGCGCTTCGGCGCGGGGTCCGGCCTCCGCGGCCGGCGCCGGGTTCATCGCCATATCCGGGCGGACACGCCCCGCCCGGCCTCCCTGGAAGGAGCACGCCCGTGATTCACACCCCCAACTCCAATGCCGCTGCACGGCCTTCCCGCCGGCGCTGGCCCGGCCTGCTGGCCGCAGGCTGTCTGGTTCTGGGCGGCCTGGGCACATCCGCCGCCTGGGCGGAAGAAAGCTTCGGCGAAACCCACACCGGCGACAGCGCCGAAGAGGAATGGCCGCTGATCATCAATGGCTGCCCGATCTGGCCCTACACCCGCTGCCCCGGCGCCGACCTGCGCCACGCCGACCTCGTCGGCCAGAACCTCGCCGGTGCCGACCTGCGCGGCGCCAATCTGACGCGCGCCGACCTGCGCGCCGCCAATCTTTCCGCCGCCAATCTGGAAGGCGCCGACCTGACCGCCGCCCGCATGAACAAGGTCAACGCCGCCAGCACCAATTTCCGCAACACCCGCATGATCGGTACCGACCTGGAAGCAGGGCGGCTGATGCGCTCCGACTTTTCCGGCGCCGACTTCACCGGCGCCAGCCTCGAATTCGCCCGGCTCAACCATGCCTGGCTGATCGGCACGAAGCTGGTGAGCTGCAATCTGCAGGAAGCGAAGTTCGTCTCGGTCAGGCTCGACGATGCCGTCATCGATCACTGCACGACACGCTTCACGATCTTCCCAGAGTCCTCATTCACCAATTGCCAGGGCTGCCCGACGACCGACTGGTAAACCCGGCAACGCCGCCTTCGACAACTACACCAAAAAACGGAACCACGCCCCGATGCTCGGCCAATATGCCCAATACAGCCGGGAGTATCTGCTGGTGCTGATGCTCAGCACCACCGTATTCTTCGCCCTCCCGATCTTCATCGCGCCGCTGCGCTGGGCACGCCTGATGCAATGGCGCGTCCCGGAGCACGAGCATCTGGCCATCTACTTCGGCCGTTGCCTGGGCGCCTTCATCCTGGTGGTGGAGGCGACCATGCTCCGCTCCGTAACCACAGGCACCAGCTTCAGCTACGCCTTCGATGTGCTGTTCCTGGTCTTTGCCATGATGCTCGTGGTGCACATCTACGGCGCGGTGAAGCGCATCCAGCCGATCACGGAAACCCTCGAAATCGGCTTCTGGTTGCTGCTTCTGATTCTGAATACGCTGTTCTATCCCGCCACGCACATAACGCTATGACCTCGCTGCGTCATCAGGCCATCCACAACCTGCTGGCACGATTTCTCTTGCAAGGGAGTCTCCCGGTGCAGACCCAGAACGCCGTCTTACCTACTTTCCGCCGTGGGCCGCGTACCGGCCTGGTCACCACGCTGTGTGCAGCGCTATGCGCCGCGCTGTGCTGCCTGCCCACCGCCGCACAGGCGGAACGGCCGCAGCCGCCGAACGTCGATACATCCACGCTGCCGCCGATCGCGCCCGGCTGGGCCGACAGCAATCCGCTGCGCGGCAACGCCGCCGCGATCGAACTCGGCCGCAGCGCCTTCAACCAGGCCTGTGCCCGTTGCCACGGCGTCGACGCCGACGGCTCCCGCTCGCCGGCACCCGATCTGCGCCGCATCGGCGGCCTGTGCAACCGGGCCAAGGATCCGGCGCTGAAGCAGCGCTGCATCGAGGACAGCGACTATTTCTTCAGGTATTCGGTGCTGAACGGCAAGATCAAGCTCGGCGTCGAGCACATGCCCCCATGGGAAGGCATCATCGATGCGCCGGTGCTATGGTCGATCCGCAGCTTCGTCGAAAGCATGCGCAGGCCGCCGCAGCGGCGGCAGGAGACGAAATGACACTGAAGGGGCTGATTGCCGGCGCGGCGCTGGCCCTGATGCTGGCCGCCCAGGGCGCGCAGGCGCAGGACACGAGCGATCCGCTGGGCTCGCCGCGCTGGGAGGAGATGCGCCAGACCTTCTTCCCCGGCGCCGAAGTCGAGTTCGACGAGCGCGTCCGCGTCAGTGCGCCGACGATGGCCGAGGACGCGCTCAACGTGCCGGTGGCGATCGACCTGCGCAAGCTGCAGGCGGTCGAGGAAGTGATCGTGTTCGCCGACTTCAACCCCATCGTCCGCGCCCTCAGCTACGAGCCGGCCGGTGCCCATCCGGGGCTCGCCTTCCGCCTCAAGCTGCAGCAATCCACCCCGGTGCGGGCCGCGGCGCGCACCGCCGACGGCCGCTGGCACGTCGGCGGCACCTGGGTCAACACCACCGGCGGCGGCTGCACCGTGCCCTCGGCCGGCACCGGCTCGCCCGAATGGCAGCAGCGCCTGAACGAAGTCAGCGCCCGGATCTGGCCGCGGATCGACGGCGGCTCGCGGCTGCGTGTGCAGGTCGTGCATCCGATGGACACCGGCCTCGCCGCCGGCATCCCGGTGTTCCACATCGACAGACTCGACATCAGCAACGCCGACGGCGAGCGCCTGATGCGCATCCATCCCGGCGAGCCCGTTGCCGAAAACCCGCTGTTCACCATCGACATTCCGGCCTCCGCCACCGGCAGCGGAGGCTTCCGCATCAGCGGGCGCGACAACAACGGCAACCCGATCGTGGCCGAGGTAGCGCCATGATCGGCAGCAGGCTCCCCGTGCGGCGCCGCAGCAGCCGAGTAGCGATCGCCACCGCCCTCGCAGCGCTGGCGCTGTTCGCCGGCCTGCCTGCGGCCAGTTCGCCAGCCGCCGCCCAGCAGACGAGCTTCGACTACCGCCTCGCTCCGCAGCGCATCGCCGACGGCGTGTATGTGCTGATCGGCAGCACCGAGGATTTCTCGCCCGCGAACGGCGGCAACATCGTCAATGCCGGCTTCATCGTCGGCAGCGAAGGCGTCATCGTCATCGACAGCGGTCCCTCGCTGCGCTACGGCGAACAGTTGCGCCGGGCGATCGCCGCCGTCACGCCGCTGCCGGTGGTGCTGGTGATCAACACCCACCACCATCCGGACCACGTCCTCGGCAACCAGGCTTTCCCGCCGGCGACGCTGGCCGCGCTGCCCGGGACACGCAGCGCGCTCGAGACCGAAGGCGAGGCCCTGCTCGAGAACATGTACCGCCTGACCGGCGAGTGGATGCGCGGCACCGAGACCGTGCTGCCCGGACGTGCGCTGGCAGCCGGGCCGCTCGAGATCGGCCGCCGCCGGCTGGAACTGTTCGTGCTGGCAGGCCACACCGACGCCGACCTTGCCGTGCTGGACGTCGCCACCGGCACCCTGTTCGCCGGCGACATCGTGTTCTGGAACCGCGCGCCGACCACACCCCACGCCGACATCGCGCAGTGGCTGCAGGCGCTCGAACGCCTCGAACGCGTTCCGTTCAAGCAGCTCGTGCCCGGCCACGGCCCGGTCGCCACCGATGCCACGCCGATCGCCCAGACACGCAGCTACCTGGCGTGGCTGGAACGGACCTTGCGCGAAGGCGCAGAACAGGGACTGGACATGACGGAAATGCTGGAACAGGAGGTGCCCCCCCGCTTCGGTACGCTCGACGGCGCCGCGGCCGAATTCCGGCGCTCGGTCATCCATCTTTACCCGGCGGCCGAAAGGGCCGCGCTGCGGAGCCGCTGAAACCGGCCCCGCGCAGACAGGCCACGGCACATGGACAAGCACTCCCCTCTGCTTCGCAGCGCCAGCCTGCACACCCGGCTGAGCCTGATGCTGACGCTGCTGCTCGCGCTCGCGCTACTCACCGGCGCCGCGCTGTGGCTGCGCGAGACGCGCGGCGCGATCCAGGAAGAAGTCGAATCCGCCGGCCGCGTCGCCGAACAATGGCTGACCGTGCTGATCGACGAAACCCGCCGCGACGGCGCCGAAGGCCAGGCGCGGCTGATGTCCGCGCTCGCCGCGATCGGCCGCATCCGCGCGCACGCGCTCGAGATCACCGCCACCGGCGGCGAACGCCTGTATACATCGCCCGACACCACCTACAAGGCCGGCCGCCATGCACCCGAATGGTTTGCCGAACGGCTGACGCCGCATCTGCGCGTACGCCATTTCGACGCCGGCCCGGTGCAGATCAGCCTGTTGCCCGATGCCTCGCGCTCGGTGCTCGATACCTGGGACAGGCTCGCCAGCTTCGCCGGCTGGGCGCTCGCCGGCCTGCTGCTGGCCGGCATCGGCTGCCACCTGGGGCTGCGCCGGGCGCTGGCGCCGCTGCGCGCGGTCGACGCCGCCTTCGACCGCGGCGCGCGCGGGCATTTCGACCGCCGCCTGCCCGAAGTCGGCGCCCCCGAGCTCGACCGCCTCGCACGCAGCTACAACCGCCTGGCCGACCGGCTCGACCACACCCTCGCCGACAACGCCGCACTCGCCGCCGACCGCCACTTCGCCCGCGCGGTGCAGGACCGCCTGGAAGCGGAACGCTGCCTGATCGCCCGCGAACTGCACGACGAACTGTCCCAGGGCATCACCGCAGTGCGCGCCATCGCCGGCGCGATCCAGCAGCGCAGCGCCGACCAGCCCGGCATCCACGGCAACGCCCAGGTCATCCTGGCGATGACCAGCCAGATGCAGGACGGCGTGCGGACCATCCTCGAACGCCTGCGCCAGCCTTCGCCGGAAGCGCCGAAAACGGTGGGCGCCATCCTCGACGAGGCCTGCAAGCAGTGGTCGCGGCTCTATCCGCACATCGCCCTCGACCGCCGGATCGCCGCAGCCGAACCCGTGCTGGAGAACGAACAGACGCATGCGCTGCAGCGCCTGCTGCAGGAAAGCCTCACCAACGTCGCCCGCCATGCCCAGGCCAGCGCAGTATCGGTGGTGCTGGACTGGAATGCGCAGGCGGTCACGCTCAGCATCACCGACAATGGCCGCGGCCTGTGCGCCGATCCCGCCGATGCACGACCGCGCTACGGCCTGGTCGGCATGCAGGAGCGGGTGCGGGCCCTCGGCGGCACGCTGCGGCTCGAGCGGCCCGCCGCCGGCGGCTGCCGGCTGGAGGCCAGCCTGCCTCTGGCACTGCCTGCCGTTCCCGTGTCTCCTTCCCATTCCTCCTTCCCGACCAGGGCCATGCGCTGATGACGACGATCCAGCTCCCTTCCCTGCGCATCGTGCTCGCCGACGACCACACGATCGTCCGCATGGGCTTTCGCCTGCTGATCGAGGGCGCGGGCGCCACCGTCGTCGCCGAGGCCGACAGCGGCGAAGCGGCGCTCAAGGCCTGGAACGAACACCAGCCGGACGTGCTGGTGATGGACGTGTCGATGCCCGGCATCGGCGGCCTGGCCGCACTCGAACGCCTGCTCGCCCACCATCCGGCTGCGCGCGTGCTGATGTTGTCCGCTCACGACGACACCCTGATTCCGGCCCGCGCGCTGCAGGCCGGCGCTACCGGCTACCTGTCCAAGCGCGCCCATCCCGACACACTGCTGCGCGCCATCGCCGACGTCGCCGAAGGCCGCCGCCACCTCGACCCCGAACTCGCGCCCAAGCTCGCGCTGGCCCGCCTCGGCGGCGGCGGCCACCCGGCGGAAACGCTGACCAGCAAGGAATTCAGCATCTTCCTGCAACTGGCACGCGGCCAGTCCGTCAATGAGGTCGCCGCCACCCTGAACCTGAGCAGCAGCACCGTCGGCACCCACCTGTACCACATCAAGCAGAAGCTCAATGCCAGCAACGCCGCCGAACTCGCACTGATCGCGGTGCGGGCCGGCCTGGTGGAGACCTGAGGGACGCCGCCCGGTGCCGATCCATGGCATCGGCTCTCGCCCGGGGCGCCTGGCCCCAGGGCCTGCCCAACCCCGACCTTGGGAATCGCTGCGCACCGGTCGCAGCCCGGCTGAAGCCGCTTCCAGGGGACGGTTTTTTCGGTGAAAGCTCACGGCTGCTCGGAAACAGCCTGTGCAAGGAGCGTGTCAATGAGGCCGTGATTCTGCCGGAATCGGCTCTGCGGAATTCGGCGCCGCTTCGGCCACCGGCACGACGTTGCCGAAGCCCAGACGGCCGATCAGCGGCAGGCGCAGCGCGGGGCGGTTCAGGTCGATGCCGAAATTGAGCCCGAGCAGATTGAACTCCAGGCCTTCCTCGACGCCGACCGTGACCCCGAGCAGGCCGTACAGCGAGGCCTGCCAGCCGGTGCCGGAAACCGCGCGCCCGACCGGAGCATCCAGCGGGCGCCAGTCCTTGCCGATCGCATTGGCCGGCATGTCGAGCTGCAGCGCCGGCACCTCGCGGCCGATGTGGGCGATGAAGGTATTGCTGTTGGGCCCGGGATAGCTGCGGTAGGTGTCGGCGTAGGGGTAGGAGGCGACCGCGTCCTCGATGCGGTCGATCATCTCATCCACGCCTGCGCCGCGATGCTCGGCGAGCACCGTGGGCACGGCGCCGAACCACAGCCCGTCGGCTACCGCATTGTTGCGCCTGACGACCGGGCCACGGCTGCGGCCCCAGCCGGTCACTTCGTAGCGGGTGTAGGCCGTCTCGCCGCTGCGCTTGAAGATGATCCACGGATGGACGGCAAAATAGCCGCGCCAACCGTAGGTGGCGGCCGCATACACCTGCACGATGGCGGTGTCGGCGAAGGCCGCCGGATCGGGCGCCAGGCCGGCGGAATGGCGCGGCAGTGCGCGCCAGCCGCGCGCGTCCATGCCTTCGGCACGCGGCGGGTTCGCCAGGCTGATGCCCAGCGGCAGGAGCAGGATGAGGGACAGGGCGATGGCGATACGCTTGAACAGAGGCACGGCAGGGCTCGATGGAAACGGGGCGCACGGGTCGACAGACCGGCGTGCCGGCGGCGAGTTCGCAAGCGCCCGGATGCAGTCCGGCCACACGCTGGACGTGCCTCATGAAAATCATGAGGCCAGGCTGGCGCTTTCCACGGCGACAGAGGCAGGGCACAGGTTCTAGACTGCCGCCATCGCTGCCGCAAGAGCAGCCCGAGGAGACTTCGATCATGGCCCGCCCTCTCACGCTTCGTCTGCCGCGGCCCAGCCGCCTGCACTGTGCCCTGCTGTGCACACTGGCGGCAGCATCTGCCACCACAGCCGCTGCTGAACAGACTCTCGGTACGATGGTCATCACCGGCAGCCGCGTCGAGGCTTCGTCCTTCGACATGCCGTATTCGATCGACGCCGTGCAGCTCGGCGGCACTGCCGAAGGCCTGCGGGTGAACGTCTCCGAAGTGCTCGGCAGCGTGCCCGGCGTGGTGGTACAGAACCGCCAGAACTACGCCCAGGACCTGCAGATCTCGGTACGCGGCTTCGGCGCGCGTGCAGCCTTCGGCGTTCGCGGCGTGAAGCTGATCGCCGACGGCATCCCCGCCAGCAATCCGGACGGCCAGGGCCAGGCCGCCACCTTCAACCTCGACACCGCCGAGCGCATCGAGGTGCTGCGCGGCCCCTTCGCCACCGTGTATGGCAACCATGCCGGCGGCGTCATCCAGCTGTTCTCGCGCGACGGCAAGGGCGCGCCGCGCATCCGCGGCAGTGTGTACGCCGGCGAACACGGCACCTACAAGATCGGCATCGGCGCGGAAGGCGAAAAGAACGGCGTCGGCTTCGTGCTCGACGCCTCACGCTTCGAGACCGACGGCGAACGCCGCTACAGCGCCGCCCGCCGCGATCAGAGCTTCGCCAAGATCACGCTGGCGCCGGACGAGGACAGCAAGCTGACGCTGCTGTTCAGCAGCCTGCACCAGCCCGACACCGAGGACCCGCTCGGCGTCACCTGGAACACCTACAAGCGCGACGCACGCGGCGTCGAGCCGATCGCGCTGCAGTACAAGACCCGCAAGTCGATCAAGCACCTGCAGGGCGGCGCGGTGTACGAACGCCGCTTCGGCGAGGACCGGCTGCAGATCCAGGCCTATGCGGGGCAGCGCAGCGTCATCCAGTACCAGTCGATTCCCGCTGCCGCGCAGGCCAACCCCCGCCATGCCGGCGGCGTGATCGATTTCGACCGCGAGTTCCACGGCATCGGCGCACGCTGGATCATGCAGCGCGACATCGGTACCGGCAAACTGACCCTGACCACCGGCGTGGACCACGACCGCGCCGAGGACGACCGCCAGGGCTACGAGAACTTCGTCGGCGGCAATTTCGGTGTCAAGGGCAGGCTGCGGCGCGACGAGACCAATACCGTCACCAGTACCGACCCCTACGTGCAGGCCACCTGGCAGCAGGGCGACTGGGACTGGTCGCTCGGCGTGCGCCACAGCAACGTGCGCTTCGAAGTGGACGACGACTACATCGTCGGTCCGAACGGCGACGACAGCGGCTCGGTGCGCTACCGCAAGACCACGCCGGCCGTCGGCCTGCTGTGGCGCGCCAGCCCGCTGCTTAACTTCTATGCCAGCTTCGGCACCGGCTTCGAGACACCGACGCTGGGCGAAATCGCCTACTCCTCCACCGGCGGCTTCAACCTCGGCCTGAAGCCCTCAACCAGCCGCCAGTTCGAGCTCGGCCTGAAGGCCTACGTCGGCGAACGCACGCGAGTCAATCTCGCGGCCTTCCAGATCAAGACCAAGGACGAGATCGTCAGCGCCGGTGCCATCGGCGGCCGCACCTCGTACAGGAACGCCAGCAAGACCCTGCGCGAGGGCCTGGAACTCGCCGTCGAGACCGAATTCACCGACAAACTCAGCGCCCGCGGCGCACTGACGGTGATGCGCGCGATCTACGACGAATCCTTCAACAACGTCGACAGCGGCAAGCGGATTCCGGGCGTGCCCAGGGTTTCGGCCTGGGGCGAACTGGTGTGGAAGCCGATGGCCGGGCTCAGCACCGCGCTGGAAGCGGTGCATCGCAGCGCGGTCGAGGTCAACGACACCAACACCGGCAAGGCCGCGCCGTCCTACACGCTGCTCAACCTGCGCCTGGCGGCGGAACAGCAGTCCGGGCCCTGGACCTTCAGCCAGTTGCTGCGGCTGGACAACGTCTTCGACCGCAAGCACATCGCCTCGGTCATCGTCGGCGACGGCAACGGCCGCTTCTACGAACCCGGCCCGGGCAGAAATGTGTATGGTGGCGTACAGGCCAGCTACCGCTTCTGAACCCGAGTGAACACGACACGATTACTGCAACCCCGGTACCGGGATCTGCTCCGCCGCGGTACCGGGTTCTTTTTCGCCTGCTTCCTTGCCCTGCAGGCCGGCACAACCGCGGCGGAAGCCGGCATCGTCACGCGGGAAATCGCCGGTGCCGAATTCGAGGACGTCGCCTTCGCGCTCGTCGATGCGATCGCCGCCGAAGGCATCACGCCGCCGACGGTCAGCCACTTCGGCGACATGCTGCGGCGCACCGCGCCGGATCTCGGCCATTCGCCCGCGCTCTTCGACCAGGCCCGCATCTACACTTTCTGCAGCGCCAGCGCCGCCGCGCGCCTGAGCGCCGAATCACCCCACCACATCGCCCTGTGCCCGCTGTCGATCGCGGTCTATCGGATCGCGGCCGACTCGCCGGTGGTCCATCTCGGCTACCGCCGCAGCGCCTCGACGGCAGGCGGCGTCGCGGTCGACGCGCTGCTCGGACGTATCGTGGATCGCACCGCGGAATTCTTGAAATGACTGCCTGATGCAGTCAGGAAGAAAGCGCGCGGCACATCCTATCGTCCAAGCTCGATCGCAAAGGCTTGCGCAACTTTCAGAGCCTCCTGCAGCCACTGATCGACCCAGTGAAGGTAATCCCCGCCAATCAGCCAACCCAGCGCCATGCAGTTGATGACCACCGTCGTCCAATACACCGACTGGAATTCGCGTTTGCTGGATTTGTGCCGCAGCAGACGTTGAGCAACGAAGGCGCCAGGCCAACCGCCGATCAAGCCGTAGAAATGAAGAGTACTCTCGGGCGTACGCCACTGTCCTCGCCTGGCGGCAGCTTTGTCCCACGCATAAGCGGCAAAAGTCATTGCGCTTGCCACGACATACAGCAGCAGAATCGCAACCGGCAGCACGCCCGACAAGCTTCCTGCAAGCAGCGCAAGGACAAAAGCCGAAACCACCAGAACAGGCAATCCAGCTCCACCAGTGCGTCGCGGCACTGCTCCGCGCTCGCCGACAAAGGCAACCTTCTCGGCCCGCCCGCGCCCCCGCGCATCGACCGACAGCTCATAGCTCACCAGTTCGTTGCCCACAGGCCGCCGTTTTCGATCATTGAAGGCCTTGATATGCACGAAGACGGCTTCACCACTTCCATTCGGGGTGATGAAGCCGAAACCCTGCTCGTCCTTCCATTGCGTAATCCTGCCCTGGTAACGCATGCAGCCCTTTCCACGCCGTCCAAGTCGCAGATGAAAGCACCTGCTCGCAAGCGCACCAAGCCCAATACATCACGCAACATCGGCAATACCCTGCAGCACGCCAGCCCCGGGACATGTGCTTGCCTGTTCATGAGGCCACGCTGAACCGACCTTGCAACAAGCCTGCACCGATCCGAAAGCCTGCACATTGCGGCGGTTAGAATGGAAGCCGCCCTGTGACCCGCCGGAGCCCACCGATGCCGAACGCCGCCCGCCGCAATCCTCTCCACTGGCTGTCCTGCCTGCTGCTGTGCGCGCTGACGCTGGCCGGCTGCGCCAGCCTGACCCACCGCGAGCCGGTGCGCATCAACGTCGTCGGCCTCGAGCCGCTGGCGGGGCAGGGCATGGAGATGCGTTTCACGTTGAAGCTGCGGGTGCAGAACCCGAACGACGCCGCGATCGACTTCGACGGCCTGGCGCTGGAGCTCGATCTCGACGGCAAGGCCTTCGCCACCGGCGTCAGCGACCAGCGCGGCACCGTGCCGCGCTTCGGCGAAACGGTGGTCAGCGTGCCGGTGAGCGTGTCGACTTCCGCGGTGCTGCGCCAGGCCCTCGGCATGATCGAAGGCCGCTCGATGGCCGACGGTGTGCCCTACACCCTGCGCGGCCGGCTGGCCGGCGGCGTGCTGGGCAGCGTGCGCTTCTCGGACGAAGGCCGGCTGAACCTGCCCGACAGACTCAGGGCGCCGCGCTGAACGCCACGCGCCGCCAGGCCCCTGTCCATCCGCCTGCACTGCTTCCGGCCCTCCGAGCATGAATACCGCACCCTTCTTCGCCCCCGCCCTGTTCGACGATGCCGCCGCCGCCCTCGAGCGCGTGCGCGAGATCCACGCTGCCAGCACCCGCCACCTGCGCGATGCGCTGCAGCGCTATGTCGCCGGCGGGGACATCGGCCAGCATGTGCGCGCCTGCTATCCGCTGGTACGGATCCGCAGCAACACCGTGGCGCGGGCGGATTCGCGCCTGTCCTACGGCTTCGTCGCCGGCCCCGGCGTCTATGAAACGACGCTGACGCGGCCCGACCTGTTCGCCGACTACTACCTCGAGCAGTTCGGCCTGCTGCTGCGCAACCACCAGATGCCGCTGGAAGTCGGCACCAGCACGCAGCCGATCCCGGTGCATTTCGCCCTCGGCGAAGATGATCATCTCGAAGGCCAGCTCGGCCCCGATCGCCGCCTGCTGCTGCGCGACCGTTTCGACCTGCCGGACCTGGGCGCGATGGACGACGGCATCGCCAACGGCACCTTCGAGCCCGGCCCCGGCGAACCGCATCCGCTGGCGCTGTTCACCGCGCCACGGGTGGATTACTCGCTGCACCGCCTGCGCCACTACACCGGCACGCGGCCCGAGCACTTCCAGAACTTCATCCTGTTCACCAACTACCAGTTCTACATCGACGAGTTCATCGAGCTCGGCCGCGAACTGATGGCCGATGCCGCCTCCGGCCACGGCTACGAAGCCTTCGTCGAGCCGGGCGAGGTCCTCACCCGCCGCCGCGGCCTGCCGCCCGGCGAGCGCGACGCGCTCGGCGCCGCGCCGCCGCGCCTGCCGCAGATGCCGGCCTACCACCTGGTGCGCGGCGACCGCAGCGGCATCACGATGGTGAACATCGGCGTCGGCCCGGCCAACGCCAAGACCATCACCGACCACATCGCCGTGCTGCGGCCCCACGCCTGGCTGATGCTCGGCCACTGCGCCGGCCTGCGCAACAGCCAGCAGCTCGGCGACTACGTGCTGGCCCACGGCTACATGCGCGAGGACCACGTGCTCGACGAGGAGCTGCCGCTGTGGGTGCCGATCCCGGCGCTGGCCGAAGTGCAGCTCGCGCTGGAGGCGGCGGTGGAGGAGATCACCCGCTTGTCCGGCTACGAACTGAAGCGTGTGCTGCGCACCGGCACCGTCGCCAGCACCGACAACCGCAATTGGGAACTGCTGCCCTCGCACGGCATGGCCAGCAGCCCTGAACGGCGCTTCAGCCAGAGCCGCGCGGTGGCGCTGGACATGGAGTCCGCCACCATCGCCGCCAACGGCTTCCGCTTCCGCGTGCCCTACGGCACCCTGCTGTGCATCAGCGACAAGCCGCTGCACGGCGAGATCAAGCTGCCGGGCATGGCCAACCAGTTCTACCGCGAGCGCGTCGACCAGCACCTGCGCATCGGCATCCGCGCGCTGGAACGCCTGCGCGAGCAGGGCATCGACCGCCTGCACAGCCGCAAGCTGCGCAGCTTCGCCGAAGTGGCCTTCCAGTGAGGCCTTCCGGTGGATACGTCCCGGCAAGGCCGGCAAGCCGCCGGTCACGAAAGGTGACAATTCCCGGCACTTGCGGCATGATTATTTTTCCTCAAACAAATCAAGGGCCAGGCGGGGTCGATAAAAACGGCTCCGCGCTATGAGTCAGCATTCCCTGTCGAACTCCGTTCCGCCCCCTTCCGAGCCGCCCCGCACCGAGGACGAATCCTCGGCCGATGGCGACTCGACCGGGCGATCTTGCCCCGATCCAGCATCGCCAGCCACGGCCACCCACCGGTTGCCGTTGCGCGTCCCGCCATATCCGGCACGCCGGACGCACGCCCTCTCCCTGATGCAGGCCCCGCTCGCATGCCCTGCGCTGCGTGCCGCGCCGTGTGCCGAATTCCGCGCTGATTCCGGCGCCGGGATCGCTCCCCCAATGCCGTCGCTCTCTGCATCCGCCCCGGCGTGGATGCACCCGCACGTCTGAACGCCGTACCACCGAACACTTCAATGGAAATATTCGTCCTCATCGCCCTCATCCTGCTCAACGGCATCTTCGCCATGTCGGAGATCGCCCTCGTCACCGCGCGCCGCGCGCGGCTGGCCAAGCTCGCCGAAGAGGGTGACAACGCCGCCGCCGTCGCCGTCAAGCTCGGCGAGGAGCCGACCCGCTTCCTGTCGACGATCCAGATCGGCATCACCTCGATCGGCATCCTCAACGGCATCGTCGGCGAGGCCGCGCTGGCCGGCCCGCTGGCCAGTTGGCTGCAGACGCTGGGCGTAGAGCAGCGCACCAGCGAAATCGGCTCGACCGTGCTGGTCGTGATGGTCATCACCTACGTGTCGATCGTGATCGGCGAACTGGTGCCCAAGCGCATCGGCCAGATCAACCCGGAAGGCATCGCCCGCCTGGTCGCGCGGCCGATGAACATGCTGGCGATCATCTCGCGCCCCTTCGTGCATCTGCTGTCGAACTCGACCGCGCTGCTGCTGCGCCTGATGGGCCAGCGCGAGATCAACGGCCCGAGCGTGACCGAGGAGGAAATCCGCGCGATGCTCGACGAAGGCTCGGAAGCCGGCATCATCGAGAAGAGCGAGCACGAGATGGTGCGCAACGTGTTCCGCCTCGACGAGCGCCAGCTCGGCTCGCTGATGGTGCCGCGCTCGGACATCGTCTGGCTGGACGTCAACCGCCCGCTCGACGACAACCTGACGCTGATGGCCGAATCGACCCATTCGCGCTTCCCCGTGTGCCGCGGCGGCCTCGACGAGATCCTCGGCATCATCAGCTCCAAGCAGCTCTTCAACCAGACCCTGCGCGGCGCCGAAGTCGACCTGACCGAAGCACTGCAGGCGCCGATCTACGTGCCCGAATCGCTGACCGGCATGGAACTGCTCGACCAGTTCCGCGCCTCCAGCACCCACATGGTGTTCGTCATCGACGAATACGGCGAGGTGCTGGGCATGGTCACGCTGCACGACCTGCTCGAATCGGTCACCGGCGAATTCCAGACCGAGAACGCCGAGGAAGCCTGGGCGGTGCAGCGCGAGGACGGCTCATGGCTGCTGGACGGCCTGATCCCGATCCTCGAGCTGAAGGACCGCCTGGCGATGAAGAACGTGCCGGAAGAGGACAAGGGCCGCTACCACACCCTGTCCGGCATGATGATGTGGCTGCTCGGCCGCCTGCCCAACACCGGCGACATCGCCGTATGGGAAGGCTGGCGCTTCGAGGTCGTCGACATCGACGGCAAGCGCATCGACAAGGTCCTGGCCACCCCGGTGCCGGAAGAGGCCGAAACCCAGGCCGACGACGACAAGGACGGCAGCGCCGAGTAGCCCCGGGCCGATGCCCGGCAGATCGTGTTCGGCGCCGGCTCACGGCGGCCGCATCCCGGCGCCGAACCCGGGATGATGGTCGGAGCATGCCGGCTCCAGACGGAATGCCGTATCGAATCAGGGCCTTGGCAGCCATAAAAAAGCTGGCGGCCAAATTGTAAATTTTCTATATACTCAGTGTCCCCTGCCCTTGAGAAAGGCCTGTCATGCGCGCCACTGCTTCATCCATCGTGACTCCCCTGGCCATGCTGCTGGCCACGCTGGTAGCGGCCGGCTGCGCGCAGACGGCCGAAGAGCAGATCGCCCCCCGTTCGGATACCGTCCGCCTGTGCAGCGGCAGTGAGTGCGCCGACGTGCCGCGCAATACCGCCACCTTCCAGGGCGATCCCGGTGATCCGGAGGCCGAACGCCGTCTGCAGGCCCTGGCGGAGATCGCCGAGCGCGACCCGCGTGCCGCCTACGACCTGGGCCTGCGCCTGCTGCGCGGCGACGGCGTGACGCGCGACAGCTACCAGGCCATCGAATGGCTGCGCAAGGCCGGCGACCGCGGCCACACCGAAGCGCAATACGCGCTGGGCCGCCTGTACCTGCTGGGTTTGGAGGAAATGGGTTCCGACCCGGCCGAGGCCGAAGCCTGGCTGAGCCGTGCCGCTGCAATGAACTACAAGGACGCCCACAAGCTGATGGCCGAAGCCCAGGCGGCCAAGCAGGAGGAACGCGAGCTCTACCGCATCCGTGACGAACAGCGCAAGTCATGGGGTGCCTGGTACAGCTATTACCCGTACTACTGGATCTGGGGACCGAGCGGCTGGTATCTGCGCTGAACGGCCGAAACGCTTTCCTTTCCCTAGATCCCGACCTTCCCAACATCCCTCCTTTCAACACACTACGAAGGACGATTCTCCATGTCCAAGACCTCCCTCTCCCTGGCCGCGCTGGCGGCTTCGCTGGCTCTGGCCGGTTGCGTGACTCCCGGTGCCGGCGGCCTCCTGTCCGCGGGTGACAGCCCCACCGCCGCCACGGGTGCAGCCGCTGGCGGCACCAGCGTCAACGCCAACGCCAGCCTCGAACGCTGCGACGAGCCGCTGGGCACGCTGGCCGTGGACGATGGCCGCGGCAAGGAATGGTATGCAAGCTTCGGCGCCGCCACCAAGGTCACCAGCATCGAACCGCTGATCCGCCTGGCCGTGCAGCAGTCGAACTGCTTCGTCATCACCTCGGTCGGCAACAACCGCACCGAAGGCAAGATCAGCGCCATCACGGACAAGCAACGCAATTCAGGCGAATTCCGCGCCGGCTCCAAGCAGCAGAAGGGCCAGCGCGTGGCGGCCGACTATTTCATGGAGCCCGCCATCATCATCGACAACGACGCCACCGGCCAGATGGCTGCCGGTGTCGGCGGCCTGCTCGGCAGGGTGGGTGCCGTCGTCGGCGGTGCCATGCAGAGCAAGGTGTCGGTGGTGACGCTGAGCATGTTCGACATCCGCTCGGGCGTGCAGATCTCGATCTCCGAAGGCAACGCCACGGCCACCAACTTCGGCGCAGCCATCGGCGCCATCGGCGGCGGCGCTGCCGGCGGGCTGGGCGGCTTCTCGCGCACGCCCGAAGGCAAGGCCACCGTCGCCGCCTTCATGGATGCCTACAACAACATGGTGATCTCGCTGCGCAACTACAAGGCACAGGAAGTGAAGGGCGGCCTGGGCAAGGGCGGCCGGCTGAAAGTCGGAAACTGATACCCGGCTTCCGTTCGATGGAAAAAAAGTCCCGCTGGCCTGAGGCCAGCGGGACTTTTTCACGTCCGGGCCGCAAGAACGCGGCCCCGGCACGGGATTACTTCAGCGCAGCCAGCGCGGCGGCGTAGTCCGGCTCTTCCTTGATCTCGGGCACGAGCTGAGAATACACGACCTTGTCGTTCGCATCGACCACCACCACCGCGCGCGCAGTGACGCCGGCCAGCGGGCCGGACGTGATGGCGACGCCGTAGTCGCGGGCGAAACCGGGGTTGCGGAAGGTCGACAGCGTCTTCACGTTCTTCAGGCCTTCGGCCTCGCAGAAACGGCCGGCGGCGAAGGGCAGGTCGGCGGACACGACCAGCACCACGGTGTCGGCAAGGCTGCTGGCCTCGGCGTTGAACTTGCGCGCCGACGCCGCGCACACCGGGGTGTCGAGGCTGGGAACGATGTTCAGTACCTTGCGCTTGCCGGCGAAGGCGTCGAGACCGACGTCGGCCAGATCGGCGCCGGTCAGCTTGAAGGCAGGGGCGGCATCACCCTCCTGGGGGAAACGGCCAGCCACATCGATCGGATTGCCGCCAAGGGTCACAGTGCTCATGCTTGTTGTCCTCTGTCTGGTATGGGATTCCGCCTCCCGGCCTTGCGGCGCAGCGGCGGGGACGGACAGACTACACCAAGCCAATGGCGTATGGGGCGATGGAGATCAGCGCGGCGGGCGATCTTCGCCCGGACCTGCGCGTCCCGGACGATCGCGTCCTGGACGATCCTCGATCTCGACTTCGCGGATGACCTCACCTTCGATCACCATGCCGTGCCCGGTCGGCGGATGCTCGCGCATCTGCCTGCGCAGCGCGCGGGTCTTCCACCACAGGTAGCCCCAGGCCACGGCGCCGACGGTGACGACGACGGCGAAGAAGACGACCGAGAACATCAGCGCGACGCCGAACACGGCAACAGTGACGATCGCGGCGACGATCTTCTGCAGCAGACTGGGTGGGGTACCGCCGCGGGCGCCGAACTGGTTGAAAAGGCCTGAGAACTTCGGATCTCGATACATGAGGCATCCCATCAAGGTGTCGGGGCCGCTACGGCTGGCCGAAGCGGCAGGATACCGTCTCAGAGGCGCGGCCCGGACAAAAGATTCCGTCACCGGCATGTTTCGCCATGCAACAGCAGGACGGCAAGCCGGCCAGGCCGCCGGTCACGGATGCCGCCAGAAGGCGAAGGCCTGGAAGCGCTCCGCCGCCCACCACGCGCTGGACGACACCCCGCGTGTGATGTTGCGCGTACCGGCCTGGGATTCGAGCGGACGCAGGACCTCGCCGTCGACGGCGTGCCGCGCTTCGATCACCTCCTGCTCGGGCACGACGACGCTGATGTGGCCGGAACTGTTGAGATCGCGGCGCTTGGCGACGATGACGCAGACCTCACCGCCATTCGCTGCCGCCTGCAACAGGGTCAGATCCAGTTCGCGCACCCAGCCGAACTCGGTGCCGTGCTCGTCGAGCCAGTCGTACAAGGCGTTGGCGTTCAGTTCACGCACCGTCTGGCCATAGGTCGCCTCCACCGGCTCGCCCAGCGCCAGGCGGCGCAGCGCGGAGTCGGTCCACCACACGCGCGGCAGGTAGGCGCCCGCCAGACAGGCGTAATCGGTGGCGTAGATGTTGCAGAAAGTCATGCCGGCGCGCGGCTGGTAGCGCAAGTGATCGGCCTTGGCAACATCCAGGTAATCGACGATCCGCGTCAGCCCGGCGGCACCACGTGCGTCTTCGGAGCCATTGCGCGCGGGGCGCTCGGCCTCGCCGAGCGGGTAAGCCCGCCCGCCATCCCGCACGCGGGTGATGTCCGGACGATCGGCCTCCAGATGGGCGGCAGGCAGCGCCGGCAGCGTTTCGGCAGCCGGTACGGCACGGGAACGCAGGCCGCCACGCGTGCGCGGACGCGGCGCGGACGTCTCCAGATAGCGCTCGGCCACCACGCCTTCGCGCACGACGCCATTGAGCATCACCCGCACCTGTACCCAGCCCGCCACCGCGGTCGGGCCGCGCACTTCGACTTCGGTGCCCTGCACCAGCGGCGCCAGCAGGCTTGCCGGCGTCACCTGCGGCGTGGAACGCAGATTGAGCTGCAGGGGCACGACGCGATGCGTCGGCGCGAACGGAGACATCGCCGGCGCGAAAGTTCCGGCCAGCCCCAGGTCACGCAGCGCCTGGCGCGCCTTCTCCAGCAGTTCGCGGCGATCGGCGAAGCCGTTCAGGCCGCCGTTGATGCGGCGCGTCACCGCTTTCAGGTCGTCGACGTCGGCCAGCGCATTGAGATTTTCGCGCTGCCAGAAGAACACTGCGGCATCGACCGCTAGGCTGCCGGCGACGAGATCCGGATCGGCCACCACGTCCTGGCCGCACCATCGCGCAAAACCGCGATAGTTGTCCTTGCCCGTCAGCTGGATCAGGCCGCGGCCGCGGTAGCGCCAGCCGTCGCCGCTCGCCTCGGCGCCGTTGCCCATGCGCCCGCCATAGACTCTGCAGGCGATCTTTTCCGGTTTGCGGGCACAGGACTCCGCCTCGGCACGCGTGCTGAAATACCGCGGAAAGACTTTCAGCAATCCGTCTGCCGAATAATTGAGATTCTCGACGGTCAGCCGCAGACAGCCGGATTCGTGCATCACCTGGGCAAGAAAATGGGCGATGCGCGGTACCGTGTCGATGGCATGGGCCGCCATCGCGGTGTTGAGCGCATCGACATAGCGGTCGGCATTGGCGCTGGTCGCGCCCATCCGGGTAAGCACCTCGCGTGTGATCAACATGCTGCACCCCCTGAAATTGCCTGCCACGGGCGTCTGCGCACTTTCACTAAAGTTCAGCGCGGGGCGCAATTCAAGCCGGACGACATCCCTGCCGTGCACGGCATGCATAATGTTCCGCATCTCCCGCGGAGCAGAACGATGACGAAGCACCAGCCATGCCGATCGAGCGCGGCGGCGATTGCCTGCCTCGCAGCGCTTGCTGCCGGCTCCGCCGCTGCAGCGGAGACCCGGATCATCTGCGCCGACCTGGACGATCCGGACCACACCCGGGCCGTGCTCAGCATCGCGAGCAGTGCTGCCGAAACCACCGGCGCGCCCCGCATCGCCGGCCTGGAAATCGTCACGCCCGAATTCCTCTGGCCGGCCCCCGGCCAGCCTGAAACCGCGCGCTTTCCCGCGGGCAGCAGCGACGTGTCGCCCGACCTGGCCCTGCTGGATACGGTGGCCATCCACGCCACGGCTGACATGGACGGCATGCTGCGAATCGTGGATTTCGGCGTGCTCAGGCCGGATGCACTCGACCTCGAAGGCCTGCGCGGCTCGCTGATGCTGCACGAGACGTGGCAGAACGGCCGGGCAATCGGCTCGCTGTATTACACCCATGAAGGCAGCCCGCCCACCGTCGCGGCGCTCGGCTGCCAGCGCTTCGACGAAGACTGAGGCCGGCCGGTCCGGTTAGATCAGCCCGGCGCTGCGCAGCATCATCACGCCCAGGCTGGTGGTCAGCAGCGAACCGAGTGTCGTCAGCGCGATGATGTTCGCCGCCAGCGTGGCGTTGCCGCCCATCGCCCGCACCATCACATAGCCGGCCGCGGCCGAGGGCGCCGAAGCCATCAGCATCAGGATGCCCAGCTCGATGCCGCGAAAGCCGAACGCCACCGCGCCCAGCGTCAGCAGCACCGGCACCACCACCAGCTTGCCGAGCGCGGCCAGCGCGGTGCTGGCGATTTCCGAGCGCAGGCTGCGGAAATCCAGCGAGGCGCCGGTGCACAGCAGGGCCAGCGGCAAAGTCATGTCGGCGAGGTACTGGGTCGAACGCAGCGCCAGCTCCGGCAGGCGGATTTCCAGCGCCGACACCGGCAGCGCGAGCAGGATGCCGATGATCAGCGGATTGGTGGCGATGCCGCGCACGATCCTGCCCACGCCCTGGCTGCGGTGCAGCGAACGGCTGAGGGTGATGACCGCCAGCACATTCACCAGGATCGTCACCAGGCCGAGATACAGCGAGGCTGCGGCAAGGCCGGCGTCACCGTAGGCATTGACGCAATAGGCCAGGCCGACGACGCCGAAGTTGGAGCGGAACGCACCTTGCACCACCACGCCACGGTCGCGCTCGGGCTGCACGACGAATTTCGCCGCCCATTCGAGCACGATGTAGAGCGCCAGCGTCGCCGCCAGACCGTAGGCGATCATGCCGGCATTGGCCGATTCGGCGATGCGCGTCCTGGCGATGCTGGTGAACAGCAGCGTGGGCAGGGCGATGGTGAATACCAGCTTCGAGCCGGCGTCGATGAAGCCGTCGGTCAGCATGCCGGTGCGGCGCAGCAGCACACCCAGGCCGAGCAGCACGAAGATCGGCCCGGTGACCGAAAAGGAAAAGCTCAGGATCGCGAGAAAGTCGGACATCGGCCAGCCTGGTACATACCGCCCGGCGGCGGGAACCGCGGCATGCTACGCACTCGCGGCCGTCACGGCAATGCGCGGCATCGCGGCTGCTCAGGGCCGCAGCAGGAACAGCAGCACCGTCAGCGTCAGCACCGACAGCAGGGTCGACAGGAATACCGCCGAGGCGACCGAAGACTGGCAGACGTTGTAGCGCTGGGCGAAGAGATAAGGCGTGATCCCGGCCGGCAGCGCCGCCAGCAGCACACCGGTCGCCACCCACAAGGGCGGCACGTCGAACACCTGGGTTGCCAGCAGCCACACCAGCAGCGGCAGCATCACCGTCTTCAGCGCCACCAGCACCAGCGGCTCGCGCAGGTTGCCGCCCAGGCTGTAGCGCGTCAGCGAGGCGCCGAGCGCGAACAGCGCGCAGGGCGTGGCCGCGGCTCCCAGGCCGCCGGCCACGGCATCGACCGGACCGGGCAAGGGCACGCCCGACAGCGCGAACGCCAGGCCGCAGCTCAACCCCCAGATGATCGGCGTCGCCAGCACGCTCTTGCCCAGCTTCAGCAGCGTCGCCGCCGCCGACTGCTGGCCGCCGCGCGCCGCCTCGATCAGCGCGGTGGTCGGCGGCAGCATCAGCAGGCTGTGGCAGGCGATCATGACGAACAGCGGCAGCGCCGCCGACGGGCCGTAGGCCGTCATCACCAGCGGGATGCCGAGCATGCCGGTGTTCGAAAAGCCGGCGCCGAGGCCGAGCACCGCCTGCTCGTCCAGCCGGCGCCCGAACAGCAGCCGCCCGGCCAGCATCGCCAGCCCGAACACCGCGAACGCACCGATGTAGTACGACAGCAGGTAGCCCCAGGGCATCGCCGCGGGCAGTTCGGCCTGGGCGATGGCGCGGAACAGCATCAGCGGCAGGGCGAAGTTGAACACGAACAGCGACAGCCCGCGATTGGCCGCCTCGTCGAACACACCGCAGCGCGCCGCGACGTAGCCGAGGCCGAGCGTGCCGAAGACCGGCAGGATGATGCCGAAGATGATGTCCAAGACGGCTCTGTGGGCGGAAGCTCAGGGGGCGCTCATGGTAACGCAGGCGCGCCCGGGCCGATGCGCAGCGTGGCAGCCACGTTGCGGGCGGTAAGCTCGACGTTCGCCGCCGCATCGCTCAGCGCCTCTTCGAGCGTGCAGGGACGGCAGAGCACGCTGAACACCGCGTCGATGCCGTGCTCATGCACGACGCCGACGTTGGCGCCGAGCGAGCCGGCGATGCCGATCACCGGCTTGCCGTAGCGCTTGGCGACGCGGGCGACGCCGATCGGCGTCTTGCCGTGCACGGTCTGGAAGTCGATGCGGCCCTCGCCGGTGACGACGAGGTCGGCATCACGCACATGGCGGTCGAGATCGACCGCGGCGGTGACGATTTCGATGCCCGGTTTCAGCACCGCACCGAAGAAGGCGAGCATCGCCGCCCCCATGCCGCCAGCCGCGCCGGCGCCCGGCACCTGGTCCACTGCGATGCCGAGGTCGCGCTCGACGATGCGGGCGAAGCGGGCGAGGTTGTCGTCCAGCACGCGCACCTTGTCGGGCGTCGCGCCCTTCTGCGGGCCGAACACCGCCGAGGCCCCGCGCGGGCCGGTGAGCGGGTTGTCCACGTCGCAGGCGACTTCGATGCGGCATTCGGCCAGGCGCGGATCGAGCGCGGAGACGTCGATGCGCTCCAGCTCGGCCAGCGGACCGCCGCCCGGCCCCAGCTCACGGCCATCGGCGTCCAGCAGCCGCGCGCCCAGCGCCTGCACCATGCCGGCGCCGCCGTCGTTGGTGGCGCTGCCGCCGATGCCGAGGATGAAGCGCCGTGCGCCGGCGTCGAGCGCGGCGCGGATCAGCTCGCCGGTGCCGCGCGAGGTGGTGCGCAGCGGATCGCGCTGCGCCGGCGGCACCAGCATCAGGCCACTGGCGGCCGCCATCTCGATCACCGCGGTGGCACCGTCGCCGGTGAGGCCGTAGAAAGCCGGCACGCTGTCGCCCAGCGGACCGGTGACGGCGACTTCCAGCCGGCGCCCGGCGGTGGCGGCCACCATCGCGTCGACCGTGCCTTCGCCGCCGTCGGCCACCGGCACGAGCACGTATTCGGCCTGCGGAAAGACGGCGCGGAAGCCGGCTTCGACCGCTTGCGCGACTTCCAGCGCGGACAGGCTTTCCTTGTAGGAATCAGGGGCGATGACGATCTTTTTCATGGCGGTGGCTCCGGACAGGGGATTGGATGCAAGGCCCGGCGGCACTTGCAGGGCAGATACAGATTAGAGCCGGATGCACGGCGAAGTCTTCATTAAAACGCACAAATTATCATCATTTTTTTAGATTTATTTGTGCATTTCAACAATCGAATATCACTCCGGATCGGCTGGAGCCAGTTGCAGCGCGATATACAGCAGCAGGCAGTCGTCCAGCCGCGCCAGATCCAGCCCGCTCAACTCCCCGAGCCGGCGCAGGCGATAGTCGAGGGTGTTGCGGTGCACGCCCAGTGCGCGGGCGGCGGCAGCCGACTTCATGTCGTGCGCGAACCAGACGGCAAGCGTACGCTGCAGCAGGCCATCGCGGTCGTGCTGGGCCAGCCGCTGCAGCGGGCGGCGCAGTTCGTCCGCCTGCCAGCCCTCGTCCAGGCCGGCCAGCAGCACGGCCAGCGTCTGGTCCGCATAGCAGTGCAAGGCGCCGCCGCGCCGACGGCCGATACGCAGCAGCGCACACGCCGACTGGTAGGAACGCACCAGTCCGGCGCGGCCCGGAAACACGCCGCCGAGCGCCAGGCGCGGCGGTGGATGGCCGTCGCGCCGAAGGCGTGCAAGCAGGGCTTCGGCCCGCTCGCGCAGCCGCTGCCCTTCGTCCGCCGCCGCCAAAACCGGCAGCAGCGCCACCGCTTCGCGCAGCGACACCGGCGCGCACAACACCCCCGGCTCGGCTGCCAGCACACCCAGCAGGCGCTGCTGTTCGGCGAGCTGGGCAGCCGCATCGACGGCCGCCACGTCGGCGGCCGCTGGATCGGATTCGAGCAGCAGCACGGCGCGCGGACGCGCCGGATCGACACCGAGCTGGCGCGCCCAGTCTTCCAGCGCCGGTGCAGGTGCGGCCAGGCCGACCAGTTGCAGCACCAGTTCCTCGCGCAGGCGGGCATCGCGCGCGATGATCTGCATCAGCCGCGCCTGCTCGATCATGGTTTCGGCCGCCATCCGCAGCAGCTCGGCGAACTGCCGGATGGCATCGGGTTCGCCGCTGAGTCCGATCACGCCGACGATGCCGCCTTCGGCACGCAGCGGCAGGTTGATGCCCGGTCGCGCGTCGTGCAGCCGGCGCGCCAGCACATCGTCGATCTCGACCGTGCGCCCCTGCGCCAGCACCATCATCGCGCCCTCGTGCAGGCTGCCGATGCGGGCCGCGTCGCCGCTGGCGATGATGACGCCGCGCGCGTCCATGACGTTCACATTGGCATGCAGGATCTGCATCGTGCGATCGACGATGGACTGGGCGAGGGAAGCATCGAGCAGCAACATGGCGGGACCAGGGCGCGGAGAATGCCTGCATGCTGCCGCGTAAGGCCGGCGCGGACAAGCCGGAGCGTCGAGACCGCCCGGCAATGCCGCCAGGCTGCCGGCATGAACGAAAACCGGCCCGGCCGGCGGACGCGCCGCCGGCCGGGCCGGTCGATCGACTGCTCAGGCGATCAGGCGTCGGCGGCTGCCGGCCTGTCGGCGCGCTTGACGCTGTTCCGCCAGGAACGATAGATCGGCAGCAGGATCATCGCTGCGATCAGCACCCACACGCCCCAGGTGATCGGGCTGGCGAACAGGATGCCGAGGTTGCCGTCGGAAATCGACAGCGCGCGGCGCAGGTTTTGCTCCATCAGCCCGCCGAGGATGAAGCCGAGCAGGATCGCCGACAGCGGGAAGTCCAGCTTGCGCAGGATGTAGCCGACGACGCCGATGATGATCATCAGGAACAGGTCGAAGGTGGTCGCATGCACCGCATAGACGCCGATCGACGTGATGATGGCGATCGCCGGCACCAGCGCCCAGTAGGGCACGGCAAGGATCTTGGTGAAGACCTTGATCATCGGCACATTCATGACGATCAGCATGACGTTGGCGACGAACAGCGAGGCGATCAGGCCCCAGACGATGTCGGGCTGGTTCTGGAACAGCAGCGGGCCGGGCGTGATGTTGTACAGCGTCAGCGCGCCGAGCATCACCGCGGTGGTGCCCGAACCGGGCACGCCGAGCGTCAGCATCGGCACCATGGAGCCGCAGGCCGAGGCGCTGTTGGCGGTTTCGGGTGCGGCCAGGCCGCGCAGGTCGCCATTGCCGAAGCGGTTGTCCTTGTGCGCCAGGCGCTTCTCGCTCATGTAGGCCACGGCACTGGCTAGCGTGGCACCGGCGCCGGGCAGGATGCCGAGGCCGAAGCCGAGGGCGCCGCTGCGCAGATTGGTGGCCAGCACGAAAGCGCCTTCCTTGAGGTTGAACAGCATGCGGCCGCTGGCTTCGATGGCTTTCTGGCCGCGGTGCGTGCGCTCGAGCAGCACGAGGATCTCGCTGACCGAGAACAGGCCGAGCACCAGCACCACGAACTGGATGCCGTCGGCCAGGCCCAGGCTGCCGAAGGTGAAGCGATACACGCCGCTGTTGGAGTCGATGCCGACGCAGGACAGGAACAGGCCGATGCAGCACGCGATGGCGGTCTTCATCGGCCTGTTGCCGGCCATGCCGGCCAGGCAGACGATGGCGAACACCATCAGCACGAAGTATTCGGCAGGACCGAAGGCCACCGCCCACTTCGCCAGCAGCGGGGCGAAGATCACCACGCCGCAGGTGGCGATGAAACCGCCGAGGAAGGAGCTCCAGGCCGAGATCGACAGCGCCACGCCGGCCTTGCCCTGGCGCGCCAGCGGATAGCCGTCGAGGGTGGTCATCACCGCCGAGGCTTCGCCGGGGATGTTCAGCAGGATCGAGGAAATCCGCCCACCGTATTCGCAGCCCAGATACACGGCGGCGAGCAGGATCAGTGCGCTTTCCGGCGGCAGGCCGAGAGCGAAGGCGATGGGGATCAGCAGCGCCACGCCGTTGATCGGGCCGAGACCCGGCAGTAGCCCGACGACGGTGCCGATCAGCGTACCGCACAGCGCGGTGAACAGGTTGTAGGGGCTGAGGGCGACACCGAAGCCCTGGCCGAGGTAGCTGAATGTATCCATGGTTCAGTTCTCCAGACCGGCGAGGATGCCGAGCGGTAGCGGTACGTCGAGGGCTTTGTCGAACAGCAGGTAAAGGCCGACGGCCAGGACCACGCCGGAGATCACGCTGGCGAGCCAGGTGCCGTCGTAGAGACGGGACATGACGATGCCGAACAGCATGGCCGCCGGAATGAAGCCGAGCAGCTCGAACAGCGCGGCGTAGATCGTCAGCACCACCACGCAGGTGGCCACCTTGATCAGCATGTGGCGGTCCAGCGGATGATCATGCTCGTCGGCGGGTTCGTGGACGCCCGCCGGCTTGGTCGCGATCAGATAGATCGCCCCCAGCCCCATCAGCAGCAGTAGCAGCAGCGGGTAGGAACGCGGTCCCACCGGTTCGTAGGAAAACGGCGCGTGATAGTCCCAGGCAACGATGGCCAAGCCTATACAGATGAGCAGCAGCACCAGGCCGAATATACGTTGGTACATGATGAGGGATTCCTCGTGATGGATTGCCTGCCGGGATGGCGGCGGCGTGAACGGCGCTTTCCCGGGAGCCATGTGCTACAGGATTCCGGAGCTGCTGCCATCGCCGGGGCAGCGATGGCGCAGCCCCGGCGGCCTTACTGGATCAGGTTGAATTCCTTCGCCAGTTCCCTGTACTGGGCAACCTGCTGCTTCACGTAGGCGTCCAGTTCGTCACCGGTCATGGCGAAGGGATAGAGCTCGCGCTGCTCGCGCAGCTTGGCGAATTCTTCCGAAGCGAGCAGTTTGTCGAACGCGTTCTTCCACCAGGCATAGGCCTCGTCGCTGACCTTGGGGCCGACGTAGAAGCCGCGGATCACCGGCCAGGACACGTCGTAGCCCTGTTCCTTGGCCGTGGGGATTGCGGACACGATCTTGCCCGGCAGGCGCTCGTCGGAGAACACCGCCAGGATGCGCATGTCGCCGCTTTCGATGTGCGGCACCGAGTCGGAGATGTCGGTACTGGCGACCTGGATGTGCCCGCCGAGCAGGGAAGTGGCCAGTTCGCCGCCGCCTTCCATCGCCACGTAGCGCATCTTGCGCGGATCGATGCCGGCGGCGCGGGCGATCAGCGCGGTCTGCATCCAGTCCTGGCTGCCGACGGTGCCGCCGGAGCCGATCACGACCTTGGTGGGATCGGCCTTGATCGCGGCGACCAGGTCGTCCAGGTTCTTGTAGGGCGAATCGGTACGCACCGCCAGCGCACCGTAGCTGACGCCGACCCCGGCCAGCCACTTCACCGCGTTTTCGTCGAAGCGGCCGAACTTGCCCTGGGCCAGATTCAGCAGCGAGCCGCTGGAGAAGGCGGTGATGGTGCCGGCCTCGGCCGGACGCTGGGCGACCACTGCGTTGTAGGCCACCGCGCCGACACCGCCGGGCATGTAGGTGACGCGCATCGGCGACGTCAGCAGCTTGCTGTCGACCAGCGCGGTCTGCGCCAGCTTGCAGGTCAGATCGAAGCCGCCACCGGGGGCGGCCGGGGCGATACATTCGGGCCGCTTCGGCTCGGAAGCCAGGGCCTGGCCGGCGATGGTCAGGCAGGCGGCTGCCAGGGTGGCACGGATCAGGGCAGTTTTCATGATGTTGTCTCCTATGTGTTTATATGTGGCCCAGGCTTCATCAGCTCGGCTCGCAGTCGCTGATGATCGGGCGTTGTCCGTCGCTTTTTGCGGACGGAATGATTCTAGCTACATGTCATATGCATGCAGACTGGAATTCGTCAGTGCGCTGCTTGAAACGGGTGCTGAATGTCGATGATGCGGGCATCCTGGACCACCGACGCGCTGTGAGCGAAAGCGGCTTCACCCGGCGGCACGGACACGGTGCCGGCCATGGCCGGGCAGCCCGGCCGCAGGGTCGGCGATACCGGCCTCAGGGCAGAAATCATGCTGGTCTCCTCTCGTTCTTGTCATACCCGCGCATCGCCCGCGCGGGCCGTGTGCAGGACGGTTCGAGCCGCCTTTCACACGCTGCTAGGCTATGGGCCTTAGCTTTCGCCAAGCTTTCACGTCCGAAAGTTCTTGGCGGGCCGGACTGGGCGCTACACTGCGCGCTTCTGACGAGCTTCGTGGCAGGAGGTGGCCGTGCGGATTCTGCTGGTCGAAGACCACCCGCAACTGGCGGAGAGCATCGCCCAGGCGCTGAAGAGCGCCGGCTGGACGGTAGACGTGCTGCATGACGGCGTGGCCGCCGATCTGGCCCTGGCCAACGAGGGCTATGCACTGGCGATCCTCGACGTCGGCCTGCCGCGGCGCGACGGCTTCCAGGTGCTGACGCATCTGCGCAAGCGCGGCGAGACTCTGCCGGTGCTGATGCTGACCGCCCGCGGCGAAGTCAGCGACCGCGTCCACGGGCTCAATCTGGGCGCCGACGATTACCTCGCCAAGCCCTTCGAGCTGTCCGAGCTGGAAGCACGCGTCAAGGCCCTGCTGCGCCGATCGCGCCAGGGGGGAAACCGCCAGCAGCGCTGCGGCGCCCTGGTCTACGACCTGGATACCTTGCGTTTCAGCCTGCATGGAGCGACGCTGGCGCTGACCGCGCGCGAGCACGCGGTGCTGGAAGCGCTGCTCGCCCGTCCCGGCCGGGTGATGAGCAAGGAGCAGTTGGCCTCCCAGGTGTTCGGCCTCGACGAGGAAGCCAGCCCCGACGCCATCGAGATCTACATCCACCGGGTACGCAAGAAGCTCGAAGGCAGCGGCGTACACATCGTCACCTTCCGCGGCCTGGGCTACCTGCTGAAGGCAGCCGATGGCTGAGCACGGCAGCCTGCGGGGGCGCCTGCTGCGGCGCCTGTCTCTGCTGCTGGCGCTGATCCTACTGGCAAGCAGCCTGAGTGCGTACTGGAGCGCCCGCCACGCCGCCGACACCGCCTACGACCGCACCCTGCTGGCCTCCGCCCGTGCGGTGGGCGACGGCCTGCACAGCAACGACGGCCAACTGCTGGCCAACGTGCCCTACGTGGCCCTGGACACTTTCGCCTACGACAGCGCCGGACGCATCTACTACCAGGTGCTGGGCATGGACGGCGAGCTGGTGTCCGGCTACGAGGACCTGCCCGCACCGCCGCCGGGCACGCCGCGCACCGACGACTACCCGGCCCTGGCGCGCTTCTACGATGGCGTCTATCGCGGCCAGGGCGTGCGCGTGGTGAGCCTGCTGCAGCCGGTCAGCGAACCGGGCATCAAGGGCGTGGCGGAGATCCGCGTCGCCGAAACCCAGGGCGCCCGCGAGCGCATGGCGCGCGAACTGCTGATCGGCACGCTGTGGCGCATGGGCCTGCTGGCCGTAACCGCGCTGATCCTGGTATGGCTGGCGGTGAGCGCCGCACTGCGGCCGCTGGAGCGCCTGCGCACCGCGCTGGCGGAACGCACCAATAACGACCTGCGGCCGCTGCCCGATGCCGGGCTGCCGCGCGAGCTGCGCCCGCTGGTGGCAGCGCTGAACCAGTTCAATGCCCGCCTGCGCGGCCTGTTCGAGCGCCAGTCGCAATTCATCACCGAAGCCGCCCACGAACTGCGCACGCCGCTGGCGGCGCTCAAGGCGCGCATCACGCTGGGCCTGCGCGCCGAACAGCCGGAAGCATGGCGCCAGACCCTGGAACAAGCCGCGCAGCACAGCGACGACCTGACCCGCCTCGCCAACCAGTTGCTTTCGCTCGGCCGCATCGAAAGCGGGGCGCGGGCGATCAGCGAGGGCGGCGCACAACGCATCGACCTGAGCCTGCTGAGCCGCGAACTGGCGCTGGCACTCGCCCCGCTGGCCCATGAGCGCGGCGTCGCGCTGGCACTGGAGGCCGACCAGCCGGTGTGGGTGGACGGCGAGCCCATCCTGCTCAACGAGTTGCTCAACAACCTGATCGACAACGCCCTGGCCCACACGCCGGCCGGCGGCAACCTGGTGCTGCGGGTGCAGACGCCGGCGGCGCTGGAGGTGGAGGACGACGGCCCCGGCATTCCCGAGGCGGACCGCGAGCGGGTGTTCGAGCGCTTCTACCGGCGCGGCACGCGGGAAGGCGGCGCGGGCCTGGGCCTGGCCATCGTCGGCGAAATCTGCCGCGCGCACGGCGCGACGATCAGCCTGCATCAAGGAACGCCGAACGGGCTGCGGGTGCGGGTGGAGTTTCCCGCGCAGGCCGCCGGCCAGCCCTGAGCGCCATCGGATCGGCCGCAGCGGAACACGGCATGCGGGCACGCCCGGCAGCCGAAAACCGGCGAGCTCCCGCTTCTGGGCGCCCTGGCCAGCCGCCAAGCTGCGTCCAAATGTTAAGCCGCCGGGCACCGGTCGAGCGCGCAAGCCGCCGCGCCTGCCGCCAGCGTCCGCGGGAACCGCGCCGGTATGGCCTGCCGCACCGCCTCGGCGCTGAAACAAGTCGTCACGCTGACCGCGGAGTTTTCCGCCCGCGCCGTGTTCCCATCCATGGACTCAACGATCGGGGGAACAAGGGCGTTCCTGCCGAGCAACAAGCACAAGACAGGAGTACAGCATGAAGATCCACAGCCTGATTCCCGCCATTCTGATCACCATCGCCGCAACGGGTTGCGCGACTTGGGACAACATGTCCTCGCGTGAAAAGAGCGCCGTCACCGGCGCCGCGGTCGGCGGCGTGGCAGGCGCGGTCATCACCGATGGCGGCGTCCTCGGCACCGTGGGCGGCGCGGCCATCGGCGGCGTCATCGGCGATCAGGTCGGCAAGAAGAAGTAAGTCCGCACATCGCCGCAGGGGCGGTCCCGGGGATCGGTCCTGCGGCTGCACTCGGCTGCCGGCTCCGCATCGACCAAGCATCGCCGGCCGCTCCTTTCTCCTCTGCTCCCGCCCTGGAGCCGCCTCGGGCATCGACGCCCCGCCTGGCGCCGATGCCCATTTTCTTGCCCGTTCCACGCCGCCGCCAGCCGCACGGCGCCACAGCAGCCCGTCGCATCCTTGGTAGAATCGCCACCGCCCCGCCTCGCACCATCGCGCGCAGGCGGTTTTCTTTTCGCTGACGAATCCCGATGACGACCACCCCCTTCCCGCCCGAGCTGCTGCGCGACGTCGACAAGCGCCGCACCTTCGCCATCATTTCCCACCCCGACGCGGGCAAGACCACGCTGACCGAAAAGCTGCTGCTGTTCGGCGGCGCGATCCAGCTCGCCGGCACGGTGAAGGCGCGCAAGTCCGCCCGCCACGCCACCTCGGACTGGATGGAAGTGGAAAAGCAGCGCGGCATTTCGGTGACCAGTTCGGTGATGCAGTTCGAGTACCAGGGCCACACCATCAACCTGCTCGACACGCCGGGCCACGAGGACTTCTCGGAAGACACCTACCGCGTGCTGACCGCAGTCGATGCCGCGGTGATGGTGATCGACGCCGCCAAGGGCGTGGAAGCGCAGACGATCAAGCTGCTCAACGTCTGCCGCATGCGCAACACGCCGATCATCACCTTCGTCAACAAGCTCGACCGTGAAGTGCGCGAGCCTTTCGACCTGCTCGCCGAGATCGAGGAGGTGCTGAAGATCACCTGCGCGCCGGTGAGCTGGCCGCTGGGTATGGGCAAGGCTTTCCGCGGCGTCTACCACCTGCTGCAGAAGCAGGTGCTGACCTTCACTCCGGGCCAGGAGCGCCGCAGCGACGGCGAGATCATCAAGGGCCTGGACAATACCGAACTCGACAGCCGCTTCCCGCTGGAGATCGGCCAGTTGCGCGAGGACGTGGAGCTGATCGACGGCGCCTCGCCGCCCTTCGAGCTCGCCGAATTCCTCGCCGGCCAACAGACGCCGGTGTTCTTCGGCTCCGGGATCAACAACTTCGGCGTGCAGGAAATCCTGCAGGCACTGATCGACTGGGCGCCGCCGCCGCAGCCCCGCGTTGCGGGCACCAGTTCGACAGGCGACGACACGCGCATGGTGCAGCCCGCCGAGCCGGCCTTCACCGGCTTCGTGTTCAAGATCCAGGCCAACATGGATCCCAAGCACCGCGACCGCATCGCCTTCTTCCGCATCTGCTCGGGCCGCTACAGCTCGGGCATGAAGGTCAGGCACGTGCGCGCCGGCCGCGACATGAAGCTCGCCAACGCGCTGACCTTCATGGCCAACGAGCGCGTGATCATGGAAGACGGCGTCGCCGGCGACATCATCGGCATCCACAACCACGGCCAGTTGCAGATCGGCGACACCCTGAGCGAAGGCGAGAACATCGGCTTCAAGGGCATTCCGTATTTCTCGCCCGAACTGTTCCGCGCCGCCCGCCTGCGCGACCCGCTGAAGTCCAAGCAGTTGCAGAAGGGCCTGCAGGAGCTGGGCGAGGAGGGCGCGATCCAGGTCTTCGAACTGGAGGGCGGCCAGATGCTGCTGGGCGCGGTTGGCGTGCTGCAGTTCGAGATCGTCGCCCAGCGCCTGAAGGACGAATACAAGGTCGATGCGATCTTCGAGCCGGCCGACATCCACACCGCGCGCTGGCTGACCTTCCCGGACGACCTCACCCGCCGCAACTTCGAGCGCGAGCAGGCGCTGCGCCTGGGCAAGGACATCGACGGCAACCCGGTGTACCTGGCCACCAGCCGCTACAACCTCGAAGTGACGGCGGAGAAGTGGCCGAAAGTCACCTTCCACGCCACTCGCGAGCACGGCCAGGTGCTGGCCTGAGCGGCCTCCGGCATCCGCAGTCCGCGATCGCCGGCCGGCCGCCTCAGGCCGCCGGCGCGTAGAGCGGGTAGAGCACGTCCTCCTCGCGCCGGATGCGGTCTGCCAGGGCCGCGGCCACGACGTCGAGGTCGGCGACGAAACCGGCTGCCAGCGAAGGATCCTCGCCGAGACGGGCATAGCGCGTCAGGAAAGCGACGACCTTCTTGCCGATCTCGTCCATGTCGTGGCGGAACTCGTGCATCAGCGCATGGCTGGCGGGATCGCTCGCCAGCGTATGTTCGAGATAGACGTACAGCCGCACGTTCTCGACCAGCAGATGGCCGTGGAGGTCGGTACGGAAACGCTCCAGCAGCGGCACGGCCTCGTCCAGGCGCCCGCTGCGCGCCGCGCGGCCGATCTCGCCGACGCAGTCGAGCATGCTGCGGTGGTCGCGCACCAGATGTTCGATCAGGTCGGCGCTGTAGCGGATCGACGTGCCCGGCGCACAAGGCCCGGCCTCCGGCGCGGCATGGGCAGGCGCGGCCTGCGGCTCGTCATGACGCCTGCCGAACAGCCAATCGAGCAGAAACATGGAAAGCTCCTGTGGATGGCCGCGCCGCGGCGGCCGGTCGCGGAATGAATTGCGACGCTAAAGCAGGACGCCCATCGCTTTCCATGTGATGGATCAAATCCATGCCGGCAACAGGTGTATGCCGCCCGCAGGCTCGCTCCGGCGGCCGGCATCGCAGCGCGCCGGATCATGATTTTCTCGATCTTCGATTGCCGATCCGGGCGATACCAGGCGCAGCACATCCTGTGTAGGCTGAAGCCGGGCATGACCCATGAGAACACGGACTCCGGCCCGTCGCCGGACCCGTTCCCGAAAAAAATCAGGAGGCGACGAAATGTTCAGGACATTGGCAATTGCCATCACCCTCAGCGGCGCAGGCACTGCGCTGGCCGCGCAGGACACCAGCCAGATTCCCTTCCCGGAAGGCTACCGCGACTGGCACCACCATCATTCGACCGTCAACCTCGACGGGCACGAACCGGCAGGCAACGTCGGCATCCAGCACGTCTATGCCGATGCCGCCGCACGGGAGGGTTTGAAGACCGGCAAGTTCGCCAAGGGCGCCATCTTCGCCGTGGACCGCTTCGCCTATTCCGCGGACGACAACCACTCGCTGTCCCAGGCCGCGCGCAAGGTCGTCGCCGTGATGGTCAAGGACGACGAGCGCTACCCCGAAACGGGCGGCTGGGGCTTCCAGGCCTTCAAGGGCGGCGACCCGAATGCCAGGGCGGTGACGGATGGCGGCATCCAGTGCTTCTCCTGTCACATTCCGCTGGCCGACAACGACTACCTGTTCACCCGCGGGCAATAGCGGCCGGATTCGGCCAGCGGAAAGCCGGCCGGCCAACGCCACGACATGAAGTAGCGTCCGGCCCCCGGGGCGCAGCATCCTGTGCCCCGGCATGCGGCTGCCCGCCGCCAACCTGGGGCCGCGATGACGTGCCGATACCTTGATCCAGCGCACTGTTTGCGTCAGGCCGCTCTGCTATGGTCGGGGCATTGCGAGGAAACAGCGACAACGCACCTCCTCCCGTGCCAATCCACTGCTAGGAGATGTCATGGCCAAGATCGAAACCATCCTGTTCGCGACCGATTTTTCGCGGGGTTCTGCCCAGGCGAGCGAGTTAGCGCGGACCTTGTGCACGCTGTCGGGCGCCCGCCTGCACGTCCTGCACGTCATCACCACGCTGCATGACAGGAGCAATCTCCGTGTCTCCTCGGCGATGCTCTCCAACATGATGGGCGAGATCAAGCAGAATGCGGCGGAGGACATGCAGCAGTTCTGCCAGGCCAATTTCACCGGTCTCGACAGCACCACCCACGTCGTCTTTGGCTCCGCCCACGAGGAACTGCTCCGCGAGGCCGAGCGGATCGGCGCCGACCTGATCGTCATGGGCACCCACGGCCGCACCGGGCTGGAAAAGCTGCTGATGGGCTCGACGGCGGAAAAGATCGTGCGCAGTTCGCCCATCCCGGTGCTGACGGTGCGCGAATCGGAAAAGGGAAAAGACTGAGCGCTGATGCTCGCGGCAGGGCGCAGGCCTGCAATTCCCGGCAGCCGTCCTGCCTTTGAAACATCCGGTCGACTGGCGGTCAGCCAGACGTCAGATCGACCCGGAACCGATTCCGGTACGCTCCGGGGCTCATGCCGATGCGCTGGCGGAAGAGCCGCGAGAACGAACTCGTGTCGGTGTAGCCGACCTGGCCGGCAATGGCGTCCAGGCTCTGGTCGCCGGTTTCCAGCAGCCTGCGGGCGGCCTCGAGCCGCAGATCCTGCAGGTAGGCCAGCGGCGCCTGCTCCAGTGCGGCCTTGAAGCGCCGGATCAGAGTGCGGTCGCTGACCGCCAGCGCCGCGGCGAGTTCGGAGATCCGCAGCTCCCGCGCCATGTTGCGCTGCAGCCAGTGCTGTGCACGCAGTACCAGCGAATCCGCGTGCGTCCGCTCCGCCAGCAGCGGCAGGTAGGGGACCTGGCTGGTCTGGCTGACGTCGATCAACAGGCTCCTGGCCGTCTGCGCGGCAACGGCCGGTCCGGCAAAGCGTTCGACGACGCGGATCGCCTGCAGCAGGTAGGAGGCCGAAGCGCCCGCGCAGACCATCCGCTCCGACTCGGTGATCACCGAGCGCAACTGCAGCGCCACCTCCGGATAGCGGGCGCGGAACTGGCGCTCCAGCCACCAGGTCGTCGTCGCCGTCCTGCCGTCGAGCAGCCCCGTCTGCGCCAGCACGAACGTGCCGGTGCAGTTGGCGGCGATCCACGCCCCGGCTCGCCACTGCGCGGCCAGCCAGGCGCAGGCCTCGGCCTGGCGCTCGAGCAGGCGGTCGAATCGCGCACGGCCCTCGTAATGCAGGCCGGGGATGAAGACGAGATCGTAGCGCTCGCCCGGCTCCAGCTTGTGCACCTGCAATTGCAGGCCGTTGCTCGCGGTGACGGGCCTGTCCGAAAAGGCCACGAAGCGCCAGCCGAACTGCACGGCATCGGCGCCCTGCTGCCGTCGCAGATGCGCGTTCGCGACCTGCAGGATGTCGGCAAAGCCGCCGGCGCTGGAGGCATGGCACTGTTCGAGTACGAGGATCGCGGCGTGGATCATGGCAATGGCGGAATTCGCACATAGATAGTCGCTTTTGCCACTCTACACCGCAGGCCCGGATTTCTAAACTGCCTGCACCCGCAAATGCTTCAGCCGAAGCGGCTGCCAACAGGAAGACGCGCCCGGCCGGCAGCGGCAGGGGCGCGGCCTGCCGAACACGAGGGCCCATCCATGAAAGTTTTCATCGTCCACGCCCATCCCGAGCCGAAGTCCTTCTGCACCGCGATGAAGTCCGCCGCAGTCGAGGCCTTCGAGCAGCAGGGCCACCAAGTCCAGGTCTCGGACCTGTATGCCATGGGCTTCCAGCCGGTGGCCTCGACGGCCGACTTCGACCAGCGCGCCGATCCCGACTACTGCGTCTACGCGCTCGAACAGCGCCACGGCGTGCAGACCGGCACGCTCGGCGCCGACATCCGTGCGGAGCTCGACAAACTGCTGTGGTGCGATCTGTTGGTGTTCGTGTTTCCGCTGTTCTGGTATTCGACACCGGCCATCCTCAAGGGCTGGATCGACCGGGTGTTCGTCTCGGGCCAGGTCTATGGCGGCAAGCGCTTCTACGACCGCGGCGGCCTGGCCGGGCGCCGCGCGCTCGTCGGCCTCACGCTGGGTGGCCAGGAGCACATGTTCGAAGTGCAAGGCATCCATGGGCCGATCGAGGACATGCTGAAGCATTTCCTGCAGGGCACGCTGGCCTATGCCGGACTGCAGGTGCTGCCTCCTTTCGTCGGCTGGCACATTCCCTATCTCTCCGGCGAAGCGCGAAACCAGGTCATGGAAACCTGGAAGACCCGCATCCGCTCGCTCGACGGCGATGTCCCGCTCGAGTTTCCGCGCCTGGCCGACTACGACGACCGACTCCGTCCGCTGATTGCGAACGCTGCTACCATCGGCCAATGATCCCGTCAGGAGAACATGGATGATCGAGTGCTCCCGCCAGCATGGCGTCCAAGTCATCGAGCTGAACCGGCCGGAGAAGAAGAACGCCTTCACCGGGGCGATGTACGACCAGCTGCGTGAAGCGCTGGTCGCGGCGGACGCGGATGCCGCCGTGTCGGTGATCCTGATCACCGGCAGAGGCGACGCCTTCTCGGCGGGGAACGATCTCCAGGACTTCCTAGAGTACCCCCCGGACAGCGTGGATGCGCCGCCCTTCCATTTCCTGAATGCGCTCGTCCAAGTGAAAAAGCCGATTGTCGCCGCCGTCAATGGACTCGCGGTCGGCGTCGGCGCGACGATGCTGTTCCACTGCGACCTGGTCTATGCGCAGGACAGCGCCCGCTTCTCGTTTCCCTTCGTCGCCCTCGGCCTGGTCCCCGAAGGCGCGTCCAGCCTGCTGCTGCCGCGGCTCGCCGGGCATCAGCAGGCAGCCGAAGCGCTGCTGTTCGGCGACCCGCTGTCCGCCGGCGAAGCCCGGGAAATCGGCCTGGTCAATCGGGTCGTCAGCGAGCAGCCGGTGCTGGACTTCGCGCTGGCGCAGGCACGGCGCCTGAGCCGGCTGCCCGCCGGCTCCGTGCTGCAGACCAAGGCCTTGCTCAGGAATACCGACGAAGTGCTGGCCCGCATCAAGCGAGAAGCCGACGCCTTCGTGGTCCGGACGAAGGGGCCTGCAGCTCGTGAGGCCTTCGCGGCCTTCCTCGAGAAGCGCAAGCCGGATTTCTCCGGCCTGGACTGAAGCGCTGCGGGCGGCGGGCCGGGCCCCGCCCAGCCCCGGCCGACCGCCGCACGCCATCGACCTCCTTACCAGGGGATCGGCTTGTCCTGGTAATCGACGAATATCGTGCCGCGCTCACCCTGGTGTCGGGCAATGGTGTCGGCCAGCCCCTTCGCGCTTTCTTCCACGCTGATCGCCGCATCCGGACCGCCCATGTCGGTGCGCACCCAGCCCGGCATCAAGGCCAGCACGGTGCGCTCGCCGCCGGCACGGGCGGTGTAGCTGCGCAGCAGCATGTTCAGCGCGGCCTTGCTGGCGCGGTACAGCTCGGAACCGCCTTCGGTGTTGCCGGCGATGCTGCCCAGCCCCGACGACATCGCGGCGATGCTGCCCTGGGGCTTGACCAGCGCGGCCAGTGCTTCGATGACGCGCAAGGGGCTCAGGGCATTGGTCACCATCAGGCGCACGAATTCCGCAGTGCCGACCTCGCCGATGGGCAGCCGGGGGCTGTCGATCACGCCGGCATTGACGAGCAGGACGTCCAGCGAAACGCCCTGCAGGCGCGCCGCCAGGGCAGCGATCTGATCGGGCTGGTCGATGTCGATCGCTTCGACACGCAATGCGCCTGCCGACTCCTGCGCCAGGCGGCCGAGCGCGGAGCCGGGAGAGGGCTTGCGCTCGGTGGCGATGACCTGCCATCCCCGGGACAGGTATTCACTCACCAGGCCGAGGCCGATGCCTCTCGATGCGCCGATGATGAGAATGGAAGGGGCGGATGCGGTCTGGGTCATGATGAACGGCTCCTTTCGGATCAAACGACTCGTGCCACGACGCGGAACTTGCGTCGGCCGCGGCCAGGCCGCACATGTTAGGCGCTGTTCCCGCTCGAGGAAACGTGCGGGCACCGGGCATCGACGGCGCGGGGGACGTCTCCGATAGCGGACATCTCCGCCGCGGCGATGGTTGTCCACAGCCCGACAGACGATACATACTGCAGCCGCCATCCCGATGCGCACCTGCCCCATTCGGGACGCCGCCAGCAATGAGCCAGAACGAACCCGACACCCCGCCGCCAGCAATCTCGATCCGCAGCTACGGTACGGACGGCCACGCCCATGCCCACGATTTCGCCCAGCTCGTGCTGCCGCTCGCCGGCTCGCTCGACATCGAGCTCGAAGGGCAGGGCGCGCGGCTCGATCGGACGCGGGCGGCCTACGTGCCGGCCGGGACGCGCCATGCGCAGGAAGGCCGCCAGCCGAACCGCTTCCTGGTGGTCGACCTCCCCGACGCACAGGCGATGGATAGCCTTGCGGCACGCCGTTTCGTCACCGTCACGCCGGCCGCAGCGCATCTGATCGACTACATGGGCGCTGCGCTGGAAGGCGGCGTGCCGGCCCGAAACACGGCGCTGTGGACGCCGCTGCTGCTCGACGCGCTCGCCGAGGCGCCGCCGCGGCCGGTTTCCCGCCTCGCCGGGCTGCTCGCCGCCATGGGCACCGAGCACGCGCTCGGCTGGACGGTCGCCGACATGGCGGTGCAGGCCAGGCTGAGCACCAGCCGCCTGCATGCGGTGTTCCGCGAGGAGCTCGGCACCACGCCGCATGCCTGGCTGGCCGAACGCCGGCTGGAGCAGGTGCTGCGCTGGCTGGCGACGACCGAACTGCCGATCGCCGAAATCGCCCTGCGCGCCGGCTTTTCCGACCAGAGCGCATTGACCCGCGCAGTGCGCAAGGCCTGCGGCATGACGCCGGCGGCCTATCGGCGAAAAGCCGCAGGAGCCTGAGCCCAAAACCCGGCAGCTTTCGACAAGACCCGCCCGGCGCGGATGCCTAGCCTGTCGCCTTCACCAGACAAGGAAGACAGACATGCCGGGCGGTTCGCAAACCACGATCGGAATCCTCTGCGGCGCTGGCGCCGGCGCCTTGTGGGGCCTGGTGTTCCTGGCGCCCGAGCTGGTCAGCGACTTCAGCCCGCTGCACCTGACCTTCGGCCGCTACCTGTTCTACGGCCTGCTGTCCGCTGCGCTGCTCGCGCCGCGGCGGCGCATCGTGCTGCCGGGGCTGACTCGGCGCGAATGGATCGGCGTCGGCAGCCTGGCGCTGGTCGGCAACATTGCCTACTACGCGCTGCTGTCCACCGCGGTGCAGCTCGGCGGCATCGCCATGACTTCGCTCGTCATCGGCTTCCTGCCGGTGGCGGTGACGATCATCGGCAGCCGCAACGCCGGTGCGGTGCCGCTGCGCAAGCTCACGCTCTCGCTCGTTTTCTGCGCAGCGGGCGCATTGTGCATCGGCTGGCAGGCGCTGGCGGCACCGGCCTCGGGTTCCACCGAACGCCAGCTCGCCGGCCTGCTGTGCGCACTGGGCGCGCTGGCGACATGGACCTGGTTCGCCGTCGCCAACAGCCGCTGGCTGGCGCGGCTGCAACGCATCGCCGCCCACGACTGGAACCTGCTGACCGGCGTCGTCACCGGCGCGCTAACGCTTGCGCTGCTGCCGTTCGCCGCGCTGCTCGACAACTCGTCGCATGCCACCACCGACTGGCTCCGGCTCGCCGGCGTCGCCGCCGGCCTGGCCTTCTTCGCCTCGATCGCCGGCAACGCGCTGTGGAACCGCATGAGCCGCCTGCTGCCGCTGACCCTGGTCGGCCAGATGATCCTGTTCGAGACCCTATTCGCGCTGCTGTACGGCTTCGCCTGGGAGCAGCGGCTGCCGACGGCGCTGGAAGTCGCCGCCTTCCTGCTGGTGTCGATGAGCGTGGTGTCCTGCATCGCGGCACATCGGCGGCCCGGAGAGGCCGCCGGACAGCACGGCTAGCCCCGGCGAAACCAATGGCATCCGATCGTTTATCCCGTCTGGATCGCCCCTCTCCTCCATAGGGTAAACCTATGCCTTACATTTCATATGGTTTTATGTTTCCATTGGCGGTAGCTGTCCACACAGCCATGCAAACCAACGAAGGCGGAGGGAACCATGAACGTCTCGAGACGCGGATTCTTCAAGGTCTGCGCGGCGGGCATGACGGGTTCGAGCCTGGCCACGATGGGTTTCGCACCCACCGCGGCACTGGCCGAAGTTCGTCAGTACAAGCTCGCGCACGCCACCGAAACACGCAGCATCTGTCCTTACTGTTCCGTATCCTGTGGAACGCTGGTCTATTCGATGGGCGACAAGTCGAAGAACGCCAAGGCACGGATCTTCCACATCGAGGGCGACCCGGACAACCCGGTCAACCGGGGCAGCCTCTGTCCGAAGGGCGCCGGCCTGCTGGACATGGTCCACAGCCCGCTGCGCCTGACCCACCCCGAAGTGCGCGAACCCGGCAGCAACGAGTGGAAGCGCATTTCCTGGGACGAAGCCTTCGACCGCATCGCCAGGCACATGAAGGCCGACCGCGATGCCAACTTCATCGAGAAGAACGACGCCGGCCTGACGGTCAACCGCTGGAACACCTTCGGTTTCCTCGCCAGCTCCGCCGCTTCCAACGAACCGGGATACCTCACCCACAAGGTCCTGCGCGGCCTTGGCGCGGTTGCATTCGACACCCAGGCACGCATCTGACACGCTCCCACGGTAGCCAGTCTGGCTCCGACCTTCGGGCGTGGTTCGATGACCAACCACTGGGTCGACATCAAGAATGCCGACCTCGTCCTGATCATGGGTGGCAACGCCGCCGAAGCCCACATCTGCGGCTTCAAGTGGGTGCAGGAAGCGAAGCAGGGCCGCAAGGCCAGGCTGGTCGTCGTCGACCCCCGCTTCACCCGCTCCGCGGCCGTGTCGGACTACTACGCGCCGATCCGCGCGGGCTCGGACATCGCCTTCCTGTCGGGCGTCATCCACTACCTGCTGGAAAACGACAAGATCCAGCACGAGTACGTGAAGACGCACACCAATGCGCCCTTCCTGATCAACCCCGACTTCGGTTTCGAGGACGGCCTGTTCAGCGGCTACAACGCCGACAAGCGCAACTACGACAAGTCCACCTGGAGCTACCAGATGGGCGAGGACGGCTACGCCAGGGTCGATCCGACGCTGCAGGACCCGAACTGCGTCTTCCAGTTGATGAAGAAGCACTTCGCCCGCTACGACGCCGACACCGTCAGCCGCATCACCGGCACGCCGAAGGATGCCTTCCTGAAGGTCTGCGAAATGATCGCCGAATGCTCGGCGCCCAATCGCACGATGACCATCCTGTACGCGCTGGGCTGGACGCAGCACTCGGTGGGTTCGCAGAACATCCGCACGATGGCGATGATCCAGTTGCTGCTGGGCAACATGGGCATGGCCGGCGGCGGCATCAACGCACTGCGCGGCCACGCCAACGTGCAGGGCATCACCGACCAGTGCCTGTTCGGCGAGAGCCTGCCGGGTTACCTGCACGAGCCGACCGACGCCGAGCCGACGCTGGAGAGCTTCGTCACCAAGCGGACGCCGAAGATGCTGCGCCCGGGGCAGATGAACTACTGGAGCAACTACTCCAAGTTCTTCGTCAGCCTGCTGAAGGCCTTCTACGGCCCGAATGCCACCGCCGACAACAACTTCGGCTACGACTGGCTGCCCAAGCAGGACACCGCCTACGACGTGCTGGCGATGTTCGAGCGCATGCACCAGGGCCGCATGAACGGCTTCGCCTGCCAGGGCTTCAACCCGCTGGCCTCGGTCGCCAACAAGGGCAAGGTCTCGGCCGCGCTGTCCAAGCTGAAGTACCTGGTGGTGATCGACCCGCTGGCCACCGACACGTCCGAGTTCTGGAAGAACCACGGTGAGTTGAACAAGGTCGATCCGGCGCAGATCCAGACCGAGGTGTTCCGCCTGCCGGCGGCGCTGTTCGCCGAGCACGAGGGCAGCTTCACCAACTCCAGCCGCGTCATCCAGTGGCACTGGAAGGCTGCCGACGGCCCGGGTGAAACGCGTGAGGACACCGAGATCCTCGGCCAGCTGTTCACCCGGCTGCGGGCGATGTACACCAGCGAAGGCGGCGCCTTCCCCGAGCAGTTGATGAAGCTGCACTGGCCCTACCGCATTCCCAGCCATCCGTCCGCGGAAGAGCTGGCGCGCGAGATCAGCGGCTATGCGGTCAGCGACCTGGCCGACGCCAGCGGCAACGTCACGGTCAAGGCCGGCGAACAGGTCGCGGGCTTCGCCGTGCTGCGCAACGACGGCTCCACGGCCTGCGGCAACTGGCTGTATTCGGGCATGTGGTCGCAGGCCGGCAACCTCACCGCACGGCGCGACAACAGCGACCCGACCGGCCTCGGCCAGTCGCTCAACTGGGGCTTCGCCTGGCCGGCCAACCGCCGCATCCTGTACAACCGCGCCTCCTGCGACGCCAGCGGCAAGCCGTGGGACCCGAGCCGCAACATCCTCCACTGGAACGGCAAGGCCTGGGGCGGCAACGACGTGCCCGACATGCGGCCCAACGCCGCGCCGGAAGAGGGCGTCGGTGCCTTCATCATGACCGGCGAGGGCGTTGCCCGCCTGTTCGCGCCCGGCATGGTGGAAGGGCCCTTCCCCGAGCACTACGAGCCGTTCGAGACGCCATTGGGCAAGAACCCGATGCATCCGGACGTGCCCGCGGTGGTCAGCAACCCGGCGGCACGGGTGTACAAGGGCGACATGGAAGTGTTCGGCAAGGCCGACGAATTCCCCTATGTCGCCACCACCTACCGCCTGGCCGAGCACTTCCACTTCTGGACCAAGACCTCGAAGATCAACGCGATCCTCCAGCCGGAGCACTTCGTCGAGATTTCCGAGGAACTGGCGGCCGAGAAGGGCATCCGCAAGGGCGACGTCGTCACCGTGCGCTCCAACCGCGGCCACATCAAGGCGGTGGCGGTGGTGACCCGGCGCATCCCGGTGCTGACGGTGGAGGGCCGCAAGGTCCATACGGTGGGCATCCCGCTGCACTACGGCTTCAAGGGTGAGACCAAACCGGGCTACATCACCAACACCCTGACGCCGTTCGTGGGCGACGCCAACAGCCAGACGCCGGAGTACAAGGCGTTCCTGGTGGACATCGAGAAGGCATAGGGGAGGTCCCATGGCACTGCAATCGCTAGACATCGCGCGGCGCTCGGCGACCACCACCGAGGCGCCCAAGGTGCGCGAAACCACCGAAGTCGCCAAGCTCATCGACGTGTCCGCCTGCATCGGCTGCAAGGCCTGCCAGGCGGCATGCATGGAGTGGAACGACATCCGCCCGGAAGTGGGCAACAACGTCGGCATCTACGACAACCCGCAGGATCTCGACGACAAGACGTGGACGCTGATGCGCTTCACCGAGGTCGAGGAGAACGGCAGGCTCGAATGGCTCATCCGCAAGGACGGCTGCATGCACTGCGCCGACCCCGGCTGCCTGAAGGCCTGTCCCTCGCCGGGCGCCATCATCCAGTACTCCAACGGCATCGTCGATTTCCACCAGGAGAACTGCGTCGGCTGCGGCTACTGCATCACCGGCTGTCCGTTCAACATCCCGCGGCTGTCGAAGACGGACAACAAGGCCTACAAGTGCTCGCTGTGCTCCGACCGCGTCGCGGTCGGCCAGGCACCCGCCTGTGCCAAAGCCTGTCCGACCGGCGCGATCAAGTTCGGCGCCAAGGAGGACATGGTGCATTACGCCGAGGCGCGCATCGACGACCTCAAGGATCGCGGCTACCAGAACGCCGGCCTCTACGATCCGCAAGGCGTCGGCGGCACCCACGTGATGTACGTGCTGCACCATGCCGACAAGCCGACGCTGTACGCCGACCTGCCGGAGAACCCGCAGATCAGCCCGACCGTGGCGCTGTGGAAGGGCGTCGCCAAGCCGCTCGCCCTGCTCGCGCTGGGCGCCACGGCCATCGGCAGCCTGTTCCATTACGTCATGAAGGGTCCGAACGAGGTCTCCAAGGAGCTCGAAGCGGAAATGGAAAAGGAGGACGCAAAATGATCCGCAATCCGCGTGACCTGCAGCGTTACAACGCCTCCGAGCGCGCCAACCACTGGATCGTGGGCATCTGCTTCATCCTGCTCGCGCTGTCCGGTCTGGCCTTTTTCCACCCCGCGCTGTTCCCGCTGGTCAATCTGTTCGGCGGCGGCACCTGGGCGCGCATCCTGCACCCCTGGATCGGCGTGGTGATGGCGGTGTTCTTCGTCATCATGTTCTTCCGCTTCGCCAGCCTCAACCTGATGGGCGGGAAGGACTGGGACTGGCTGTCCAAGGTCGGCAAGATGGTGGACGGCAACGACCACGACATGCCCGAGCAAGGCAAGTACAACGGCGGCCAGAAGCTGCTGTTCTGGCTGCTGACGCTGTGCATGGTGCTGATCACCGTCTCGGGCGTGGTGATGTGGCGCAGCCAGTTCGACTTCCCGACCGAGCTGGTGCGCATCGCCGTGGTGGTGCATGCCGCCGCCGCCGCGTTCATGATCGGCCTGATCTTCGTGCACGTGTATGCCGCGATCTGGACCCGCGGCACCATCCGCGCCATGCTCTACGGCACGGTGACGCGGGCCTGGGCCAAGCAGCACCACCGTGGCTGGTACCGCCAGATGACGGGCAAGGACTGATCGGTCCTGTCCCCGACCCACGGCGGGCGGTGTCCGGTCTGACCGGGCCCCGCCCGCCGCGCCTTGTGAGGAAGCACATGAACCTGCCCCAAACCGCCGCCGGCGCCAATCTGCAGCAGGGCTCCGAAGCGCCCGCGGTGCTGCAGCCCGTGCCGGCCAGTGTCTTCGCCGACCGTGCCGCGCGTTTCGAACGCCTGGCCGACGGCCACGCCCTGGGCGACTGGCTCGCCTTTCTCGCCCGCCTGAGCCGCATCCAGCACGACCTGCTGAAGGCCCACCCGGCCGTACCCCTGCCGTCCGATGCCGCGCGCACGCAGGCGCGCGAACACGGCATGCCGGTGCTGCCGGCCAACGGCTGGCAGCGTGACCCGGTCTGGCGCAAGCACCTCGCCGCCCTCGCCGGCGGCCTGCAAGCCCATGCGCCCGAAGCGCTGCGCCCGGTGCTGGCCGGGCTGCTCACTGCCGGCGAAGCCGAACTGGAAGTCCTGGCCGATGGCGTGCTGCGCACCGAATACGACCCCGCGCACAGCGCCCGCCTGCCCTTCATCGCCGCCGCGCTGCAGGTGTATTGGACCTGGATGGCCGCCCAGCCCGCGCTGGCCGGCCTGGCCCGGCTCGACGTACCCGGCGTCTGCCCCTGCTGCGGCAGCCTGCCGGTATCCAGCGTGATCCAGGCCGGCCAATACACCGGCGCGCGCTACCTGCACTGTTCGCTGTGCAACACCGAATGGAACCTGGTGCGCGCCAACTGCACGAGCTGCGGCGAAACCGACAAGGTGTCCTACCGCGTGCTCGAAGCCGAGGGCAACACCACCCACGACGCCGTGCGCGCCGAAGTCTGCGACGACTGCCACAGCTACCTGAAGCAGGTGCTGCGCGACAAGGACGCCAGCGCCGACCCGGTGGCCGACGACCTCGCCACGCTGGCGCTGGACATCCTGGTCGATGAAGCCGGCTACCTGCGCAGCGGGCCGAATCCGCTGTTCATTCCGGGCGGCGTCACCGAATCCCGGACGGACGGCTGAGCACGGCAACGATGTTCGGGGCCGGCAATGCCGGCCCATCACGCTACAGCAGCACCGGCCGCCGGTGCGACCCGAGAAACCCGGAATCGACTACGCTTCAATCTTCGATAGACCTCGTTGCCCGGTTCGGGCCCAGGCCATGACGACATCCTCACTTGCCTCCCTTCCCGCGGTCGACCGCCTGCTCACCGAGCCCTCGATCGCCGCTGAAATTTCCACCCACGGCCGCCAGCTCGTCACCGAAGCCATCCGCAGCGAGCTTGCCGCGGTGCGCGAAACGGCCAGGAACGGCAGCCCACCAGCCGCGCTGCCGGCACTCCCGGCCCTGATCGACGCGATCCGCCAGCGCATCGCCCGCGACAGCCAGTCCCGGCTGCGCCAGGTCTTCAACCTCACCGGCACCGTGCTGCACACCAACCTCGGCCGCGCGACCCTGCCCGAGGAAGCGATCGCCGCGATGGTCGAGGCCGCCCGCCACCCCTGCGCGCTGGAATACGACATCGATTCCGGCGGCCGCGGCGACCGCGACGACCTCGTCTCCGACCTGCTCGCCGAGCTGACCGGCGGCGAAGCCGCCACCGTGGTCAACAACAACGCCGCGGCGGTGTTCCTGCTGCTGAACACCCTGGCCCAGCGCAAGGAAGTCGTCGTCTCGCGCGGCGAACTGGTCGAGATCGGCGGCGCCTTCCGCATACCCGACATCATGAAGCGGGCCGGCGCGCGGCTGGTCGAGATCGGCTGCACCAACCGCAGCCACGCGCGCGACTACGAAGAAGCCATCGGCCCGCGCACCGGCCTGCTGATGAAGGTCCACACCAGCAACTACGCGGTCGAAGGCTTCACCAAGTCGGTGCCGCAGGCCGAGATCGCCGCCATCGCCCATGCCCACGGCCTGCCCTTCGTCGAGGATCTGGGCTCCGGTACGCTGACCGGCCTCGAAGCCTGGGGCCTGCCGCACGAGCCGACGCCACGCGAAACGATCGCCGCCGGCGCCGACCTCGTGACCTTCTCCGGCGACAAGCTGCTCGGCGGCCCGCAGGCCGGCATCCTGGTCGGCCGCAGGGAACTGATCGCCAGGATCAAGAAGAACCCGCTGAAGCGCGCGCTGCGCGTCGGCAAGATCACCCTCGCCGGGCTGGAAGCGGTGCTGCGCCTGTACCGCGACCCCGACCGCCTGCCGGAACGGCTTGAAACCCTGAGACTGCTGACCCGCGCCCAGACCGACATCCTCGCCCAGGCCGAACGCCTGCACCCGGCGCTGGCCACCGCGCTGGCGGAGTGGCCGCTGACGGTGAGCGTGGAGCCGATGCGCTCGCAGATCGGCTCCGGCAGCCTGCCGGTCGACCGCCTGCCCTCCGCCGGGCTGGTGTGCCGTCCGCAGCGCAAGGGCGGCGTGCTGAACCGGCTGGAAAAAGCCTTGCGCGGGCTGCCGGTACCGGTCATCGGCCACATCGCCGACAACGCGCTGTGGCTGGACCTGCGCTGCCTGCGGCAGACCGACGAAGCTCGCTTCGCCGCCCAGCTTCACGAACTCGCGGCCAGGCCGCGCTGAAACAACGCAGCAAGCGCACTGAAGCAGCCGGCACGCGGACCGGCATCGCTTCGCAGAATCCGCCCGGACGGCAGCCATGCCACCCGGGCGGCCGGACACATCAGGCCGATCTGAATATCTGCCGTCCGGCAAGGCGACCCCGGTCGCCACCCCCACGGCCGAGCCTTGCGCACGGCCGATCAAACCCCGGCGGCATCCCGCACCGGGGCGGCTGAAAACACCATCGGGAGGAACACCATGACTGATCGACACAATGCTTCACGCCGCCGCTTCCTGGCGGCGAGCGGCGGCATCGCCACCGCCGCGCTGGCAGCGCCCGGCCTGGCCCAGGCGGCAGTGCCGCGCGCGGGCACCGAACGCCCGCTGCCGCCACTGGTCGGGCGCAGCACCGAGACCCTGCTCCCACGTGGCAAGGCGCGCCGGGTCGTCATCTGCGGCGGCGGCTGGGGCGGCATCACCGCCGCCAGATACCTGCGCCAGCAGGTGCCGCATCTGGAAGTGGTGCTGCTGGAGCGCAACCAGAACTTCTTCTCCTGCCCGATGAGCAACAAGTGGCTGGTGGACGTCGTCGACACCCAGTACCTGACCAAGGACTACCTGAAGGTGTCCGAGGAACTCGGCTACCGCTTCATCCAGACCGAGATCCTCGAAATCGAGCGCGACACCAAGCGCGTCGTCACCGCCGCCGGCGCGCTCGACTACGACTACCTGATCCTGTCGCCCGGCATCCGCTACAACTACGAAGCCTGGTTCGGCAACGACCGCCGCGCGGCCGAAGCCACCCGCGCCCGCTTCCCGGCAGCCTACATCCCCAGCGCCGAGCACTTCCGCCTCAAGCAGGCCATCCAGGATTTCAAGGGCGGCGACCTGGTGATGACCCTGCCGCCGCCGCCGCAGCGCTGCCCGCCCAGCCCCTACGAGCGCGCCTGCCTGATCGCCTCGCTGTTCAAGGCGAAGAAGCTCAACGCGCGGATCATCATCCTCGACCACAAGCCGGACGTGATGCCGATCGGCCCCGGCTTCAAGGCCGCCTTCCAGGAGCTGTACAAGGACATCATCACCTACGTGCCGAACGCCCACGTCAAGGAAGTCGATCCGTTCAACAAGCGCATCAAGACCGCCGCCGGCGATTTCGACTTCGACCACGCGATCCTGATGGCGCCGCACCAGGCCGGCGACCTGGCGTGGAAAGCCGGCGTCGTCGGCCAAGCCTTCCAGGGCGGGCCGGACGGCTGGGCCGCGGTCGACCCGCTGTTCCTGCACGCCGAGGACGACAAGGACGTGTACGTGATCGGCGACGCGGTCGGCTACGTGTCGCCGCAGTTCTCCTTCTATCCCAAGGCCGGCCACGTCGCCAACCAGCACGCGCGCATCGTCGCCCACTACATCGCCGAGCGCGAGGCCGACCGCCAGCCGGGCTACCGCCTGCCCGACAACCTGTGCTTCATGATGGTCAGCACCCAGCCGCAGGAAGCGATCTCGGTGAAGTTCGACTACAAGGTCAATGATCTCGGCATCATCGAGCAAACCCAGATCGACTTCAACGAGCGCAAGCCGGAAACGGTGGGCGAGGACTTCGAATGGGCGCGGGGGATTTACGAGGACATGTTCGGATAAGAAGCCCTGCGTGATTGCCCGGCAGGTGACTACCCCGACCGCCTGCCGGGTTTCCAAGTTGTCAGATATTGGTATTGAGCGCCGCCATCAAGGATTGCCCAGACTCATGTCTTCCACCGCAAGGCTGGCACCGCGCTGAGGCTTCAGCATACCCTTGAGCCTCTGAACGGATTTGTTCTTGGCCCTCAAGACCACCGTGCCATCACGCATCAGTGTGAATGTGATGCGATCGTGCGCACTGACGCCCAGTGCCCGCCGGATATCGGCAGGAATGGTGATCCGCCCTTTGCTGGTCAGCGTGACCTCGGACATTTCCGGCCTCCTTACAGTGCTTATCGACAGTATGACAACAAGTCACCGTGGTCAGTCCTCGATGTCGAACGCCACTTCCGGCTCCAAGCGGATCACGCGTGCTTGGCTTATATTGCATCCATAGGCACGGCCTCACCTCGACCGACATGACAGGTAGGGCAGCGAAGTATTGCTTTGGCCTGTTTCAGGCATCTGGTGTGGAGCCCCTTCGATGGCACGAATCTTCATCAGTCATTCCAGCAAGGACAACTTCGTCGCCCTCGCTTTCAAGCGCTGGCTGGAAAACCATGGCTGGGGTCCCGACGACGTCTTTCTCGACCTCCATGGCATCGGCGCCGGTATGCGCTGGAAGAAAGCCCTGAAGGACGCGAATGCCCGCTGCGAGGCGATCGTTTTCCTGATGTCGCCCGAGGCCCTGGCCTCGAACGAATGCACCGTAGAACTGCGCATGGCCGAGGACTATGGGAAGCCGATCATCCCTGCAATCGTCCGCGACCTCGCGATCGATGATCCTAAGCTGAACTCATGGCGGGACAGACAGATCGTCGACCTTTCAACCGCGGGCGAGCAAGTCGAAATCGAGGCCGAACACAACGGAACGTCCGCCACCATCCGGCTGGCACGCAGCGCGCTCGAAAGTCTGCGCACACGCCTGATCGCAATCGGAATCGCCCCGGAAAGCTTCCCCTGGCCGCCCAAGGATCGGCGTGATGCACCGGTTTTCCCCGGGCTGGCAGCTTTCGGGGCAACAGACGCCGCAATCTTCTTCGGCCGCGATGCCGACATCGTGCGCGGACTCGATCGGCTCAATCTGCTGCGCCGTGCCGAGCGTCCTCGCGTACTGGCGATTCAGGCCCCTTCCGGCGCAGGCAAGAGTTCATTCCTGCGTGCCGGTCTGTGGCCACGTCTGAATCGCAACCCAGCATTTGCACCGCTTGCGATCGTCCGTCCGGCAGGCGGCGTCATATCGGGATCGGAAGGACTTGGCTTGGAGCTGGCAAGATGGTTTTCCCGCGCTAGACTCGCACACAACCCTGGAAACATTGCCGCCACCATCCAACAACCGCAAGGCCTCGCCGAACTGTTGAAACAGGCGGCCGAAATCGCACATGCCGAAGCCCGGGTCGGAAACGAGGCAGCAGCAGTGCCCACCATCGTGATCGCTATCGATCAGGCCGAGGAACTCTTCGCCACCGACGGTCATTCTGAAAACTCGCTATTCCTCGACCACCTGGCGACGCTGATGCGGGAACCGCCTACCGGCATCCAGCCGCTGGTCGTGCTCGCAATCCGCGCCGACAGCATTGGGCCACTGGTGTCGGCAATGAAGGAACGGCACCTGGAGCCTGCCGAGGCTTTCATCCTGCCGCCTCTCGATCACAGCGCCTATCGGTCGATCATCACCGGCCCCATCGGCGTTGCCAACCATTCGGGCCGCAAGCTGTCGATCGAGCCCATGCTCATCGACACGCTGGTCGAAGAAACACAAGGCGCTGACGGCCTGCCATGGCTCGCCTTCACGCTGGCTCGGCTGGATCGGGATTTCGGTGCCGACGGCAAGCTCGAACTTGCCGAGTACGAGCAGATGGGCCGGGTCAGCGGTTCGATCTCCCGCGCACTGTCCGACGCGCGCAGAGCTGCAGGTATAGCAGGCGACGACCAAGCCCTGCGGCGCCTCTTCATTCCGGAACTGGCCACCTGGGATGAAACAGCCGATGCGCCGAAGCGGCTGCGCGTCGCACGCAACACCTTGCTGGACGAGGAACGCGCCACACTCAGGCCACTTGTCGAAGCGCTTGTCGACGTTCGGCTTCTCACGGAAAGCGAAGACAGCGTGGAAGTCGCCCACGAAGCGCTGCTACGACAACCCCCGCTCAGCGACTGGCTGCGCGAACTCAGAGAAAAGCTGATCTTGCGTGACGCCATACGGCGGGAAGCCGAGCAGTGGGAAACCAATGGCTGCAAGCCCCGCGATCTCATCCGCCGCGGGGAACGGCTTGCCGACGCCGAGTCGCTGGCTGAACATGAAGAATTCCGCACGCAGCTCGAGTCCGCGAAGTCTTATCTTTCAGCATGCCAAAAGATTGAGGACGACGAAAGAAGACAGAAACAGAAAGCAGAACAGCGCGCCAAGCGATGGCGCTGGACGGCCACCGCAATCCTGATGCTAGGCTTCGCCGGGCTCTTCTATGGTGCCTGGTTCGTCGTCAAGGAGCGGCGGGAAGTTGCTCAGTCGCAATCACAGATGCTTGCACGCATGTCTGAACGGATGCTGAAAGAAGGTGACGGGCTGCGGGCACTGCACCTTGCCATTCTGGCCACCCGAGACACGTTCTTGTCCCCCACAACAGCCGAAGCGCATGCAGCTTTTGCTTCCAGCGCTCAAGAAACGCGTTTCAACATGACTTTCGTGCACGGGGATTACGTCTCAGGAGCAGTCCTGTTTCCCGATGACGTCCGGGTTATTACTTTTGGAAAAGGCATCGCTCGGCTCTGGGATACAACAACCGGTATAGAGATCGGCGATGGCATCCGCCATGAGGATATGTTAGAGGTCATCTTGTCGGCCGATGGCACCCGGGTTATGACTTTGGACGAAGAAGGAACCGCCCGGCTCTGGGATGCAGCAAGCACGAAGCAGATCGGCAATGACACCCGCCATTTGGGTATGTCAGAGGCCACCTCGTCGGCCGATGGCACCCGAATCCTGACTTGGGGGGGGTTTGGGGATGGAGAGGACATCGCCCTGCTCTGGGACACAGCAAGCACGAAGCGGATCGACGATAACATCCGCCATGAGGGTATGTCAAAGGCCATCTTGTCGGCCGATGGCACCCGAATCCTGACTTGGGGGACGTGGGATGGAGAGGGCATCGCCCGGCTCTGGGATGCAGCAAGCACGAAGCAGATCGGCAATGACATCCGCCATGAGAATATGTCAAAGGCCATCTTGTCGGCCGATGGCATCCGGGTTGCGACTTGGGGCGGAGAAGGCATCGCTCGGCTCTGGGATCCAGCAACCACCAAGCAGATCGGCAATGACATCCGCCATGCGGGTATGTCAGGGGCCATCTTCTCGGCCGATGGCGCCCAAGTCATGACTTGGGACGAAGAAGGAACCGCCCGGCTCTGGGATGCAGCAAGCACGGAGCAGATTGGCAATGACATCCGCCATGCGGGTATGTCAGGGGCCATCTTCTCGGCCGATGGCACCCGAATCCTGACCTGGGATGGGGCTGGAACCGCTCGGCTTTGGGATGCGGCAACCGGTATGCAGATCAGCATCGACATGCGCCATGAAGGGATGAGGGGGGCACTTTTTTCGATCGATGACACCCGTCTCCTGACTTTGGACGGCAGGGGAACCGCCCGGCTCTGGGATGCAACGATCACCGGCCAAATCGGGAACGGCATGCGTCATGAGGGTATGCTGAAGGCCATCTTGTCAATTGATGGGACCCGAATCCTGACCTGGGATGAGGAAGGAACCGCGCGGCTCCGAAATGCGGTAACCGGCGAGCAGATCGGGAAGGATATCCACCACAAAGCTATGTCCGATGCCACCTTGTCGGCCGATGGCACCCAGGTTATGACTTGGAGTCGTGGAGAAGGCATCGCCCGGCTCTGGGATGCAGCAAGCACCAAGCAGATCGGCGGTGACATCCGCCATGAGGATATGTCAGAGGCCATCTTATCGGCCGATGGCACCCAGGTTATGACTTGGAGTCGTAGAGAGGGCATCGCCCGGCTCTGGGATACGACAAGCACAAAGCAGATTGGCGATGACATCCGCCATGAGAATATGTCAGAGGCCATCTTGTCAGCCGATGGTGCCCGGGTTATGACTTGGGGCGGAGAAGGCATCGCTCGGCTCTGGGATGCAGCAACCACCAAGCAGATCGGCAATGAAATCCGCCATGAGAATATGTCAAAGGCCATTTTGTCGCCTGATAGCGCCCGAATCCTGACCTTGGCTTGGGGCGGAACCACCCGGCTCTGGGATACAACAAGCACGAAGCAGATTGGCGATGTCATCCGCCATGCGGGTATGTCAAAGGCCATCTTCTCGGCCGATGGTACCCGGGTTATGACGTGGGATTGGGCAGGAACCGTCCGACTCTGGGATGCGACAAGCACAAAGCAGATCGGCAATGACATCCGCCATGCGGGTATGCCAGTGGCCATCTTCTCGGCCGATGGCACCCGGATTCTGACTTGGGATGGAACCGGAGCTCGGCTCTGGGATGTAGCAACCGGTATGCAGACCGGTGTCGACATTCGGCATCCAAACGGAAGGGGCGCTAAATTTCTGCACGGTGCCAAGATCCTGACTTGGGATTCAGAAGGGGTAACACGCATTTGGCCGGTGAACTGGGCCATGACCACGCATGCAACGCCAGAACTGGTCTCCAACGCATGCGATACCAAATTGGGCGGCAGCCTGGCAAAAGCCAAGGATGGCCACGACACACCTTTTCCTCGCCTGCTTGACCGGCACACAACAGAAGCCGTGCCAATTCTGCTTGGCCGGGAAGGAGAGGATGTATGTGCCATACCCGTAACGCAGTGGTGGAACGACGCCCTGGAGCGCCTGCTTGGATGGGCATTCAGAAAGTAGCTATCGATTCACGCTGTTGGTTACTGCAGTGCTGAAGCATTGAGACTTACCGCATTACCACTCGTATCGGAAATGGCATGCGCGACAAAAGCTGATGACACAACAGGAACTGTCCAAGGCGACCAACCCTGATCTGCGCGCCTCGCTGGTCGCCATGCGGCGTGCAGCGGAGATGGCGCGCAAGACCGCCATTCAGACCGATACGGAAATCGTCGTGGTGAAGGATGGCAAGCCTGTGCACATCACGGCGGAAGAACTACGCAGGGAGCAGCGGCAAGCATGAACGGCGGCGAAAAGGCCCGGCCATCGGGTATGGACGATCTCGTCGACATCGAACTGTGGTCGGAAGCATATACGCTATGCCACAGCGACCGTCAGGTGGCCGATCCGCTCCGAAGCGGGTTTCACGACGATCTCGATGTCGTACCCGAGGCGGTTCAGGCAGTCCATCAGCTTTCGCTCGGACAGGTTGGTGAAATCACCGCGTATCATGCCCGACACCTTCGGCTGCGAGATACCCATGCGCTTGGCTGCTTCCTGTTGGGTCAGCCCCAGGGTACGCATGGCTTTCCGGATCTCGATCACCAGGTCGGTCTTGATCTTGAGCTTGAGCTTCTCGGCGTCGGGCAATGCCAGATCGGCAAAGACATTGCCCGAGCTGCGTTGAACCTCGATGCCGTCAATGACCCTTCTTTGCATTTCGTAGCTCCTGCACAAAAACCTCGGCGACCTTCAACCGAAACAGCCTGATCAAATCTTTGATCGATAAAGAGATTCTGATTGAGATCATGGGTCAGCAGCGCAGCCGGGTCTATGCTTTCGACCGTTACCTTGAGCTGTTCGTTAGTTAAAGATACTGTGTTTTCTTTAACTAAAAGAGCCGCAAAGTAAAGAGAGCTTGCATGAGCAGAGATCTCACGCACCACCAGCGGTATCTCAGGCTGGCCTGAGCCTGACCTTTCCTTCGCCCCGACACAGGAAGCCTCCCCATGCTGATCGGCACCGCCGGCCACATCGACCACGGCAAGACCACGCTCGTCCGCGCCCTGACCGGGGTGGACACCGACCGCCTGCCGGAAGAGAAGCAGCGCGGCATCACCATCGAACTGGGCTATGCCTATGCGCCGCTGGCGGACGATGGCGAAGGGCGGACGCTGGCTTTCATCGACGTGCCGGGGCACGAGAAGTTCGTCCCGACCATGCTGGCGGGCGCCAGCGGCATCGACTTTGCGCTGCTGGTGGTGGCGGCCGACGACGGCGTGATGCCGCAGACGCGCGAGCATCTCGCCATCGTCCACCTGCTCGGCATCGACCGCGGCGCGGTGGCGATCACCAAAAGCGACCGCGTGCCGGCAGCGCGCATCGAGGAAGTGCGCGCCGAAGTGGCGGCACTGCTGGCGCCGACCCAGCTGGCCGATGCGCCGGTGTTCGCGGTGTCGGCACAGAGCGGGGAGGGCGTGGCAGCGCTGCGCGCCCATCTCGAAGCGATCGCGACCGCCGAAGACGCGCGCAGCGTGCAGGGCGGCCTGCGCCTGGTGGTGGATCGCCGCTTTGCCATCGCCGGCGCCGGCGCGGTGGTGACCGGCACCGTGCATGCCGGCCAGTTGCGCGTCGGCGATACCGTGCTGCTGGCCCGGCCGGACGGCGAGGCGCGCGAACTGCGGGTGCGCGGGCTGCACGTCAACAACCGCAAGGCCGAGGCCGGCGGGCCGGGCAGCCGTTGCGCGGTCAACCTCGCCGGCATCGAATACCGCGACATCGAGCGCGGCGACTGGCTACTGTCGCCGCATCCGGTACGTAGCACCGACCGCCTCGACCTGCGCCTGCAGCTGTTGCCGGAGCTGCGGCGCAAGCTCGGGCAGTGGGCAGGCGTGACCCTGCACCATGCCGGCGGCCACGCGATGGCGCGGCTGGTGCTGCTCGACGGCGCGCTGGAGGCGGGCGGCCTGAAGGGCGGGGACGACGGCCTGGTGCAGGCCGTGCTCGACCGGCCGCTGTTCGCTTGCTGCGGCGACCGCATCGTGATCCGCGATGCCGCCGGCCGCGAGACGCTGGGCGGCGGCGTCGTGCTCGACCCCTTCCCGCCCGCGCGCCACCGCCGCCGGCCGGAACGCCTCGCCCTGCTGGCGGCGCTCGAACACCGCGATGTCGACGTTCGCCTGCGCGCGCTGATCGACGCCGCCGTACTCGGCGCCGACGCCGAGGAACTGGCTGCCGCCCACAACCTGTACGGTGCCGATGCACCATCCTGGCAGCAACGCCTGCCCGAAGTGCAGGTGGTCGCCACCAAGGGCGGCACCCGGCTGTTCTCGCCTGTGGCCTGGGAAGCACTCGCCGAGCGCATCCTCGCCCGCCTGGCAGCGCACCATGAAGCCTTTGCCGACGAACCGGGCGTGGAACGCGAACGCCTGCGCCGGATGTGCGCCCCACAACTGCCGCCGGCGATCTTCCTCGCCCGCCTCGAAAGCCTGCTGGTCGACGAGCGCCTGCGCCGCGCCGGCTCGGCCTGGCATCTGCCGACCCATACCGCCGAGCTTTCGCCCGCCGAGCGGGTTCGTGCCGACGAAATCCTGCGACGCCTGGCCGACGGCGCTTTCGATCCGCCCTGGGTGCGCGATCTCGCCGCGAGCTGCAACATGGAAGAGGCCGACGTCCGCCGCCTGCTGCGCCGCGTGGCGATGCGCGGCGAAGTGTTCCAGATCGTCCGCGACCTGTTCTATCCGCGCACAACCGTCGCCCGGATGGTCGGCATCGTCCGCGAACTGGCCACCGGCAACGACGGCCGCATCCGCGCCGCCGACTTCCGCGACCGCATCGGCGGCGGCCGCAAGCGCGCCATCCAGATCCTCGAATTCTTCGACCGCTTCGGCTTCACCCGCCGCGTCGGCGAAGGCAGCCAGCGCGCCCACATCCTGCGCGGCGAACCGCCTGTCACCGAGGACGCATAGCCCGACAGGGCTTGCAGCAATGCCACCCGCGGCACTGCTGCAAACGAGACACCGCGCAGATTTCAATCCAGCGCGACCTGCAGCTTCAGCCAGGCATTGCGGCCCGGCTCGTTGATGCGGGTGTCGGCCGGGAATACGAAACCCGGCAGCGATGCCCCGGTGCGCGACAGGTGCTCGGCGTAGCTACGGTCGAACACGTTGTCGATGCCGGCGGTCAGCAGCACGCCCTTCTTCGGCCGCCAGCCGGCGTTCAGCGACAACACGCCGAAGCCGGAGGATTTGCCGATGTCCTGGCCGTTCGAGACGATGTTGCCGGAGCCGATATCGACGCGGTTCTGCGCTGCGACCACGCGCAGCAGCGCACCGTAGGAGAAGCTGCCGTCGTCGTAGTCCAGCGACAGCCGGCCTTCCAGCGGGGGCTGCTGGGCCAGCGCCTTGCCGTCGGTGTCGTTGGCGCCCTGCGCCCAGGCCAGCGTGGCGGTCGTGCTCCAGTTGCGCGCGAAGCGCCAGCTCGCATCGGCTTCCAGGCCGTAGATGGTGGCATCGACGTTGCGCACGCGGGCAGGCGCCACCCACTTCAGCAGGATGTAGTCCTGCACCTTGCCGTAGTAGGCCGATACCGAACCGTTCCATGCGCCATGCTGCCAGTTCATGCCCACGTCGAGCTGGGTGGTCTTTTCCGGTTCGATGCTGAGGAAGGCGCTGTTCAGCGTGTCCTCGTCGCGCAGCAGTCGCTCCCAGTAATCGGGGAAGCGCTCGGCATGGCCGAGGCCGACGTACCAGTTGCCCAGTTCGGACAGGCCCTCGTAGCGCAGGAAACCGCTGCTCAGGGTGTCGCGGTCGGTCTTGCCGCGGGTCTGGTTCATCGGTGCCATCATGCACATGCCGTTCATGGACATGCCATTGACGCAATGGCGGCTGTCCTTGGCCGCATGGCGATCCACGCGCAGACCACCCACCACGCGGTCGCCGTCGGCCATGGTGTAGGCCATCTCGCCGAACACACCGAACTGGCGGAAGCTCATGTCCTCCTCATACGGCTGATCGCGGAAGGCAGCCTTCGCGGCATCGCTGCTGGATGCGTTCATGACGTTACGGCCACGATGCGTATCGCGCTTGGTGTCGGCACCCAGGGTGACGCTCCAGGCTTCGCCCGGCGTCAGGGTGATGCCGGCGCGTGCGCCCACGGTGATGCGATCCGGGTTCATCGCCGAGAAGCGGTTGGCCAGCGGCTGATCACGCAGGCTGTAGTTGTCCATCACGTGATCGACGTAGTTGTAGTAGGCCTGTGCCCAGATTTTCTGCACCAGCGGCGACAGTTCGCGCTTTTCGAACTTCAGCGCGACGTTGTCGCGCGCGAAGCGCGAACCATCCATGCCGCGGTCGGCATAAGCCGCCTTGCCGTCGCTGCGCGCCGCCGACAGCTCCAGCGCGGTGTGCTCGTCCGGCGTCCATGCCAATGCGGCCTGGGTGTTCCAGCGCCGGTAGTGCGAGTGGATGCGGGTGCCATCGCCGTCCTCGTAGTCGTTGGAATCCACGTAGGTGGCGCCCGCGCGAACCTGGAACTGCGGCGTGCCGCCCTTCACGTCGATGACCTGGTCGTTGCGCCCGAAGCTGCCCACCGTCAGGCTGCCGTTCAGGCTCCAGCCGGTTTCCTTCAAAGGGCGCAGGTCACGCTCAAACAGTACCGCGCCGGTCGAAAAACCCGCGCCGTAAAGCACCGTCTGCGGCCCTTTCAGCACGGTCACACGATCGTAGGACTCGGGATACACATAGGCCGTCGGCGGATCCATGCGGCCGCCGCAGCCGCCGTAGATTTCCTGGCCGTCGAGGAAGATTCCCAGGCGCGAGCCGGCCATGCCGCGGAAGACCGGATCGCCGTCGGTGGCGCCTTTGCGGATCACCGAGAAGCCCGGAATGCTCTTCAGGAAGTCCGCGCCGTCGTGCGCGGGAATGGGCTGGCGCGGCGCTTTCGGGTCGGTGACCACGGTAAGCGGCTCGGTACTGGTGGGAGCGGTGACCACCACGGCACCCAAGGCGTTTTCGGTATCGGCGGCGAATACCGCCGGAGAGGCAAGCATGCCGGCCTGCATGGCGTATAGCGCCAGAGCCAGACGGCTGGGAGACGGCAGGGATTTCATTGTCGGATTCCTTGAAGCGGGTTCGACCGATCGACACGGACGGGCGCCGCCATGCGCAGCCGGCGTGGCGATGTGCGGTGTCGTCGGGAAAGGCAGGTGTACCGGCACCCGAAGAGGGAGCCGGGCGCTTTCAGGCGAAAGCGATGAACGGCATCGAGGAATCCGGCGGGCCACGCGGCCAGGTCTTCCGCCAGGTTCGCGCAGTAGTCGCGGGCAGGTCGGCATGGACGGGCTGTACATGCACCTTCGGCAGCGTCGGCGGCAGCCATGCCACGCTGCCGGGTAGCGCCACATGGCCGCCCAGCGGAACGAACAGCGGGCAATAGCGCAGATCGAGCGAATTTCCTGATCGGACATCGCCGTCCGCATCGACCGGTGGACTGGCGACGCGGATCATGCCGGCAACCGAGCACACTTCCATCCAGCGCTCGGCATCGGCCGCACGCACGCCGGCCTGCATCAGCGAGGGCGCGAGCGTGCCCACCAGAATCACCAGCGCGGCGAAACGGGCGAACAGGCGGAGACGACGCAAGGAACGCGGCATCATGGACAGAAGGGAGAAGCGGCGCTCAGGCCGGCGGATTGCGCGAACGCCTCTCTAGTGCTTGTGCTCCATGGCATGGCCATGATCGCGCTGGCTTCCGCGCCCTGCGGCCAGCGGGCGCACCGGTGCCTGCACTTCGATCTGTTCGCGCCTGCCGTCACGATCCTCGACCACCAGCGTGAGCGGCACCATCTCGCCTTCCTTCACCTGGGCATGCAGATCGAGCAGCATCACGTGATAGCCGCCAGGCTTGAGCTCGACCGCCTTGCCGGCAGGCAGGTCGAGCGCGGCGATGGCGTTCATCTTCATCACGTCGCCTTCCATCTTCATTTCATGGATCTCCACCACGCCGGCAACCGGGGATCGAGCCTCGACCAGGCGTGCATCCCTGGCGGCGGTCAGCCGCATGAAGGCGCCCGTGGCTTTCTGCTGCGCAACCGTGGCACGCACCCAGGGTTCGGCCACCTCCACCTGGGCCAATGCGGCGGACGACAGCAATGCGGCGAACAGCGATACGACGACTTTCCTTTTCATGCTTCCTCTCCTTGCGGGGGATTGCCCCCTATGCAGCGCCCTCGGGATCGAGGACGCACCAGTCGAGCGGAGCAGCGGGCATGCAGGTGCTCGCTGCGTATGAATGCGCGTGCTGCCGACATGGCAGCCGATTCACCGTGTTCCGAGCGAACGACGGTGGCGTGCAGCACGATGCGATCAGGAAAGTGCCGGGGGAGCGCGGGAAAGGAAGATGCCCCAGCGCTGGAGCGCTTTGGGGGCCGTCGGCAGGAAGGCAGGTTGCCGATAGGTGGCGAGCGGCGCCACCAGCAGAGGTGTTGCTGAAGGCGGCAGGGCAAAGCTGCCGGCATGTGAACAGCAGTAAGGACAATGCTCGACCTTCAGGATGGTCGAGCCGTCACTGCCGAAGCCGGCCGGATGGTCGCTGTCCTGCACGGCCACCAGCTTCATGCCGGCCACGGTGCACACTTCCATCCATTTCATCTGCCCACCGCCAGCCGACGCCTGGGCAAGCGTGGGCATCAGCGCAGCCAGCACCACCGCGAAGGCGGCGATCCAGGCGGTAAAGCGCGAAGGGCGGGCAATGGTCATGGCAGCAATGCTGTTCAGAGCGGGCCGATTATAGCCACGTTTCCAGTCTCTCCAGTCCCTTGGGCATGCGGCAATGACAGAGATCAAGAACGAACTTTCGCCTGGTGAAGAATCCAGCCCTGCGGGCTACAATCCCCATTCCGATGGAAGAGAGGCGTTCCCCGGTGGGGCGACTGGTCTTCAAAACCAGGTGGGGCCGTCAGCCGGTCCCAGGTGGGTTCGACTCCCATTCTCTTCCGCCATCCTTTCCGACGATCCGCCATGGCTGAACTCCGCGGCTGCAGCTTTCCGGAAGACCTCCGCTACGACCCGGCCAACCACCTGTGGTTTGCCGCCGAGGCGGACGATGTCTGGCGCGTCGGCGTGACACCTTTTGGCGTCGCCATCGCCGGCGAGATTCTTCTGTTCACCCCCAAGCCGGCCGGGCGCACGCTGGCCGCCGGGCGCGCCTTCGGCCTGCTCGAAGCGGGCAAGACCGTATTCCCGGTAAAAACGCCGGTCGAGGCCATGCTGGTCGAAGGCAACGAGGTCCTGTCCAGTTCCGCCGCACAGATGAACACCGACGCCTATGCCGCCTGGCTGGTGCGCCTGCGCATCGCGCCGGCGGATGCCGCCAGCCACCTGCTGCGCTGGGAAGAGGCTTGTGCCGGCATCGCCGCGCAGATGGACCTGTGGCGCTTCGACGACCTGCAGGGTTTCCAGGCACCCTTGCTGGGTGAAGGCGCGAAAGGCCTGCGCGAATGAGCGAGCGCCTCGCCATCCTCGTCTGGGCCGCCGATCCGGACAGCCCCCATCTGTGCGCCACGCCTTTCCACTTCGCCGCCGCTGCCGCCGCGATGGATGCCGAAGTCGAGATGTACTTCACCGCCCGCTCGGTGCGCCTGCTGATGCCCGGTGTGGCCGAAACGCTGCATCCGGGCGGGCAGGGCAGCGACATGCCGCCGCTGTCCCATTTCCTGCACGAAGCCGTCCGCTACGGCGCCCACCTGTACGCCTGCCCGACGGCGATGCAGGCCCATGGCGTGGCGCCGGAAGCGCTGCGCACCGAAGTCCACGGCCAGGCCGGCGCCGCCGCCTTCATCGGCCGGACGCTCGATCCGGCATGGCGGACACTGACGTTTTGATGGCTGAAAATCTGCCACTCAATGGATGATTTTCAGCCATTCAACGGTTGATTTTCGGCCACTCAGCGGCGTAGAGTGGGGACCATGCTCGATCGCCACATCACCCCCCAGTTGCTCGAAGCCCTGGCCGATACGCCCGTCGTCCTGATCAACGGCGCGCGTCAGACCGGCAAGAGCACGCTCGCCCAATCCTTGCGCGAAGCCACGCCGCGCCGCTACCTGACGCTGGACGAGCACACCACGCTGGCTGCCGCGCGCTCCGATCCGAGCGGCTTCATCACGGCCCTCGCCGGCCCAATTGCGATCGACGAAATCCAGCGCGCCCCCGAACTCTTTCTCGCCATCAAGGCGGCGGTGGATCGCAACCGCCAACCAGGGCGTTTCCTGCTCACCGGTTCAGCCAACGTCATGCTGCTGCCGGCGCTGGCCGACTCGCTCGCCGGACGCATGGAAATCGTCCAGCTCACGCCGCTGTCCTGCGCGGAACAGGCGGGTTTCCCACATTTCAATCGGGCCGACTGGCTTTTCGATGGCAATATCGCCGCACAGCCGCTGCCGCCCTGCGAACGCGAGTTCTTCATCGACACCCTGCTCGCCGGCGGCTTTCCGGAAGCCGTGGCACGCAGCACGCCACGCCGCCGCGAAGCCTGGTTCGACAGCTATCTGCAAGCCGTGCTGCAGCGCGACGTGCGCGAACTGGCGCATCTGGAACAGCTCACCGAGATGCCCAATCTCGTCCAGCTTCTCGCCCACCGCAGTGCCAGCCTGCTCAATTTCGCCGAACTCTCGCGCAGCAGCGGCCTGGCGCAGACCACGCTCAAACGCTACTTCACCCTGCTCGAAACGCTTTTCCTCGTCCAGCGCATTCCCGCCTGGGAACGCAACCCGGCCAAGCGGCTGGTCAAGGCGCCCAAGATCTTCCTGCCCGATTCCGGCCTCCTCGCCCATCTTTGCGGCCACAGCGCCGCCGCCCTCGACGCCGCCCAGGGCCTGCCGGGCGATCTGGTCGAAACCTTCGTCGCCGCCGAACTGCTCAAGCATCTCGCCTTTTCGGCGCGCGGGCTGTCGCTATGGCATTACCGCACTCAGACCGGCGTCGAGGTCGACTTCCTGCTCGAAGACCGCCAGGGCCGGCTGACCGGCATCGAAGTCAAGGCCGCCGCAAGCGTCGACCGGAAGGATTTCAAAGGGCTGAAGCACCTGCAGGAGACCGAGCCGGAACGCTTCCAGCGCGGCATCGTGCTCTACACCGGGCGGGACATAGTCCCGTTCGGCGAGAAGCTGTTCGCGGTGCCGATGTCGATGTGGTGGGCGCAGCCGCGCTGAACATCGAGGCGCGAGGCTTACAGCATGGCGCCGTGATCTAGCGGACGACGGTCGATCCCCGTCTTCCCCAGCTCTCCCACAGCCAAGCCTCCACGGCAGCCACCGAGTGGCTGGCGATCCGCTGGCCGTTGACAGCGCGGATACAGGCTACACCGGGTTTGCCTAGTGGAAACCGACACTTACGCAAAAGCGAACGACCGTGACGTATTGCTTTGACCACGATATGAGCCTGAACTAACCTCGTTTCCGATGCAGCGTAGGAGCGTAAAAAGCGGGCATTTAAATGAAAGTAGGATAATTTGGAGCAGGTAGTATGTGGATTCCGTCTACCCAACTGCCCACCCGTTCCGTCTACTACACTCGTTAGGGAAGCGCTGAATAAATCGCTTTCATCGGTGCTGAATCATTTCTAAGCATGCTTCGTCGCTGGCTCCATCAAT
>NZ_JANUXN010000001.1 GCF_025699485.1 Thauera carbonicopians | reverse complement strand
ATCAAGCTGCACCGGCCGGTTTGACTGCCTATACGGCAGTCAAACTCTACCGCGCGGGTCTGGTTTAAAGATACAAGAGCTGGCCGTGTCTGGAAACCGCACTCTGCTGCTTGATACCAATGTTCTGCTCGCCGCGCTGATTGCTCCGGAGCGCTTGCCGGAGAAGGTGCGCAGCGAACTGGAGGACTCCGGCAATACCATCCTGTTCAGCGCGGCAAGCATCTGGGAGATCGCCATCAAGCGCTCGCTCTTGCGTGAGGATTTCGACTTCGAGCCCGAAGATATCGAAACGCTTGCCGTGCAAACCGGCTTTGTCGAACTTCCGGTCACGGCGGCGCATTCCCGGCGTGTCCGCCATCTGCCCTGGCATCACCGCGACCCGTTCGATCGTTTGCTGGTCGCCCAGGCGGAATGCTTGCCGGCCTATCTGCTGAGCACGGATGCCATGCTGGAAAAGTACAGTGCTCTTGTACGGCGGGTAGTGATGCAATGAACGACTCCGGTGTTGCGCTTACCGGGGCCGTTCATTGTCGATCTATTGCCGGTAGCTGAGCGTCAGCATGGCGCCGCGCGGCGTGCCGTACCAGTTACTGCAGCAGGTATCGCCGATGTTCTCGTAATACTTGCGGTCGAACAGGTTGTTGACGTTGAGCGCCAGCGTCCACTTCGGGTCCAGGCGGTACTGCACCATGGCGTTGAGCACCGCGTAGCCGCCCTCGCGGAAGTCATAGGCCCGGTCGACACCGTTGAGGGTGGCGGTGCCGCTGACCAGGGTCTTGCTCTGCACGTGCGCGCTGCCGCCCACCTTCCAGCGCGACCACTCACCCGGCAGCGTATAGGCCGTGGACAGCTTGAGCAGATGGCGCGGCGTGATGGTGCTGAAGGTGTTGCCGGCCTTCTCGTCGCGCGTGCGGTTGTAGGTATAACCCAGCGCGGCCTGCCAGCCGGGCAGCAGCTCGCCGCCGATCTCCACGTCCACACCGCGGCTGGTGACCTCGCCCTGCGGCAGATAGCAGCAGTTGCCCGCATAGGCGTGGTAGTTGGCGGGGTAGCGGGTGTCGAGCAGCGCCGTGCCGGTGCGCTCGACGTTGAACACGCTCAGCGTGGCATTGAGGCGGCCGCCGTACAGTTCGCCCTTCAGGCCGGCCTCGTAGCTCTTGCCCTTGATGGGCTCCAGGGAGCCGCTGCCCGGCGGCGGGCCGTACAGCATCAGCGATTGCGGCTTGTAGATGCCGGCATAGCTCAGGTAGGCGGACCAGTTGTCGTCCAGATCGTAGATCACGCCGCCGTAGGGGGTGATCTTGGTGCCGAGGCTGAACGGCAAGTCGGAGGTGGTGGTCCAGGGCGCCGAAGCCGAGGGCGCGGAGGAAATACGCTGGTCGAACTCGTAGCGGCTGGCGCGGGCGCCGGCGACCACGTGCAGGCGGTCGGTGGGATGCAGGCGCAGCACCGCGTAGCCGCCGACCTGTTCCTGGCCCCAGGGGCCGTAGCGGGTGTGGGAGCGCTGGGAAACGTCGTGGTCCGGATTCCAGGCATCGCCGCCGCCGGGCACGTAGGCCGGGTCGCCCCAGTGGCCGGCGAAGGTGGCGGCGATCCAGCGGCTCTTCACCCGCTGCCAGTCCGCGCCCACCAGCAGTTCGTGGGTACGGCCGAACAGCTCGAAGTTGCCGCTGAGGTTGAGGTCGACCAGATCCTGGCGGTTCTCGTATTCATAGTGGCCGCCGGCCCAGACGCCCAGGCCGGTGGTGGGATCGACCGGGCCGCCGACGAAGGCGGTATTGGCCTCCGTGTCGGTTTCGCTGTGGGTCAGATTGAGCTTGAGCGCCCAGCCGTTGGCGAAGGTATGGGTGAACTGGGCGAAGACTTCGCTTTCGTCGCTGTCCTTGTAGGCCCAGGGCTGGGTCAGGCTGGCGCTGCGCTTGAGGTCGAGCGCGCGGCCGTCGGCGTAGCGCGGCAGGCCCGAGCCGCCGCCGGTCTCGTTGCGGCGGTTGAAGCTGCCGCCCAGCGTGAACAGCGTGCGCTCGCCCAGGTCGGCCTCGATCACGCCGTAGAAGGCCGGGCGTTCGGTGCTGCGGTGGTCCAGGTGGTAATCGCGGTTCTCGTACAGCACCACGGCACGGCCGCGGATGCGGCCGTCCTCGGACAAGGGGCGGCTGAAGTCGGCCATCGCGCGGTAGTGGTCCCAACTGCCGGCGGACAGTTCCAGTACGGTCTGTGCCTCGGCCAGCGGCTTCTTGCGCGCCAGGTTGATGATCCCGCCGGGGTCGCCCATGCCGCCGAGCAGGCCGGAGGCGCCGCGCATGACTTCCACGCGGTCGTAGAACGCCAGGTCCTGCAGCGGACTGTAGGTGTAGGCGCCGAGCGCCAGCGGGGCGCCGCCGTCCACCTGCATGGCGGTGATCTGGAAGCCGCGCGAGTAGAAGTTGAAGGAATTGTCGTTCATCCGGTTCACGGTGACGCCGGGCATCAGCTTCAGCGCATCGTTGATGTCGACCAGCCTCTGATCCTCGATCTGCGCGCGCGTAAGCACCGACACCGACTGCGGAATCTCGCGGAAGGCCTGATCCGTCTTCGATGCGATGCTGGTCACGCGGCTGGTGTAGGAACCCGTGCCTTCGGTCGTGCCGTCTCCGGCCCGCCGTGCCAGCACGCGCACCGCCGCCAGCCGGGTGGGCGAATCGAAGCTGCCGCTGGCCGGTGCCGGGCGCAGCAGGTAGCCGCCGCCCTGCTGGGGCACGGCTTCGAGCCCGGTATCGCGGAGCAGTTCGTGCAGCGCGCCGGCCGTGGTGTAGCGGCCCTGCAGGCCGGCGCTTTGCCGCCCGGCGGTGAGCTCGGTGGAGAAGGACAGCATCAGGCCGCTTTCGACGCCGAAGCGGTTCAGCACTTCGGCGAGCCTGCCGGCGGCAATGGTGTAGTTACGGGCATCGTCCTGCTGGGCGTGCAGCGCACCGGCTGGCAGCAGCACGGCGGCGGCAAAGCCGCCGTACAGGCCGGCGCGCAGCGCGCGGGCGAAGGCGCGCCGGCGCAGGCGTGCAGATGTGTCGTTCGATGGGGGTGTTGCGGTTTCGCGCATGGAAGGCCTCTTCGTGGATGGCGGAAAACGAGGGGTTCTCCCTATCCATGCCCCGCGAAAAACGAATCGGGATCAGGTCGGCCGAAATTTTTTCTTCAGGCCGGATGGATGTTCGTCCGGCTGCCGCCCCACCAGCGCCGCTGCTGCTCGATGCGGATGGGCAGGGCGCGGGCGAGCAGTTGCAGGATGGCTTGCGGGTCGGCCAGCGGATAGGTGCCGCTGACCTTGAGCCCATCCAGCGCGGGATCGCAGTGCAGGGGCTGGCCGCTGAGCCGTGCAAGTTCGGCAATGAATGCAGGCAAGGGCTGGTCTTCGGCAACGAGGATGCCGCGCGTCCAGGCGGCGTCCGACGCGCGGACGGAAGCAGGGGGCGCCACCTCGTGCGTGGAGAAGCGCGCTTGCCGGCCAGCCGAAAGCAGGAGCCGTCCGCTTTCGTGCGCTCGTGCCGGCTCGAGCGCGACCTGTCCTTCAAGGACTGCCACCTGGGTGTGATCGCCGGTCGTGGCATCGCTGCGCACGGTGTAGCGCGTGCCGATGGCGCGGGCACGGCCGTGAGGCGTGTCGACGAAGAAGGGGCGAGCCGTGTCCTTGGCCGTGACGATGTGGATTTCGCCGGAATGCAGCACCAGCCGGCGCTCCTGCGCATCGAATCGAATATCGAGCGCGGTGTCGACGTTGAGATGGATCCGGCTGCCATCGCTCAGCTCGATTTCGCGGCGCTCGCCCGACCCGGTGCGATGCTCCGCCAGCAGGATGGGCAACTGCTGTGTCGATTCGCGGGCGAGCCAGGCCGTGCCACCCACGGCCAGCAGCACACCGAACGCCTTCAGCGCCCGCCGCCGGCTGCCGCCCGATGGCGCGAGTGCGCTGCGCGCCACTTGCGGCGGAATCTGGCCCAGGCTGTTGCCGAAGGCTTCGAGGCGGCTCCAGGCTTCGCGGTGCTCGGGTGCAGCCTCGTACCAAGTCTGCCAGCGGGCGCGCAATTCGGCATTGTTGCCATCGGATTGCAGCTCGATGAACCAGAGCGCCGCCTGGTGGCGGATGGCATCCCGGCTGGTGGCGGCCTTATCGTGCATCATCGCCAAAGCAGCAGGCGACCAGTGCCTTCGCGAGGTAGCGTTTGACTGTGGGCACGGAAATGCCGAGCGCGGCGGCGATTTCGGCCTGAGGCAGGCCGTCGATCTGCGACAGCAGGAAGACGCGCCTGACCAGCGGCGCAAGCGTGTCCAGGCGGCGGTCGATCTCCACCAGCGTTTCCACGATCAGTGCGCGCGTTTCGGGTGACGACGCTTCCGCTTCGGGTTGCAGCGCCAGGGTTTCGAGCCAGGCGCGCTCAATTTTCTGGCGGCGGAAGTGGTTGGCAACCAGCCCCTTGGCGATGGTGGTCAGAAAGGCGCGCGGTTCGCGCAGCTCGACCGGTTCATCGCGATCGAGCAGGCGTAGAAAGGTGTCGTGGGCGAGGTCGGCCGCATGCTCCGAGCAGCCCAGCTTCTTGCGCAGCCACACATGCAGCCAGTGATGGTGGTCGGCGTACAGATCGGCAACGGGCTGGACTGGGGCGATGGACACGGAATGCTCTGCGAAAACGGTGTCAGCTGGCTGTCCAGCAGGGCGATCTTCAGATTGTGTTGATATCGAGAAGCGTTCTTATTCTCCTGGGCACGGATCGACCCGTCAAGGATCGTGGGGGATGGCGGCTCGACCACAGGCTGCCGGCGGGCCGCGGAACCGGCGTGCCGACAAGCTGCACGGTGCCCCGTAGGGGCACGCGATCTGCTTGTGGGTCAGAAGTCGTAGCGCATGCTGACGTTGAAGCTGCGCGGTGCTCCCCAGGTGTAGAACAGCCCTTGAGCGTTGAAATTGGTGACACCGGCGAAATACTTTTCGTCCAGTGCGTTGTTGATGTTGGCGCTGATGCTCAGCTTGTCGTCGACCTGGTAACGCGCCATCAAATCGAGCAGCCAGTAGGTATCCTGGGCGAGCCTGGCATTGCCGCGCTGGACGGAAATTTCGCTTTGCCAGCGCGCGGCGGCGCCCACCGTCAGGCCGCGCAGCGTGCCGTCGGCGAAGCGGTAGGTACTGCCGAGCTTGAATTGGTGCTTGGGCGTGGCGCTGGAACTGTCCAGGTCGCTGCTGTGCTGCACGTAGCTGCCCTGGGCCTGCCAGTTGCGCGCCAGTTCGCCGGAGAGTTCCACTTCGTAGCCGCGCCGGATGGCGCCCATGACCGCCTTGTAGATGGATTCTCCGCGGTCGTTGAGGCCGACCTCCTCGGCCGTGTTGTCGGTGCGCATCCAGAAGTAGCTGACACTGGCGTTGAGGCGCTTGTCGAAGAATTCGCCCTTGGCGCCGAGCTCGTAGGTCAGCCCTTCTTCCGGGGCCAGGGTGCGCTCGCTCGCATCCTTGGCGCTTTGCGGCTTGAAGATGCTGGCGTAGCTGGCATAGAGGGAGATGTCCTTCGACACGTCCACCACCAGCCCGGCGTATGGGGTGACGACGCCGCTTTCGCGCATGTCGTAGTTGTACCAGCCGATGTCGGTGACGTCCTTCTGCTTGTAATCGCTGGCTCGCGCGCCGACGATCAGCTTGACCGGGTCGGCCAGCGAGAAGCGGCTGGCGGCATAGACGTAGCGGCGTTCGCTGCTGAAGTAATCGTCGGAATACGTTGGCGTGCCGCCTGGTTCCGGCACGATGCCGCCGCCTTGGCCGTAATCGCCGCCGGGCAGCACGACATTGGGAAGACCGGCACGGAGCAGCGTCGTGCGGTGGCGAGAGGCGCCGGCACCGAACAGCAATTGATGCTCCCGTCCGAACAGTTCGAAAGGACCTTGCAGGTCGAGGATGACGCTTTGATCGCGCGATTCGATGTCCTTGTAGATGCCGTACTGGGCGGTCACCGCGGGCAATGCGTAGCGCAGCGAGCCGATGCGCATCTTGGGTGTCTCGATGCCTTCGTGAGCCACCTGGAGCTTGCCTGTCCAGCCGTTGGCGAAGCGGTGCTCCAGGCGCGCAAAGGCGTTGAGCGAATCCTGCTCATAACCTGCCCAATCGGCGCCGATGTTGTAGTCGCGCGCCATGCGCGGCACCGCGTTGCCGTTGCCATCGAAAGCCTGGATCGGCGTCGTGCCGGCTGCGCCCCGCAGTTCGCGTTGGCGCCAGGTAAGGCCGGCGCTCAACAGGGTGGATGAGGTCAGATCGTATTCCAGCGTGCCGTACAGCATCGAGCTGTCGTTCTGCTTGCCGTTGAATGATTCTGCATCCTTACGCGCGGCAACCAGGCGGCCGCGCAAACTGGCGTCGGCGTTGAGCGGGCCGGCGATGTCGGCGTCGAGACGATAGGTGTCCCAACGGCCGGCGCCGACCGTGGCACTGGCCTGGAATTCGCGCGTGGGGCGTTTGCGGATCAGATTGACGGTGGCCCCATAGGCACCATCGCCATTGATCAGGCCCGAAGAGCCCTTGAGCACTTCGATGCGGTCGATTTCCGCCAGATCGTCCAGCGAGTGCACGATGTGGCTGTTCCATCCCCAGCCATTGGAGAACCGGCGGTTGCCGTCGGTTTGCAGGTTTACCGCCGAGCCGCGTACGTTGAAGGTGGTCATCTCGTTCTGATGGCTCACCATGACGCCGGGCGTTTGTTCCAGCGCGTCGGTAAGCGTTTCCAGCTTGAAATCGTCCATGCGCTGGCGCGTCATCACCGTGACCGACTGCGGCGTCTCGCGCAGGCTCAGCGCGAGGCCGGTGGCCGTGGCGCTGGGGCCGGTCTGCGTATAGCTGCCCGTGCCCTCGGTGGCGCCGCTGCCGTCGGCGGCCGCAGTGACCGTGACCGGTGCCAGCGCGGTATCCCCGGTGCTGCGGCGGCGCAGCGTGTAGCTGCCATCGCCGCGCAGTACGGCTTCCAGTCCGCTGCCGGCGAGCAGGCGGTCGAGCGCCTGGCTGGTGGTGTGCATGCCGCGCAGGCCAGGGCTCTGCAGTCCGTCGGTGATGGCGGGGTCGAAGGCGAGAGCGATGCCCGCGCGGGTGGCAAAACTTGCGAGGCTGCGGCCCAGCGGGCCTGGGGGAATGTCGAAGGATTGGGCTGCAGTCCGGGCCGGAGGCGTGCCCTGCGCGAGCGCAGGACCGTTCAGGGTCAGGCTCAGCAAGCCTGCGCTCAAGGCGAGCTGGAGTGCGGTGGGGGCAAGCTTGCGGGTGCGTGCGTACATGCGTGTTTCCTCGGGTGGCAAACGGGTTTCAACCTGCTTGCCAGCCGACGGCGGCGAAAAGTATCAGCACACCTGAAAAAATTTCAGTTGCGTGGATCGATGCTGATCCACAGGCCATCGAGGCGACGGCGGATGTCCAACGGGAGGGTATCGGCGAGCATGGCCAGCGAGCGCTCGGTGGCGGCTGCGCTGCCGACCGGGAAGGCGCCGCTGATGCGCAGGGCGGCGACGGCGTCGTGGCATTGGACCACACCGCTGCGGTAGCGCGACAGTTCGTCGACCAGTTCGCCGAGCGGCATGTCGTCCGCCATCAGCATGCCGCGTGTCCAGGCCGCGGTGTTGGCGCTGCCAGGGGCGACCGGGCCGAGCGTGCCCGGTGCAAAGCTCGCCTGTTCTCCAGCCAGCAGCACCTGCGATGCCGTGCTGCCGCCGGGTGCGATGTGCACCTTGCCTTCGAGCACGGCGACGTGGGTGGCGGTGTCGCCGAGGCGGACATTGAAGCGGGTGCCGATCGGGGTGGCGATGCCGTGCGGAGTGATGACGTGCAGCGGGCGCTCGGCAGCATCGTCGTGCCCGGTATGGACGAGGATTTCACCCGCGCGCAGCAGAATGTTGCGTGCGGTGCTGCCGAAGCGCACGTCGATGGCGGTGGCGGTGTTGAGCGTGAGCTGCGTACCGTCTTCCAGCAGGATCTCGCGCTGTTCGCCCGCGGCAGTGCGGTAGTCGGCCATCACGCCCTTGCGTTCGAGCAGGCGCCAGCCGCTCCAGCCGATGGGCAGCAAGACCAGCAGTATCGCCAGCTTGCCGGCCTTGGCCAGCACGGCCCGGCGTCCGCGTGCCGGCGGACGGTCGAGCGCGGGCAGCGCCAGGGCCGGAGGCAGGGCGCCGAGCTTGCCGAGCAGGGCTTCGGCGCGTTCCCAGGCGCGGCCGTGCTCGGGGCTGAGCGAGCGCCATCGTTCGAAGGCGTGGCGGTCGGCACTGCCTTCCTGCATCAGCATCAGCCAGTCGGCAGCCTCGTCGAGCACCTCGGCCGATACGGGAGACGCTGCGGCCCGCTGTTTCACGGCTGTTCGATCATGATGTCGTCGAAGTGCTGCAGGCAGTGGCGGAAGGCCTGCCGCACGTAGCGCTTGACGGTGGGGAGCGAAATACCGAGTTCGGTGGCGATGTCCTCGTACTTGCAGTCGGCCACCTGGGCGAGCAGGAAGCTGCGCTTGACCAGCGGCGGCAGCGCGTCGAGCAGGGCATCGAGTGTGTTCAAGGCATCGAGGATCAGGTAGCGCTCTTCCTCGGACGGCGCCAGCGCCTCGGGCTGGGCGGCAAGGGCGTCGAGCCAGGCCTGCTCGAGCGACTGGCGCCGGTACCAGTTGACCAGGACGCCGCGCGCGACGGTCGTCAGATAGGCACGCGGTTCTTCGATGCGGGGCAGGGTTTCGTTTTTGAGCAGGCGGACGAAGGTATCGTGTGCCAGGTCGGAAGCCTGGTGGCTGCAACCCAGCCTGCGTCGCAACCAGGCCCGTAGCCAGCCATGATGATTGCGGTAGAGCGCGTCGATGGAGTCGAGCGCAGCGGTGTTCATGCAAATCTCCGTGAGGCGCGGATTGCCGCCTGGCCCAGGCAGCTCTATGGATAATTTTGAGAAGCGTTCTCATTCTTGCTTTTTTGCGCACAGGCGTCAAACGCTTGCAAGGAGTCTGAGCGGCAGAACAAACAGCCGTTAGCCTTTGTAGGTGACGACTGCCTCGTACCTTCCGTACCATCCTGCGCAGCCGTACCTGCCGCCGCCTTCTGCAGATGAGGGGCTGTCCGAAGGCCACTTGGCATATTTCATCAGCGATACCGTGGACACACTTGATTTGTCCGCCTTTCACGCGCGCTATAGCAAGGGCGGTCGGCGCAACCAGCCGTTCCATCCGGCGATGACGGTCGAGGTGTTGCCGTATGGCTACGCGACGGGCGTGTTTCCTCGCGCCAGTTGGCACGGCGTCTGCACGACGACATGGCGTTTCGGGTACTGGCGGCAGGCAATTTCCCGGCCCATCGCACGCTGAGCGACTTTCGCGCGCTGCATCTGGAAGAACTATCGGTCTTGCAACGTCAAGGCGTTACGTAGCGTGGGCGCTACGAGGGCGACGAGGGCCGTCCGCGTACATGTTGCCGGCATTGTGCTGCCGCCGATAACGCGTTCACGGACTGTTGGAGAAAGGGGCACGGCATGCACCTCGGATCGCCCTCGATGATGCTATATTGATATCGTGATGCCGGAGTCCTCCCCCTCCCGCAGGAGAGAGCCGGGACGGAGTGTTACTGCAATAGGAGACGTCCGATGAAGTGTCCTACTGTTCCGCATGATGAAATCGACCGCCTGCGCGCATTGGCGGACTATGGCCTCAGCGGCGATCGGCCCTTGCCGACGCTCGATCCGGTCGTACAGATTGCCAGCCGCATGTTCGGCACCCCGGTAGCCGCGGTCAACATGATAGGCAGCGATCACGTGTTCCTTGCCGCGAGCACGGGGATCGGCGAGGTGGATCTGCGGCGCGACGTATCTTTCTGTGCGCATGCGATCAACCAGAAGGACGTCATGGTGGTGAAGGACTCCCGGCTGGATGAGCGTTTCCGTGACAATCCCCTGGTCACCGGACCTGCCAACCTGCGGTTCTACGCGGGGATTCCGCTGATGTCGCCCGACGGACATGCGCTTGGCGCCTTGTGCGTCATCGACGGGCGGCCGCGGGACTTTTCCGCCGAGGATTGCGAACGCCTGCGCGAACTCGCCAGGATGGCCGTCGATCGGCTGGAGCTTCGCCGCCTGGAGATTTCCACCGAAAAGGCCAGACGGTCGTTCGACGAGTTTGCCCGCCATTCGCCGACCGCGGTGGTCTGGTTCGATGCTCAACGCCGGATCGTCGCCTGGAATCAGGCCGCTGCCGCCCTGCATGGCTATGCGCTCGACGAGGGGCCGGGTAGCCTGGTGGACAGGCTGATTCCCGAAGCCGAACGGCCCCTGTTCCATTCGCTGGTCGAGACCGCGGTTGCGGCCGGCACCTTTGATGGCGTGGCCATGCCCAAAACGGCCCACGGCCTGCGCAAGGACGGCAGCCAGTTCGAGCTGGGGCTCGCGCTCTTCTGCTGGCGGGACGGCGAGCAACTGGTATTCAACGCCCACCTGCAGGACATCTCCGCGCAAAAGCGCAAGGAAGAGGAACTGCAGCGGATGGCCAGCACCGATCTGCTCACCGGACTCGCCAACCGGGCGCGCTTTTACCGGGCCGTGGAGGATGTGCTGACGGCGGCCAGGCCCGGCGCGGTGCTGATGTTCGACCTCGATGGTTTCAAGAACATCAATGATGCGCTGGGGCATGCGGTGGGCGACAGCATCCTGTGCGAAGTGGCAAACCGGTTGCACGCAGGAGTGGGGGTGGTCGGGTTGGCCGCACGGATCGGAGGCGACGAATTCGCCGTGCTGCTGGAGGACCTCACCGACGTCAGACAGGCACAGCAGTTTGCAGAGTCCCTGATCGGTAGCCTGTCGCAGGCCATCGCTGTCGATGGCTACGAGGTCAGGGTCACGGCGAGCTGCGGCGTCGCCGTAACGCCGCAGCACGGGCAGGAAGCCGTGGCGCTCATCGGCAGCGCAGACCTGGCCCTGTTCCAGGCCAAACGCCTGGGCGGCGCCCAGTCCTTCGTGTTCGTGCAGGCGCTGCGCATGGAGGCGGTCGCGCGCCATCTGTATGGGCTGGAACTGCACCGCGCGGTACAGGCCGGTGAATTCGTGCTCTTCTATCAGCCCCAGGTCCGCCTGTCCGACGGTGTGCTGGTCGGCGCAGAAGCCCTCATCCGCTGGTGGCATCCGCAGCGCGGGCTGCTCTCCCCGGCGGCCTTCCTGCCTGCGCTGGAACAGGGGCCGCTGGCGGCGACCACGGGGGCGTGGATACTGGATGAGGCATGCGCCCAGCTTGCCCGGTGGCGGCGGGTCGGGCTGACCGATTTCCGCATGGGCGTCAATTTGTTCGGTGCGCAGTTCCGCGTCAACGACCTGGCTTCCTGCGTGGTGGACACGCTGGAGCGGCATGGGCTGCCAGCACAGGCCCTGGAGCTGGAGATCACCGAGAACATCGTGCTTGATCACGATGAGCAGGCGCTCGAATCCCTGCGACGCCTGCGCGATTGCGGCGTCGGCGTGGCATTCGACGATTTCGGCACGGGCTACGCCTCGCTCAGCCTGCTCAAGCGCTACCCACTGAGCCGCATCAAGATCGACCGCTCGTTCGTCCAGGGCATGCTGGAATCCCCACAGGACCGGGCCGTCATCAATGCCGTGCTGGACATGGCCAGCGTCTTTTCGCTGGAGACGATCGCCGAAGGCGTGGAGACGGCCGAACAGCGTGCCGCGCTGATCGAAGCGGGGTGCATGCAGGGCCAGGGCTATCTGTTCGCCCGCCCGCTGCCGGTACTGGAGTTCGAGCAGGCATTCGGCATCCCGTCTCCCGTGCGGCAGTCGATGGGAGCATGAAGCGGTAGCGTGGAAAAGCCCTGGATGTTCACCGCCTTGACCATGTTCGGCGAGGCAGTGGGCGCGGTGTGCGTGCACGGCGTCGTAGCAGCGCGCCGGCGCCTGGTCGGATCAGCCGGCGGCCTTCCCGTGGAAAGCAGCCGGCTGGCTGAAGGGCCGAGCGCTCAGAACGAGTACTGCGCACTCAAGGTGAAGTTGCGCGGTGCCCCGAAGACGTTGCCGCCGGTCGCCCAGCCGATGGTCTGGTAGTAGTGCTTGTCGAACAGGTTGTTGATGTTCAGCCGGATTTCCGTCTGCTTGTTCAGGCTGTAGGCGGTGTGCAGGCCGACGACGGTGTAGCCGGACTGCCGTACGCGCGTGTCGTCGCTGGCCCGGATGCCGTTCTGGGCATACAGATTGCCGCCGACCCGCCAGCGATTGAGTTCGCCGGGCAGTCGGTAGCTGGTCGACAGCTTCAATTGGTGGCGCGGCAGATCGGGGTCGAACAGTTTGCCGACGATCGATTTGTCGGCATCCTTGTTGAACCTGGCGGCAACGTAGGTATAGCCTGCCATCAACTGCCAGTCCGGCGTCAATGCGCCGGCGATCTCCAGTTCGATCCCTTTGCTTTCCACCTCGCCCGCCGCCCGTTGGCAATAGCCCCAGGCGCTGCCGGGGCAGGGGTTGGGCCCGGCGAGGTCGTCGGTGGCACGATTCTGCTGTTTGATGAGGAATGCGGCCAGGCTGGCATTCAGGCGGCCGCCGAAATACTCGCCCTTGATGCCGATCTCGTAATTGGTGCCGGTGATCGGATCGAGCAGCTTGCCGCTGCTGTCGTAGCTGCCCTGCGGCTCGAAGATTTCCGTCCAGCTCGCATAGGCCGAATGCTGGTCGTCCAGGTCATAGATCGCGCCGAAGTAGGGGGTGAGTTCCTGGTTGACCTTGTAGCTCGTATCGTTGCGATGGTTGTCGTGCCGGTACCAGTCGATGCGGGTGCCGATGATGACTTTCAGCGGATCGCTGATGTTCAGTCGCGTGGCTGCATAGACGGCTTTCTGGCGAGTCGTCGCGTCGATGCCCCACAGCGTCATGTCGATGTCCGGCTTGCGAACGGCCGATGAATCCCAGTTGTATGGATCGACGGCAGGCCCGTCTGTCGTCCAGCTGTAGGCCGCCCAGCCGCCCCAGTTGAGGTTGTCGCGGCTGCGGTAGCTCGCACCCAGCATGAGTTCGTGCGTGCGGCCGAACAGCGAGAAGGGGCCATTGAGGGACAGGTCGTAGCTGTCCTGCTCGTTGTCGAGGCGATAGCTCTGGGTGTTCTGGCGCAGGATGCCGCCATTGCGATACAGGCCGGAGAACACCATGTCCTGCTCGGGGCGCTTCCATACCGCTGCGGCCTTGGCTTGCCAGCCGTTGGCGAAGTTGTGGATCAGCTCGGCGAACACGGTCTTGTCGGTCTGTTTCCAGTAGTCGAAATCGTTGGCGAGATTGGTCGAGCGACTCACGCCGGAAAGGAAGCTGCCATCGGGATTGGTCGGTAAACCAGGCAGCAGCCCGTCGTTGTCCACCTTGCGGTAGTGGAAACCGAGGGTGGCCATGGTATCGGGCGTCAGGTCGGCCTCGAGGATGCCGTAGAGCTGGTGGTTGCGGTCGTGGGCGACGTCGTAGAACTTGTCGGAGTCCTGTACGGTGGCGACGACGCGGCCACGCAGCGTGCCTGCCTCGTTCAGCGGCCCGCCGGCATCGACCATGGCACGGTAGTTATCCCAGCTGCCTGCGCTGAGCATGACGCGGCGCTCGATCTCCGCCGTCGGGCGCTTGCGTACCAGGTTGATCGCGGCAGAGGGCGTACCGGCGCCGGTGGTCAGGCCGGTGGCGCCACGCACGACCTCCACCCGGTCGTAGATGTCCAGCGCGTCGTTGTCGGCATTGAAGGTGCCGTTGGCGCCGGCGCTGGTCGGCACGCCGTCGAGCAGCAGATTGGAAACCGGGAAGCCGCGTGCATTGAAGCTGCCGGAATCGCCGGTGTAATAGCCTTTCTGCATCGTCAGGCCGGTGATCTGCTGAACCGCGTCATCCAACGTGGTGAGATTCTGGTCGTCGATCTGCGCGCGGGTCAGCACACTCACCGACTGTGGTGTTTCACGTGGTGAAAGCGCCATCCTGGTGGCCGTGTTCATCGCGCCGGTGGTGTATTGGCCGGTGCCTTCCGTGGCGCCACCGAGTCCGTATTGCGCCGTGACCGTCACTGCTTTCAGCGCCGTTTCAGGCGACCTGGTTTGAGCCTGGATGGTGAACGCGTTGCCGGACTGGCTGGCCATCAGCCCGGTGCCGGCCAGCAGCCGGTCGAGAGCCTGGCGTACGGTGTAGCTGCCGCGCAGGGCTGGTGCGCTGAAGCCTTCGGTGGCCGAGGCGGCGAAGATGATCTGCACCCGGGCATGGCGCGCCAGCGCATTGACGGCTTCGCCAAGCGGCTGGGCGGGCTGGTCGAAGGCCAGTACGGCCTGTGTCGTGGTGCCGGTACTCTGTTGCGCACGCGCGGATGGGGCCGCGGCCATCAGGCTTGTTGCAAGGGCGCATGCCAGCGCCAGTGCATGCAGGGATAAGGCGTGCTGCCGGGAAGGGCGGAAAGGTCGGACTGTGCTCATGCAGGGCTCCAGCGTTGCCGTGGGTGGGTGATGAACACATGTCGTATGGGCCTCATCCGACCCCTACCTTCCCTCGGAAAAATTGCAGCCTGCCGGGCACAGAGGCTGTTGCCCGCGTGAGCGGCTGGGACGGCCGGCAAGCACGCCACGCTGCTCAGCGGCGCTGGACGTCCACTTCGCCGCCGGGGTGGCGCACGACCTGCACCGGCAGGATGTCGGGCAGCCGGTCGAGCAGTTGATCGGTGCTGCGGCTGTCGAATACGCCCGAGACGTTGGTGTCGCTGCCGAACTTGCCTTGCAGGCGGATCGGCGCCTGGCGATAGCGCTGGATCTCGGCCAGGGCTTCGTTCAGCGGCGTGTTCTGGAACACGAGCAAGCCGGTCTGCCAGGTGCCGAGACTTTCTGCGTCGACCCGAGTGCTCGACGGCGGCGAATGTTCGGCCTGGAAAGCGTCATCGAACCGGATCTGCTGACCGGCCGGCAACAGGGTGGAATCCTGCTCGTGTGCGGCATGCCATACCGCGACCGTACCTTGCTGGACGACGACCTGGGTGCCGGTGGGCTGGCGCCAGACATCGAAGCGGGTGCCGACGACACGCACGCGGATTTCGCCTGCGGCGACGGTCATCGGACGGAAGGTCGAGGGTTCGACGTCGAAATGGACGCGGCCCTGCTGCAGCTCGACGCGGCGCGAGCGCAGATGCCAGCTCACCTGGGCTGCGCTGGCGGTATCGAGCACGAGGCGGCTGCCGTCGGCCAGCGGGATTTCACGCAACTCACCGATGGCGGTGGCGAAGTGCTCGTTTCGATAGGCGGGATCCGCCCACCACAGGGCAGCGGCCAGCAGCACGGCCGCTGCCGTGCCGGCGTTGCGGGCCGCACGCTTGTTTCGAGGGCGTGCCGGTGGAATGGGGAACATCGCCTGCAGCACGCTGCGATGTGCATCGATCGTGTCCTCGACCGCGGCGCGGGGGGGCGCCTGGGTAGCATTGCCCGCTGCACGCAGCGTTTTACTGCGGGAAGGGCGCGGATCGGGGCACTTGCTCATGGCTGTTCAGGCTTCATCGTCGAGATAACCCGCCATGGCGACTCGGCAGCAGGCCAGCCCGACGCGGATGTGCTTCTCCACCGCCTTCACCGAAATGCCGAGGTGCGCCGCCACATCGGCCTGCGTCCATTCGTGCACCTTGTGCAGCACGAACACGTCGCGGCAGCGCGGCGGCAGGGATTCGATGGCCTGGGCGAGCAGGGCGATGCGCTGGCGTGCATCGAGCTGGTATTCGGCCTCGCTCGTGCGCGGTGCAGAGTGCGAGAGGAATTCGGGATGCTCGTCGGCACAAACCGCAAACCTGTTCCAGGCCGCTTCGCGGCGCAGTACGTCGATGGCGCGCCGCTGGCTGAGGGTACGCAGGAAGGCGATTGGCACCCGCACCTTGCCGAGCTGCGGTTCTTCCTTCAGCAGTTGCAGGCAAACTTCATGGAGCGCCTCGTGAGCGAGGTCGCGGGTGGCGCGCGCGTTGCCCTGGGCGAAACCGAGCTTGCGGCACAGATAGGCGACCAGGCCGTCGTAATGATGCGCGAGGGTGACGACCAGCGAGGAGGAAGCGTCCTTGGCGTACATGGCGGGCAAACCAGCCCAGCCGGACGCTGGATCGGGCGCGGCGAGCAAGGTGTCGGTGTATGGCCGCAGGAGTATATCGCCCTGGTTTGTAAATAGGAATTGATATCGTTATCGAGTAAGATACGAAGTCGAATTCTGGTTTCATTTGCTGCCATGACCGCTCCCGCACCTTGTTCTGCTTCATCGCTTTCAAATCTGCTCGACCCGCTGGCGGTGAGTGAATCTGCATCCTCGAGTGACGAGGAATACGAAGGACTTCGAGAACAGTGGCGTTGGTTTGGCCGATCCGTGGGCGTGTATGTGCCGTAGTTCCGTCGTGTTGGGCGCTGCGTGGGCGCAGGCCGGTGGATGGGTTGGGCTGCATAGGTAGAGCGTAGCGAAACCCATCAGTCACGGCCTGCATGACATGATGGATTTCACCTTTGGCTCGGCCCACTCCGCTCAGAAGCTGCCGCGCACGGTCAGCAGGAAGCGGCGCGGCTCGCCGACGTGGTTGTAGTAGTACTGGTCATCGATGGACGCGTAGTACTTCTTGTCGAACAGGTTGTCGATGTTCAGTGCGGCCGACCAGGTCTTGTCGATCTGGTAGGCCACGCGGGCGTTCCAGATCGCGTAGCCGCCCTGCACCGGGTTCAGCATGGTGCTGCTGCTGGTCTTCTGCTGGCTGCGGTAGGTGGTGCCGAGGCCGACCTGCCATGGATGCAGCTCGCCGGGCAGCCGGTAGTTGGACCACAGGCGCAGCATGTGCTTGGGAGAGATGTAGTCGAACGGTTTGCCGACCCGTGCCGGGTCGACGTCGTCGAGATACTCGTTGCGGCCGTAGGTGTAGCCGCCGCTGAGCTGCCAGCCCGGTGCGAGTTCGCCGTGCGCCTCGATCTCGACGCCTTCGCTGCGTACCTTGCCGGCGGCGCGTGAGCAGTACCAGCCGTCGCAGAGCATCGGCGAATCGTAGTCGGTGACGGCACGGTTTTTCTGTTCGGCGCGGTAGACCGCCAGCGAGGTGTTCAAGGCGCCGCCGAAGAGTTCGCCCTTGACGCCAACCTCGTAATGGGTGCCGGTCATCGGCTCCAGCAGGCGCCGCTGGGCGTCCGTGGCGCTCTGGGGGTTGAAGATCTCCGCGTAGCTGGCGTAGGCCGACCATTGCGGTGTCAGGGCATAGACCAGTCCGCCGTAAGGCGTGAATTCACCGCTCTCCTTCTTTGCCGAGGAGAACGTGTAGCCATCCACGCGGCTGATTCCCATGTCGTTGAATTCGTACCAGCTCGCCCGTCCGCCCAGCACCAGGGTCGCGCGCTCGGTCAAGTGGCTGCGCAGCAGCGCGTACAACCCCTTTTGCGTGGTGTCCGCCTGCTGCTCCCAAATGTCTGAAGGCGTGTAGGCGGAAAGGTGCGGCGTGTCGTGATCCGGGTTGAAAACGTCGTAGGTCGTGTAATTCCAGTACTGGACATAGCCATCGTCGCGTTTCTGCTTCGTGTAGTTGCCGCCGATGACCACCTCGTGCGCCAGCCCCAGGGCCTGGAGTTTGCCGCTGAGATGGATGTCCAGTCCCCGGCTGTTCGCCGCATCGTCGTAGGCATAGCCGACACCGTTGACCGTGCTGCCGCCCACGGCGACGCGCCCATTCGCGTGCGACTCGACTGCATCGTAGTTTTCGCGGACGTAGGCCGCCGCGGCCTTCAGCTTCCAGTTTTCACTGAAGCGATGCTCCAGATCGAGGAAGACCTGGGTTTCGCGCCGGTCGGCCTCGTTCCAGCCTGCGGCAACATAGGCCGAGCGCGGCAGGCCGAGGTCCCGCCCATCGGCGTAGCGGGGCACACCGGGGTAGAGCGCGCTGTTGCCTTTCAGCCGGGCATGGGCCACGCCCACGCCGATGGTGGTGTCCGGCGTGGCGTCGAAATCAAGCGCGGCGTAGAGATTGAGGTTGCGGTCCCACACGGTGTCGAGGAAGGACTGCTTGTCTTCGTAATCGAGCACCGCGCGGCCGCGCAGCGTGCCTTCCTGGTTCAACGGACCGCCGACGTCCAGGCGGGTGCCGTAGTGGTCCCACGAGCCGACCCGGCCCTCGACGGTCAGTGCCCGCTCGGCCAGGCCGCGCTTGCGCACCAGGTTGACCGCGCCGGCCGGGCTGCCCGCGCCTTCCAGCAGTCCCTGCGCGCCGCGCAGCACTTCGACGCGGTCGAGGTGAACCGAGCTTGCCGTCAGGGAATTCCCCCAGTTGTGATAGCGCGACAAAGGGATGCCGTCGTACTGGAGCGTTTCGGTCAGGAAGCCGCGCGCATAGATGTCGCTGCCGCCGTTGGGCCGCTTTCTCAGCGTGATGCCGGGCGTCTGTTCGAGCACCTCGGTGAGCGTGTCCAACCCCTGGTCGTCCATCCGCTGCCGGGTGATGACGGTGACGGACTGGGGAATCTCCTTCAGCGATTGGGCGCCCTTGAAGAGTGTGGCGCCGCGGGCGGCGTAGGCGCCGGTGCCTTCGCTGGTGGCGTCGCGCAGCACCCCGGCGCTCACCGTCACCGGCGCCAGGCGCGTTTCTCCAGAGCGTACCGGCAGCTTTCGCAAGGTGTATTCGTTGCCGCCCTGGCTCACCGCCTCCAGGCCCGAGCCTTCCAGCAGCTTGTCCAGCGCGGTGGTCGGCGTATACCTGCCGTTGATGGCCGGTGCCTGCTTGCCGGCCAGCAGGCTGCTGTCCACGCCGATCAGCAGGCCGGTCTTGGTGGCCAGTTCGGTCAGCGCCTTGTCCAGCGGCTGGGCGGAGATGGACAGGGGAAGCGGGGACGCCAAGGGGCTGCCGGTCTGTGCCGAGGCCGGCGCAGCCAGTCCCAGGCACAGGGCGATCAGCGACAGCCGCGCGGGCAGCCGACCGTGATGAAGACGATGCACGATGAACTCCTGATGGTTGATGAAAGCTGCTGCTCAACCTCCATGACTGGCGCCGGAAAAAATCGGGCAGTCCATCGTGAAATTATTTTTGCGTCCGGGTTTCCTCCGGCGCCAGCCAGACCACGTATGGCGTGGCCTGTTCCACCGACACGGGCAGCGACCGGGCCAGGATGCGCAGCGCGGCATCGCTGTCCTGCAGCGGCAGCATGCCGGTGAAGCGCAATTCGGCCAGTTCGTCGGCCCGGCGCAGGGTCAGGATGCCGCGCCGGTGGCGCGCCAGTTCGGCAACGACCTCGGGCAGCGGCGTGGCGTTGAAGATCAGCTGGCCGTTGGCCCAGGCCGCGTCGGTGGCGGTGGGTGCCAGAGTCTCCGGCGAGCCCGGCGCTGCGCGCGTATAGCGCACGGTTTGTCCGGCCTGCAGGACGACCGGCTGGTCCGGCCGGGCGCGGCTGGCCACCGCGACGGAGGATTCCAGCACGCTGACCGTCGTGTCGGCGGCCTGCTGATCGACGATGTAGCGCGTGCCCAGCGCCGTTGCCGTGCCGTCGCGGCCGACGACGCGGAAGCTGCGGCCTTGCGGGTCCTTGGCCACGTCGGCCAGCAAGCGGCCGGCATGCAGATGCACCGAGCGCATCTGCCCGTCGAAGCGGATATCGATGCTCGCGCCGCTGTCGAGCGTCAGGCGGCTGCCATCCTCCAGCGTCACCTGGCGCAGTTCACCCGGCGCCACGCGCACGTCGGCCAGCCAGGCCTGCAGCGGCAGCAGCCAGCACAGCACGAGCAGGGCGAGCAGGCCGGCCGCGGCGGCGGTTTTTCCGCCGCGTTTCGGTTTGGCGGGCTGGGCTGCGGCCTGCCACATCTGCTGCATCTGGCGGAAGATGCGCGCGTGCCGCTCGTCCTGCGCACACCACGCCCGGCAGGCCGCCTGCACGGCCTGGCGCTGGGCGTCGTCCAGTGCGTCGTCGAGGCGCACGATCCACTCGGCGGCCTGTTCGCGGATCGCGGATTCGTTCAGCGCCGCGTCAGTCATGGGTGTAGAGGCGGGCATGGCAATACGCCAGGGCTTTGCTCAGGTACTGCTTGACGCTGCTCTCGGACACGCCGAGCGCGGCGGCGATCTCCGCGTAGGACATGCCATCCACGCGCGCCATCAGAAAGGCCCGGCAGGGCTTGTCGCCCAGTTCGCGGGCCAGGACGTGCAGGGTCTCGCCCAGCAGCTGGCGGGTCGCGGCCTGCTCCTCGGGGCTGGCGGCCAGCGCGTCTTCGGCCAGCACCGCCATGGTTTGCAGGCTTTCCTGTTCCAGCTTGCGGCGCCGGTAATGATCGATCATCAGATGGCTGGCGATCACCAGCAGGTAGGCGCGCGGCTCGCGCAGGGCCGGCAGGTTGGCGGACGACAGCAGTTTGACGAAGGTGTCCTGCACCAAGTCGGCAGCCTGGTGCAGGCAGCCGATCTTCTTGCGCAGCCAGCCCTGCAGCCAGCCGCGATGGCTGGAATACAGTTCGCCGATCAAGTGGGTTTGTTCTGTCGCTTTGTGCTGCAAGGCAGGCTCCGTGCCGGACAGGCCGGGCGCTCGATCCGTACCATTCAGGTACGGAAAGGTGCGAGGCTTGTCATGAGAATCATTCGCAAATGATAGCACCGCTGCCTGTTCAGGCGACTGGCTTGAATTCCTGTTCTCTCGGCCGCTGGCATGCGTTCAGTCAATGTTCCAACGTACAGACATCGGTGGTGCGCAGGGGGCAGAAATGACCATCCACGCTGTTTCAAGCGGTCAGTTCATCCGTGATGTCGGAGCCGCCAAGCGGGCGGCTGCTTCCGGGCCGGTATTCATCACGGACCGGGGAAGGCCGCGCTATGTGCTGCAAACCATAGAGGACTAATACGAAGGTCGGGCACGATATGCGCAGCGTCCTGCGCGTGCTGAAGGAAACGGCACCCGCAAGCGGGTGCCGCCGTGGCTGATGTGTGCAGAGCCAGGGGCGCTCGGTATCGGCGTCAGAAGCTGCCGCGCACGGTCAGCAGGAAGCTGCGTGGCTCGCCCACGTAGCTGTGCAGGTAATTGGCGGTGATGTTGGAGTAATAGCGCTTGTCGAACAGGTTTTCGACGTTGAGCGCGGCACTCCAGGTCTTGTCGATCTGGTAGGCCACTCGGGCGTTCCAGACGGCGTAGCCGCCCTGTACCGGGTTCTTCATGGTGGCGCTGTCGGTCTTTTGCTTGCTGCGGTAGTTCACCCCGGCGCCGATGCGCCACTTTTCCAACTCGCCGGCCAACTGGTAGTCGGACCACAGGCGCAGCATGTGCCTGGGTGTTTCGTCGCTGAACGGCTTGCCGACCAGGCTTTCGTCCGCATCCTCGAGGTACTTGTTGCGGTTGTAGGTGTAGCCACCGCTCAGTTGCCAGCCGCGCGCCAGCGTGCCGTGGGCTTCCAGCTCGACGCCCTGGCTGCGTACCTTGCCGGCGGCGCGGGAGCAGTACCAGCCGCCGCACAGCATGGGCGAATCGTAGTCGGTGACGGCGCGGTTTTTCTGGTCGACGCGGAATACTGCCAGCGAGGTGTTGAGCGCGCCGTCGAACAGTTCGCCCTTGATGCCCAGTTCGTAATTGACGCCGGTCATCGGCGGCAGGACCTTGAACCCGGCGTCGGTGACGCTTTGCGGCTCGAAGATCTCGGCGTAGCTGGCATAGGCGGACCACTGCGGCGTCAGGGCATAGACCAGACCGCCGTAGGGGGTGAATTCGCCGCTTTCCTTCTCCCGGGAACGGGTGACGATGGCGCCGTTGACCGGATTGACGATGGCGCTGCGATAGTCGTACCAGCTCGTACGGCCGCCCAGGATCAGCGTGGCGCGATCGGTGAGATGCCCGCGCCACAGCCCGTAGAGGCCGCGCTGGGTGGTCTTGGAACCGAGATCGCGCATGCGGCTGAGCGCGCGGGCGCCGAGCGGGATGATGTCGGCCTTGCTGTCGAAGATGTCGATGGTGGTGTTCGAGTACTCGTGGAAGGCGTCGTCGCGCTCCTGGTTGGAGTAGCTGCCGCCGACGACGATTTCGTGGGCGATTCCCAGCGCCTGGAATGCGCCGCTCAGGTTGATATCCAGGCCCTTGCTCCGGCCGCCGAAATCGTAGGCGAAACCAGGCGCCGTCATCGAGTTGCCACCGACCGGGATCAGGCGGAAGTAGGACAGGGCGGTGGCCCCGTCGAAGGTCTCGTCGATGTAGATGCCGCTGGCCTTCAGCTTCCAGTCCGGATTGAAACGGTGCTCGAAATCGACAAAGAGCTGGGTTTCCTCCCGCGTCGCCTCGCTCCAGTCGGCGTCCATGTTGGCGCGGCGGGAGATATCCGGCATGGTGCCGTCGGCATGGCGCGGCAGGCCGTTGTAAATACCGCTGTTGCCTTTGAAGCGGGTATGGGCCAGCCCCAGGCCGAGGGTGGTGTCCGGCGTGGCATCGAGGTCCAGCGCGGCATAGGCGCTCAGGTTGCGGTCCCACACCTTGTCCACGTAGGCGCTCTTGTCCTCGTAGTCCAGCACCGCGCGGGCGCGCAGCGTGCCGGCTTCGTTCAGCGGGCCGCCGGCATCGACGCGGGCGCCGTAGTTGTCCCAGGAGCCGGCGCGGCCTTCCACCGTCAACCGGCGTTCGGCCGTGCCCCGCTTGCGCACCAGATTCACCGCGCCGGCCGGGCTGCCGGCGCCTTCCAGCAGGCCTTGGGCGCCGCGCAGCACTTCCACTCGGTCGAGATGGACGGAACTGGCCTGCAGCATGTTGCCGTTGGTGTAGGAGCGCGGCAGCGGCATGCCGTCGTACTGGATGGTGTTGGTCTCGAAGCCGCGGATGACGATGTCGTTGCCACCGCCCACACGCCGGCGCAGGGTGACGCCGGTGGTGTTGGCGAGTACGTTTTCCAGCGTGTCCAGTCCCTGGTCGTCCATCCGCTGGCGGGTGATGACGGTGACGGACTGGGGAGTCTCCTTCAGCGACTGCACCCCTTTCATGATGCTCGCACCCCGTGCCCCGTAGCTGCCCGTGCCTTCGCTGATGGCACTGCGCTCCACGCTGGCGGTGACCGCCACGGGCGCCAGCGTCGTTTCTCCCTGCCGTACCGGCAGCTTGCGCAAGGTGTATTCGTTGCCGCCCCGATTCACCGCTTCCAGCTTCGTGCCTGCAAGCAGCGCGCTCAAGGCCGAGTCGATGCTGTACTGACCGCGCAAACCCTTGCTGCCGTGCCCCGCGGTGAGGCTGGCGTCGACCGAAAGCTGGATGCCGGCTTGGCGGGCGAACTGGAGCAGGGCGCCGGCGAGTGGTCCTGACGGCACCTCGTAGCTCTGCCGGGCGATGGTTTCCGCCGCGTGGGCGGCAGTCCGTACCTGGGGCAGGCCGATGAGCAGCGGCAAGCCGAGCAGCGCGGCACGCACGGCGAGGGCGAGCGCTTGGCGCCGGCGGTTCGGGGGGAGGGGGCTGGAGGGCTTGAACATGAGTTGCCTGCACGCGAAAGGGGTGGATGAAAGGGTTTCATCCGGTAAGCCAATCGAGCGGGGCGAAAAGGGAACCTCGGCGCCGAAAAAAATTACCTGGCGGCCGGTTCCTGCCGCGCTTCGACGACGACCCACCACGGCAGGACGCGCCGCACGCGGACGGGAAGGGTGGCTTCGAGCGCGGCCAGCACGCGGTCGGTGTCGCCGAGCTCGTAGGCACCGACCAGGCGCAGCTCGCCGATCTCGGGCGCGCAGCCGAGATAGCCGGGGCGGTGACGGGCGAGTTCGGCGATGAAGTCGGCCAGGCGGATGTTCTCCGCCAGCAGCAGGCCCTGGCTCCAGGCCTGGCGGGCGCTGTCGGCGTCGGCGGGCGGGGAGGCGCCGTGGCGGCTCATCCGGCTTTGCTGGCCGGCGTGCACGATCAGGGCCGGTGCGCTGGCTGCTTTCGGCTGCAGTTCGACCGCGCCCTCGAACACCGTGACCTGGGTTGCCGCATCCTGCTGCAGTACGCTGAAGCGGGTGCCGAGGGCGCGCATCCGGCCGTGGGTGGTGTGGACGACGAAGGGGCGCGGCGGCTGGTGGAGGTCGAGCGCGGTCTGGATCAGGATTTCACCGGCGTGGAGGTGGATGCGGCGCAGGCTGCCGCTGTAATCGACGTCGATGGCGCTGGCGGAGTTGAGCCAGATGCCGCCGCCGTCCGCCAGCATGACCTGGCGCCGTTCGCCGGTGGCGGTCTTGTATTCCGCGTTCCAGGTGGCCCAGGGGGTGTGGCGCACGGCGGCCCAGCCCAAGGTACCGGTGCCGCACAGCAGAAGCAGCATCTTGGCGGCTCGCCGGCGCGTCAATTGCCGCTCGGAGGCCGTGTCGAGGGCGCAGCGTGCGCCGGCCTTGTCGGCCGTGGGGAGATGGCTGAAGGCGCCGCAGATGTTCTCGACCTGCTGCCAGGCAGCCTGGTGGCGGGCATCGGCGTCCCGCCATGCTTGCCAGGCCTGGCGCTGGGCGGGGCTGACGGCAGGTGCGCCGAGAACGGCGAACCATTCGGCGGCTTGCTGCAGTACCTCGAAGTCGGAAGCATCCGGCGGATTGCCGCTGCTCCCGGCCGCCGGGCTCATGGTGCCAGCCCCGACTGCAGGCAATGAAGCATGGCCTGCGCCATGTACTTCTTCACCATGCGTTCGGAAACGCCCAGCTGCCCGGCAATTTCGACGTAGCTCAGGCCGTCGAGCCGTGCCATCAGGAAGGCGCTGCGGGCCTTGGGGTTGAGGCGATCGAGCAGGGCGTCGAGCTCGCACAGGGCTTCGACCAGCAGGGCACGCTCTTCCGGCGAGGGTGCAAGCGGCTCGGGCCGGCTGGCGAGCGTTTCCAGCCAGGCCCGTTCGATCTCCTGGCGGCGCCACAGATTGACCACCAGCCCATGGGCGACCGTCGCCAGGTAGGCGCGCGGCTGGCGCAGGGTTTCGACCGGCGTGCCGCGGCGCTCCTGGCTGAGCAGCCGCAGGAAGGTGTCCTGGGCCAGGTCCGCCGCGTGGTTCGAGCAGCCCAGCTTCCTGCGCAACCAGGCGTGCAGCCAGCCGTGATGCTCGGTGTACAGCTTGGCAACGGGGTGGGCTGGGGCGACAGGCACGGCGTGCTCCGGTGGGCGAAGACCCTTGCTCGGTGCGAACGAGCACAGAAGGGTGTTGTTAATCCTTCTTATTTTCATTTGCTGGAGACGGGGCCGTCAATCGCGCCTGCCATACGCATCGAGGCATTCCTTTTCTAGTGTACTTGTAACAATAAGTAAGAAATGTCCGTTTTTTGCCGCCTCAAACGACATACCAGATGAGAGCGCAGAAGACGGCGAAAAGAGTCGCCTTCGAGCCCGCCGCGCGAATCCAGGGCGTTCATGCCCCTTCCTTTTTCTCACCATTACCGATGCACAGACAATTTCTCTTCCCACGCGGGTGTGCCCGCCATGCCTGGAGACAGGCATGAAAGAGCATCTCCGCCAGTCGATGGCCTGGTTGCACACCTGGGTCGGCCTCGTGGCCGGCTGGTTGCTGTTTTTCGTTTTCGTCACCGGCACCGCCGGCTACTTCCAGTACGAGATCACCCGCTGGATGGAGCCGGAGCGCACCATGCAGCTGGACAATCCGGGCGAGGGCGTCGCGACCGGACACATGCTCGAACTCGCGCTGCAGCGCCTGGAGCAGGTGGCGCCGGTGGCCGCGAGCTGGCGCATCACCCTGCCGCACGAGGCGATGGCGCCGCGCGAGTGGCGCGGCCTCGAAATCCGCTGGGAAGAGATGCCCTTGCCGGGCCATGAGTGGGGCGCGAGCGGCAGCGAAAAGCTCGATCCGGCCTCCGGCGCGCTGCTGCCCGCCGGCCCGGAGCCGCGCGAAACCGCGGGCGGCCGCGGCCTGTACCGGATGCATTACGCGCTGCACTACATGTCCTACGACTGGGCCATCCGCATTGTCGGCATCGCCACGATGCTGATGCTGCTGGCGATCGTCAGCGGCGTGATCACGCACAAGAAGATCTTCAAGGATTTCTTCACCTTCCGCCCCGGCAAGGGCCAGCGCAGCTGGCTGGATGCGCACAATGCGGTGAGCGTGATGGCGCTGCCTTTCTTCCTGATGATCACCTACAGCGGGCTGGTGTTCTTCCTGTTCACCTACATGCCGGCCGGCCGGGACGTGCTGTATGGCACCGGCCCGGCGGAGCAGTCGGCGTATTACGACGAGCTTTTCGAGCGCGGCGAACACAAGCATGAGCCGATCGGCAAGCCGGCGGTGGCGCTGGCGCCGCTGGTCGCGCAGGCCGAGGCGGAATGGGGGGCGGGCCGGGTGGCTTCGGTGACCATCGAGCGCCACGAAGGCGAGCCGCCCGAAATCCTCGTCGCGCAGGTTCCCGGCGGCAGCCTGGATTTCTGGAATCCGGCCACCTTGCGTTTCCATGCCGGGACGGGCGAGCGGCTGGAGCCGGAACCCCGCCCCGGCGGCAGCGCCGGATTGACCCAGAGCGTGATGTTCAACCTGCACGAAGGCCTGTTTGCCGATATCTGGGGCCGCTGGCTGTATTTCGTGGCCGGCCTGCTGGGCTGCGCCATGATCGGCACCGGGCTGGTGCTGTGGAGCGTCAAGCGGCGCAGGCATCACCTGGGCAGCGGCCGCGAAGGTGCCGAGCACTTCGGCGTGCGGCTGGTCGAGGCGCTCAACGTCGCCACCATTGCCGGCCTGCCGCTGGCGGTGGCGGCCTACTTCTGGGCGAACCGCCTGCTGCCGGTCGACATCGCGGATCGGGCGGCCTGGGAGTTTCACTCCCTGTTCGCGGTGTGGCTGGGCACCTTGTTCTATGCCCGGGCGCGGCCGCTTGCCCGCGCCTGGGTCGAACTGCTGTGGGGCGCCTGCGCAGCCTATGCGCTGGTGCCGGTGATCAATGCGCTGACGTCGGATCGCCACCTCGGCCAGACTCTGCCGTCCGGCGATTGGGTGCTGGCGGGCTTCGATCTGACGATGTGGGCGCTGGCGGCGATGTTTGCCTATACGGCGATCAAGGTGCGGCGCCGCCTGGCCCCGGCGGGCCAGGCCGTGCAGGCTGCGGCGGGCGCCATGCCGAGGAAGGGAGTGGCATGAAAAAGGAAAGCACCTTGACGCCGGCCTATTGCTGGTCGGTGGCCTCCCGCGTGGCTGCCGCCGCGCTGGGCGGCTACGCGCTCACTTCCGCGGCCACCGTGCTGATGTCGCTGCTGTGGCCGGCGCCGCGGGCGCAGGGCGTGCTGTGGGCGACGATGATCAGCTTCACCGTTTACACCGTGGCGGTGATCTGGGCTTTCCACACGCGTAGCGCAGCCCGTGCCTGGACAGGCATGGTTTTCGGCACGCTGCTGCTGTCCGGAATCTCCTGGCTGCTCTGGCTCGCAGAGCGGGGAGGTGGCGCATGAACGCCGTATGGAGCTTGAGCGGGATGCATCTGGGCATCCTGCTGCTGAGCGGACTGGGCTTCTTCGCGCTGGCTTTCGCCACGGAACGGCATGGCAGGCACCTGCTGGGGCGCCCGCCTGCACCGAACTGGCAGCGCACGGCGCGGGTGCTGGGCTGGCTGCTGCTGGTGGTCGCACTGGTGTTGGGCATTGCTGAGCTGGGCAGCGGTGTGGGCATCACGCTGTGGCTGGGCTGGCTGAGCGTGGCGGCGCTGGCGCTGGTGTTCGCCTTCCCCAAGTGGCCCTGGCAGCCGAAGCCACGTGAGCACGCCGGGCGCGGCAGGGCGAAACTCGAGCCGACAGAGGCGGATGTCGTTGCCGAGCCTCGTATCCGCCGCTGGATCGCCGCCGGCTTGCTGGTCGCCACGGTCGCCGTGTTCTCGGCCGGCCTCGCCGGTGAGGAAGTCCAGTTGCTCAAGCGCACCGATGCGATCCAGGGCGAAGTGGGGCCGTGGCAGTTCACCTTTGCCGAGGCCCATCGCGACGTGCCGGAGGTGATGGAGATGGACGTGCCGATGAAGGAGTTCCGCCTGCGCTTCTGCGAGGCCTGCGACGACGACATCCAGCGCGTCTACCTGAAGGTGAACAAGCCGCGCTCGGAGCGCGCGACCGGCATGGCTTTCATGGGGCAGCGCTGGGAGCGGCGGGTGGAGATTCCGCTGCCGTCGACGACACGGGCGGACAGCGAACTGTGGCTCACCGTGGTGGGCAAGGACGGCAGCGTCCACCAGACCATGATGCGCATGGACCGGGCCTCTCCCGCCACCGTGGCGTGGTTCGACGAACAGCGGAGCAGACATGCAAGGCACTGAACACCGTATCCCCCGCTGGCTGCTGGCCCTCGGCCTGGCGCTGGGCTGCGCGGGAGCTGCTGCCCATGAGCCGGTGGCGCGCTGCTTCCTGCTCGACGAGGGCAGCGTGCGTTGCCGGGGCGCGACCAACGATGGCGACGAGATGCCGGATTCGCGCATGGAAGTCATCGCCGTGGATGGCGGCACGCTGCTCGAAGGCAAGCTGGGGGCGAATTCCACGTGGACATTCAAGAAGCCTGAACAGCCTTTCTACGTGCTGTTCGACATCGGCCCCGGCTTGCAGGTCACGGTCGAACAGGAAGAGATCACCGTACCGCCGCCCGGCCGCGTGCCGCGCTGGATGCGTACGCAGTAAAAACAGGAGGCAGGAGAGCCCATGCAGCAGTCCCGTTCGCCCAAACACAAGGTTCTTCGCCGGATCGGCGTGTGCTTTGCCATCGCCGCCGGTGCGCTTGCCGCCTCGCTCGCCCACGCGGACTATCTCTGGCTGCAATCCGAAGGCGGCCGGACCACGGTCTATGCGGGCGAACTGCACAAGCCGCTCGGCAGGCTGCCTGTGTTGCAGGACACCAAGGTAGTGCTTGCCGAGGGCAGGAGTGCCGCCTACGAGCAGGCGGCCGACCATTTCAGCCTTCCCGAGGCTGGCGCGGGCGATGTGCGCTTCGCCGCGACGCGCCCCGGGCCGGACGGCGTGCTGACCTACTACCAGGCCCGCTTCGGCCGCACGGAAACCCAGGCCGTCAACGATCTGGAACTCGTGCCCACCGAGCCGGGCGGCAACACCTTCCGCCTGATGTTCAAGGGCCGTCCGGTGGCAGCCAGCCAGGTGAACGTGGATACCAGCGAAGGCTGGTACCGCGTGCTCACGCCGGCCAAGGACGGCACGGTGAGCTTCACGCCTGCCTTCCCGGGACTGTACGTGCTGGAAGTCACCGCCCGGGTTAACAACGGCAGCGTGACGGTCGACGGCAGGAAGTACGACGACGTGCGCCACACGGCCACGCTCAGCTTCGAAGTTCCCCGCTGATGTCCGCCGGCCCCGCACTGGCGGGATCTGCGGCCGGGACATGGGAGGCGCCGTGACCGGCTGCTCAGGCCGAACGCGGATCGCCCACGCTGCCGAGCGCCAGTATCCGCCGCGCCAGCGCATCGATGCCGGCTGGACTCAGGTCATCGGTTTCCAGCCGCGGCGCATCGCCGAAGCCGGCGTAGTTGCCGTGCTGCGAGCGGCGGTAGAGCGGGTCGTAGTGCAGGTCGATGAGTTCGCCGAACAGCTCGGGCAGGGCGCGGGCTTCGGCCAGCGCATGCCAGTGCTCGATGGTCCTGCGGCTCTGCAACTGGGTCAGGCGGTCGATGTTGGCCCGCAGGCGGGCGATGTCGTCGCCGAGGTAGGCGTAGTCGCGCACCAGGAATTCCAGCCGCGCCCCGCGGCTGGTCTCGATGGCGATACAGGGCGCGCGGCGCATCGCGAGGATCAGTGGTTCGGGCACGAAGACTGCGCCGATCTTGCGGCTTTCGGCTTCGACGTGCACCGGGCGTGCCAGGTCGAGCGCCGCCATCCTGGCCCATAACCGAGTCTCGAAGTGCTTCTGCGCGGGCTGCGGCCGGCCGGGCAGGGCGCCGAGCACCGAACCCTTGTGGGCAGCGAGCTCTTCCAGATCCAGCGTCTGGGCGCCGGCGCGCGCCAGCGCTTCCAGCACCCGCGTCTTGGCGCTGCCGGTGGGGCCGCAGACGACCCGCCAGCGCAGCGCAGAGGCGTAGTGTTCGATCTCGGAAATAACGTGGTGGCGAAAGGCCTTGTAGCCGCCTTCCAGTTGATGGGCGTCCCAGCCCACCATGCGCAGCCAGGTCGTGAATGAGCCGCTGCGCTGTCCGCCGCGCCAGCAATACACCAGTGGCCGCCATTTTTTCGGCTTGTCCTGGAGATGGCCCTGGAGATGGCGGGCGATGTTTTCTGCGACCAGCGCACCGCCCAGCCGGCGGGCCTCGAAGGGGGATTGCCTGTACAAGGTGCCGACAGCGATGCGCTGTTCGTTGTCCAGCACCGGCAGGTTGACTGCGCCGGGAATGCGGTCCTCGGCGAACTCCGCCGGGCTGCGGGCATCGATGATCTCGTCAAAGCCGGATAGCTGTGCTACGGTCGTGACGCCTTTTCTCATGTTTTCGCAGGCACGTTTCCAATCCTCCCCGCGCGCCCGCTGCTCCTCTTTCCGGATATGAACGAAATCAAACTCACGCAATTTTCCCACGGCGGCGGCTGCGGCTGCAAAATCGCGCCCGGAGTGCTGACCGAACTGCTCGCGGCGATGCCGGCCGGCCTGGTGCCGGCCGAACTGCTGGTGGGCACCGATACTTCGGACGACGCCGCGGTGTATCGGCTGAACGAGCGCCAGGCCGTCGTCGCCACCACCGATTTCTTCACCCCGATCGTCGATGATCCACGCGACTTCGGCCGCATCGCCGCCACCAACGCGCTGTCCGACGTCTATGCGATGGGCGGCACGCCGATCTTCGCGCTGGCCGTCGTCGGCATGCCGCTCGACAAGCTGCCGCGCGAAGTCATCGGCGAGATCCTGCAGGGCGGAGCGGAGGTATGCCGCGAGGCCGGCATCCCGATCGCCGGCGGCCATTCGATCGACGTGCTGGAGCCGATCTACGGCCTCGTCGGCCTGGGTGTGGTCGATCCGGCCAAGGTCAAGACCAATGCCGGCGCGCGCGATGGCGACGTGCTGGTGCTGTCCAAGCCGCTCGGCATCGGCATCCTGTCGGCAGGGCTGAAGAAGGGGCTGCTGTCGCCGCAGGGCTATCGGCAGATGGTTCGCTGGACGACCACGCTGAACCGCGCCGGCACCGCGCTTGCCGAGCTGGACGGCGTGCATGCCGTCACCGACGTCACCGGCTTCGGCCTGGCCGGCCATCTGCTGGAAATGTGCCGCGGCGGCAAGCTGGGCGCGGAAGTGCGCATCGACGCGCTGCCGCTCATCGACGAAGCCGCGGCCCTGGTCAGGGACGGCATCGCCACCGGCGCCTCGACGCGCAACTGGGCCAGCTACGGCAGCGGTGTGCGCTTGCCGGAGAACGCGCCGGAATGGCAGCAAAAGCTCGTCACCGACCCGCAGACTTCGGGCGGCCTGCTGATCGCCTGCGACGAGAGCGCGCTGGACGCGGTGCAGGCCGCGATCGCCGGCGCGCAGGGCGAGCCCGGCACGGTGATCGGGCGGATGGTGGCGGGTGAAGCGATCGTGACGGTGGTCTGAGGCTGCGCTAGCGCTTGCCCAGCATCGGCTCCAGGCCGTTCCACACCGTATCCAGCACCAGCGGCTGCGCGTCGGCCGTGGGATGGATGCCGTCGGCGAGGAAACGCTCGGGCTGGTCGGCGAAGCCTTCCATCAGGAAGGGAACGAGTGGCACCTGCTGGGTTTTGGCGACTTCGTCGAAAGCCTGGGCAAACCGGCGGGTGTAGGCGGGACCATAATTCGGCGGCATCTGCATGCCGATCAGCAGCACCCGGGCACCGGCTTCGCGGGATGCGGCGATCATCGCTTCGAGGTTCTCGGCCAGCAGTTGCGGCTTCAGGCCGCGCAGGCCGTCGTTGGCGCCGAGTTCGAGGATGACGATGTCGGGCTTGTGGCGTTCGAGCGCGGCCGGCAGGCGCGAGCGGCCGCCGGCCGAAGTCTCGCCGGATACGCTGGCATTGACGACGGTATGGCGGAACCCTTTTTCCTCCAGGCGCGTCTGCAACAAGGTGGGCCAGGCTTCACCGGGTTTCAGGCCGTAGCCGGCGGACAGGCTGTCGCCCCACACCAGGATCGTCGCCGCCTGGGCGGCACTCATGAACAGCAGCATGACAAAGAAGGTAGCGATGGATCGCAGCGGCATTGAAATCTCCATTCCGGTCATCGAAGTCGAGCGCTTGTCGAAGCGCGTGAAGGTGGCCGACGACGAGGGTGATCTGCACATTCTGCAGGATGTCGGCTTCGCTGTCGGCGCGGGCGAGTCGGTCGCCATCGTCGGCGCGTCGGGTTCGGGCAAATCGACGCTGCTGGGATTGCTCGCCGGGCTGGACGTTCCATCGGACGGTTCGGTCAGGCTGCAGGGCACGGACTTCTTCGCCCTCGACGAGGATGCGCGCGCGGCGCTGCGCGGCGAGGCCATCGGTTTCGTGTTCCAGTCCTTCCAGTTGCTGCCGGCGCTGACCGCGCTGGAGAACGTGATGCTGCCGCTGGAACTGGCCGGGATGCCGCAGGCGCGCGAAGTGGCCACGCAATGGCTGCAGCGCGTCGGCCTGGAAAGCAGGCTGCGCCACTATCCCAAGCACCTGTCCGGCGGCGAGCAGCAGCGCGTCGCGCTGGCGCGGGCTTTCGCCCCCGATCCGCGCCTGCTGCTGGCCGACGAGCCGACCGGCAACCTCGACGCCGAAACCGGCCGCGCCGTCATCGAACTGATGTTCGCGCTCAACCGCGAAGCCGGTACCACGCTGATCCTCGTCACCCACGACGAGTCGCTCGCCCGCCGCTGCGGGCGCGTGCTGCGGATGACGGCGGGGCGGTTGCGCGAGGAAGCGGCCAGCGCTGCGCTGGCCGCAGGCTGAAGCGCCTCAGCCGAAGAGGTCGAGCACCCCGTCCAGCCCGCTGTGCTCGATGCAGCAGTCCGCCACCTGGCGCAGTGCCGGCTTGGGGTGGAAAGCGACGCCGAAGCCGGCGGCTTTCAGCATCGGGATGTCGTTGGCGCCGTCGCCGGCCGCGATCACCTGCCGCGGCTCCAGGCCGAGCGCATCGCGGAGGCGCAGCAGATGGTGCGCCTTGGCCTCGCCGTCGACGATCCCGCCCACCACGCGGCCGGTCAGGCGGCCGCCGGCCACTTCGAGCTCGTTGGCATGGGCATGGTCGAAGCCCAGGCGCTGCTTCAGGCGTTCGGTGAAGTAGGTGAAGCCGCCGGATACCAGCATCGTCCGGATGCCGGCGCGCTGCAGGCCCTTCATCAGCCGTTCGGCGCCGGGGTTCAGTTGCAGGCGATGGACGTAAACCTCTTCTAGCGCGCTTTCGGGCAAGCCGGCCAGCAGCGACACGCGGCGGGTCAGCGACTCGCGGAAATCGATCTCGCCCTGCATCGCCGCTTCGGTGATCTCGGCGACCTGGGCTTTCAGGCCCTGCATGTCGGCAATCTCGTCGATGCATTCGATGTTGATCAGCGTCGAATCCATGTCGGTGACGAACAGGCCGAAGTCGCGCAACTGGCGGCCGTCGGGCAGCCAGGCATGGTCCAGGCCGCCCGCGGCGCAGGTCTTCGCCAGGTCGGGATGGGCCTGGGCGGCGACCAGACGGAACGAGCGTGGCGTGATCTGCTCGATCTCGCGCGCGCCCGTCAGCTTGGCGACGTTCTTCAGCGCAATGCTGTCGACGTCCTCGGCCAGCACGACGAGATTCATGCGCATGCTCCGCGCCTGCCCACGACTTCGCGCAGCATCGCCGCCGCATTGCGGATCATCTCCTCGGTGGTGTCCCAGCCCACGCAGGCGTCGGTCACCGAGCAGCCGTACTTGAGCTGCGACAGGTCGGCGGGAATCGGCTGGTTGCCGGCCTCGATGTTGCTTTCGACCATCAGGCCGACCACCGACTCGTTGCCTTCGCGGATCTGGTGCATCACGTCCTTCATCACCAGCGGCTGGTATTCGGGCTTCTTCCAGGAGTTCGCGTGCGAGCAGTCGACGACGATGTTCTGCGGCAGCTTGGCCTTGGCCAGCGCCTGTTCGGCCAGCGACACCGACACCGTGTCGTAGTTCGGCCGCCCGCCGCCGCCGCGCAGCACGACGTGGCCGTAGCGGTTGCCGCGGGTGCGGGTGATCGCCGACTTGCCGTGGCTGTTGATGCCGAGGAAGCTGTGCGGGCTGGCCGCCGAGATGATCGCGTTGATCGCCACGTCGAGGTCGCCGTCGGTGGCGTTCTTGAAGCCGACCGGCGTCGACAGGCCCGAGGCCATCTCGCGGTGGGTCTGCGATTCGGAGGTCCGGGCGCCGATCGCCGTCCACGAGATCAGGTCGCCGTAGTACTGCGGCGCGATCGGGTCGAGCGCCTCGGTGGCGGTCGGCAGGCCGGTCTCGCAGACGTCGAGCAGGAACTTGCGCGCACGCTCCATGCCGACGTCGATGCGGAAGGAGTCGTCCATGAAGGGATCGTTGATGAAGCCCTTCCAGCCGGTCGAGGTGCGCGGCTTCTCGAAATACACCCGCATCACCAGCAGCAGCACGTCCGACACCTCGTCGGCGAGCTTCTTCAGCCGGCGCGCATAGTCGAGCCCGGCCACCGGGTCGTGGATCGAACACGGCCCCACGACGACGAAGACGCGCGGATCCTTGCGGTCGAGGATGTCCATCAGCGCTCTGCGTCCGGCCACGACCGAAGCGGCGGCTTGCTCGGTGAGCGGTACGCTGGCCTTGATCTCCTCCGGCGAGGGCATGTGATCGAAGGCGGCGATGTTGAGGTTTTCGGTCAGGGCGGCGGGCATTGCTGAGACTCCGGTGTACGGCTGGGACGGAAAACCACAAATTCTAACTCCCGGATGTGGCTGCTGTACGATCCTTGCAACACTGCCGGCGGGCTTCCAGCCAAAGAAAACAGGAGCCGGCGGCGGCAAGTGGATATATAATGAGAAGCGTTATCATCTTGATGGCCTGATACAGTCCTATCATGGGTATGACCGAGGCTGGCGCGCCCGCGCAGGATGTCGCAACGCTCTACCACGACAATCATCGCTGGCTGAGTGCGTGGCTGCGCGCCAGGATGGGCAACAAGGCCGATGCCGACGACCTGGCCCAGGACACTTTCATCCGCGTGCTGTGCGCACATGCCAATGTGCAGATGGCGCTGCGCGAACCACGGGCCTACCTCGCCACCGTCGCCGGACGGCTGATGGCCAACTTCTACCGCCGCCAGTCGATCGAACGCGCTTATCTCGAAGTGCTGGCGACGCTGCCGCAGGACGAAATCCCTTCGCTCGAAACCCAGGCGCTGATGAAGGAAGCGCTGCTGGAAATCGACCAGATGCTCGATGGCCTGGGCATCAAGGTCAAGCAGGCCTTCCTGCTCGCCCAGTTCGAGGAAATGCCGTATGCGCAGATCGCCGAACGCCTCGGCGTGTCGCTGCGCACCGTCAAGAACTACGTGGCGCGCGCGATGGTGCATTGCTGCGAGATGATGCCTTGAATACCAAAGCCATCTCGCGCAGCGCTCCCGCATGCCGGCGTGAAAGCGGGGCAGGGTGTGAATAAGTCCTCCAGCTCCATCGAAGAAGCCGCCTTCTGGTATGCCTGCCTGCAGGCGGAAGACGCCACCGAACAGGATCGCCGCCGCTGGCAGGGCTGGCTCGACGCCTGTCCGTCCAACCGCCAGGCATGGGCGCGGATCCAGGAGGTCCGCAGCCTGTTCGACAAGGTCCCGGGCAGGCTTGCCTCGCCGGTGCTGGCGCAAAAGACTTCGCGGCGCGCGGTGCTGCGCAGCGCGGTGGTGCTGGTTTGTGCCGGACTGGCGGGCGCCGGGACCTGGCGCCAGTTGTCCTCGCCCGAGCTGCATGCCGGCCTGCGCACCGGCACCGGCGAGCGCAGCCGGCACGTGCTGGCCGACGGCTCGCTGCTGTACCTGAACACCGGCAGCGCCGTGGACCTGGCCTTCGGCCCCAGCGAGCGCGGCATCCTGTTGCGTGCGGGCGAAATCCTCGTCGAGACGCGGCCCGACAAGCTCCCCGGCGCCGCGCGCCCCTTCGTCGTGCATACCCCGCATGGCAGGGTGCGGGCCCTGGGCACGCGCTTCGTGGTCAGGCTGCATGGCGACCATTCCAGCGTGCAGGTGCTGCAGGACGCGGTCGAAGTGCGTCCACTGCTGTCGATGGCGCAGCCCGTCCGCCTGTCCGAAGGGCAGGAGATCGTCTTCGACAGCCACAGTGCCGGCGCACCGCACATGCAGCCGGCAGGGGCGGGCGACTGGCGGGAGGGGCGGCTCAGTGTCGTGAACATGCCGCTGCCGGACTTCATTGCCGAACTCTCGCGCCACCGCAAGGGCTACCTGGGCTTCGATTCCGGACTTGCCCCGCTGCGCGTATCCGGCGTGTTCCCGCTGGACGACACCGACGAGGCGCTCGCCATGCTGGCCGATGCCTTCCCCGTCCGGGTGCGAAGCTTCACGCGCTATTACGCAACCGTGCTGCCCGCTTCAAAACCCTGACGCAACTGCGCAGGTCTCCCGGACCATTTTGCAGCGCAGGCCGGCCGGGTTCGCGGTCTCATCCCGGCACCGTCGCCGGGCCGTAGAAAATTCCGCTCGAATCATCGATGCCTTCGGGTGCACTTTCGGTGCAGCTCGCGTGTCCTTTCAGTTGTAATAGTTCTCATTAACTTCACTCATTCACTGGAATCGAGATGCCCGGAGTCGCCCAAGTCCGCAAACACCACCCTTCGTCCCGCCGCTTCTCCAGCCATGGACGGCGAAACCTCCGCCTCAATGCCACGCTGCTGTGCATCCTGGCGGCCTTCCTGGCCCCGGAGTCCAGCCAGGCGCAAACCGCCGGCACGACTCAGCAACAGGGTGTGCGCAGCTACGACATCGGCCCCGGGCCGCTCGCCGAGGTGCTCAACCGCTTCGCGCGCGAGGCGGGCGTGCTGTTGTCCTTCGATGCCCAGGCGCTGCAGGGGCGGCATTCCAGCGGCGTGCAGGGCAGCCATGCAGTGGGCGAGGGCTTCCGCCAGTTGCTTGCCGGCAGCGGCCTGCAGGCCGTCGCCACCGGAGCGAACCGCTACATGCTGCGCCCGCTGCTGCCCGACATTGCCGGTGAAGACGACCCCGCCCGCAATGCGACCGAGATGAAAAGCGTTCTGGTGACGGGCGAACGGACCAAGGACGAGGTGGGGCATGACAACGTGTATGAGAAGGACATCTCCAACCTGTACGTCGACCGCAAGTACATGGACCGCTACAAGGGCGTGTCCACCGGCGACGTGTTCGCGGGTACCAACGGCGTGTACAACATCGACAACCGCAACGGCTCGGCGCTGTCGCCAATCATCCGCGGCTTTTCGGGCAACGGCCGCATTCCGATCACGGTGGATGGCACGGTGCAGACGCTGGATGTGTGGCAGGCGGTGCATGGCATCAGCAACCGCAGCTACGTCGACCCCAACCTGTTCCGCAGCATCGAGGTCGAGAAAGGGCCGTCGATGACGCGCGGCATCAAGAGCGGCGTCGGTGGCTCGGTCAACATCCGCACCATCGATGCGACGGACATCATCGAACCCGGCAAGAGCTGGGGGCTGGAAATCAAGGCCGGCACCGCCAACAACTCGCGCGAGCCATCGTTCAATGCACACAGCTACGAAGGCCGGGATTACCGCGACATCGAAGGCGCGGCAAGCGGTAGTACCCTGTTCGGCACGCCGGGCGTGGGGTTTTATCGGTCGCCGACGCGGCCGCGCGAAAAAGGCGGCTCCAGCTTCAACGGCGATGCCTACAACGTTTTCCTGGCTGGCGGCTACCAACACGAAGCGTTCGACGTCATGGCCGCCTACAGCGACCAGAAACGCGGCAACTACTACGCCGGCAAAAAAGGCGCGGACAAGTACATCGACAACACCGCGCGCGACCAGCTTGGCGTGCACAACACCCGCAACATGTATCCGGACATCGGCAAGGTTTTCCCCGCCGGCTACGAAGTGCCCTATACCAGCAGCCATACCGAAAGCTATCTGCTGAAGTCGAATTGGAAAATCGACCAGGACCAGAAGCTGAGCTTCGGCTACACCCGCAACAAGCTTCAGTTCGGCGAACTGCCGGTGCCCGTGGTGGACTATTTCGTTAACCAAGCCGCCGGTGACGACTGGCGGGGCATCGACGGCGCCAACACTCACCTCGAATACCCCAACCCCGACACCACGGTCAAACAGGACATCTGGCGTCTCGGCTACGAACTCAAGCCTGCGGGCTCGCGCCTGCTCGACCTCGAAGCCAACCTGTGGCGCACCGACAGCAGGAGCAGCCGCTACCAGACCGGCGACTACGCCTACGGCGTGACTGATCGCGACATGGCCTGGGACCAGCACGTGCAATGCAACTACGACCAGAGCCTGCTGGAAGTCAGGGAGAGCATGCCCTGGTATTACGAGATGTACTGCCCCGGCATTTCCCCCGGAGGGCCGGCCCCCGAGCGCCAACCCAACACCGACGGCCGCTACAACCTGAAGATCGGCAACCGCATCGACAGCCACGCGGTGCGCACCGGCTTCGACCTCAGCAACCGCTTCCGCCTGAGCGAGCGCCTGAGCCTGACCACCGCCATCGACTACCAGTATGAGGAAGTGCGCGACAACAAGCCGGTGAAGGACGTGGCCGTCATCCTCAACGGCTCGCTGGCCCAGGCCTACGGGCCGGCCTCGGGCCGGCGCAGCGAATACGGCGTCAGCAGCAACCTGGAATGGCAGGCTACCGACCGTCTGCAACTGAGTGCCGGCGTACGCTACGGCGGCTACTGGGGCTTCGACGACGAAACCGCCAGGCAGCGCGCCGCCAAAACCGAAGAATGGCGCGTGCGCAACGAAGCGGTAGCGCAAAATCCGCAGATGATGCGCTTGATGAACGCTGACGAGTTGGCGATGTACTCCGACGTTGGCAGGTATGAGGAATGGGAAGCCTACAAGGCCGCCAACAACATGACCGGAGCTATACAGTGGGGCGCCGACAACGACGGGAACAATAACGGCCTCCTGTACGCAGGCATCAATACCCCCATCCCACTGAACAACGGCAAGGCCGACCGCAGCCAGAACCCGTTCCACAACGGCAGCATCGACATAAAGGAAACCGTCACCAACCCCACGGGAATGGAAGGGAGTGATTCCTCCGCCATTATCGTTCCCGGCATCTATAAAAAATACATAGCTATTAGTAACGTTCAGGACTCCTACGCCTACAAGAGCGATACCGATCCCTGGAAGCGCCCGGAAACGCAGAAAGCCACGGCCTGGAGCACGCAACTGGCGGCCTCCTACCTGCTGACCGAGCGTTCCCGCGTCTACGTCCGCTATGCCAGCATGGCGCGTTTCGCCAGCCTGCTCGAAACCGCCAACCGGCTGGGTTTCGGCGACATGGAATTCGCCGACATGAAGCTGCGGCCGGAGCGCAACAAGGCCTGGGAGATCGGCTACCACCACGATCTGAGCGGCCTGCTGTTCGACTTGCAGCGCGCCGACGTGAAGCTGGCCTGGTACCGCAACACCATCCACGACTACTACGACCGCAGCATCGCGCTGACCACCATTCAGTTCGACCGCAAGATCAGCAGCGGCATCGAACTGCAGGGTCGTTTCGACACCGGACGTTTCTACGGCAACCTGGGCGCAACCTACCGCCTCAAGCAGGAGATGTGCGACAAGGACTATGCCGTCCAGCTCGACCCGCACTACAACCGCGTGCCCGAGTGCATGGACGGCGGCTTGATCGGCACCCTGAGCTACTCGACGCTGCAACCCAAGTATTCGGTGAACCTCGACCTCGGCACGCGTCTGCTGGAGCACAAGCTGGACCTCGGCATGCGCGTTCGCCACCACAGCAAGGCCGAAAACGATTCCATGGATCGAATGCTGGCCCGGCACCAGAGCGGCGGCTTCAGCGCCCATGGCTACGACTACCCCATCGTCGGCCTGAATGGCAACAACCGCCCCTATTTCTGGGATCCGGTCACGCTGCTCGACCTGTATGCCGAATACCGCATCACCCGCGACGCCACCGTGCGCCTGTCGGTCGACAATCTGACCAACCGTTACTACATGGACCCGCTGACCCGCCTGACTGCGCCAGCGCCCGGCCGCACCGCCATGCTCGACCTGAATGTGCGCTTCTGACACTTCGACCGGATTTGAAGGCTTTTTGCTGGTTTTTCTGGAAAAACCAGTGTGTTCGTCAACCAACCTACAAGGACTTTTCTCGATGAAAAAGCAAATGATTGCCGCAGCCGTCCTGGCCGTGATTGGTACGTCGGCCGCTTGGGCCGCCCCCGCAGGCGGTTCATCGACTCCAGGCAATGTCCAACCCGGGACCTCGGACTTTCCCAACCTGCCGATTGCACCCAATGGCTACGCCGGCCTCGCCATGAAGCGCAATGATGGTGTTCTGTCCAAGACCATCCCGCTGCGCGCGCCCGTGAATCTCGCCATCGGCGCAGCCACGGCCAATACCAACGGCACCTACATTGCCGGCATTCCGATCCTGATGCCCAACATCGCGCAAGTGTGGCGTACCAACACCAGCTACAACGCGACGGCGGAAACCTTCAGCCTGCGCCAACTGAGCTATCCGACGGCAGCCAATTGGCCGCATTTCGGCGGCCTGGTGATCGGGCGTGTGGCCGGCACCGGCGACACCAACGGCGTATATTTCGGCGAATGGTCGCCGGCGCGTACCGGCGGCGCGCTGCCTGCGCCCAGCACCGACCTGAACATGGGCAGCAGCGGCCGCACGGTCTGGTACGTGGGCGACAACCCGACGACCAGCATGCCGACGCTGGCCAATGTGACCTACAACGTGGTGGGCATCCGCGGCGTGGGCACCAGCGCTGGCAACCAGCCGTATGCGCCTGCGCTGTACACCGGCGCGCTGGTGGCGAACTATGCTGGCGGTAGCGGCACGATCACCGGTTCCATTGTGCGTGGCAGCGACAGCGTGAACTTCGCCGGCACCAGCATTGCTGCCGCCGGCACGTTCAGCAACGGCAGCACCATCCAGGGCCGCTTCTACAACAACGCCAATGCCCTGGCCGGCATCTACACGGGTGGCGGAGCCGGCGGCAACGTCGCTTTCGGTGGCAGACGGTGAGGCGTGCGCCACTAGGAAAGTGATGTAAGCAAGTCGAGGCCGGCCCCGCCGGCCTCGATTCTATTTCCCAACCATCCTCCTGTCAGGGAAATTCCGATGTTCCATCGCTTCAAGGCCCTGGGGTTCGCCCTGGCGGCCGCTTTCGTGCTGCCCGCCTGGGCGGATGACGACGATACCCGCTTTCTGCTCGAGCAGACCCAGCGCGCTGCGGGGCAGCAGTCGCAGGCCGAGGAGGCGCTGGCCGCGCCGCCGGGCTCGCTGCTGTACGAGGGCAAGGTGTACGAAGTCGGCAATACGCTGGAAGAACTGGAGCCGGCCATCTACGTGGCCATCAACACCGGGCAATGGTCGCATCTGCCGGATTTCATCTCCCGCTACCGCCTGCTGCGCGGGCACCGCCCGGCCCTGGTGGCGATGGCCGACAGCCTGCTGGCGCGCTTCCGGGGCGATTATCCGACGGCGGTGCGCCGCATGCAGGACTCCAGCGCGCTGGAGCCCGACGATGCCCGCATCCGCCTCGAACTGGCGCGGCTGTGGTTCGAGGACAATCAGGACAAGCGGGCGCAGGCAGGCTTTGCCCGCGCGCTCGAAGCCGGTCTGCCGCCCGATGCTCAGGCGATGGTGCAGCAATACCATCAGGCCCTGGACATCCGCGCCGGCTGGCATGGCACCGCAGCAGTGGGCTGGGGCTACAACGACAACATCAACCAGGCCAACGGCCACCGAAGCTGCGAAAGCTACATTCCGATATGGAACGTCTGCGCCTTCGAGCGGGTGATGCCGGAGGCCATCGGTTCGCAGATGGTGAATTACGAGCTGTCCATGCAGCGCCGCTTCAACCTGCGGGGCAATCACAATCTGCATGTGCGTCCGCTCAGCTATGGCAACTACTACTCGCGCGCCAATCCTTCGGACACGGCCAGGATCGAGGACTACAGCACCAACCTGGCGATCCTGCAGGCGGGCTACCAGTATCTGGACGCGCGCGACAACGTCACGCTGACGCCTTACCTGGAGCACTACTACCGCAACCGCCATGGTGAATATCTGGCGCACGGCCTGCAACTGGAGTGGCGCCATGCGCTGAGCCCGCGATGGCAGGTGGGCACCAGCCTGGATGCCAAGCGCTACGAGTACACGTCGCGAGGACAACTGGCCGGCGCGGACTACAAGCAGTACCAGTGGGGTGTGAGCGCGAGCTTTTCGCCGCAGCCGGCGACTGCGCTCTATGGCGGGCTGGACCTGACACGAAAGAAATACGAGGTGGCGCAGGCCAGCAGCAAGGACTGGGCGCTGCGCGCCGGCATCTACCACCAGTTTGCCGGCGAGGCGGGCCTGTTCATGAACGTGCTGGGCATCTACCGCGCGCTGCGCAACGACGCCTTCGACGGCTTTCTCGGCGAGCGGCGGTACGACAAGCAGCAGGTCTACATCGTCAGCTTGGGCGCCAACGGCTGGAAGGTCGCCGGGCTGGTGCCCGAGCTGCGGCTGCGCCACAGCATCAACCGCAGCAACCTGGACTGGGCCTTCGGTTTCCGCCAGACCGAAGCCAGCCTGATGCTGCGACACAACTTCTGACGCCGCCACCGTGAATTGAGCGCAGGCAGGTCGGCAAGCGGCCGCCAGATTCATCCACGCGCCGCCTCCGGCGTCATCCCCGGCTGGAAATCGCGCGTCCTGCCGCGATCAGCAGCGACAGCATGTTCTCCTTGTCTTCCTCGCCCTTCCATTGCGGGCGGGCGATGCCGATGTTGATCGCGCCGACGACCTTGTTGCTCGAATCGGTGATGGCGACGCCCAGCGCGATGTCGCCGAGGTACATCTCGTCTTCCACGTGGGAATAGCCCAGGTCGCGGATGGTGTCGAGCCGGGCCAGGATCTGCTCGCGGTCATTGACCGTGTGGCGGGTGTACTTGATGAGCTGGGAGCGGTCCAGGATGGCCTCGGCCTCGTGACGGGGAAGCGCGGCCAGCATGGCCAGGCCCGACGAGGTGCAGTAGGCGGGCAGGCGCGTGCCCATGATGATTTCCGGCGACAGCACGTAGCGGCTCACGATGCGCTGCAGATAGACGATGTCGGTGCCGTCCAGGATGGTCAGGTTGACCGCCGCCTCGGTTTCCATGGCCAGGTGCTGGAGGTAGGGCATGGCCCGGCTGACCAGGTCGTTCGACGATATGTACTGGTGCGCCATTCTCAGGATGCCGGGCGACAGTTCGTACGACTTGCTGCGGGGATCCTTTCTGAGCAGGTTGAGCGTGACCAGCGTGTGCGTGAAGCGCTGGACCGAGCTCATGTCCATGCCCGACTGCGCGACGATCTGGGTGAGCGTGAGCTGCCTGCGGCTGGGGCCGAAGACGGCCAGGATCTGGAAGGCTTTCTCCACCGAGTTTACGAAGAGCGGCGACGACCGCGGGTCGCCGCTCTTGCTGCGCTTTTCCTCGGCGCCGGCGGCAGGGTCGAAGAGCGTGGGGGGAGGGGAGGAAGGCTTTCTTGGCATGGGCTCGGATCGGGCGTTCTTTCTTGGTGCGTATCTTATTGCATAAAAATAAATAAATCTTGCCTTTGCACCATGAGCAGGCACGGTCGAGCTGCAACTCACCTCTCAGGTGCATCGGTCACCTGGCGAACCAGGGCCCCGACCCCTGAAAACGGGGTTTTCAAGCCGATTCAAGGCCTGGCACAGCTCGTGCTAAGGATGTCCTGTTCCATCGGAAAATTCAGTATTGTTTTAGTGAATAGAAATAAATTAGCGGATTTCCTGGCTACGGAGATGCCTCCGAGATGCCTGTCAGGCGCGAAGTGAGGCGATGTTTTCCTGTTTTGCGCACCGTTCGTTAGGGTATTCACTTATTTTCTATCTCCATTACACAGATTTATATTTTATAAAAATACAGTTCTATCGGCGCAACGGAGAAGCAAACATGAGTACCTATCAATTCATCGAAACCGAGCAACACGACAACATCGGGCTGGTCCGGCTCAATCGTCCAGAGAAGCTCAATGCCTGGAACGGCGCCATGCGCGCCGAGATCATGCAGGCGCTGCGCGCCTTCAATGCCGACGCGGCCACCCGCGCCATCATCATGACCGGTGCCGGCGACCGTGCCTTCTGCGCCGGCCAGGACCTGGAGGAGGCCCAGCATTTCGACGAGACCGACTCCGAAGCCTGGATCCGTACCTGGGAGGAGTACTACGACACCCTGCGCAGCCTGGACAAGCCGCTGATCATGGCGCTCAACGGCACCGCCGCCGGCTCGGCCTTCCAGGTGGCGCTGCTGGGCGACGTGCGCGTCGGCCACCCCGGCGTCAAGATGGGCCAGCCCGAGATCAATTCCGGCATCGCCAGCGTTACCGGCCCCTGGATCATGAACCTGGTCCTGGGCATGTCGCGCACCATCGAGCTGACCCTCACCGGCCGCCTGATGGATGCCGAGGAATGCCGCCACATCGGCATCCTGCACCATCTGGTGCCGCAGGATCAGGTGATGACCCGTGCCTTCGAAGTGGCGCGCGAGCTGGCTGCCAAGCCGCCCGTCACGATGCGTCTGGACAAGCAGCGCTTCCGCGAGATGAGCGAGGCGAGCTTCCGCGAGACCATCGACGCCGCGATCCGCATCCACGCCGATGCCTACAGGTCCGGCGAGCCGCAGCAGATGATGGCCGCCTTCCTGGCCAAGCGCCAAAAGTAATCCTCCGGACCCGCCGCCGATCCCGCCCCCTGGCGGGGCGGCGGTACAACCAGCGGCGGCCCGCGGGCCGCCACGCCGTCCCCGATCCCCGGACGTCTTGCGTCGATAGGAGTACGCCATGAGCAAAATTCTCAACAGCAGTGATCGTCGTCGATTCCTGAAAGCCACCGCAGGTGGCCTGGTGCTGGCCCAGGTCGCGCCGCTCGCCTTCGCGCAAGGCAAGCAGCAGATCGTCGTATCGGACCCGGGCGGTCCGTACACCGCCGCCTATCGCCGCGCCTTCTACGATCCGTTCGAGAAGGCCACGGGCATCAGGGTCGTCAACGTCGCCCGCGAAGCCCAGCCCACCGCCCAGATCGGCGCCATCGTCAAGTCGAAGAACTACATCTGGGACGTGACCACGCTGACGCTGTCGGCCGACATCCCCTATCTGGAAGCGAACAACCTGCTCGAGCCCATCGGCCTGACGAATGCCGAGTTTCCCGAGCTGATGCCGGATGCGATCACCCCCAACTGGCTGGGCGTGGATGTGTACGCCACGATCATGGCCTATCGCACCGACAAGTATGGCGACGACGGCCCCAAGAACTGGGCCGATTTCTGGAACGTCGAGAAATTCCCCGGCCGCCGCAGCCTGCGCCGCAATCCGATCGACACCCTCGAGCAGGCGCTGATGGCCGACGGGGTGCCGGCCAGCGAGCTGTATCCGCTCGACGTGGACCGCGCCTTCCGCAGCCTGGAAAAGATCAAGCGGCACATCAGCATCTGGTGGACCTCGGGCGCGCAGGCCATGCAGATCATCCAGAACGGCGACGTGGACATGGTGGCCACCTGGAACGGCCGTGCCCAGACTGCCATCGACAATGGCGCACCGGTCAGGATCGTCTGGAACGAAGGCCTCTACGCGATCGAAGGCTGGGGCATCCCCCGCGGCACGCCGCGCGCGGAGCTGGCCAAGCAGTTCGTGCGCTTCTGCGCCGATGCGCGGCGCCAGGCCGAGTTCACGTCCGACCTGCCGTATGGCCCGACCAACACCAAGTCGATGGAATTCATCGATCCCCAGCGCGCCACGGTGCTGCCCAGCGCGCCGGACAACATCAAGGGCATGGTGTCGCCCAGCCCGCAGTGGTGGGCCGAGAACCGCCAGGCGGTGACCGAGCGCTTCAACAACTTCCTGATTTCCTGAGCGCGGGGTCTTTGCCATGTTCAAGCTTGAAACCACCGGCCTGGCCAAGCGCTACGGCGACTTCGACGCGCTGCTGCCGACCGACCTGCAGGTGCGTGCAGGCGAGTTCCTGACCTTGCTCGGGCCGTCCGGCTCGGGCAAGACCACGCTGCTGATGATGATCGCCGGACTGGTCGCCCCGTCCGGCGGCAAGCTGCTCATCGACGGCAAGGATGCCACCTACGCGCCGCCGGGCGAGCGCGGCATCGGCATGGTGTTCCAGAGCTATGCGCTGTTCCCGCACATGACGGTGCGCGACAACGTGGCCTACGGGCTGCGCATGCGCAAGGTGCCCGAACGCGAACTGGCCGGGCAGGTGGAGAACGCGCTGGGCATGGTGAAGATGAAGGAGTACGGGCACCGCTATCCCAAGGAGTTGTCCGGCGGGCAGCAGCAACGCGTGGCGCTGGCCCGCTGCTTCGCCTACAACCCCTCGGTGGTGCTGCTCGACGAGCCGCTGGGCGCGCTCGACAAGAAGCTGCGCGAACACATGCAGCTGGAGATCCGCCGCCTGCATCAGGAACTGGGCTCCACCTTCATCTACGTCACGCACGACCAGGAAGAGGCGCTGACCATGAGCGACCGGATCTGCCTGATGAACCACGCGCGCATCGAGCAGCTCGGCACGCCGATGGACCTGTACGACCAGCCGAAGACGCGCTTCGCGGCGGACTTTATCGGCCAGTCCAACCTGATCGACGGCCACATGCAGGCCGCCGGGCAGTTCCAGGTCGGCCAGGCCACGATTCCCGTCCATCCGCAGGACGACGCGCCTGCCGCCGGCAGCGAAGCCACGCTGATGGTGCGCCCGGAGGCGGTCGAGCTGGTGTCGCCGGGGCAGGGCTGGCTTTCGGGCACGGTCAGCGAGGCGGTGTTCCTGGGCAGCGAAGTGCGTGCCGTGGTGACGCTGGAACAGGCCGATGATGCGGCGACCTCCGCGGCCTTCATCGCCCGCTGCGGCCGCGAGCGCCAGCTGGCGCTGGGCGACCGGGTGGGGCTGCACTGGGACCTGGCGCGTTCGCGCGTGCTGCGCGCCTGAGCGCGGCAAGGAGACTCGCATGCAGACGACCACATTGCCGCCGGCCGCCGCGCCGGCCTCGCCGCAGCGCCAGTTCGCCCGGATCTGGCTGCCTGCCGTTCCCGCCATCGCCTTCCTGGCGGTGTTCTTCCTGATTCCGGTCCTGCAGATCCTGTGGGGCGGCTTCGTCGCCGACGAGGGCGGCTTCGACGTGTCGCCGTTCGAGCGGCTGGTGTCCGCGCCGGTGTACGTCAAGGTGCTGTGGACGACTTTCGGCATTTCATTCGCCACCGCTTTCCTGTCGGTGGCCCTCGGCTATCCGCTGGCCTACCTGCTCAGCATGCTGAGCGAGCGCCGCCGCAACCGCTGGGTGCTGTGGATCCTGCTGCCGTTCTGGACCAGCTATCTGGTCAAGACCTATGCCTGGATGCTGCTGATGTCCAAGACCGGCCTGCTGACCACGGTGGCGACACTGCTGGGCCTGATCGACGGCAACGATACGCTGGCGCCCTCGATGCTGGGCGTGCTGGTCGGCATGGTGCATGCCATGCTGCCGCTGGCCGTGCTCACCATCCTGCCGACCATGCAGGGCATCAACCGGCAGTTGAGCAGCGCGGCGGAAATCCTCGGCGCCGGCCGTGCCACCAACTTCCTGACGGTGTTCTTCCCGCTGTCGCTGCCCGGCGTGGCGGCCGCCGGCCTGCTGGTGTTCATCACCTGCCTGGGCTTCTTCATCGTGCCCGCGCTGCTGGGCACGCCGCGCGAATCGATGATCGCGCAGATGGTCATTTCCTCGGTGCTGGAGCTGCTCGACATGCGCATGGCCGGGGCGCTGTCCATCCTGATCCTGGTGTGCTCGATCATCGTGTTCTACGTATATGACCGGCTGGCCGGGCTGACCTCGCTGGCCGGCGAGACCAGCCAGAACGGCGGCGGCGGGGCAGGCTGGTTCTCGCGGCTGGGTTATGCGCTGGGCGGGCTGATCGACCGGGCCTTCGCCGCGCGCAGCATCCGCGCGCAGAAGGCCGGTGTGCTGGTGGGCTACTGCCTGGCGGTGGTGGGCTTCCTGGTGCTGCCGATCCTGATCGTCATTCCCATCGCCTTCAGCAAGACCGCGGTGGTGGCGTTCCCGCCCGAGCTCTTCAGCCTGCGCTGGTTCCAGGACTTCCTGGAATCGCCGGTCTGGCATGCCGCGATGGTGCGTTCGCTGAGCGTGGGCGCGGTCACCGCGGTACTGGCCGTGGTCCTGGGCTTCGGCGCCACCTATACGCTGACCAAGGTGTCCTCGCGCTGGGTCAAGCCCTTGTTCGCGCTGTACGTGGCGCCGCTGATCGTGCCCCGCATCGTCGTCGCCATCGGCCTGCTGTACCTGTTCGCCAGCCTGGGCCTGACCGGCAGCGACGTGGCGCTGGTGATCGGCCACACCGTGCTGGCCATCCCCTACGTGGTCGTGACGCTGGCGGCCGGCTTCCGGCAGTTCGACTGGCGGCTGGACGATGCGGCGCGCATTCTGGGCGCTTCCGGCTTCGCCCGCCTGCGCACCGTACTGCTGCCGCTGCTGGCCGGCAGCATCACCTCGGCGCTGCTGTTCGCCTTCATCGTCTCATTCGACGACCTGACCATCGCCATCTTCGTCAGCGGCGGCGTCAACACCACCTTGCCCAAGCAGATGTGGGACGACATCCAGCTCGCGGTATCGCCCACGCTGGCGGCGGTCTCCACGCTCATGATTCTGCTGATCACGCTGATCATCTTCCTGTCCTCGTACATCAAATCCAAAGGTAGCCGGTGATGACCCGACTTCAATATCTACCCCAGCGCATCGACAACGACCGGTTCGACGTCGCGCCGCTGCTTTACGCAGGCTTGCTGAGCGACGATCCGCATACCGTCATCGATTTCCAGGGACAGCAGCTGTCGCCCCAGGCCTTGCGCCAGGATGTCGCCGCCTTCCAGGCCTGGCTGGCGGCCGAAGGCCTGGAGAAGGGCGATCGCGTGGCGGTCATGCTCGGCAACTCGGTGCAGCACATCGCGCTGATCTACGCCATCGTGCTGTCCGGGCTGGTGTGGGTGCCGATCAACACCAAGCTGCGCGGAATGGGGCTGAAATACATCCTCGAGCATTCCGAGCCGACGCTGCTGATGCTCGACGACGAGTTCGCGCCGCTGTTCGAGGGAGCCGAGGCGCCCGGCGGGCGTCTCGAAGGCAATGCACGGGTGGTCAATGTCGCAGACCAGGACTGGCGCGTGTCCAGCCGCGGCGACGCCGTCCCGCCCGGCGAACTGACGCACACGCCCTGCGAAGTCGGCGACACCCTGTGCCTGATCTACACCTCGGGCACCACCGGTGCGCCCAAGGGCGTGGTGTTCACCCATCGCATGATGCGGATCGCCACCGAGGCGGCGATCCGCGTGGCCGACATCAAGGCGGGCGATCGCGCCTTCCTGTGGGAGCCGCTGTGCCACATCGGCGGCGCCCAGATGCTGCTGATGCCCTTCCTCGAGAAGGTCACGCTGCTGGTGGTCGAGCGTTTCTCCGCCAGCCGTTTCTGGAGCCAGTGGCAGGAATCCCGCGCCACCCATCTGCACTACCTGGGCGGGGTGCTGGACATCCTGATGCAACTGCCCGAGGACGCGAAGCCGGCCGATGTGCACATCCCCGTCGCGTGGGGCGCGGGCGTGTCGGCGAGCAACTGGCAGCCCATCCGCGACCGGCTGGGGTGCGAGCTGCGCGAGTGCTACGGCATGACCGAAGGCTCCAGCTTCGCCACGCTCAACGAGACCGGCAAGCCGGGCTCCATCGGCCGCCCCTTGCCGTGGATCACGCTCAGCCTGCTCGACGACAACGACCAGCCGGTGCCGGTGGGCGCGGCGGGCCAGATCGTGGTGGAGAGCAGTCTGGAGGGCACGCTGCTGCCGGGCTACTGGAAGAACCCCGAGGCGACCGCCAAGGCGCTGCGCAACGGCAGGCTCTATACCGGCGACATGGCCCGCCAGGATGCCGACGGCGACCTGTTCTTCATCGGCCGCGCATCGGACAGCATGCGCGTGCGCGGCGAGAACGTGTCGGCCTGGGAGGTCGAGCGGGTGTTCGCCGACCACCCCTGCATCGAGATGTCGGCCGCGATGGGCGTCAAGAGCGCCATCGGCGAGCAGGAGATCTTCCTGTACGTGAAGTTCAACGAAGGCCAATCGGTCGATTGGGCCGAACTGGTCGAATGGGCCAGGCCGCGCCTGGCGGCCTTCCAGCTGCCGCGCTACTTCATGAAGATCGACCGCTTCGATCTCACGCCCAGCCAGCGCATCCAGAAGCACAAGCTGTCGCCCGATACGGGCACGGCGTGGGACAGGGCAGCGAAATAGTTTTCCGCCCATCGCGCCGGACCTGATGTCCGGCGCAATCGCCGTCCGTTCTTCCCGCTTCCTTCCCGCAACCACTTCGCCCTCCCGAACCGCCGCGACATGAAGGCGCCCAGGTGGCGAGGCTTCTGCCAATTCCGCGCCGATCGGCGGCGGCCGGCTGGCAAGGCCGTCGGCGGAACGCAATGCTAGCGGGAATGCACCCCCAGCCGCGTGACGGCGACAGGCTCCTGCGCGGCGACCGACAGCTCCGCGAGGATGCCGCACTGATCCACGGTGCTCGGGCTGCAGCAGCGCCGGCGCAACTCACGCAGTTGCTTCTCCAGTGCGCGCAATTCCCTGATCCGCGCCGAGACATGCCCGATGTGGGCGTCGATGAGCGCATTGACGTTGGCGCAGTTTTCCGCGCCGCCATCCTTGACGCCCAGCAGCACACGGATTTCATCGAGCGACATGTCCAGGCTGCGGCAATGGCGGATGAACTGCAGCCGCTCCAGGTGGGGCGGCTCGTAGCGCCTGAAATTCCCTTCCGTGCGCGCGGGCTCGGGGAGCAGCCCTTCGCGCTCGTAGTAGCGGATGGTCTCCACCGGCGTACCGGATGAGGCCGCAAGCTCGCCGATCTTCATGACGTTCTCCAGAAATCCACTGTTGGATTATAGGGCTTGACTCTTTAGTTGCTACAGGGTTTCCAATAGCTGTCATCGAAACGGCTGGATCAGTTCGCCATGACCACTTCAGATTCGAAATACGCTTCGGGCGCACAGGCTGGAAATGCCGGCGACGCGTGTTGTGAACGACCCATGCTGCGTCCTTCCACGCCTTCCGCCTCACAGGACACCTGCTGCGGTTCTTCGGCCGGTGGCCACGCTGGCGAGGCACCTGCCAGGCTGCGTGCCCGGCAGGAGTCGGCTTGCTGCACCGGCACCGCAGCGGCCACGGTTTCCTCGACAGCCGATCACTGCCCGGACGATCACTGCTGCGCAGCGCCTGGCATCACCGTCGCTGCGCCTGCCATGGATGACGCCCAGGGGATGCAGCTGCTGCGCATTCCGGCGATGGACTGCGCCGTCGAGGAGGGGCAGATCCGGCGTGCGCTGGAAGGCATGCCGGACATCGCCCGCCTGCGCTTCGACCTGCCTGCCCGGGTGCTGGCCGTCGACGCGCCCGCCGGGACGATGGCGACCATCGTGGCCGCGATCGAGCGCTTGGGCTTCAAGGTGGAAACCCTGGCGGCACCGCCACGTGCGGAGGACGTCGCCGGACGCCAGCGCACCGAGCTGCAGCGCCTGCTGGCTGCGCTCGCCGTGGCGCTTGCCGCCGAGATGTTCCATTTTTTCGCGCCCGAGACGCTGGTCTGGAAGCTGGCCGGCATGGGCGTCGCGGCCGCGGCCATCGCCCTGGCCGGCACGGAGGTCTTCCGCAAGGGCCTGTCGTCGCTGCTGCACTGGCAGTTGAACATCAACGCGCTGATGAGCGTGGCCATCATCGGTGCCTTCCTGATCGGCCAGTGGCCCGAAGCCGCGATGGTCATGGCCTTGTACTCGCTGGCCGAGCTCATCGAGGCGCGTTCGGTCGAGCGCGCGCGCAACGCCATCGCCGGCCTGCTCGCGCTGTCGCCGCCGCAGACGGAAGTGCGCCAGCCCGACGGCAGCTGGATGCTGGTGGATGCGAAGGCCGTGGCGGTCGGCGCGACCGCGCGCGTCAAGCCGGGGGAGCGTTTCGCGCTGGACGGCCGCGTGCTCGCCGGACGCAGCGCGGTGGACCAGTCCCCCGTCACCGGCGAGAGCATCCCGGTGGACAAGGAGGCCGGCGACGAGGTTTTTGCCGGCACCATCAACCAGAGCGGCGCGCTGGAATTCGAAGTCACCAAGCCGGCCGCCGACACGGTGCTGGCGCGCATCATCCACGCGGTCGAGGAGGCCCAGGGCCAGCGGGCCCCCACCCAGCGCATCGTCGATCGCTTTGCCGCCGTCTATACCCCGGCGGTGTTCGTGATGGCCCTGGCGGTGGCCGTCGGCACGCCGCTCATGCTGGGCTGGCCCTGGCTGGAGGCGATCTACAAGGCGCTGGTGCTGCTGGTCATCGCCTGCCCCTGCGCGCTCGTGATCTCGACGCCGGTGACGGTGGTCAGCGGACTGGCGGCTGCAGCGCGCAGGGGCATCCTGATCAAGGGCGGCGTCCATCTGGAGCAGGCCCGCAAGCTGCAGGTCATCGCCCTGGACAAGACCGGCACGCTGACCGAAGGCCGGCCCGCGCTGGTGGCGCATCGAGTCCTGTCCGACAGCTTGCCCGAGCAGCAGGTGCTGCGCATCGCCGCGAGCCTGGCCGCTCGTTCCGATCATCCCGTGTCCAAGGCGATCGCGACCGGCCTGGGCACCGAGCCACTGAGCGTCGGCGACTTCGGCGCCGAGCCGGGACGCGGCGTATGCGGTGTGGTGGATGGCCGGGAGTACGTGCTCGGCAACCATCGCTGGATTCACGAGCGGGGCCTGTGTTCGCCGGAACTGGAAGCACTGATGCAGGCGCAGGAGGCCCAGGGCCGCACGCTGTCGCTGCTCGCCAGCGGCGACGATGCCCTGGCGCTGTTCGCGGTGGCCGATACGACGCGGGAAACGAGCCGCCAGGCGATCGAGGACTTGCATGCCCTGGGGGTGCGTTCGCTGATGCTCACCGGCGACAACCCTTCGACGGCGCAGGCCATCGCACGCCAGGTCGGCATCGACGAGGTACGAGCCAACCTGCTGCCGCAGGACAAGCAGCAGATCGTGGCGCAGTTGAGCGCCGGCGAGACCGTCGGCATGGTCGGCGATGGCGTGAACGATTCGCCGAGCCTGGCGGTCGCCGCCGTGGGCTTCTCCATGGGGGCCGCAGGCACCGACACGGCCAAGGAGGCCGCCGACGTGCTCATCATGAACGACGATCTCCGCAAGGTGCCCGAGACCATCCGGCTGTCGCGCAAGACCCACGCGGTACTGTGGCAGAACATCGTGCTTGCGCTCGGGATCAAGGCCGTGTTCTTCGTGCTGGCCATCTTCGGCAATGCGACGATGTGGATGGCCGTGTTCGCCGACATGGGCGCCAGCCTGCTGGTGGTGTTCAACGGCCTGCGCCTGCTGAGGGGCGTGCATGCCGAGGAGGGCAGTACGCAATACAAGCTGCGAGAGCGGTTCGATGCACGATAAATCAAGGACGTGGTGGTGGCTGATGGCCGCCTGGGCCGTCGCGCTGACCGCGACACTGGGCGCCCTGTTCATCGGCGAAGTGATGGGCATGACGCCCTGCGTGCTGTGCTGGTACCAGCGCATCGCCATGTTCCCGCTGGCCATCATCCTCGGCATCGCCGTGTTCGCCGGGGATCGGCGCGGTGCGGTGTATGCGATGCCTTTTGCCCTGGCCGGCGCCGCCCTGGCGGCCTGGCAAAGCGCGCTGATTGCCGGCTGGGTGCCGCAGTGGTGGGTCCCCTGCGGCACCGGCCCCTCATGCAGCCGGCAGGCGCTGGTCATCCTCGGCGACATCCAGATTCCCTGGCTGTCGCTGGCCGCCTTCCTCGCAATCGCCGTTTCGCTGACGGTTCATCTACAAAGGACGCGCCCGTGAATGCAAGAAAACTGGTGGCACTCGGTGTGCTGCTCATCCTCGGCCTGGCTTTCTACTTCGGCATGGGGGCTTACCGCGACCAGACACAGGCCGAACAGGATGCGCGCGTCGGCGCGGAAAAAAGCCGCCTCATCAGAATGCATACGCCGATCATCGGGCCGCGGAGCGCGCCGGTCACCATCGTCGAGTTCTTCGATCCCGCCTGCGAGACCTGCCGCGCCTTCTACCCGATCGTCAAGCAGATCATGGCCCAATACCCGGACAAGGTACGGCTCGCGCTGCGTTATGCGCCTTTCCACCACGGTTCGGACCAGGTCGTGAAGTTGCTGGAAGCCGCGCGCAAGCAGGGCCTCTACATCCCGGTGCTCGAAGCGCTGCTGGCGGCGCAGCCGGAGTGGGCCGACCACGCCAGGCCCGACATCGGCGTCGCCTTCGAGGCTGCGGCGCGGGCCGGCCTGGACATGGAGCGGGCGCGGCAGGACATGGAAACCCCGGAGATCCAGGCCGTGCTCGCGCAGGACGTCGAGGATCTGAACGCGCTGCAGGTCAGCAAGACGCCGACCTTCTTCGTGAATGGACGCAGCCTGCCCAGCTTCGGCCCGGAGCAGCTTGCACGGCTGGTGGCCGAGGAGGTCGCGAAGCTTCAGCCTTGAGCCGACCGTTCAGGCACCCTGGCCATGCCGGGGCGCCTGGCTGCGATCTCCACGGGATTCTTCCGCCTGGGCAGGGAACCTGAAACCAATCGTCGTCGAGCCTGCAACAGAGCGGGCGAACGGCGAGCCGCCGTGCATGCGTGCGATCGCGGCAACGATCGACAGACCGAGCCCATGGCTGTTTCCGCCATGCTCGCGGGCCTGATCGGCACGGTAGAAGCGCTCGAAGATGCGGGGGATGTGCTCGGCGGGAATCCTCGGGCCGCTGTTGGTGACGGAGAGCTGGACGTTTCCCGCGAGATCCGTGGCGATGTCGATATCGACCGTGCTTCCGTGCCGGGCGAACCGGGTCGCGTTGGCGAGCAGGTTCGACAAGGCCTGGCGCAGCAGCGCCGTATCGAAGGTGCCGGCAGCGTCGCCACGTACGCGAGCACGGATGCCTGCTTCAAGTAGCGCAGCCTCGTGGAAGTCGACGACATCGGTCGCCAGGGCGGCGAGGCTCTCTATCGGACTGCGACGGGCACGCTCCCCCCGGTCCGCGCGCGACAGGAACAGCATGTCGTTGACGAGGCTCGCGAGCCGATGGAGGTCTTCGAGATTGGAGGCGAGCACCTCCTTCAGTTCTTCGGTGCTGCGCTTGCGGTTCAGTGCAAGCTCGGTTTCACCGATCAGGATGGCCAGCGGGGTGCGCAGTTCATGGGCGACATCGGCGTTGAATCCCTCCAGTTGCCGATAAGCCCCATCCAGGCGGGAAAGGAGCGCATTGAACTGGGTGACCAGGGGCTGCAGTTCTTCCACCTGAGCGGAGCCGTCGAGCGGCCGTCCCACGTTCTCCGGGGCGAGCGCGGCAGTCTGGCGGGCGAGGTCATGAACGGAAAGCAAGGCCTGCCGCACGAGCCATGCACCACCCGCGGAGATGAGCAGCGCGCCGACGAGCGCACTTGCCAGCAGGGTCCAGGCCAACTGATTCAGCAAACGGGTGTCGGCGCTGACGTCGAGCGTCAACTCTGCTTTCAGCGTGGACGTCGGCAGCCACGGCGCAGGCATTTCGAATGCGAACCGGTGCAGATCCTTGCCTGCATTCCGGACAGGGCGCATCAGGTACACCGGCGTACCGGTTTCGTCGGCCAGGCTCAGGCCGATATCGACATGCCCCACGAAGAAATCGTCGAGCTTGTGGCGCAGACTGGGGAGATCGTCGAGGCTCGCCATCTCGTCGACGAGATGGCGGACCAGCTCCTGTTTGTGCTGGAGCTCCTCGGCCTGCCTGGCGGATATGCTGAAGCTGCTGGCGTTGTAGACGAGGAGGCAGACGAGCCCGAGGCCAGCGAAGCTCTGTACCGCCAGCCAGGACGACAGCCAGCGGCCGAGGGAGCGCCGGGGGAGCATGCTCAGGCGCTCCGGTCTTCGAGGACGTAACCCATGCCTCGCACCGTATGCAGCAGCTTGAGCTCGAAGGGGTCGTCGATCTTGCCGCGCAAGCGGCGTACCGCCACTTCGACGACGTTGGTGTTGCTGTCGAAATTCATGTCCCACACCTGTTCGGCCAGCGCCGTGCGCGATATCACCTGGCCGGTATGGCGCAGCAGCAGGGTCAACAACACGAATTCCTTGGCGGTCAGATCGATCCGCTGTCCGCTGCGCGATGCCTTGCGCCGCACGAGATCCAGCTCCAGGTCGGCCAGTTCGAGCGTCGTCGGATCCTGTGCAGCCGGCGAAATCGCGCTGCGCCGCAGCAGGGCCTGCACACGAGCGAGCAATTCGGACAGGGCGAAGGGTTTGACGAGATAGTCGTCGGCACCGGCCTGCAGGCCGTGCACGCGGTCTTCGACCTTGTCGCGCGCGGTGAGCATCAGTACCGGGACGCGTTTCTCGCGGCGCAAGGCGGCCAGGAGACCGAAGCCATCCAGGCCGGGAAGCATGACGTCGAGCACGACGAGATCGTAATGGCCATCGAGCGCAAGGTAGCGCCCCTCGATGCCGTCGAGCGCGACGTCGACGATGTAGCTGCTTTCGGTGAGTGCCTTGCGCAGGTATTCGGCGAGCTTGGGCTCGTCTTCGACAACCAGGATCTTCATGCACCGATTATCGCGGAGCATGCAGCCGTTCGTGATTACGAATTCGTAATCGGGCTGTTCGCGTTTCGACGTGGACGCTTCCCTACAGTACGACCCGTGTCCAGCGCATGGCATTCGAGACCGCCAGGCCGGCGACGCACATTTCATATCGAAGAAAGGAGCCCCGTCATGTCCAAAGCCCGAACATCCACTCTCGTATCGCTGCTGGCTGCCGCCTGCCTGCTGCCCGGAACTGCGCTGGCGGATTCCGACTGGCATGTCGTCAATGGCGAGCATGTGTTCGTCAATCACGTGAAGAGCACCAAGACCCGCGCAGACGTAATGCGCGAGCTGGAGCAGGCGAAGGCCGACGGGAGCTATCTCTACGTCTCGCGTGGCCTCCCGGTGCCGTCCCGTCATGCCGGTCCGGGGAAGACGCGCCAGGAAGTGCTCGACGAACTGAAGAGCATTCCGCCGTCCGAGCGTGTGAAACTGAGAGGCATCTACGTCGGTTCCTGAGTGCCGTAGCCCGGTTTCGACAAGCGCGGAGCCGGGTCGCGGAAACGTGCCGGGCCTTGCCGGCGACCCGTAATGACTACGCTGACAACTCAGTTTTTTGTTTCTGTCCCTGCCGCTACAATCCGCCACCATGCGCCGCTGGCTTTCCATCCTTTTCCTGCTCGTACTGCCGCTCCAGTTCAGCTGGGCCGCGGCCAGTGCGTATTGCCAGCACGAAACCGGCGCAGCGGCCAGCCATCTCGGGCATCACGCCCATCCCCATCAGGCGGACTCCGCCAGCACCGCCGACGGCGAGAGCAGCGGGGTCGCCCCCGACTGCAGCTTCTGCCATGCGCTCAGTTGCATGACGGTCCCATCAGCCGATGTGGGCGTCGTGCCTGCCAGCATCGTCGCCGTGCTCCCCGGCGGGGAGTTGCGAACCTGGCTGCCCGCCGGGCTCTTCTCCGAGCCTGAACGCCCCAAGTGGTCCCGCTCTGCCTGATCGGCAGGGCATCCCTTTTTCCTCGATCCCGTGCTTCGACCGTCGTGGACGGTGGTGCCGCGCGTCCGTCGCGGCCCGCATGATCGTGCCTTGCCGATTTTCCGTACCTCGTCCCTTGCGGAGAATTGGATGCTTCAAATCAAACGTATCGATTGGATCGCGGGGCTCTTGCTGAGCCTCGCCGCCGGCGGCGCCTGGAGCCAGGCGCCGCTGACACTGGAACGGGCTTTCGAAGCCGCCTGGGCGCGGCAGCCCGAAGCGCAGTCGTTCGACGCCGTGCAGGCGGCGGCACGCGCACGGCGGGAGAGCGCGGACAACTGGCTGGCCGAGCCGCCGGCGCTGGAAGTTGCGGGCAAGACGGATCGCTTCGACGGCAATCACGGTAGCCGCGAATACGAGATCGGCATCGCCATGCCGATCTGGCTGCCGGGCGAACGCGGCAGAATGGCCGGCCTCGCCGCGGCGGAGCTGAGTGCCGGCGAGAGCCGCAGCCACGCAGCCCGCCTGCGCACGGCGGCCGAGGTCAGGGAAGCGTACTGGGCGTGGCAATGCGCCGTGGTCGAGGCCGAACTGGGCCGGAAACGGCTGGACAGCGCGCGTGAGCTGGCCGCGGATGTGGCACGCCGCGTCAAGGCAGGTGAACTGGCGCGCGCCGACCAGCACCAGGCAGACGGTGCGGTGGCGGCGGCCGAAGCGACGGCGGCGGAGGCCGGCAGTGCGCAAGCCGAGGCGATCCGGCAGTTGCGTGCGCTGACCGGGATCACGCCGACGCTGGATGCGGGCCACATGCCGCAGCCGGAGGCCGACCCGGGCCCGGCCGCAGTCGACGGAATGGCCGAAGCCGCGCATCCGGTCGTGGCCGAGCTGAGGGACAAGGCCGAAGTCGCGCGACGCGCCATGCAGCTGGCCAACATCCAGGGGCGTGCGAACCCGGAGCTGAGCCTGACGACCACCCGCGAACGGGGCGCAGCAGGCGAAGACTGGGAGCAGACCGTGACGCTCGCCGTAAGCATTCCGTTCGGCGGCGGCTCGCGCCATCGTGCGCGTGTCGCCGAAGCCAGTGTCGCAGCGATCGAAGCCGAAGCCCAGCTTTTGATCGAGCGCGAGCGTGTGCTCGCCGACCTCGATCTGGCGCAGGTACGCGTCGCATCGGCGCGCACGCAACTGACGGCCGCCGAGCGGCGCGCCCGGCTTGCCGGCGAGTCCCGCGGCTTCTTCCAGAACGCCTTCCGCCTGGGCGAGGCCGACCTGCCGACCCGGCTGCGCATCGAGCTGGAAGCGGACGAAGCCGAACGCCAGCTCGCCCGCGCCCGCATTGATCTGGCTGCCGCCATTTCCACCCAGCGCCAGGCCCTCGGTCTGCTGCCCCGATAAACGACAGGAATTCCCCACATGAAGATCGTCCATACCCTGGCGGCCTGGAGCATGGCTGCCGCGTTGGCGGGTTTTGCCGCCCCCGTCCTGGCCGGCCCCGGACACGACCATGACCACGGCGACGAGCCGGCCCGGATGTCCGGCCCGGCGCTGCCGCGCTTCACCGCCGTTTCCGAGCTGTTCGAACTGGTCGGCGTGGTCGACGGCAGGAACCTCACCCTCTACCTGGACCATTTCGCCGACAACGCTCCGGTGCTGGAGGCAACGCTGGAACTGGAGATCGACGGCGCGCCCGTCCCCCTCGAAACCCGCCCGGACGGGACTTTCGCAGCCGTGCTGGCCGAGCCGCCGGCGCCGGGCGTGCTGCCCGTGACCGCGATGGTGGTCGCCGGCGACGAGGCCGACCTGCTGGCCGGAGAGCTCGACATCCACGACGACGAGGAAGCACACGGCGTGGAGACCGCGGCAGACATGACCCGCTACGCCGGCTGGCTGGTGGCCGGCCTGCTGGCGCTCGGCGGCGTGACCCGGGCAGCGCTGCGCAAGGATGCTGTGGCCAAGCGTTCCGCCGGAGGTGCGGCATGAAGGCGAAGATCCTGATCGCGATGCTGAGCCTGGCGCTGGCCGGTGCGTCGTCGAACGCCCTGGCGGGCCCCGGCCACGACCACGGCGACGAAGGCCCGGTGCAGGCCAGCGGCAATGGCCCGCGGCGGCTGCCGGACGGCAGCGTCTTTCTGCCCAAGCCTGCACAGCGCCAGATCGGCGTCCTCACGCAGCTGACGGAAGCCGGAGAGCTGCCACGCTCGATCGCGCTCGCGGGCCGCGTCGTCATGGACCCGAATGCCGGCGGCCGGGTGCAGGCGATGCTGGCCGGCCGCCTGGAAGCAGGGCCGAAAGGGCTGCCCAGCGTCGGCCAAGCAGTGAAGAAGGGAGACGTCCTCGCCTACGTGCTGCCGTCGGCAGGGCAGATCGAACGTTCGAACCAGCTTGCGCAGCTGGCCGAGCTGCAATCGGCCAGGACACTTGCGCAGAAGCGCGCCGAACGGCTGCAAGCCCTGGCCGATACGGTTCCGCGCAAGGACATCGAAGCCGCCGAAAGTGAGCTCGCCAGCCTCGGCGCCCGCATGGCGGTATTGAATGCCGGACTCAGCAATCGCGACGTGCTGGCCGCGCCGGTTTCGGGGGTGCTGGCATCGAGCAGCGCGGTGGCCGGCCAGGTCGTCGATGCGCGCGAACTCATCTTCGAAATCGTCGATCCGCAACGCCTGCACGTCGAGGCGCTGGCCTACGACGCCGAACTGGCCGGGGACGTCGCGGGTGCGAGCCTCGCCGCCGGCGAACGGCGCGTGCCGCTGTCGTTCATCGGTGCCGCCCGCAGCCTGCGCGAACAGGCCTTGCCGCTGCGCTTCGCGGTCGCTGACGGAGCCGCGCATGCGCTGACGGTCGGCCAGCCGGTCGAAGTCATCGTGCAGACGCGCAGCACCCAGTACGGCGTGAGCGTGCCGGCGGCCTCGGTGCTGAAGAACCCGGCGAACCAGGCCATCGTGTGGGTCAAGACCGCGCCCGAGCGCTTCGAGCCGCGCACCGTGACCATCGCGCCGCTCGACGGCGCGAACGTCGCGGTGACCTCGGGCCTCGCTGCCGGCGAGCGCGTCGCCACGCGCGCGGCCACGCTGATCAACCAGATTCGCTGACGGAGCGTCCGCACGATGTTCAAGTGGCTACTCGACAACAGCCTGGGCAACCGCATGCTGGTGATCATCGCCAGCCTGGTGCTGATGGCTTATGGCGCGTTCACGCTCACGCGCACGCCGGTGGACGTGTTCCCCGATCTCAACAAGCCGACGGTCACGATCATGACCGAAGCGGGCGGCATGGCGGCCGAGGAGGTCGAACAGCTCATCACCTTTCCGCTCGAGACGACGATGAACGGCCTGCCCGGCGTCGAGTCCGTCCGCTCGGTGTCGAGCGCGGGGCTGTCCTTCATCTATGTCACCTTCGACTGGAGCACCGAGATCTTCCTGGCGCGGCAGATGGTGTCCGAACGTCTGTCGGCGATGGAGGAAGGCCTGCCCGAGAACGTGATTCCGCGCATGGGGCCGATCAGCTCGGTGATGGGCGAGATCATGCAGATCGCGATCCCGGTCGACACGGCGAAGAGCACGCCGATGCAGGTGCGCGAATACGCCGACTGGGTGCTGCGCCCGCGCCTGATGGCGATCCCGGGGATCGCGCAGGTGATTCCGATCGGCGGCGAAGTGCGCCAGTTCCAGGTCCAGCCGGATACCCGGCGCATGGCGGCGCTGGAGATTTCGCTCGACCAGCTGGAAGCGGCGATCCGCGGCTTCTCGTCGAACACCTCGGGCGGCTTCCTGGAGCTCTCCGGGCGGGAATACCTCATTCGCCACCTCGGCCGCACGTCCAGCCTGGACGACCTGAAGAACCTCGCCATCACGGCGCGCAACGGCCAGCCGATCCTGCTGCGCCAGATCGCCGACGTCACCTTCGCGCCGGCGCTCAAGCGCGGCGATGCCGGCTTCGAAGGCAAGCCGGCGGTGATCCTCGGCATCCAGAAGCAGCCCACCGCCGACACCATCCACCTGACGCGGCTGATCGAGGATGCGCTCGACGAGATGAAACGCTCGCTGCCCGAGGGCATGGAAGCGCCGGAGGTCACCTTCCGCCAGGCAAGCTTCATCGAAGCCTCGATCAGCACCTTGCAGGGCAAGCTGATCGCCGCATCCCTGTTCGTCGCGGCGATCCTGTTCTTCTTCCTCGGCACGCTGCGCCCGACGGTGATCGCGCTCACCGCGATCCCGGTATCGATCTTCATGACCGCGCTGGTGTTCAAGTACTTCGGCCTGTCGATCAACACGATGACGCTGGGCGGGCTCGCAATCGCGATCGGCGGGCTGGTCGACGATGCGGTGGTGGGCGTCGAGAACGTGCTGCGGCGGCTGAAGGAGGACCGGGCAAGGCATCCGACCCACCGCCTGCACCCGATCGAGCTCGTCGCGCGCGCGACCATGGAAGTCCGTTCGGCGATCCTGTACGCGACCATCATCATCGTGCTGGTGTTCCTGCCGCTGTTCGCGCTGCCGGGCATGGAAGGCCGCCTGTTCGTGCCGCTGGGGGTGGCCTTCATCGTGTCGACGCTGGCCTCGCTGGTGGTCTCGGTGACGGTGACGCCGGTGCTGTCCTTCTATCTGCTGCCGCGGATGAAGTCGCTCGACCATGGCGATACGCGCCTGCTGGCCTGGCTGAAAGCGCGTTACCGTGCAGCGCTGCAAGGCGTGCTCGATCGCCCGCGGGCGGCCGTCGCGGCCGGTGGGCTAGCGGTCGTGGTCGCCGCGGCCGCGGTGCCTTTCTTCCCGACGACTTTCCTGCCGCCGTTCAACGAAGGCACCCTGCTGATCGGCATGCGCCTCAACCCCGGCGTGACGCTGGCGGAATCCACCGCGCTCGCCCAGCAGGCCGAAGTGCTGGTGTCGCAGGTGCCCGAGGTCACGCACGTCGGCCGCCGCAGCGGCCGGGCAGAGCTCGACGAGCATGCCGAAGGCGTGCATGTCAGCGAACTGGACGTCGGCCTCCAGCCGGCAGCGGAGCTGACCCGCTCGATGGGGGAAATCACCGCCGACATCCGCTCGCGGCTGGTGAATCTGCCGGCCGCGATCTCCATCGGCCAGCCGATTTCACACCGCATCGACCACATGCTGTCGGGCGTGCGCTCGCAGATCGCGATCAAGATCTTCGGCGAGGACCTCGACGTGCTGCGCGGCCAGGCGGATGCGCTGCAGGCGCGGCTGGCCGGCATTCCCGGCGTTGCCGACCTGGAAGTGGAGAAACAGGTGCTGGCGCCGCAGATCAAGGTGCGCATCGACTATGCGGCGGCGGCCCGCTACGGCGTGCCGGCACCTCAGGTGCTGGCTGTACTGCAAAGCCTGGTCGAAGGCGAGCGCATCACCCAGATCGTCGAAGGCGGCCGGCGCTTCCCGCTGGTCATGCGCCTGCCCGAATCCGCGCGTTCGATCGACGGCCTGGCGCAGATCCTCATCGAAACGCCGAGCGGGCATGTGCCGCTGTCCAAGCTGGCATCGATCGAGGATGGCGACGGTCCGAACCAGGTCAGCCGCGACGACGGCAAGCGCCGCATCGTGCTGTCGGCCAACGCGCAGCAGCGTCCGCTGTCCGAGGTGGTCGCCGACATCCGCGCCGCGGTGGCCGGCATGACGCTGCCGGAAGGCTACTTCATCACGCTGGGCGGGCAGTTCCAGGCGCAGGAGGAAGCCTCCCGCCTGGTCGGGATGCTGTCGATCGTGTCGCTGGTGCTGATGTTCGTGGTGCTCTACAGCCGCTACAAGTCGGTACGGCTGTCGGCGCTGATCATGGCCAACATCCCGCTCGCGCTGGTCGGCGCGGTCATCGGCCTGTGGCTGTCCGGCCAGCCGCTGTCGGTCGCGGCGCTCATCGGCTTCATCACGCTGGCCGGCATCTCGGTGCGCAACGGCATCCTCAAGGTCAGCCACTACATCAACCTGATGCGCATCGAGGGCGAGAACTTCGACCACGCGATGATCCTGCGCGGTTCGCTCGAACGCCTGTCGCCGGTGCTGATGACCGCGCTGGTGACGGCCTTTGCGCTGGCCCCTCTGCTGTTCGAGGCCGAACGGCCGGGCACCGAGATCCTGCATCCGGTCGCGGTGGTGATCTTCTCCGGCCTGATCAGCTCGACCCTGCTGGACACCTTCCTGACCCCCGCGATGTTCTGGCTCTTCGGCCGGCGCGATGTCGAGCGCCTGCTGGACGACCGGAACGCCGAGGCATTCTGAGCGCAGTACCCCCCGACGACACACGACCCCGAAAGGAGCAGACATGAAACTCTCGAAATTCATTGCCATCGCCGCCCTGGCGCTTGCCGGACCGGTCTTCGCCGCCGATGACCACGGTCACGACCACGACCATCCGCACGAGCACGCGGCGCTGCACGGCGGCGTGCTGGCCGAGGCCCGCGGCCTCGACCTGGAGCTCGTCGCCGCGCCCGACCGCATCCGGCTTCACGTCCGCGACCACGGCACGCCGGTCGATGTCTCCAGCGGCAGCGCCAAGCTCACGCTGCTTTCCGCCGCCGGCAAGCAGGACGTCGAACTGAAGCCGGCCGGCGACTACCTGGAAGCGACGGGCACCTTCAACGTCGGCGCCGGCACCAAGCTGGTGGCCGTCCTCAGCCTGCCGGGCAAGCCGGCGGCGACGGCGCGCTTCTCGCTGAACTGAGAACCTGCCGCCGCTACGCGAGCACCGTGGCGGCGGCTCGACCGGAGACGGAAATGCAGATGAAATCGATGATCGGAGGCCTTGTCCTGGCCGGCCTCGCCGCCCATGCCGGCGCGGGAGCCGATGTGGACAAGCATCCGCGGGAAGCGGGCTGGCGTGCGGGGACGGTGGTCGAGATTGGCCCGGCCCGGGCGCTGGAGCGGCCCTCGTACTACGATTGCCGGCGCGGTCCGGCTGCCGGCCAGGCGGATGAACCCTATGTCGTCGTCGCCTTCCTGCGCAACGGCCGGCCCTATGCACGCGCCGCGCCTTTGGCAGCGGCAGATGCGAGCCTGCAGGTCGGCGACAAGGTCTACGTCAATATCGAGGACTGCGGTGCGACGGTGGCGAAACGGGACTCATGAGTTCGCCCGGCGCTACAGCCACTTCGCCTTTCTGAACTGCCAGTACAGGAATCCGCCCAGCGCCGCGATCGTGGCCAGCGCCAGCGGGTAGCCGTACTTCCATTCCAGCTCGGGCATGTACTTGAAGTTCATGCCCCAGATGCCGGCCAGCGCGGTGGCGACGGCGAAGATGCCGGCCCAGGCGGCGAGGCGCTTGCTGATCTCGGTCTGGTCGACGGTGACCAGCGCCAGGTTGACCTGGATCGCGGTGGCGATGGTGTCGCGGATGCCGTCGAGCGAGGCGTTGATGCGGACGAGGTGGTCGAAGACGTCGCGGAAATAGTGGCGGCTCTTGCTGCAGACGTCGGGCACGCGGCCGCTGTGCAGCTTGCCGGCGGCTTCCATCAGCGGCGTGACGGCGTGCTTGAGCAGCGTGACCTTGCGCTTGAGGCGGTACAGGCGGCGGATGTTGGAGCGTGCGGCGCCCCTGGTGAAGATGCGTTCTTCCAGCGCCTCGACTTCGGTCTCGAGCTTTTCGATGTGCGGGAAGTAGCGATCCACCACCGCGTCCATCAGCGCGTAGAGCACGTAGCCCGGGCCCTTGGCCAGCATCCGCGGCTCGCGCTCGCAGCGGGCGCGCACGCCGGCGAAGTCGCGCGGGCTGTCGTTGCGCACCGACAGGATGTAGTTGGCGCCGACGAAGACATGGACTTCGCCGATGTGCAGGCTGCCTTCGCGCTCGTCGATCAGATGCATCACGGCGAACAGGCTGGTGCTGCCGTCGTCGCCATCGTTGTATTCCTCGACCTTGGGCCGCTGGTGGCCGTGGTTGGCATCCTCGACGGCAAGCTCGTGCAGGTCGAAGGTGCGCTTCATCACCGCCAGTTCGTCCGGCGTCGCGTCCTCGAGCGCAACCCAGACGAAAGTGTCCGGCCGCGTCAGGTAGTCGCCGATGCGCTCGACCGGCAGGTCGACGAGCTTGCGGCCGTGCTGGTAGGCGGTGCAGTTGATGAGCATGGCGGCCTCCGGTCGGTCAGGCTTTCACCGCGTCGAGTAGATCCTTCACGGCCTTGGCGCGGTCCTTCAGGTTCGGCAGCGCGGTGCGGCGCACGAGCTTTTCCGGGCCGGCCATCTTGATGCTGCGGTCCTTCTGGATCAGGAAGATGACCTTGACCGGGTCGATCGGCGCGTCCTTGGCGAACTGCACGCTGATCTGGGCGTCGGAGGCATCGAGCTTCTGTACCCCGTAGTCCTTGACGAGCATGCGCAGGCGGTGGGTTTCGAGCAGCGCGGTGGTCTGCGGCGGCAGTTCGCCGAAGCGGTCGATCAGCTCTTCCTGCAGCGCGCGCAGGTCCTCGTCGGTCTCGCAGTTGGCCAGGCGCTTGTACAGCGTCAGGCGTTCCTGCACGTCGGGGCAGTAGTCGGTCGGCAGCAGCGCCGGGGTGTGCAGGTTGATCTCGGACACCACTTCCAGCGGCTGGCTGAGGTCGGGCTCCTTGCCGGCCTGCAGGTCCTTGACCGCACGCTTGAGCATTTCGGTGTAGAGGCTGAAGCCGACCTGCTGGATCTCGCCCGACTGGTTCTCGCCCAGCACTTCGCCGGCGCCGCGGATCTCCAGGTCATGCATCGCCAGGTAGAAGCCGGAGCCGAGGTCTTCCATCATCGTGATCGCTTCCAGCCGCTTCTGCGCCTGGGCCGAGGGCTTGGCGCCCGGCTGGGTCAGCAGGTAGGCGTAGGCCTGGTGGTGGCTGCGGCCGACGCGGCCGCGCAGCTGGTGCAGCTGCGCCAGGCCGAAGCGGTCGGCACGGTTGATGATGATGGTGTTGGCGGTGGGGATGTTGATGCCGGTCTCGATGATGGTGGTGCACAGCAGCAGGTTGGCGCGCTGCTGGGTGAAGTCGCGCATCACGCGCTCCAGCTCGCGCTCGGGCAACTGACCGTGGCCGACGACGATGCGGGCCTCGGGTAGCAGTTCCTCGAGGTCGTTGCGCATGTTCTCGATGGTGTCGACTTCGTTGTGCAGGAAGTACACCTGGCCGCCGCGCTTGAATTCGCGCAGCACCGCCTCGCGGATCGTGCCGCGGCTGGAGGGCTGCACGAAGGTCTTGATCGACAGCCGCTTCTGCGGCGCGGTGGCGATCACCGAGAATTCGCGCAGGCCTTCCATCGCCAGCCCCAGCGTGCGCGGGATCGGCGTCGCGGTCAGGGTCAGGATGTCGACTTCCGAGCGCAGTTGCTTCAGCGCCTCCTTCTGGCGCACGCCGAAGCGGTGCTCCTCGTCGATGACGACCAGCCCCAGGCGCTTGAACTGCACGTCCTTCTGCAGCAGGCGGTGGGTGCCGATGATGATGTCGACCTTGCCTTCGGCCAGTTGCTGCAGGGCTTCGGCCTGTTCCTTGGCCGACTTGAAGCGCGACAGCTCGGCGATGCGCACCGGCCAGTCGGCGAAGCGGTCGGCGAAGGTCTGGTAGTGCTGTTCGGCGAGCAGGGTGGTGGGGCACAGCACGACCACCTGCTTGCCGTCCTGCACGGCGATGAAGGCGGCGCGCAGCGCGACCTCGGTCTTGCCGAAGCCGACGTCGCCGCACACCAGGCGGTCCATCGGCCGGCCGGACTTCATGTCGGCCACCACGGCGTCGATCGCAGACTGCTGGTCGAGCGTGGTCTCGAAACCGAAGCCTTCGGCGAAGGCTTCGAGGTCGTGCTGCTGGAAGTCGAAGCGGTGGCCGGGACGGGCGGCGCGCTGGGCGTACAGCGCCAGCAGTTCGGCGGCGGTGTCGCGCACCTGCATCGCGGCCTTCTTCTTGGCCTTTTCCCACTGGCCGGAGCCGAGCCGGTGCAGGTCGACCGCTTCCGGGTCGGCGCCGGCGTAGCGGGTGATCACGTGCAGTTGCGATACCGGCACGTAGAGCTTGTCGCCGTTGCTGTATTCGAGATGCAGGAACTCGGTGTCGCCCTCGCCGAGGTTCATGTGGATCAGGCCGAGGTAGCGGCCGATGCCGTGCGAGACGTGCACCACCGGATCGCCGACCTTCAGTTCCGACAGGTCGCGCAGCCAGCCTTCCATCGTCGCCGCCTTGCGGTTGTCGCGGCGCGTGCGGGTACGGGCGGTGGCGGCGTACAGCTCGGCTTCGGTGACGATCGCCAGCCCGGCCTCGGACAGCAGGAAGCCGCTGGCGAGCGGCGATGTGCCGAGCGCGAAGCGGACGTCACCTTCGATGAAGGCGCCGAAATCCGTCATCGCCTCGGGCTTCAGGCCGAACTCGGCGAGGAATTCGGCCATCGTCTCGCGCCGTCCCGGCGAATCCGCCAGCAGCAGGATGCGGCCGCCGCGCTGGTACCAGTCGCCGGCCTGGAAGGCTTTCAGCTTGTGCAGCGGGTCGGTGGCCTTGCGCTCGACCGACAGCTCGGGCAGCGGCCGGGCGATGGCCTCGCCGCCTTCGGCGCCGGCAACGGCACCCAGCACCAGGCGGGGGCGCGCCTTCAGCGCGCCGAAGAAGTCCTCGTCGCTGAGGAAGAGCTGTTCCGGCGGCATCACCGGCCGGCTGCGGTCGCCTTTCAGCAGGTCGTGGCGCGAGCGGGTGTCGCGCCAGAACTCGGCGATCGCCGCCGGCACGTCGCGGTGCAGCAGCACCGTGGTGTCGGCGGGCAGGTAGTCGAGCAGCGTGGCGGTTTCGTCGAAGAACAGCGGCAGGTAGTACTCGATGCCGGCCGGGGCGATGCCGTTGGAGACATCCTTGTAGATCGCCGCGCGCGTCGGGTCGCCTTCGAAGGTCTCGCGGAAGCGGCTGCGGAAGCGGGTGCGCCCGGCATCGTCGAGCGGGAACTCGCGCGCCGGCAGCAGGCGGATCTCGGTGGTCGGATAGACGGTGCGCTGGGTGTCCGGATCGAAGGTCTTGATGCTCTCGACTTCGTCGTCGAACAGGTCGATGCGGAAGGGCAGCGGCGAACCCATCGGATACAGGTCGACCAGGCCGCCGCGCACCGAGAACTCGCCCGGGCTGACCACCTGGGTGACGTGGGCGTAGCCGGCCAGCGTCATCTGCGCCTTCAGCGCCTCGACGTCGAGGCGCTCGCCCTGCTTCAGAAAGAAGGTGTAGGCCGCCAGGTAGGACGGCGGCGCCATGCGGTAAAGCGCGGTGGAGGCGGGCACCAGCACCACGTCGGCCTCGCCGCGGCTGATCGCGTACAGCGAGGACAGCCGCTCGGAGATCAGGTCCTGATGGGGCGAGAAGTTGTCGTAGGGCAGCGTCTCCCAGTCGGGCAACAGGTGCAGCCGCAGTTCGGGCGCGACCCAGCGGATCTCGTCCTGCAGGCGCTGGGCGTCGAGCGGGTTGGCGGTGACGACGAGCAACCGGCCGGCGCGTGCCGCCAGCGCGGCGACCGCCAGCGCATCGGCCGAGCCGGCGAAGGCGGGAAGCTCGAGGCGGGCGCCGGGCCTGGGCAGCGCACAGGCGGCGAGCAGGGGCAGCAGCGGATCGAGGGGGGAGGGGAGCTGGGAAGGGGACTGAGGGGAGGGCATTGCACCGGTGTTGCGCGTTCTGGAGACGCGATTATAGAGAGTGCCCGGGCGGCCGTTGCCCGCCGCCTTCGTCCGCCAGCGGGTTTTTCATCATGGAGCGGCCATTGCCTGCTTTCATTACGTTGACGTTAACGTAATTTTCGACACATCATCCCGCGAACGAAAACAAGAAGGGTGGTGCATGATGTGCCGGCGCCATCATGCGGCCCCCCACCCCCCAGCCCAGGAGAACGATTCGAGTGCTTCACGACATCGACACCCGCGACCATTGGATCGAGGCCGGCGGCGCCCGCCTGTATGCACGTGAATGGTCGCCGCCCCCGTCGGGCCGCGATCGCACCCCGATCGTGCTGCTGCACGATTCGCTCGGCAGCGTGGAGCTGTGGCGGGATTTCCCCGCGGCCCTGTGCGCCGGCACCGGCAGGCGGGTACTGGCCTACGATCGCCTCGGCTTCGGCCGTTCCGATGCGTATTCGGGCAGACTCCCGTTGGACTTCATCGCGGCCGAGGCGGAGACGGGCTTTGCAGCGCTGCTGCGGCAACTGGAGATCGGCCGTTTCATCCTGTTCGGCCACAGCGTCGGCGGCGGCATGGCGGTGAATTGCGCCGTCCGCCATGCCGGTGATTGTGCGGCGCTCATCACCGAGTCGGCCCAGGCTTTCGTCGAGGACCGGACCGTCGCGGGCCTCGAGGAGGCCCGCGAGCTGTTCAAGGACCCGGTGCAGCGCGAACGGCTGGCGAAATACCATGGAGACAAGGCAGAGTGGGTGCTGGAGGCCTGGATCGGCACCTGGCTGAGCCCCGTGTTCGCGCCTTGGTCCTTGAGGCCGGTGCTGCCTCGGGTCGAGTGTCCACTGCTCGCCATTCATGGCGCGGAGGATGAATACGGCAGCCCGCGCCACCCGGAGCTGATCGGCGAACTTGCCGGCGGTCCGGCACGTGTCGAGATCATGCCCGGCATACGGCATGTGCCTCACCGTGAATGCCCCGAGCAGGTGATCCGACTGGTTTCGCGTTTTCTCGACGGCGTCGCCTGAAGGCGGCGGCTTTCAACAATCCTGTCCGTTCCCGAGGTTCCTCGCATGAGCAGCTCCCTCCAGTCAGCAGTCGACGAAGTCATCAACAGCCGTTATTCCTGCCGCGCCTTCCTGCCGCGCGCCGTGCCTCGGGAGACGATTGCCGAGATCCTCGCCGTGGCTTCGCGCGCGCCGTCCGGCACCAACATCCAGCCGTGGAAGGTCTGGGTCCTGACCGGGGAAACCAAGGCCAGGGTGTCCGACAAGATACTCGCCGTGTTCGACGATCCCGGCGAGGCCGCGACCCACGTCGAGCCCTATGTCTATTACCCCAGGGAGTGGGTGTCGCCCTACGTCGAGCGCCGCCGCCAGGTCGGCAGGCAGTTGTACAGCCTGCTGAACATCCAGAAAGGCGATGCGCAGCGCATGCACGAGCAGTTCGCCCGCAACTACAAATTCTTCGACGCGCCGGTCGGCCTGATCTTCAGCGTCAACAGCATCATGGAGCAGGGTTCGTGGCTCGACAGCGGAATGCTGCTGCAGAACGTCATGCTGGCGGCAAAGGCGCGCGGGCTGGACACCTGCCCCCAGGTCGCGCCGATCCAGTTCCATCGCATCATCAAGCAGGAGCTCGGCATTCCCGACAGCGAAGTCCTGATCTGCGCGATGTCGATGGGCCACGCCGATCCGGAGGCGCCGGAGAATGCCTTGCGCACGGAACGCATGGCGCTCGACGAGTGGGTCAGCTTCCGCGACTGAGGGGGATGCCGGGCGCTCAGGCGGACCGAGGCGGCTGCCCGGGATCGGTTTCGTCCGCCGGCGGGAGATGGGATGCCAGCCAGTCGCTGGCGGCCTGTGCGGCGTGCCGCTGCCGATCGTGCTCGCCGGCAGCCGGCAGCGCCAGCCAGTCGCGCTCGCCCTGGAGCAGCGCGTAGGCGGATGCCAGCATCGGCGCATCCGGGCTTTCCGGCACGACGACGAAGCGTGCCGGCGTGCGGACCGCACGCAGCGGGGCTGCGCCGGCGAGGTCGGGCCGTCCGCCGAGGCAGGCGATCGAGGTGAAGCTTTCCGGTGCGTTGACTGCCGCGCGGATCGCCGCGGCGCACCCGGTGCCGTCAGCGACGAGGCCGAGCGGAAGGCGGTCGAGCGATGGCTGGTGGATGGCCCAGTCCACCGCGGCGAGGATGCGTTCGGTGAGGCGCGGAATGTTGAAAGCGGCATCGGCATCGTGCAGCGCTTCGTCGCCGGTCAGCAGTTCGACCGTCATCGTCGCGAAGCCGGCGGCCTGCAGTGCCGGCCCCAGCGGTCCGGGTGCGCCGTCGAGCGGAGACTGCTCCAGCGAGCGGCCCGATGAATGGATGCACAGCGCCAGCGCCCGCACGTCCGGTGCGTGGGCAAGCATGCCGGTCAGCCAGTCGCCATGCGCCGGAATGCTGAGCGGAGTGTGGCGCAGCTTCACGATGCGGGCTTCCCGTCGCTGCGCCAGCTGCTGACGCCGTAGCGTGCCGCCATCAGCCCGTCCACCGGGCGTTCGAGCGGAATGCCGGCTTTCTCCTTGAGCGCGGCGAGGAACAGCTCCGGCCGCGGCAACCGGGTCCACATGTGCGGCAGCAGCGTGACGCCACGGCAACCGGTAAACAGCATCACGCCGTCCTGCTGCGGGCGCAGTTGGCGAAGCAGGTCGGCCTCGTCGGCAAAATCGATGAACTCGGGCTCGTCCAGCAGCGAAACCTCGATTTCCGCCTGTGCGAATGCCGCCGCGTCGAGCGCCGGAAAGCGGGGATCCTGGCAGGCGGCGATTGCGTTGGCGACCACGTCGGCCGCCAGCGAGCGGCTGCGCCGCATGCTGCCGACGCTGCCGCGCAGTTCGCCCGCCACGATCAGGGTTACGAAAGTGGCGCCGCGTTCGTCGAGCGCGGGGTCATCGCCCGGCGCGGGTGCGGGGCCGAGCCCGAGATGGTGGGCGATGGCCTCGCGCGCCAGGCGCAGCAGTTGCGGGCCGAGGTCGGTGTCGGGGGTGGCTTCGGTCCGGGGCTGGGCGAGTGGCATGGAAAGGAGGAGGGCGGATGGCAGGCCCCCGAATCATACCTCCACGCCTCGCAGAATGCGGCCCGGCGCCGTCGGGCGCGGTTAGAATGCGCGCCATGCAAAACACACAAGCCCGCCCCCGGGCCCGCCATTTCGCCATCGTGCCCGCCGCGGGCAGCGGCTCGCGCATGGGCGCTGCGCGGCCCAAGCAGTATCTGCCGCTGCTGGGCCGTCCGCTGATCCATCACGCCTTGTCGGTGCTGTGCGCTTCGCCGGACATCGACAAGGTCTTCGTCGTGCTGTCGGTGGATGATGCCGAGTGGTCGCGGCACGACTGGTCGGTGCTGGGCGGCAAGCTCGTGCCGCTGTTCTGCGGCGGTGCGACGCGGGCGGACAGCGTGCTCGGCGGCCTGCGTGCGATCTCGAAGGAGGCCGCGCCATCCGACTGGGTGCTGGTCCATGATGCTGCGCGGCCCTGCCTGGCGGCATGGCATATCGACAAGCTGGTGCGCGAACTGGCGCACGACGAAGTCGGCGGGCTGCTGGCGGTGCCGGTGGCCGACACGCTGAAACGGGCCGACGACCACCGCCACGTCGCCGCCACGGTGCCGCGCGACAGCCTGTGGCAGGCGCAGACGCCGCAGATGTTCCGCTACGTGATGCTGCGCCGGGCGCTGGAGGGCGCATCCGACGTCACCGACGAGGCCAGCGCGATCGAAGCCGCCGGCCTGCGCCCCCGCCTGGTGCAGGGCGACGCCACCAATCTGAAAGTCACCTATCCGCTCGATCTGCACCTGGCCGAGTGGATTCTGCAGAACCGCGAAGGAGCCAGGCAATGAATGTTCCGTTCCGCATCGGCCAGGGTTTCGACGTCCACGCCTTGGTGCCCGGCCGGCCGCTGATCATCGGCGGCGTGACGATTCCCTTCCCGCGCGGCCTGCTCGGCCACTCCGATGCCGACGTGTTGCTGCACGCCGTCACCGATGCCTTGCTGGGGGCGGCCGGCCTGGGCGACATCGGCAGGCTGTTTCCCGATACCGATCCGCAGCATGCCGGTGCCGACAGCCGCGTGCTGCTGCGCGAAGCCTTCGCCCGCGTGCGTGCGGCGGGCTGGCAGGTGGTCAACATCGACGCCACCATCATCTGCGCCGCGCCGAAGATCATGCCCCATGCGCCGGCGATGGTCGCCAACATCGCTGCCGACCTCGACATGGACGCAAGCGCGATCAACATCAAGGGCAAGACCACCGAGAAGCTCGGCTTCACCGGACGTGGAGAAGGGATCGCGACCCAGGTCGTGGCCTTGCTGGCGCGCGCCGACGGGGCCGCCTGAAACGGCAGCGGGGCCGCGTGTCTGGCACGCCGGCCCCGCGCTCTGCGTAACGGCGCCGGGTATCGCACCCCTTGCGCCGTCGAGCCTCCTGGACGGAGGCTTGTCGGAAATGAATCGGAATGGTTCAGATCGAATCGAGTGGGATGTCGTATCCGCTCAAATGAATCCTCCTCCGAAAACGCCGTTCCTGCGGCATTACAGATAGATTTACAGATAGATCGCCGAAGCGAGCCGCTGGCTCAGTTCCGGCTCGGTCGTCTTGGTGTAATCCTTTTCGAAGCGGTCGCTGATCAATTGCGCCGTCGGGCCGTCGATCACGGTGTTGAGCATGCCCATGAAAGCCGGCGGCGCGACCAGGATGGCGCGCTTGAAGGCGTTCGCCGCCCGCCCCTGGTACAGGGCCTGGGCGATCTCCTGGGCGAAGACCCTGGCTTCGTGCTGTTTCGGGAGTGTCTGTGGCTGCATCGATCCGCCACCGCCGTTGGCACCCATCGCGCCCGAGCGGTCGGTGACGAGTTCAGAGTTCTTCTGCCTGCTTTCCGGGTGGATCAGTTCCTTGACCAGCGTGAGTCCCTTGTTGGGACCGAGATTCGCATACAGCTTCGCCAGGCTGGCGTTGGCAACCAAAATCCAGGTTATTGCCATGAGACGACCTCCGTTGCGTGAAAAGGATGACGTACCGTGCCATGCACCAAAGGGGTGCCGATGGAGCGGCACTCGTTCAGCTTAGTCACTCGTTTCGATCCTGCCAAACTCATTTGGTATCACAGTGTGGAAGCGCGTTTCGATGAACGGATTGCATCCCGCAAAGCGCCGCAGGCTCTGGCGATCCGCGAGCCCTTGCTTCAGGAGCCCGCCTAGAAAATTCCCATCGCCAGCCCGGATGCCATCGCTTCGCCGAGCTCTTCGGCGGCATCCAGATGCCCGGCGGTGATCTCCTTGCGTGCAATCAACGCCTCGGCGATCTGTTTCCAGCCGTAGCCGTTGGCGATGCGTCCGATCTCGCGCACCGCGCCGGTGCCGTCGTTGCCGGCGCTGACGAAGACGGCGTAGGGCAGGCCGACGAGCTTGCCTTCGCAGGGGTAGTAGGTACGGTCGAAGAAATCCTTCAGCGCGCCGGACATGGTACCGAAGTTCTCGGGCGTGCCGAGCAGCAGGCCGTCGCAGGCCAGCAGATCGCCGGTGCCGGCGTCGAAGGCGCGCATCAGCCGGGTGTCGACGCCATCGACGCGCCCGGCGCCGCGCAACACCGCTTCGGCCAGCATGCCGGTGTTGCCCGACTGGGTGTGATGCACGATCAGCAGGCGCTTGGCTGGTGCCATCCGCGTCCTCTCAACAGGGCTTCCCGCTGGGCGGGGTCGACGCCATAGAACAGGGCGAGTTGAGCATACACCTGCGGAAAGCGCCGCTGCAGCACATGGGGCGCTTCGAAGAACACTTCGGAAACGACGGCGAAGAACTCGCCCGGATGCTCCGCACCATAGGGGTCGATGTCGGTTTCCATGCCGCTGTCCACTTCGCCGCAGAATTCCTCGTATGCCTGGCTGAAGGCGGCTGCCCAGGCCCGGCGGGACATGTCGGAGCGCAGCCGCGGCAGGCCGTCGACGCCGCCGTTCTCCATGTCGAGCTTGTGGGCGAACTCGTGGATCACGACATTGACGCCTGCCGGCTGCCCTTCGCCGCCGAACCAGGACAGCAGCACAGGTCCGCCTTCCCAGGCTTCGCCCAGCACCTCGTCCTCGTATTCGTGCAGCACGCCGGCCTCGTCGTACTCGCGCCGGGGAATGAGGAAATCGCCCGGATAGACGATCACGCCGACCCAGTCGTGGTAGGCCTGCAGGCCGATGTTCAGTACCGGCAGGCAGGCCTGCAGCGCGATGCAGAGCAGGATGTCGTCGTCCAGCTCGAGCCCGTTGGCGCCGTGGAACTGCTTGCCGGCGAGAAACTCCAGCGCCATCCGGCGCAGGCGAGGCCGGTCGTCCGGGTCGAGGTAATCGAGGAAGGGCAGCCAGGCCTCGACTCGCTCCCACTGGCTGTCGGGAACCGAAGTCGGCGGGGTGGCCAGACCGAGCCAGCGGCGGATGCGTTCGAACATGGGATCAGCTCGAGGGTTTGCGCGTGGTCAGGAAAATGCCGGCGAATACCAGCGCGATGCCGACGAAGTGGTACCACTGCGGCCGCTCGCCGAGGAAGATCGCCGCCAGGATGGTTGCGAACACCGGCATCAGGTGGATGAACAGCGAACCGCGCGCCGGCCCCACTGCGGCGACGCCGGCGTTGTAGAACACGTAGCCGAGAAAGCCGGGGAAGATGCCGGTGTAGAGGATGCCGCCGAGCGATGCCGGGTTGAGGTTGATGTGCCGGCCTTCGGACAGCTCCCAGGCGTAGGCCGGCGCCAGCGCGAGCAGGCCGACCACGGTGAAGGCGGCCAGCATCAGCATCGGATCGACGCCGGCAGGGCGCTTCTGCAGGCCGACGGTGTACAACCCCCACACCGTCACCGAAGCCAGCATCCACAGGTCGCCGGTGTTGAGGCTGAGCCCGAGCAGGGTTTCCAGGCTGCCGCGGCTGACGATCGCGGCCACGCCGAGCAGCGACACCGCCACGCCGACCGCCTCGGCACGGCTCAGGCGCCTGCCGAAGAACAGGAAACCGAAGGCGATGGTGACGATCGGGATGAAGGAGTTCAGCAGCGTGGCGCTGGTCGCGGTGGTGTGCTGCAGGGCGAGATAGGCAAACGTGTTGTAGCCGCCGACACTCAGCAGGCCGAGCACGACGACGATCGGCCAGGCCGCGCGCAGCTTGTCCCATTGCCCGCGCAGGTGCGGCAGCGCGAACGGCGCGACCAGGGCGAGGGCGATCACCCAGCGCCAGAAGGCGAGCGCGAGCGGCGGCACGTCGGCGCGGATGCCACGGCCCATCACCATGTTGCCCGACCAGAACAGGGCGGTGAGCGTGAGCAGGAGGTAGGGATTGGCGTTGAGACGCTGCATCGGTGCTTCGGCCTAGAGTCGTTTCGGGGGGCGGCACTCGATCGTGGCGCGCGCCGCAGGCCGGGGATGATCGCACAGCACGGATGCCGCTGCGAAGCGCATGCCCGCCGCCGGCCCGATCCGCCTGCACCGGCATGCCGCATTTCCATACATTTCCCGCGGCCTGACGACAGGTTCGAAAAGCCCGCCGGTATGGGATAATCAGCCGCCATGGTTTCCGTCACTCACGCCATCTCCCAGGGCGACACCGCCCCCCCGGTCGACATGCTCGCTGCCGGCCTGACGGCCGAAGAACGCGACAGGATCGAATCCGCGCTCGAATGGATCTCCGAGCTGTACGAAGGCAAGGTGCTCGGCACCGGCGAGCCGGCCTGGACCCATGCGATCGGCACCGCGCTGATCGCGGCGTCGCTGAGGCTGGACGCGGACACGCGCATCGCCGCGCTGCTGTTCGCGGTGTGGGACGAAGTGGACGATCCGGCCGAAGAGATCGAGTCGCGCTTCGATGCCGACATCTGCCATCTGGTGCGCGGCCTGCACAAGCTGAACGGCCTGCGCGTGCTGACGCGCATGACGACCACCGCCACCGCGCCCGAGATCCGCGCCCAGACCGAAGTGCTGCGCAAGATGCTGCTGGCGATGGTCGAGGACATCCGCGTGGTGCTGGTGCGGCTGGCGTCGCGCACGCAGACGCTGCGCTTCTACACCGACCTGCCGGGCGACGCGCGGGTGGATGTGGCGCGCGAGAGCCTGGACATCTATGCGCCGCTGGCCAACCGGCTGGGCATCTGGCAGCTCAAGTGGGAGCTGGAGGACCTTTCCTTCCGCTTCATCGAGCCGGAAACCTACAAGCGCATCGCCAAGATGCTCGACGAGCGCCGGGTGGAGCGCGAGCAGTTCATCCAGGACGCGATCGAGCGCCTCAGGGCCGAACTGGCGGCGGTCGGCATCAAGGCCGAGATCACCGGCCGGGCCAAGCACATCTACAGCATCTACAACAAGATGCGCAAGAAACGGCTCGACTTCTCGCAGGTGTTCGACATCCGCGCACTGCGCGTGCTGGTCGACGAGGTCAAGGACTGCTACACGGTGCTCGGCTTCGTGCATCAGATCTGGCAGCCGATCGCCAAGGAGTTCGACGACTACATCACCAAGCCCAAGGGCAACAACTACCAGTCGCTGCATACCGCGGTGCTGGCGGGCGACGGCCGTGCGCTGGAGGTGCAGATCCGCACCTACGACATGCACAGGCACGCCGAACTCGGCGTGGCGGCGCACTGGCGCTACAAGGAAGGCTCGCAGTCCGGCTCCGACTACGATGAAAAGATCGCGCTGCTGCGCAACCTGCTGTCCTGGCGCGACGAAGTCACCGACTCCGCGCAGTGGATGGAGCAGTTCAAGCGCGTTTCGCTGGACGACACGCTGTACGTGCTGACGCCGCAGGGCAAGGTGGTCGATTTGCCGCGCGGCGCGACGCCGATCGATTTCGCCTACCGCCTGCACACCGACCTCGGCCACCGCTGCCGCGGGGCCAAGATCGACGGCCATTTGATGCCGCTGAACACGCCGCTGGAAAACGGCCAGACGGTCGAGATCGTCACGGTCAAGGAGGGTGGCCCTTCGCGCGACTGGCTCGATGCACGCCAGCATTACGTCAACACTTCGCGCGCGCGCAACAAGATCAAGCAGCACTTCGCCCAGCTCGACGAGGAAGACCTGCTCGCGCGCGGCCGCAGCTTCGTCGCGCGCGAGATGCAGCGCGACGGCCACAGCCAGGCCAATCTCGACGGCCTCGCCGAACGCATGGGCTTCAAGAACGCCGAGGCGCTCTTCCTCGCCGCCGGCCGTGGCGAAGTGGGGCCGCGTTCGGTGCAGGTGGCGCTGCGCGAAGGCAGCGCGCCAGCGCCGGAAGCGCCGGCCGAGCCGGATTTCGTCGTCAGCCGCAGCCGCTCGGGCGACAACTCGGACAAGATCCTGATCGTCGGCGTCGGCAAGCTGATGACTTCGCTGTCGCGCTGCTGCAAGCCGGCGCCGCCGGATGCGATCGAAGGTTTCGTCACGCGCGGACGCGGCATCTCGATTCACCGGGTCGATTGCCATGATTTCCAGCTGCTGGCGCAGAAGCATCCCGAGCGCGTGATCTCGGCGGAATGGGGCGGCTTGGCGACCGACAGCAAGACGGCGCTGTACCAGGTCGACATCACCGTGCAGGCAATGGACCGCCAGGGCCTGCTGCGCGACATCTCCGAAGTGCTGTCGCGCGAGAAGCTGAACGTGATCGCGGTGAATACGCTGACCAAGAAGGGCACGGCCTACATGCGCTTCACGATGGAGGTCAACGGCATCAAGCAGGTCCAGCGTGCGATCACGCTGATCCGCGAGGTGTCCGGCGTGATCGACGCGCAGCGCAAGTGATGCGCCGCTACCGGAAGCATTGAAGCCGGGCCGGTGGGGCGAACGGGGGCGATGCAGCCCCCGATACCCTTCGTGCCGCCTGCTCAACTGCTGGCGGCAAGCTCCTTCAGCAGGATCATCTGTGCGGCGCGACGCGTGCCGCGCGGATTCCGGCGGCGGTAGCGGCCATCCGAATGCATTTCCCAGGCCTGGCAATTGTCGCCGAGGTAGGGGCGCAGGCCTTCCTTCATCACGCGCCGCTTCAGCTTCGGATCGAGCACCGGGAAGGCGATCTCGATGCGGCGGAAGAAGTTGCGCTCCATCCAGTCGGCGCTGGACAGGAACATCAGGTCGTCGCCGTCGGCATGGAAATGGAAGATGCGGTGGTGCTCCAGGAAGCGGCCGACGACCGAGCGCACCCGGATGTTGTCCGACAGGCCGGACACGCCCGGTTTGAGCGCGCAGGGGCCGCGCACGATCAGATCGATCTCGACGCCGGCCTGCGAGGCTTCGTACAGCGCCTCGATGGTTTCCGGTTCGAGCAGCGCGTTCATCTTGGCGATGATGCGGCCGCGGCGGCCTTCGCGGGCGATCTCGGCCTCACGCTTGATCGCCTCGACGACCTTGGGCTGCAGCGTGAACGGCGCCTGCCACAGATGGCGCAGTTCGCTGGCGGTGCCCAGACCGGTCAACTGCTTGAACACGGTGGCGACGTCCTCGCCGATTTCCTCGTTGGCGGTCAGCAGGCCGAAGTCGGTGTAGAAGCGCGTGGTGCGCGGATGGTAGTTGCCGGTGCCCAGGTGCACGTAGCGGCGCAGGCCGTCTTCCTCGCGCCGTACCACCATCAGCAGCTTGGCGTGGGTCTTGTAGCCGAACACGCCGTACACCACATGCGCGCCGACTTCTTCCAGGCGGTTGGCCCAGCTGATGTTCGCCTCCTCGTCGAAGCGCGCCATCAGTTCCAGCACCACGGTCACTTCCTTGCCTTTCTGCGCTGCGCGCACCAAGTGCTCCATCAGCACCGAGTCGGTGCCGGTGCGGTACACCGTCATCTTGATCGCGAGCACCAGCGGGTCGTCCGCCGCCGCGCGCAGCAGGTCGATGACCGGCGCAAAGCTCTGGAAGGGGTGGTGCAGCAGCACGTCGTGATTGCGCAGCACGGCGAAGATCTGCCGCCGCTTGTCCAGCGGTTTCGGGATGCCCGGCACGAAGGGCGGGTACTTGAGGTCGGGGCGCTCCACCCAGTCGGGCACCTGCATCAGGCGCACCAGGTTGACGATGCCCGGCGTGCGGTAGAGGTCGTCCGGCTCCAGATGGAAATGCTGCAGCAGGAACGCGGCCATCTCCTTCGAGCAGCTGTCGGCGACTTCCAGCCGCACGGCGTCGCCGTAGTGGCGCTGCTGCAGTTCGCCCTTCAGCGACACCCGCAGGTCCTTGACCTCTTCCTCGTCGACGAACAGGTCCGAATTGCGCGTGACGCGGAACTGGTAGCAGCCGAGCACGTTCATGCCCGAGAACAGTTCGCCGACATGCGAGTGCAGCACCGAGGACAGGAACACGAAAGTGTATTCCTGGGCGCAGATCTCGCGCGGCAGCCGGATGACGCGGGGCAGCGCACGCGGCGCCTGGACGATGGCGGCACCGGAATCGCGGCCGAAGGCGTCGCGCCCTTCCAGCTCGACGGCGAAGTTCAGGCTCTTGTTCAGCACGCGCGGGAAAGGGTGCGCGGGATCGAGCCCGATCGGCGTCAGCACCGGCATCACTTCGTCCATGAAGTAGTCGCGAATCCACTTCAACTGGGTTTCGGTCCATTCGCTGCGGCGCAGGAAGACCACGCCTTCCTTTTCCAGCGCGGGAAGGATGTCGTCGTTGAGCAGTTCGTACTGGTCCGAGATGATGTCGTGCACCTCGTCGCTGACCCGTTCGAGCAGGTCGCGCGGCGAGATGCCGTCGTGGCCGGTCTTGCGGCTGCCGAGGTGGATCTGCTCCTTGATGCCGGAGACGCGGATCTCGAAGAACTCGTCGAGGTTGCTCGACACGATGCACATGAAGCGCAGGCGTTCGAGCAGCGGCACCGTCGGGTCGGCGGCCTGTGCGAGCACGCGGCGCTGGAACCGCAGCAGGGACAGCTCGCGGTTGATGAAATGGTCGGTGGGGTAGCTGCGATCGTTCTTCGGGGCGTACATGGCGGTCCGGGTTCGCGGATGAAGGTTCGTCTCGATTATGTGACATATTCGTTGCAGGATCATGACAGCGGCGAGCTTCGATGATTCAGCGCAAGGAACGGCGGCGAATGTGTTCGGCAGAATATTTCTGCTGCAACGCAGCGTAGAGCCGATGCTAAAATCTGCCGATCGGCCTCGTGCCATTCATCCGGAACTCTGATGATGCGCAACCTCATTGCAGCAATCGATCTCGGCTCCAACAGTTTTCGCCTGCAGGTCGGTCGCATCGTCAATGATCAGATCTATCCGCTGGACGGGCTGAAGGAATCGGTGCGTCTCGCCGCCGGCCTGTCTGCCGACAAGATTCTCGACCTCGATGCCCAGCAGCGCGGGGTGGCGGCACTGCAGCGCTTTCGCGAGCGCCTGCACGACTTCGACGCCGGCGCCGTGCGTGCGGTGGCCACCAACACGCTGCGCGTGGCGAAGAACTCTGCCGAGTTCCTGTTTCGCGCCGAAGCGGCGCTCGGCTTTCCGATCGAAGTCATCGCCGGCCGCGAGGAAGCCCGCCTGATCTACGTCGGCGTGGCGCACACACTGCCCGATCCGCACAAGCAGCAACTGGTGGTCGACATCGGCGGCGGCTCGACTGAATTCGTCATCGGCAAGAGCTTCGAGCCCTTGCTGCTCGAATCTCGCTACATGGGCTGTGTGGGCTACAGCCTGCGCTATTTCCCGGATGGCCGCATCGACAAGCGTAGCCTGAAGGAAGCCGAACTGGCCGCACGGCGCGAGCTGCAGACCATCGTCGCCGCCTATCGCGAAGCCGGCTGGGAAGAGGCGGTCGGCTCCAGCGGCTCGGCCAAGGCCCTGGCCGAAATACTGGAGCAGAACGGCTTCTCGCCTTCGGGGATCACCCGTGAAGGGCTGGAGCGCTTCCGGGCCGAACTGCTGCGGGCGGGGCGCATCGATGCACTCGACCTCGCCGGGCTGAAGGGTGACCGCCTGCCGGTGATCCTGGGCGGCTTCGCCATCATGAGCGCCGTGTTCAAGGAATTCGACATCGAGCGGATGGTGTTCTCCGAAGGCGCGTTGCGCCTGGGCGTGCTCTACGACCTGCTCGGCCGCTACCACCATCACGATCTGCGCGATGCCACGGTCAGCGCCTTCGTGCGCCGCTACAACGTCGATCTGCGCCAGGCCCAGCAGGTCGCGGATACCGCCTGCCACCTGCTGAACCAGGTCGAGCCGGCGATGGCCGATGCGGAAAACCTCGACCGGCGCTTTCTGAGCTGGGCGGCATTGCTGCACGAGATCGGCATTTCCGTCGCCCATTCGAGCTATCACAAGCACAGCGCCTACATCGTCGCCAACGCCGACATGCCGGGTTTCTCGCGCATGGATCAGGGGCGCCTGTCGCGCCTGGTGCTGTCGCATCGCGGCAAGCTCGAGCGGGTGGCGTCGATCGATCCGAACAGCGTCGACTGGCTGCTGATCGCCTGTCTGCGGCTGGCCGTGGTCATCCATCGCGCCCGCGATGCGCGCGGCACGCCGCCGATCGTGCTTCGGCGCGAAGGGCGCGGCTTCAGCGTCAACACGCCGCCGGGCTGGCTGCAGAAGCTGCCGCTGACGGCCGCTGCGCTGGACGAGGAACAGCGGCAATGGAGCGCGCTCGGCAGAGGGCTCTATATCCGTTCGCCCAGCACACGCAATGTAGAGGTCTGAACGGGGCAGGCCGTCGGCGCCGAGGGAACTGGCTGCCGGCTCCGCGAAGCAGTACCATGTACGGCAGTTGACGTTACCGTCAACCTGATCCAGGCAGCAGCGGCCGGCGAGGTGCACTTGGCCGGTGCGGATCGCACGCCCCGAATCGATCATACAAGGAGAGTTCATGAGCGCCGTTCCCGTTTCCAGTTCCGAGCCGATGCTGCTGCGCCATGACGATGGAGGCATCACCACGCTGACGCTGAATCGCCCGAATCAGTTCAACTCGCTGTCCTTCGAGATGCTCGAGACGCTGATCGAGGCAGTGGACGAAATCGCCCGCGACGACAGCGTGCGCGTGGTCGTGCTGGCGGGCGAAGGCAAGGCCTTTTGCGCCGGGCACGACCTGAAGGAAATGCGCGGCAACTACAGCAAGGACTTCCAGCAGCGGCTGTTCCGCCTGTGCGGCAAGTTCATGATGAAGCTGACCGAGCTGCCGCAGCCGGTCATCGCACGCGTCCATGGCATCGCCACCGCGGCGGGTTGCCAGATGGTGTCGATGTGCGACCTGGCCGTGGCCGCCGACCTTGCGCGCTTCGCGGTGTCCGGCATCAACGTCGGCCTGTTCTGCGCCACGCCGGGGGTTGGCCTGTCGCGCAACATGGGCCGCAAGGAGGCGTTCGAGATGCTGGTCACCGGCGATTTCATCGATGCCCACGAGGCCCAGCGCCGCGGGTTGGTGAACCGCGTGGTGCCGCTCGAACAGCTCGACGATGAAGTTGCCCGGCTGGCGGCTTCGATCGTTGCCAAGTCGCCGGTCGCGATCCGCATGGGCAAGCAGATGTTCTACAAGCAGCTCGAAATGGGCCTGGAAGCCGCTTACCAGATGGCGGCCGAAACCATGGCCTGCAACGCCATGTGCGAAGACGCGGCCGAAGGCATGGACGCCTTTGCCGCCAAGCGCAAGCCGGTGTGGAAAGGACGCTGAACCTCTCCGGGCGGCGGCCGGGCAGGGCCGCCGCAATGGCAGCATGCTGATCGACACCCACATCCACCTCGATGCCGCCGAGTTCGATGCCGATCGCGGGCAGGCCATCGATTCGGCCCGGGCCAGCGGGGTCGCCGGCTTCGTCGTGCCGGCGGTCGAACGGGCCAACTTCGATGCCGTGCGGGGCATCGCCGCGGAGAATGCCGATGCCTGTTTTGCGCTCGGCATCCACCCGATGTACGTGATGCCGGCGCGGATGGACGACCTCGAGGTGCTCGACGAATGCCTCGGCGAAGGAGGGGCGGTGGCGGTGGGCGAAATCGGCCTGGACCATTTCGTCCCCGGCATCGATCATGCACGGCAGCTCGAGTTCTTCGTCGCGCAACTCGCGCTCGCCCGGCGTCATGGGCTTCCGGTGATCCTCCACGTGCGCCGCGCGATCGACCCCATTCTGAAGCAGTTGCGCCGCATCGGCGGGGCGGGCGGAATCGCCCATGCCTTCAACGGCAGCAGGCAGCAGGCGGACGCCTTGATCGGCCTGGGCTTCAAGCTGGGCTTCGGCGGCACGATGAGCTTCAGCGGTTCGACGCGCATCCGCGAACTTGCCGCCACACTGCCGCTGGATGCGATCGTGCTCGAGACCGATGCCCCCGACATTCCGCCGGAATGGGCGAGGGGACAGCGCAACGAGCCGGCAAATCTGTCGCGTTATGCGTCGATTCTCGCCGAGCTGCGCAAGGTCCCGGTCGAGGAGATCATCGCGGCGACCGGGCGCAACGCGATTGAAGTCCTGCGCTGGCAGCCCGGCAAGGCGGGCGCTCAGGTCGTCGGCGTCTGAAGTCCGGCAGCCGGCTCGGCTGAAGCCGCCAGCGTGGCCATGGACCCGGATCGTGCGATCAGATCGGCGATGTCGCGCTTGAGGCGCAGCACGTCGCTGTCGAATTTCTCGTAGATCATCAGCGACACGCCGAACACGTAGGCGTAGAGCAGCATGCAGCGGCTCGAGGCTTCTTCCATCGGCACGCCGCAAGCCAGGAAGAGATCGCGCGCGCAGCGCAGGCGGACGTCATCCACTTCGGCGACGATCGCCGCAGCTTCGGCATCGCGGCGGGCCCAGTCGCGCACCGCGAGTTCGATCATCATGCCGCGGCGGTTGCGGCTTGCGCTGTATACATCGATGACGTGGTAGACCTGGGCAAGCTCCTTGCCCGGCTGCACCCGGGTCTGCTTGATGATGTCGCAGATCCGGCCTTCCTTCCAGTGCTGCAATATCGCCAGCAGCAGGTCGCGACGGTCGTCGAAGTGCCAGTAGAAACTGCCTTTGGTGACCTTGAGCCGCTTGGCGAGCACTTCGACCCGCAGGCCGGCGATTCCTTCTTCGGCCATGACTTCGATGGCGGCGTTGATCCAGCTCTGGCGGTCGAGTTGGGGGCGTGGCTTCTTTGCTGTTTTTTCCATACGGAATAGTATTGACGATTCTTTGTCCATACGCTACCGTATGTACCGATAGCATGGGACGTGGCGCTGGCTTTCACTCCGGCACGCGTGTCATGTCCGCGGAGCAGTGACATAATCATCCACCCCGGTCGCAATCGCCGGAAGATATTCTGACCAATGAAAGGAGCGCGGCAGAGTGAAGATTCTCGTACCCGTGAAACGCGTTGTCGACTACAACGTGAAGGTTCGCGTCAAGGCTGACGGCAGCGGCGTGGATATAGCGAACGTCAAGATGAGCATGAACCCGTTCGACGAGATTGCGGTGGAAGAGGCGGTGCGCCTGAAGGAAGCGGGCGTGGCCACGGAGGTGGTGGCGGTGAGTTGCGGCGTGGGCGCATGCCAGGAGACGCTGCGTGCGGCGCTGGCGATCGGCGCCGACCGTGCGATCCTGGTCGAGACCGATGCCGAACTGCAGCCGCTGGCGGTGGCCAAGCTGCTGAAGGCGGTGGCCGAGCGTGAGCAGCCGACGCTGGTGATCGGCGGCAAGCAGGCGATCGACGACGACGCCAACCAGACCGGCCAGATGCTGGCGGCGCTGGCGGGCTGGCCGCAGGCGACGTTTGCCTCGAAGCTGGTGATCGCCGACGGCAAGGCGCAGGTCACGCGCGAGATCGACGGCGGGCTGGAGACGCTGTCGATTTCGCTGCCGGCGGTGGTGACGACGGACCTGCGCCTCAACGAGCCGCGCTATGCGACGCTGCCCAACATCATGAAGGCGAAGAAGAAGCCGCTCGACACGCTGAAGCCCGAAGAGCTGGGCGTGGATGTGGCGCCGCGGCTGCAGACGCTGAAAGTGGCCGAGCCACCCAAGCGCAGCGCGGGTGAGCGGGTGGCGGACGTCGCCCAGCTGGTCGACAAACTCAAGAACGTTGCGAAGGTGATCTGAACATGGCCATTCTCGTCATTGCCGAACACGACAACCAATCGCTCAAGGCCGCCACGCTCAACACCGTGACCGCGGCGACCAAGCTGGGCGGCGACATCCATGTGCTGGTGGCCGGTGCCGGCTGCGGCGCGGCGGCCGAGGCGGCGGCGAAGATCGCCGGCGTGGCCAAGGTGCTGGTATGCGATGCACCGCACTACGAAGCGCAGACGGCCGAGAACGTGGCCGAACTGGTCAAGGGCCTCGCGCCGAACTACAGCCACGTGCTGGCGCCGGCGACGCCGAACGGCAAGAACATGCTGCCGCGGGTGGCGGCGCTGCTGGACGTGGCGCAGATCAGCGACATCGTCGCGGTGGAATCGGCCGACACCTTCGTGCGCCCGATCTACGCCGGCAACGCGTTGGCGACGGTCAAGAGTGCCGATGCGATCAAGGTCGTCACGGTGCGCACCACCGCCTTCGATGCGGCCGCAGAAGGCGGTGCCGCCCCGCTCGAAGCGCTGGCGGCGGGGGCCGACCTGGGCGTGGCGGCGCTGGTCAGCCGCGAGCTGACCAAGAGCGAGCGCCCCGAGCTGGGTGCGGCCAAGGTCATCGTCTCGGGTGGCCGGGGCGTGGGCAGCGGGGAGAACTACCACACGCTGCTCGAGCCGCTGGCGGACAAGCTGGGGGCGGCGCTGGGCGCGAGCCGTGCGGCGGTCGATGCGGGCTATGTGCCGAACGACTACCAGGTGGGCCAGACGGGCAAGATCGTCGCGCCGCAGCTGTACATCGCGGTGGGCATCTCGGGGGCGATCCAGCACCTGGCGGGGATGAAGGACTCGAAGGTGATCGTGGCGATCAACAAGGACCCGGAGGCGCCGATCTTCCAGGTGGCCGACTACGGCCTGGTGGGCGATCTGTTCGAGGTCGTGCCGGAACTGACCGCCGCCGTCTGAGCGCGGCCAGCAACGGACAGCGTCGGCATGAACCTCGCAAGCTCGCTGTTCCCGGCGACCTGGCACTGGGTCATGCTGGCGCTGTCCGTGCTCATCCTGTCGAAGCTGTTGCTGCGTGCGCCGTGGCGGCGCCTGCAGAGCGGCTCGCAGCTCAATCTGCTGCTGGGCTTCATCGTCGGGCTGATGCTGTTGTGGAGCATGCGCGCGGGCGTGAAGCCCGGCCTGAGCCTGCACATGCTCGGCGCGATGGCAGCGACCCTGATTCTCGGCCCCTGGCTGGGCTTGCTCGCGCTGGCAGGAGCGTTGACGGGAATCACCTTGAACGGGGCGGTGGAGTGGAGCGCATGGCCGATCAACTTCATCCTGATGGCGGCCGTTCCAGTGGCCGTGGCGCACCTGCTCCAGCGCGCCATAGAGCGCTGGCTTCCGGCTCATTTTTTCGTCTTCATCTTCGTCACTGGCTTCGCCGGGGCTGCACTGACCGTCATGCTCCAGGGCCTGACCGCATCGGCGGCGCTGGCAGCGGCAGGCGCCTATCCTGCCGATTACCTGCTGACGGAATACCTGCCCTATTTCCTGCTCCTCGGCTTTGCCGAGGCCTGGATCAGCGGCGCGATCGTGACTTTGCTGGTGGTTTACCGGCCGGACTGGGTAGCCGGCTTCGATGACAATCGCTACCTGATCAACAAGTGATTCCAACAAACTGAGGAGATATCGAATCCATGAGCAATTACAACGCCCCGATTCGCGACATGCAGTTCGTGATGCGTGAGCTGGCCGGTCTCGACGAAGTCGCGCAGTTGCCTGGTAACGAAGAAGTCTCGGTCGACCTGGTCGATGCCATCCTCGAAGAAGCCGACAAGTTCGCCAGCGGCGTGCTTGCGCCGCTGAACCGGATCGGCGACCAGGAAGGGGCCAAGTGGAAGGACACCGAAGTACATACCGTGCCGGGCTGGAAACACGCCTACGACCAGTTCCGTACATCCGGCTGGACGGCGATCGCCTGCGATCCCCAGTATGGCGGCCAGGGCCTGCCCAAGCTGCTGTCCACTGCCGTGATGGAAATGTGGAAGTCGGCCAACATGGCCTTTTCGCTGTGTCCGATGCTGACCACCGGCGCCATCGAGGCGCTGATGCTGCGCGGCACCGACGAGCAGAAGGACATGTACCTGCCGAAGATGGTCTCCGGCGAATGGACCGGCACCATGAACCTGACCGAACCCCAGGCGGGCTCGGATCTGGCTGCGGTACGTACGAAGGCTGAGCCGCAGGGTGATGGCACCTACAAGATCTTCGGCCAGAAGATCTTCATCACCTACGGCGAGCATGACATGACCGACAACATCATCCATCTGGTGCTCGCCCGCCTGCCGGACGCGCCCGAAGGAGTGAAGGGCATTTCGCTGTTTGTCGTGCCCAAGTTCCTGGTCAATGCCGACGGCAGCCTCGGTGCGCGCAACGACGTGCATTGCGTGTCGATCGAACACAAGCTCGGCATCCATGCCAGCCCGACCGCGGTGCTCGCCTTCGGCGACAAGGGCGGGGCGATCGGCACCCTGGTGGGCGAACCGAACCGCGGCCTGGAATACATGTTCATCATGATGAATGAGGCCCGCTTCGCGGTCGGTATGGAGGGCCTGGCCTTGTCCGAGCGCGCCTACCAGCATGCCCTGCAATATGCCAAGGACCGCATCCAGGGGACCGAGGCGGGTGTCCGCGGCGGCCCCAAGGTCAGCATCATTCACCATGCGGACGTCCGCCGCCTGCTGATGAACATGAAGAGCAAGACCGAGGCGATGCGTGCGCTGGCCTATGTGGTCGCCGCTGCCACCGACAAGGCCCACCACCATCCGGATGAAGCGGTCCGGGCGCTGAATCAGGCTTTCGTCGATCTGATGATCCCCGTCGTCAAGGGCTGGAGCACCGAGAATTCGATCGACGTCGCCTCGGACGGCGTGCAGGTTCACGGCGGCATGGGCTTCATCGAGGAAACCGGCGCCGCCCAGCACCTTCGCGATGCCCGCATCACGACGATCTACGAAGGTACGACCGCGATCCAGGCCAACGACCTGATCGGCCGCAAGATCGCGCGCGAGAACGGCGCCACCATCGCCGCGCTGATCAAGGTGATGCGCGGAGTCGAAGCCGAACTGTCCGCCGCCGGCGATGATGCCCTCGCCGCCATTGCCAGGCCGCTCGGTACCGGCATCGCCGCGGTGGAGGAGGCGGTCGCCTACATCCTGGCCACTTACGGCAAGGACGTGAAGGCTGCGTCGGTGGGCTCGGTTCCCTTCCTGAAGCTGCTGGGCATCGTCGCCGGCGGCTGGCAGATGGGCCGTGCGGCGCTGGTGGCCAAGCGCAGGCTCGAAGCAGGCGAGGGCGAGTCCGGCTTCTACCGGACCAAGATCGTCACCGCGCGCTTTTACGCCGATCACGTGCTGGCACAGGCGCCAGGCCTGGCCTACACCATCGTCAATGGTGCGGCGGCTGCACTCGAGCTGGCGGAAGAGCAGTTCTGAGCGGCGGGCAGGCCTTTCCCGCGAGGAGAGGCCGCCTTTTCACCGCAGCAGCCAAACGAAAAGAGAGGCTGGATCACGACGATCCAGCCTCTCTTTTCGTTTTCGCAGGCAGGCCGAAGCCTGCCATGCAGGCAGGAGGATTATTCCACCTTGGCCTTGCTGCGCAGGTCGAGCACGTGCTTCTCGATCTTCTGCTGCTGCAGGCGCTGCTGCAGCTGCGGCTTGACTTCGTCGAGCGGGGGAGCCTGCGTCGTGCGCACGTCGTCGAGCTGGATGACGTGGTAGCCAAAATCGCTCTTCACCGGCGTGGGGGTGAACTTGCCTTTCTCGAGCTTGACCATGGCTTCGGAGAAAGGCTGGACGAACATCGCCGGGTTGCTCCAGCCCAGGTCGCCGCCGCGGTCCTTGGAGCCGGGGTCGCGCGATTCCTTGGCCACTTCCTCGAAAGGCGTGCCCGACTGCAGCTTGGCGATGATCGCTTTGGCTTCGTTCTCGGTCTCGACCAGCACATGGCGGGGCTTGTATTCCTTGTCGCCCATGCGGCTCTTGATCGCATCGTATTCCTGCTGGATCTCGGCGTCGGTGACCGGGTTCTTCTGGACGAAGTCCTGCAGGTAGGCGCGGATCAGGATGGCCTGCTTGGCCAGATCCATCTGGGTCTGCACTTCGGATTTCTTGGCAAGCCCTTGGTTGCTTGCCTCCTGGCTCAGGACTTCACGGCGGACGAGTTCCTCGCGCACCGCGTCCTGCAGCTGGGAGCTGTCCTGCGCACCCTGGGCGCGTTGTTCGGCAAGCATCGCTTCTGCGCGCTCGGCCGGGATGGCGACGCCGTTGACCTTGGCTACCGGGGCGGCCGCAGCGGCGGGAAAGGCGAGAAAACCAGCCAGCATGGCGATGGCGAGGCGGCTCGGGAAGCGTTTCATCGGTATTCCTTCAGGGGTGGGTTGCTTGGGTGGCCTCGTCGGCCGTCATTGCCTTGATGGCGAGCGCGTGAATGTCCTTTTTCATCATGTCGCCCAGGGCTTCGTAAATCATGCGATGGCGAGCGACCGTGCCGTGCCCGGCGAAGGCACTGCCGACGATGCGCAGGCCATAGTGGCCACCGCCGCTGCGTGCGCCTGCATGGCCGGCATGCAGGGCGCTGTCGTCGCGGACCTCGATCTCGTCGGGCGCAAAGGCCTCGCTCAGGCGCAGCCTGATCCGCTCGGCCACCTCGGCGCTCATGGCAGGACCTTGCGGAAGGGGCGCACGCTGGTCTTCGCGAAGACGCCTTCGCGCACGTAGGCGTCCTCGGCCAGCCATTTTTCCGCGCTGGCCAGCGAGTCGAATTCGGCGACGACGAGACTGCCGGCGAAGCCTGCCGGCCCCGGGTCGGGCGAATCGATCGCAGGCATGGGGCCGGCGAGCAGCAGGCGGCCTTCGTCCTTCAGTGCCTGAAGGCGGGCCAGGTGTTCGGGGCGTACCGCCATGCGCCGCTCCAGCGTACCGGGCGCGTCCTCTCCGATCAGGGCGTAGAACATCAGTTTTTTTCCTCTTCGATATGGCGCGAAAGATAGAAGCCCTGGCCGAGCACGAAGGCAAGCATCAGGCCCATTCCACCGAACAGCTTGAAGTTGACCCAGGCTTCCTCGCTGAAGCTGTAGGCGACGTAGAGATTGAGCAGGCCCATGCCGACGAAGAAGCCCGCCCAGGCCAGGTTCAGGCGTGTCCAGACATCGTCGGGCAACTGTATCTGCGCCTCCAGCATCTTGCGGATCAGGTTGCGCTTGAACAGCGTGGCCGAACCGATCAGCACGGCGCCGAACAGCCAGTAGAGCGCGGTCGGCTTCCACTTGATGAAAGTGGGGTTGTGGAAGAACAGGGTTGCGCCGCCGAACACGACGATGATCGCCAGGCTGACCCAGAGCATGGTGTCGACCTTGCGATGCTTGCCCCAGACAATGGCGATCTGTGCGAAGGTGGCGACGATCGCGACCGCGGTGGCGATCAGGATCGGCGCCTGTGCAACGTCGATGCCGTCTCCCAGCCATTGGGCCGCAAACGCATGGGAGGTTTCGGGCTGGGCACCGGCAAGCTTGTAGGCGGCGAAGAAGAGGATGACCGGAAGGAGGTCGAAGAGAAATTTCATGCGGTCGAATTATAGCGATAGTGTTCAAGCCTGCCCGTTGCCAAGCGTGTCAAGCGTCACGGCGGCACTTGCGGCTTCGTTTTCCGCCCGGTTGCGCATGTGGTTCGCGAGCGAGGAGAAGGCGCTGAGCAGGCTGGCGCGCAATGCACCGTCGGCGACCTGCTCCTCGAGCGCCTGGCGCATGCAGAGCATCCATTCATCGCGCTCCCGGATGCCGATCGAGAACGGCAGATGCCGGGCCCGCAGGAAAGGGTGGCCGTAGCGCTCGACGTAGAGATTCGGCCCGCCGAGCCAGCCGGACAGGAACAGGAATAGCTTTTCTTCCGAGCCCGAGAGGTCCTCGGCATGCATCCGGCGCACCGTCCAGGCTTCGGGCAGCGTGTCCATGAGTCCATAGAAGCTCCTGACCAGCTTGCGGACGGCGGCTTCGCCGCCCAGGCGTTCGTATGGCGTGGCGTTCGGCGGCAGAGCGGTATCAGTGGGCATGGGAAGGACTATCCTCCTGTGAGCCGTGCATTCTAGCGCGCCCGCTCGGGTTTCCATCTGCCGGCAGGCACAGGATCGCTCTGAGACCACCGCCTTCGCGGGGCAGCAGATCCAGCCGGCCGCCATGGGAGCGCATCACCCGCTCGACGATCGCCAGCCCCAGCCCGGCTCCCTTGGTATTGCTCCTGGCCTTTTCGAGCCGGGTGAAGGGGTGGCGCATGCGCTCGACTTCGTCTTCGGGAATCCCCGGGCCCCGGTCGGCCACTTCGACACAGACAAAACCGTCGTGCGGCGCGACCACGACGTCGAGTGGCTTGTCCTCTCCCGCATAGCGCAGGGCGTTGTCGATCAGGTTGGCGAGCGCCCGGCGCAGGGACAGGGCGCGGGCGTTGCATGTCAGGATTTCCGGCGTATCGAGCTGGAGATCGATTCCCCTCAAGCGGTAAGGCTCGGCAATTTCGCGCACCAGTTGCACGACATCCACCGCTTGTGCGGGCTCCTGCGGCACGCCGCGGCCGAAGTCGAGAAACTGGCCGATGATCCGGTCCATCTCCTCGATGTCCGACACCATCGCCGTGACCTCGCTGTCCGGCGCGCCCGACATCTCGACACCCAGACGCAGGCGCGCCAGCGGCGTGCGCAGGTCGTGGGACACGCCTGCCAGGATCAGCGCGCGATCCGCATCGGTGCGGGCGAGATCGCCTGTCATCTGATTGAAGGCATGGGCGACCACGGCAATTTCATGCGGACCGGACTCATCCAGCGGCGGCGGCGTCTGGCCGCTGCCGACCAGCCGGGCTGCACGTGCCACCTGGCGTAGCGGCCTGCCCATCCACGAAGCGATCAGGTAAGCGCCGAGCATCGCGGCAAAGAGCGCACCGAGCCCCCATACGAGCCAGTCGAGGGTATCGGGGCTTTCGATCCGCTCGCCAGGCAGCATGACCCAGTATTCGTTGTGCTGATCGTCCGGGTCGAGCCGGAAGCTCACCCAGAAGCCATCGAGCGTCTTCCAGCGTGAGGCGAAGCGCGTGTGGCTTCCCAGTTGCCGGCGCACGTCGTTGGTGAGCAGCCGGTTCGGCCGCGTATCGGCCAGGGGCTCGATCTCGTCGGACGCTTCCGCCGGGTAGATGCGGATGCCTTCGAGCGCGGCAAGCTCGATCAGCAGATCGGTCCTGCGTCCTGCATCGGCATTGATCAGTGCGGTGCGGGTCAAGTTTACGACCGAAACCACCATCTGCGCCACGTCGCGTGACCGGGCCGGCTCCTGGAAATAGCTGAAAATCTGGGACCAGGCGCCGAGCGCCAGGATCAGCAGCAAGGCGACGAGCAGAAAGGTCTGCCAGAGCAGGGTGCCGGGCAGACAGGCCTGCAGCAGGCGCGTCACCGAGCGCGGCCGGCGACCGGGGTGCAGCTTGGCGGACATGCCGCGCTTACTCGCTGGCGGCTGCCTTGCCTTCACCCGATTCGTTCTTGATGTCCTCCGGCACGAACACGTAGCCGAAACCCCAGACCGTCTGGATGAAGCGGGGCTTGGCCGGGTCTTCCTCGACGAGCTTGCGCAGGCGGGAGATCTGCACGTCGATCGCCCGGTCGAAGACCCCGTATTCGCGCCCTCTGGCCAGTTCCATCAGCTTGTCCCGCGACAAGGGCTGGCGCGGATGCTGCAGCAGCACCTTGAGCAGCGAGAATTCGCCGGTGGTCAGCTGGATCTCCTCGCCGTTGCGCTCGAGCAGGCGGGTGCCCAGATTGACGCTGACGTTGCCGAAAGCGACGATCTCGTCTTCGGCGGTCGGCGCGCCGGGCAGGGTATGCGGCTGCCGCCGCATCACGGCCTGGATGCGGGCGACGAGTTCGCGCGGATTGAACGGTTTGGCGATGTAGTCGTCGGCCCCCATCTCGAGCCCGACGATGCGATCCACGTCATCGCCTTTGGCAGTGAGCATGATGATCGGCAGATTGTTTTCTGCCGCCCGCAGCCGGCGGCAGATGGCCAGTCCGTCCTCGCCGGGCAGCATCAGGTCGAGCACCATCAGGTCGAAGTGCTCGCGATGCAATGCACGATCCATCATCGGCGCATCGCTCACGGCCTTGACCGCGAAACCTTGCTCCTGAAGATAGCGGGACAGCAGTTCACGCAGACGAGCGTCGTCGTCCACCAACAGTACGCGATAGCGGGTTTTCAGGTTCATGGAGCCAATCCTATCCTTCAAAACGCGAGCTTGCCAGTACCGGGGAAAGGCCGGTGCCGGTGGCCCGGTAACGCTTCGTAAGAGCGTGGCAAACAGGCAACACCGTTTTACAAAGCATCATCGGTACCGGCGCACAGGACTGTCACGCAACGCGGATTTACCGTATGTTCGAGTTCACGATCGACGCGCAGCGCCCCACCCGATGACACCGACTTCCGCCTCCTCTGGTCCGTTCTACCGGTCTTCCGCCTCGCCGCATCATGGCCGATGCGTGGTGGCCTGTGTGCTGTCGGTCTGTCTGCTCACCGCCGCCGGCATTGCCGAGGCGCGTACGCGCGGCGAAGATTCCGGACTGCCGAGCGGCCCGGTGCCGATACGCGAGGGGCTGCGCCACGAGGGCTTGCGCAACCATCTGTTGACCAGTTCCCACGAGGTAGGCGGCAAAGCCTCCGAACCCCGCCGTCTGAACGTGGAAGAGCGCAACGCTCTCCACCGCGATCTGCGCGATGCCATGCGCGGCGCCTATCCGGAACAGCCCGGCCCTTCCAGAAAGAAGAAGTCGCACTGAATCCCATGGTCCGAGCCGGTAGAATATCGGCACCATGAAAATCCTCGCACTCGAAGCTTCATCCGAACTGGCCAGCGTTGCGCTCCTCGCCGATGGCGCCATCGCCGCCCGCCGAATCGAAGGCGCATCACGGCATTCGGCGTCGGTGCTGAACCAGGCGCGCGAGTTGCTGGCCGACGCCGGACTTGCCGTCTCCGCGCTCGATGCCGTCGCCTTCGGTGCCGGGCCGGGCGCTTTCACCGGGCTGCGGCTGGCCTGCGGCGTGGCTCAGGGGCTTGCCCTGGGAGCCGATCTGGGGATCGCCGCCATCGGCAGCCTCGATGCCATCGCACTGCAGACGGGGGCTGAAAGGGTGTTCGTGGCAACGGATGCGCGCATGGGAGAGGTCTATTGCGCCGCCTTCGAGACCGGCAAGGATGCGGTACGGGCGATATCCCCCATTCGCTGCCTGGCGCCCGAGGATGTCGAGCTGCCTCCCGGATGCTGGGCGGCAGCGGGTTCCGCCTTTCGGGTCTGGCCCGATGCCCTGTACACGCGTTTCAGTGACCGGCTTCCGGTCTGCCTGGATGGCTTGACTGCCCGAGCGGACGAAGTGGCACGGCTGGCAGCAGGGTCGGCGGCGCGTGGCGACCTGGTATCGCCCGAAGCTGCGGCGCCGCTCTACATCCGCGACAAGGTGGCCCTGACCACGGCCGAACGCTTGGCGCGCGGCGGCAGGGCCTGAGCATGACGGGGCGTTGCGAATTCGTGCCGATGCAGGCGGAGCATCTCGACTGGATCGAAGCTCACGAGGCTTCGCTGCATGCGTTTCCCTGGAGCCGCGGCAACTTTCTCGATTCGCTGGCGGCGGGACACGGCGCGTGGATCATGAAGGAGGAGGGCTGCATGCTTGCCTACGCCATCGTGCTCGCCGTTGTCGACGAAGCCCATCTGCTCAACATCAGCGTCATCCGCAGTGCCCAGCGGCGCGGACTCGGGCGCCTCTTCCTCGAATGGCTGCACGGTGACGCACGCAGCAGGGGGGCGACACAGTTCTTCCTGGAAGTGCGCCCGTCCAACCTCGCTGCCCTGTCGCTGTACCAGGCACTGGGCTACGAGCAGATCGGCCTGCGCAAAGGCTACTATCCCGCTGAAAACGGCCGCGAGGACGCCGTCGTGATGCGGCGGGAGCTCTGACGAATGGCGGCACCCATGCGCAGGCCAAGCTCCCGGCGTGACGCGATCATCTGCGAGATGGGCTTGGGCCCGGTCTGGCGATTGCGGTCGGCAGGCGGGGAAGCCGACGATCAGCGCACTGCAGTGGTGGAGATGCCATCGCCGGCCGCGTCGCCGGTGGATGCAGCAGCCAATCCGCCATCTGCCCCCATGCGTTCGGTGCCGGCAGGCGGCGATGCGGCGTGGCGCCGGGAACGTGCGCCTCGAACGGAGATGGCGCATTCGGGCTCCGCGACGCGCGCCGAACCCGTGCGGCCTGCTGCCGGCATGCCCGATCCCGGACGCTTGAAGCACATCGCCACGCTCGAATGGGATGCGCTGGAAGCCGACATACGCAATTGCCGGGCATGTGTCCTGTGCGAGCAGCGCAAGCAGGCAGTGCCTGGCGTCGGCGACCGCGAGGCCGACTGGATGCTGGTGGGCGAGGGGCCGGGGCGTGAGGAGGATCAGCGCGGCGAACCTTTCGTCGGCCAGGCGGGCCGCCTGCTGGACAACATGCTTGCCGCGCTCGCGCTGCAACGCGGTGCCAATGTGTACATCGCCAATGCGGTCAAGTGCCGTCCGCCGCACAATCGCACGCCCGAAGCGGCGGAAATCGGCTCCTGCCTGCCTTATCTCGAGCGCCAGATCGAACTGGTCAAGCCTCGTCTGCTGCTCGCGCTGGGCCGCCCTGCGGCCCAGGCGCTGCTGAATACCGAAATCAGCATCTCCAGGGCGAGAGGCCGGACCTTCGACTACAAGGGCATTCCGGTGGTGGTCAGCTACCACCCCGCCTATCTGCTGCGCAATCCGCAGGACAAGGGCAAGGCCTGGGCCGATCTGTGCTTTGCCCGCAAAGTGATGCAGCAGGGAAGCTGAGCGGGCGGCAGGGCTGTGGCAGCGCCGCCGTGCCGTTCAATGGCTGCGGTCTTCGAGCAGGGCGGCGCTGTCGAATTCGCGCTGATTGGCTTCGTGGCGAAGCTTGACCAGCAGCATCGTGCCGGCGACGAACAGCCCGAACAGCACGATCACGGTATTGATCGACAGCCCCAGCATGATCAGCAGGGCGTAGGTGCCGGTCATGACCAGGATGGACAGGTTCTCGTTGAAGTTCTGTACCGCGATCGAATGGCCGGCGCCCATCAGGATATGGCCGCGATGCTGCAGTAGCGCATTCATCGGCACGACGAAGAAGCCGGCCAGCGCGCCGACCGTGACCATCAGCAGCATCGCTGCGCTGGTGCTGGTGACGAAGATCATCGAGATCACGCCGACTCCCATGGCGATGCCCAGCGGAATCACTCTGACGGATTTGCGCAACGTCACGTAACGCGCGGCGACGATGGAGCCTGCCGCGACGCCCAGCGCGACGACGCCCTGCATCATCGATGCCTGGGACAGGCTCATGCCGAGATTGTGCTCGGCCCACTTGATCACGATGAACTGCAAGGTCGCGCCCGCGCCCCAGAACAAGGTGGTGACGGCCAGCGAAATCTGCCCGAGCTTGTCGCGCCACAGCAGCCGCAGACAGTGGTTGAAGTCGTGCAGCAGGTAAAGCGGGTTGCTCTTGAGCGGCTTGTGGTCGACGCCGGTATCGGGGATGTAGAGATTGAAGATGGCCGCAATCAGGTAAAGCGAGCCGATGACGAGCACTGCCGCCTCGAAAGGCGTATCGACGAAGGGCAGGCCGAGGGCCATCAAGCCGTCGGCGACGCCGTCGAGGATCATGAAGCCGCCCATCACGGTGCCGATGATGATCGCGCCGACGGTCAGGCCTTCGATCCAGCCATTAGCCACGACCAGCAGGCGGTGGGGCAGATATTCGGTCAGGATGCCGTACTTGGCGGGGGAGTAGGCCGCCGCGCCCAGCCCGATCACCGCGTAGGCGAACAGGGGATGAGCGCCGAGGAACAGCATCAGACAGCCGCCGATCTTGATCGTGTTGCTGATCAGCATCACCCGCCACTTGGGCATGGAGTCGGCAAAGGCGCCGACGAAGGCCGCGAGCGCGACGTAGGAGACGGTGAAGAACAGCTTCAGGAGGGGCTCGTATTCCGACGGTGCAGCCATGTCCCGCAGCAGGGCAATCGCGACGATGAGCAGGGCATTGTCCGCGAGCGCAGAGAAGAACTGCGCTGCCATGATGATGTAGAAGCCAAGCGGCATCGTGAATGTACCGGGCACCTGTGGTCGGGAAGCGCGGTTTATAACACGGATGGAGGCTTGCCTGGGCCGCTGGAGGCGATCCTGCCCCATCGAGGGCACAGGATATCTGTCCAATGTGGAGTGGTTTGTGATCTAATCCACTTAATAAATCATACTTATCTACACCATGGCAGACCGCAGACTTCAGGTATTCCATGCCGTGGCCAAGCACGGCTCCTTCACCCGTGCCGCCGAGCATCTCTACATGACTCAGCCGGCCGTCACCTTCCAGATCAAGCAGCTCGAAGAGCACTTCGACACACGTCTGCTCGACCGCGGTCACGGCAAGATCACACTGACGCCCGCAGGCGAGCTCGTGCTGGCCTACGCCGAGCGTATCCTCGGGCTGTCGGCCGAGCTCGACTCGCGCGTATCCGAATTGACCGACGAACTGGCGGGGCAGATCAAGATCGGCACCAGCACGACGATTGCGGCCTACTGGCTGCCGGCCGTGCTCGAAGGCTTCAAGCGCAAATATCCGCGGGTGCTGCCTCGCGTGGTGGTCGGCAACTCCAAGCTGACCGAGGACAGCGTCGCCGCGCGCGACCTCGACATCGGCCTGATCGAGATCGTCACCGAACAGAACGGCATCGAGCGCCGCAGTGCCGCCCGCGACGAGCTCATGGTCATCTGCAGCCCCGACCATCCGCTGGCGAAATTCGACAAGCTGACGGCCAAGGATCTCATCGGCCACCCCTTCATCGACCGTGATCCGGGCAACGGCATCCGCCAGATCGCCGATGAATTCTTCGAGGCTGCAGGCATCGCCGGAAGCGAAATCAATCTTTGCGCCGAACTCGGCAGCCTGGCGACGATCAAGCAGCTCGCGGCTGCCGGCCTGGGCTTCGCGATCGCATCGGATCGTGCCATCAGGCGCGATGTTGCCGAAGGGCGGCTGGCCGCGGTGTGCCTCGAGCCCCGCATCTACACGCCGCTCGAAGTCATCCTGCCGCGCGACAAGTTCCGCTCGCGCCTGATCACGGCATTCGCCGACTACGTCTGTGAGGAGTTTGTCCGGATGGCCGGCGACACGGACGCCGAGGGCTGATGGCAAAAGACTAATGGCAAAAGCAAGGACCGCCTACGTCTGCAGCGAATGCGGCGGGCAGGTGGCCCGCTGGCAAGGGCAGTGCCCGCAGTGCCAGGCCTGGAACACCTTGGTGGAAACCGCCATCACCGCCGCTCCAACGGGAGGCGGGCGGTTTGCCGCGCTGGCGGGCGAGACCAGCCGTCTCAGGCCCTTGTCGTCGCTGCAGCCGCGCGAGGAGCCGCGCCAACCGACCGGGCTCGACGAGTTCGATCGCGTGTTGGGTGGCGGCTTGGTCGCGGGCGGTGTCGTGCTGATCGGCGGCGACCCGGGCATCGGCAAGTCGACCCTGCTGCTGCAGGCGCTGTCGCATCTGTCCGGCGTCCACAAGGTCGTGTATGTCAGCGGCGAGGAATCGGGTGAGCAGGTAGCCTTGCGTGCCCACCGCCTGCAACTGCCGCCATCCGAGCTGCAGATGCTGGCCGAGATCAATCTCGAGCGCATCCTGCAGGCCTTGCGCGAAGCCCGGCCACGCGTGGCCGTCATCGATTCGATCCAGACCATCTATTCGGAAACCCTGCAGTCCGCGCCGGGCTCGGTGGCGCAGGTGCGCGAGTGCGCGGCGCAGTTGACGCGCTTTGCCAAGCAGAGCGGCACCAGCCTGATCCTGGTCGGCCACGTCACCAAGGACGGCACGCTGGCCGGCCCGCGCGTGCTCGAGCACATCGTCGATACCGTGCTGTATTTCGAAGGCGACACCCATTCCAGCTTCCGGCTGATCCGGGCCTTCAAGAACCGCTTCGGCGCGGTCAATGAGCTCGGTGTGTTCGCCATGACCGAGCGGGGCCTGCGAGGCGTCTCCAATCCTTCCGCAATCTTCCTGTCGCAGCACGCCCAGCAGGTGGCGGGAAGCTGCGTGCTGATCACCCAGGAGGGTACGCGCCCGCTGCTGGTCGAGATCCAGGCCCTGGTCGATTCGGCGCAAAGCCCCAATCCCCGGCGCCTGTCGGTGGGCCTGGAGCCGACCCGGCTGGCGATGCTGCTGGCGGTCATGCATCGCCATGCAGGCGTCGTGTGCTATGACCAGGACGTGTTCGTCAATGCCGTCGGCGGCGTCAAGATCACCGAGCCGGCAGCGGATCTCGCCATTCTGTTCGCCATCGTCTCTTCATTGCGCGACCGCCCGCTGCGGCAAGGGCTGGCGGTTTTCGGCGAAGTGGGGCTCGCAGGTGAAATCCGTCCGGCGCCCCGTGGACAGGAGCGACTCAGGGAAGCGGCGAAGCTCGGCTTCGATACCGCCATCATCCCCAGGGCCAATGCGCCGCGCCAGGCGATCGAAGGCCTGAACGTGATCGCCGTCGACCGTGTGGAAGAGGCGCTCGAGCGGATGCGCGAGCTGGCTTGAGCGCAGTTCAAGCGTTTGCGGCAATCCTGGCCGCAGTCCGTTACGACGGCTGACGTTTACATGCAGAAGCAATAATGAAAGCATGAATGCTTAGCATCCGTGTATTATTGTGCACTGCAAGGCGCTGATAAATAAAAATTAGCCGTCTATTCCTATATTTTTCTGACATTCCTGTTTTTTGATTGCGAGCTGGGCGTTTTCGGCGTTTTTCGTTGTTTTGATGAACACCAAAGGCACTGGCCGACGATCACGGTGGTTTTCGATAGGGCTGCTTAATGAAAGGCAAATGGCTGTCGCCATCATTTTCCGGGCTGTCGCCCGCCATGACCGCCAGCGGAAAATGGTTCGTACGGACGGGGTTGATTGCAGGCCTGGCGGGAGCACTGTCGGCATGCACGGTGATCCCCGGTACTTCCGCCTGGGACATGCGGACGACTTCTTCCGTGCCTCTGCCGATCGTCGATGGCGAAGCCCGTCAGTCAGAGCCCGTTCCGGACAACGTTACCATCACCCCGATCACAGCCGATCTGATCATCGCTCAAGCCCGCAATGGCGAGCCCGGATTCCGGGCAACGCAATCCGGTGGCCGCACTGCGGTGCGGCCAGCGACAGTGCCTGATTTCGGCCTCGTCCATCAGGACTACGTGCTTGGCCCCGGCGACATCATCAACGTCATCGTCTGGGACCATCCCGAGATCACCATTCCTGCCGGTTCCTACCGTTCTGCTGAGCAGTCCGGCACCTTGGTCGCCGATGACGGAACCATCTTTTTTCCGTACGCCGGCACGCTCAACGTAGCGGGCAAGACGCCCCGCGAGGTGCGTGAGATCCTGTCCCAGCGCTTGTCGAAGGTCATCGAGAACGTCCAGCTCGACGTGCGCGTCGTGGCCTTCCGCAGCAAGCGCGTCTACGTCGTCGGTGAAGTCAGGGAACCCGGCCTGCAGCCGATCAACGACATCAAGATGACCCTGGTCGAAGCGATCAATCGCGCCGGCGGCATCACGACCGAAGCAGACCACGGCAACGTGCTGCTCACGCGCAGCGGCCAGACATGGCGCGTCGACCTGCAAGCCTTGTACGAAGACGGCGACGTGTCGCAGAACGTCGAGCTGCAGCCCGGCGACATCGTCAACGTGCCCGATCGCCAGCTCAACAAGATCTTCGTGCTCGGCGAAGTCAGGGAGCCCGGCTCGTTCGTCATGAACAAGCGGCGCACGACGCTGGCCGAAGCGCTCAGCGAAGCGGGCTTCGTCAATCAGATCACATCCGATCCGAGCTGGATCTACGTGATGCGAAGCGACAACGGCACATCCGAGCTTTTCCACCTCAACGCCAGCTCGCCTGATTCGCTGCTGCTGGCCGAAGGCTTCCCGCTGCGCCCTCGTGACATCGTCTATGTCGACGTGGCCGCCGTCGCACGCTGGAACCGTGTCGTCAGCAACATCCTGCCGACATCGCAGATGCTCAACCTGCTCGGCGAAACGCGCTATCCGCTCTTCAACGGTCGCCAGTAACAAAAACGCCATCTGCCACGCACACTATTGCACTTGATCGAACCCATTTCAGGAAGCTCCACTTTTGGCTCGACAGACTCCGCACACCGTTCCCATCAACGAGGCCCAACACAACCACGCGTCCAGCCAGCGAGGCAGGACGGACGATTTCATCAATCTGGGTGAAATCATCGCCACCCTGTTCGAATACAAGTGGCTCATCCTCGCCATCACCGCTTTGGTGACCTCCGTGGGCGTGTTCGTCGCACTGGTGTCCACTCCCATCTATCGTGCCGACGCCATGCTGCAGGTGGAGGACAAGGGCACGGCCAAGGGTGGAATCGCCGCGCTGCGCGATGTCGAGGCCGTTCTGGGTGATTCCACGTCGGTTGCCGCAGAACTCGAAATCCTGCGCTCGCGCATGATCCTCAGCCGTGTCGTCGAACGCCTCAGTCTCTCCACTACCGCCGAACCACAGTATTTCCCAGTCGTCGGTCGCGCCGTGGCCCGTCGTCACGCCAATGCCGATGTGCCGGCGGAACCGCTCCTCGGCTTGTCCAGCTACGCCTGGGGAGGAGAACGCATCACACTGCAGAGCCTCGAGGTCGCGCCGGATCTCGTCGGTGCGCCGCTGACTCTCGTGGTGGAGGAGGGGGAACAGTTCCAGCTTCTCGATGATGACGGCAACCTGCTTGCACAAGGTGCCGTGGGCACCCCGGTCACCAGTGAGCACGCCAGCCTGTTCGTGGCCGAGCTCGTCGCACGTCCCGGAACCCGTTTCGAGGTGTCCCGGCGCGACCAGGCCGAGGCGATCGCCTCACTGCGTGAGGCGCTGGAGGTGCGGGAACGCGCCCGTCAGTCGAACGTGATCGAGGTCGCTTTTTCCGACTTCGACCGTACCCGGGCATCGGCCATCCTGAACGAAATACTCAATGCCTATGTACGGCAGAACGTGGAATACCGCTCCGCGGAAGCCGAGTCCACGCTGGCTTTCCTCGAGACCCAGTTGCCGGAACTCAAGAACGAACTGGATACGGCGGAAGCTGCCTACAACAACTACCGCCAGAACCGCGGATCCATCGATCTGACGATGGAAACGCAGGCGATGCTCAGTTCCATCGTCAAAGTGGACAACGACATCGTCGTGCTGCAACAGAAACGCGATGAGCTTCGTCAGCGCTTCACTGCCGAGCACCCGCAGGTCCAGTCGGTGGACTCGCAGATCGCCCGTCTGCGGGCACTGCGCAGTACCCTGGACAAGGACGTTTCTCGCCTGCCGGATACGCAGCAGACGGCGCTGCGGCTGCATCGCGACGTCGAGGTGTCCACCGCGCTTTACACCAACCTGCTCAATAGCGCGCAGCAGTTGCGCGTCGCCCGGGCGGGCACGGTAGGCGACGTGCGCATCATCGACAGCGCGGTCACTGCACTCCAGCCCATCGCTCCACGCAAGGCGCTCATCGTTCTGCTATCGGGGGTGATCGGCACGCTGATCAGCCTGGGCACGGTCTGGGCGATTCGCGCCCTGCGGGTGGTCGTCGAGGACCCGGAGACCATCGAACGCGAACTCTCGCTACCCGTGTATGCCACCGTGCCGGAAAGCAAGGCCGAGGAGGAGGTCGATCGCCGCATCAAGCGCGGCAAGAGTGCCGGCGAACTGCTGGCGGTGACGCATCCGGACGACGGCGCAGTGGAAAGCCTGCGCAGCCTGCGCACGACGCTGCATTTTGCCCTGCTGGGCGCAGATCGTGGTTCGGTGCTGATCACCGGCCCGGCGCCGGGCGTCGGCAAGAGCTTCATTTCCAAGAATCTCGGTGCCGTGCTGGCCCAGAGCGGCAAGCGCGTCATCATCGTCGATGCCGACTTGCGCAAAGGGCACATCCACAAGGAGTTCGCGCTGCCGCGCAATGGCGGGATTTCCGAGTTCATTACCAGCGGTCTGCCACTCGAATCGATCGTGCGCCCGACCATCGTGGACGGCTTGTCCATCGTCACGACCGGCCAGATTCCGCCGAACCCCTCGGAGCTGTTGATGCACGAGCGTTTCGCGGCGCTGCTGCATGGCCTGGAAGCGCAGTGCGATGTGCTGATCGTCGACGCGCCTCCCGTACTTGCCGTGTCCGATGCCGCGATCGTTGGCCGCCTGACGGGCGCCACGCTTCTGGTCGCGCGGGCAGGCCGCCATCCGATCGGCGAGCTGGACCAGGCCGTCAAGCGCCTGGAGCAGGGTGGCGTGAGCGTCAAGGGATTCGTTTTCAATGGCCTGGACCTGCAACGACAACGGCACCGCTTCGGCTACCAGGGTTATCAGTACCAGTACAAATATTCCACCTGACCACCAGGCAAGCACTCCACACGGGCGCCCCCAATCTGCAGGCGCCCGCCTGACGGCACCTCAGCTTCTCGAGCGCGCACCCCGACGTCGCCTCGCCGGGCATGTTCGACTTCAAAAAAGGAGGCTCTCATGATGCATGGGCTCATCGTTCTACCGCTGGCTATCCTGGTTTCCGCCATCGTCATACGCGCAATGATTGCGCTGGCTCCGCGCGCGGGCTTGATCGACCACCCCGGAGAGCACAAACAGCACGAGCACGTCACCCCCTTCATCGGCGGCTTCGGAATAATGGCCGCATTGCTGCTCGCGGTCGTGATGTTGATCAGCCTTTATCCCGCCCAAACTACCGCGTGGATCTCGCTGCTGATTTGCGGCGGCACGATGTTCCTGGTGGGGCTGGTGGACGATCGTTGGAAGCTCGGTTTCAGGATCCGGCTCGTCGTTCAGGCCGTGCTTGCCCTGGTCATGGTTTATGGCGGCGCCATTTCGCTGACCAGCCTGGGCAACATGGTGTTTACCGGCAATGTCGCGCTCGGCGCTCTGGCCGTGCCATTCACCGTCTTCGCCACCATCGGCGGCATCAACGCGCTCAACATGGTCGATGGCATCGACGGACTGGTCGGCACCATCGCCGGCGTCACGCTGCTGTTGATCGCACTGATGACGGGCTTTGGCGGGGACGGCCCGATGCACCTGCTGTCGATGGCCCTGCTGGGCGGAGTGGGGGGGTTTCTGTGGTTCAACATGCGTCATGGACGACAGCACCGCGCACGTACCTTCATGGGCGACAACGGCAGCATGACGCTGGGACTGCTGATCGTATGGCTGCTCATCAGCCTGACCCAGGGAGAGAATGCACTGATCAGTCCCGTTGCCGCGCTGTGGCTGTTCGCCATCCCGCTCATCGACACGCTCAGCGTCATGGTGCGCCGAGTGCTGATGGGGCAGTCTCCGTTCACACCCGATCGCTACCATCTGCACCACCTGTTGCAACGAGCAGGCTTTCGCGTCGAGGACGTGGTGACCTCCATCGGCTTGCTGCACCTCGTGCTGGGAGGGATCGGCGTCAGCGGCCTGCTCTGGGGCGTGCCAGAAAGCGTGATGTTCATGGCCTTTCTGTTCCTGTTTGCCGCATACGTCGCGGTCACGGCGCGCCCATGGCGTTTCGTACCCGCACTGCGCAGTATTCACCGTTACCTGCATCTCACGCCTGCCGCCAACTGCGGCGTGTTCTTCGGCAACTGCGCACTCGAGCATGTCGAGCAGATCAATGAACTGATTGCTCCTCAACTGCGCGACAACACCGCTTTCCGGACTCGCCTGTATCAACGCATGGAGGCCGATGGCAGTCCCAGCATGCGATATGCGGTGGTGGAGATCATGCTTGACGATGAAACCGCGCCCCTGACCCATCAAATCGAATATCTGCGCTTGATACGGAAAGCACTGCATCCTTATAACGGAGTCTATATTCGCAGCTATGTCCATCGAGACCCTTTCAACGATCGTCGGATCAATCAGGATGAGCCCGCAGTCGAGATGCGGGCGCGCAGCCGCCGGCAGCGCAAGCGCGAGCTGCTGGAGGAGTCCTTCACTTACGTCGATCATGGCCGAATCCTCGATCAGGACGTCAAGCACAAGAACACGGAAGGTGAGGAGCCCGTCGGCGCCCCCGACACTCTGATTGCAAGACACTGATTTTTTTCATATACGCGAAGTCTCAACCATCATGACTGTCCAAACCCTCGATCAGATCAAGCTCGCCGTCATCGGCCTGGGCTACGTCGGCCTGCCGCTGGCGGTGGAATTCGCCAAGCAGCGCGACGTGCTCGGCTTCGACATCAATCAGGCACGCATCGACGCACTCAAGGGTGGCCACGACGCCACGCTCGAAGTCTCGGACGAAGAGCTGCGCGAAGCCACGGGGCTGCGTTACAGCGCCGATGTGCAGGACCTGGCCGCCTGCAATGTCTTCATCGTCACCGTGCCGACGCCGATCGACGAGCACAAGCAGCCGGACCTGACACCGCTGGTCAAGGCCAGCGAGACCATCGGCAAGGTGCTCAAGAAGGGCGACATCGTCATCTACGAATCCACCGTCTATCCCGGCGCCACCGAGGAAGACTGCGTGCCGGTGCTGGAGCAACATTCCGGGCTGCGCTTCAACGTCGATTTCTACGCCGGCTACAGCCCCGAGCGCATCAATCCGGGCGACAAGGAGCACCGCGTCTCCACCATCCGCAAGGTCACCTCCGGCTCCACGCCCGAGGTCGCCGACCTGGTCGATGCGCTGTACCGCCAGATCATCGTCGCCGGCACCCACAAGGCCGAAAGCATCAAGGTGGCCGAAGCGGCCAAGGTCATCGAGAACACCCAGCGCGACGTCAACATCGCGCTGATCAACGAGCTGGCCATCATCTTCAACCGCATGGGCATCGACACCGAGGCGGTGCTCAAAGCCGCTGGCAGCAAGTGGAACTTCCTGCCGTTCCGTCCGGGCCTGGTCGGCGGGCACTGCATCGGCGTGGATCCGTACTACCTCACCCACAAGGCGCAGGCGATCGGCTACCACCCGGAGATCATCCTGGCCGGCCGCCGGCTCAACGACGGCATGGGCGCCTACGTGGTGTCGCAGTTGGTCAAGGCGATGCTCAAGCGGCGCATCCAGGTCGAAGGCGCGAAGATCCTGATCATGGGCCTGACCTTCAAGGAGAACTGCCCGGACCTGCGCAACACGCGGGTCGTGGACATCGTCAAGGAACTGGGGGAGTACGGCATGGCGGCCGACGTGTACGACCCCTGGGTGGATCCAGCCGAAGCGGAGCATGAGTACGGCATCACGCCGATCCAGATTCCGGCGCCGGGCACTTACGACGCCATCGTCGTCGCCGTGGCCCACGACCAGTTCAAGACGCTCAGCGACCAGGGCATCCGCGCGTTGGGCAAGCGCCAGCATGTGCTGTACGACCTGAAGTATGTGCTGCCGCGCGATGCGGCGGATCTGCGCCTGTGAGGTGGCACCGACTGCCAACACTTCCCATTCCGGCCGACAACGAGGCCGCTCCGATTATTTGCCGATTTTGTATCATGAGCAACTTACACCATAGCTTCAGCCGCATTGGCGGATGGCCCCACATCGCCGTTACGCGAGAGCAATTCGCCCAGATCATGCTGGACGACTGCATCGCGGCAAGGAATTCGTCTGGCAGTCTTTTGCCGAAGCTTGCATTCTCAATGAATGCACAAGCGCTTTCCCTGACACGGACCGACAAGGTTTTCGAGAGGGCAATGACCGAAGCCGACTACATCCAAGCAGATGGTCAATCCCTGGTATTCGCCTCCAGATATTTGTCTGACACCGCTCTTCCTGAACGCATTGCGACGACGGATTTTTTTCACGATGCAGCAAAGCGGGCTCAAAGGGAAGGGCTCAGCTTCTACATCCTGGGCGCGAGTGCCGAACAGAACAACAAATCCATCGATACGATCAGGCGCCTCTATCCAGAACTGAAGATTGCCGGACATCGGCATGGATATTTCGACTCTTCCGAAGAGGATGAAATATGCCGGGAGATCGTTCGTTCGGGCGCTGATGTCTTGTGGGTAGGCTTGGGCAAACCCAAAGAGCAAATTTTCTGCATCCGGAACATAGAAAAGCTAAAAGGAGTGGGCTGGATCAAGACATGCGGCGGACTGTTCGATTTTCTCTCGGGAAAGAATCGTCGCGCTCCGCTCTGGATGCAGAGTGCAGGCCTTGAGTGGCTGCACCGCATGATGCTGGACCCCAAGAGGTTGATAAAAAGAAATGTCGTGACCAATTCTCACGCCATTTACATAATGCTGACCGCATCAAAATGACTGCAGAATGAGTCGCGCTGCAAATCGACATTCCGGATCAGGCATTTCATGCAATAGATTCCTTTTTTGCGTGGCAGTAGCCCACTCGCCCATGTGCGAAGACCAAGGCTCCAAGGCATGACAAAGAACAGGCTGCTGCAGTTCTTGCTCTACTTCCCAATGCTCTTTCTGGCATTGACCGGAATTCTTTCGCCATACAAGTACAATTTACTCCCATCAAATGGGATTCTTGAGCTCGCCTTTTTTCTCATGGCATGCCTCATGGCCGGAGAACTGCTACGGAGTGCATCATCGTTCGTCTATGCAACACTCGCGTACGTCATCATCTCGGCCATATGGAGCATAGGCTTCCGTGACATCCATGCGCTGGACTTCCTGCTTGCATATAAGGCGTTTCTCTATGTATGTATCCTGAGCCTCTTCATAGGCAAGAGGCTTTGCTCCCGGGACTCTCTCATAGCCTTCTACTGGGTGTTGCTGGGAGCTTTCGCAATAAAATATGGTTATTCCATTCTACTGGGATTGGACGCGAAGATGCGTTTGAGGCCAGGGCTTTTCGTCGAGAACAACTTCGAACTGGTTTTCATAATACTTCTCTACTATCGCCTTCGTCATTGCTTCAAGAACAGCTTCATCGCATTCATTCCCCTTTTCGCGATTGTCTTCCTTTCCGGCTCGCGGAGCGCCATTCTCGCAGTAGGCGCCGTTTATGTTTTCACCTTCATTCGGGAATGGAACGTTCGGACAACCGCAGCCATGGCAGCGACGTTCGCCATTGCTGCGGTAGGGTATGAGTTGTTCCTTTCCCGTACGCAGGACGGCTTTGAGAATATCGATCGCTTCAGATTCCTGATGGTATTTCTCCATGAGATGCAGAATTACGGAGCGCTGGGCTACATTTTTGGAGCTCCGCGAATTACTCCGCTGAGTGCGGGGTCGTGTGATCTGCTGTCTTTTTATTCGGGGCTCTTCAGCTTCTCAGGTGATTCGACGCTGTGCTACTCGGTGATCCTTCATTCATACATACTCAGGGTGATTTTCGACCACGGCCTGATCGGATTTGTGTTCTTGAATGCATTTGTGCTGCTCGGGATACGAAAGGCAGGCGGCTCGCTTCGCGACGTCCTCTGCGTCGCTCTCGTCCTGATAATTTCCGGCCTGTCCGTCTCTTCGTTCAACAGCATTTTCTCCGCTCTCGCACTAGCGTTGCTATTCACGAAAAACTCCGATGAGGAAAGTGCGGGGCAGGATGGATATGGTAGCGAAGCAGTAAAAAATGGCAATTTCTGATAGCGAGTGATTTGTGCTGACCTATCGAAAGCTGTTGAGTTTCTTGAGTGGCGGAGTTGCCGTCGCAATTTCAAGCCTTGTCATTGCCTTGCTCCTGCTGAAGGAGGTCGGGGCTGAAGCATTTGCCGTTTTCTCTTTGTACCAGCTGACGTGGACTTTCTCGCTTTCTGCGTCGACCGCAATTCTATCGACCTCAGTCCTCAACTTATGGTCTGAAAACGAAGAGGAGCGTGACAAAGGAATAAAATCATATTTTCTTGCCAACACCATATACTCCTTTCTTGCCGTTTTGGTGCAGGGGGTCATCGTATACATTTCGTCTTCGAACGTTTTTGCGGCCGCAGCTTATGGCATGGCAACCGGTCTTGGCGTGTTCAGATGGTACATCAGATCCTTCATGAACATTGCGGGAGAGAATGATTACGTCGGCCGCTCGGATACTTTTTTCTCCGTTTCCTCCCTGAGCCTCGTTGGCATCGTCTATTTTTCAGGATTCTTCTCACTGGAGTTCATCGGATTCTGTCTTATTGCAGCAAACATATTGTCGCTGACCTTCCTGGGATTCAGGACATGGGGATCTTATTTCACGGAGCAATTCACGGCCGGACTTGAACCGTTCCGGGCCGGCTTCAAGAAAAGAGGAGGTTATGCGTGCCTAGCAGCAGTATGTACCGACGTCCTGAATAACTCATATGCTTACATCATCACCTTCCTATATGGAGCGGCAGCATATGCGCCCGTAGCGTTTGCCTATCTGCTGTACAGGCCCGCGGTGCTCGCCTACTCTACGCTAACGCCACTGATCAGACCCCGGCTATTCAATATTCTGCAAAAGAAGAATCGCACGGCGATCGATAAATTCACGTTCATCTATATCGCAGGTTTTTCCACATTGATTGTCCTGAATGGAGTGGCCGGATATTTCCTGTATCCATTCATACCTGACTCCATGACGGTTGGCGGGGGGAACAGAGGCGACCTGACGGCACTCCTGCTCGTTTTTGGTGCCGTCCTGCTCCTCAGGCTGAGTCGAACAGCGTTTTCCCTCGTTCTGCAGGTTGCCGATCGCTACAGGGAGAATCTTTTCTCCATCTTGGCCGGGGCGGCCGTATACGCCCTCATTGTCCTCATCATGGGAATCAACGGGTTCAGCCCGACATTGATCGTGGTTGCCATGAGTGCAGGGGAGGTGGTGGCAGCAGGATTGATGCTCGTCGTTCGCCAGAAAGTTTTTTCCGTCTTTTGATTCGAGGTTTGATCGGTGCTGAAGAGTTTTTTCAAACGAGGATTTTCCCTGTTTTTTTTCTGGCTCCCGGACAAGGCTTATTGCTATCTTGTTTTCTGGGCCAAGTTTCGCAGGTTTCCGAATGTATCTAACCCTGGGACGCTTGCGGAGGCCATGTATTGGTACAAGCTCCATGGGGGGCTCCAGAGATTTCCTGACTATGTCGACAAGATCGAGGTGAGGAACTTCATCTCCCGCACCATCGGGCAGGAATATCTGAACGACATCATCGAAGTCTATGATGACGCGGAGTCCATCAAGCTGGACGCCTTGCCCGATCGCTTCGTCTTGAAGCTCAACAACGGTTCCGGCTCGAACTTCATCGTCACGGACAAGAGCAAAGTACGGGAGTCCGAGATCAGGGCGATGGCCAGGGAATGGCTGCGGTCGGATTATTACCGGCTGACTCGCGAACCTCAGTACCAAGCGGTAAGGAATAGGGTTTTCGCCGAAAAATTTCTTGACGATGGCGTTCGTGCATCACTACTGGACTACAAGGTCTACTGCTTCTATGGCTCCGTAAAAATGATTCAAGTGATCTCGGACAGGGATCAAGGTGTTCTCAGGCAGGCTTACTACGACTCTGAGTGGAATAGGCTGGAGATAAGCAGGGTAGGGTTTCCAGGTGGCGCAGACGTCGAGCGCCCCAGGAAGCTGGACGAAATGGTCGGGCTTGCGCAAGCATTGTCGAAACCTTTTCGCTTCGTTAGGGTGGATTTTTACATCGTCAAGGATCGAATTTTCTTCGGCGAACTGACCTTTCTACCTGCAAACGGGAATCTTGCGTTCGCGCCAGCCCAGTTCGACGCAGAACTGGCACATCTCATGATGGCTTGATTCGCTCATGCGCCTTTTACATCTTTTAAGGAGAATATTTTGAAACTATCTATCTTTGGAACGGGCTATGTGGGCTTGGTGACCGGTGCATGCCTGGCAGAAGTCGGTCACAATGTTGTCTGCCTCGATATCGACCAAGGAAAGATCGATCGACTCAATCAAGGGCAGTTGCCGATTTGGGAGCCAGGCCTGGAGGCCATCGTTGCACGCAACGTCGCCGAAGGGCGGCTGGCCTTCACCACAGATGTTGCACGGGGCGTCGCCCACGCACAGGTACAGTTCATCGCAGTGGGCACGCCGCCGGACGAGGATGGCTCGGCCGATCTGCAATACGTGCTTGCCGTAGCCGAAAGCATTGCCCGCCATATGCAGGGCTACAAGGTCGTCATCAACAAATCGACCGTACCGGTAGGCACTGCCGACAAGGTGTGCGAGCGAATAACCACAGTTCTTGCCGAACGCACTGTGGACCTTCCCTTCGATGTTGTGTCGAATCCTGAGTTTCTCAAGGAAGGTGCGGCGGTGGGCGACTTCCTGAAACCTGACCGTATCATCATCGGCACAGAATCCGAGAAGGCGCGCGAACTGATGCACGAGCTGTACGAGCCTTTCAATCGCAATCATGAACGAACGATGTTCATGGATGTTCGCAGCGCGGAGCTCACCAAGTACGCCGCCAATGCAATGCTCGCCACCAAGATCAGCTTCATGAATGAGCTGGCCAACATGGCCGAAATCCTGGGCGCCAACATCGAAGAGGTGCGCAAGGGCATCGGTTCGGATCCACGCATCGGCTATCACTTCATCTACCCTGGTTGCGGTTACGGGGGCAGCTGCTTCCCCAAGGACGTACAGGCCCTGGGCCGCACGGCAGATCAGATCGGCTACGAAGCACCATTGCTCAAGGCGGTGGAAACGGTGAACAACCGCCAGAAAGGCGTATTGTTCTCCAAGCTTGCGCGACACTTCAGTGGGGTCGAGGGATTGGCAGGTAAGAAGATTGCCATCTGGGGGCTCGCCTTCAAGCCGAACACGGACGACATGCGTGAAGCCCCCAGCCGGACGCTCATCGAGGCTCTGTGGGCTGCTGGTGCACAGGTCCATGCGTTCGATCCAGTGGCGATGGAAGAGACTAGACGCATTTACGGAACCAGAGACGATTTGCAGCTTGCTCGCGACAAGTACGCTGCACTCGAGGGCGCTGACGCACTTTGCATCTGCACTGAATGGCAGCAATTCCGTGCGCCCGACTTTGATGAGATGCAGAACCGTCTGAAAGAGAAAGTCGTGGTTGACGGGCGGAATCTGTATTCGCCTACGCGTCTTCGCGAAGATGGGTGGTCGTATTACAGCGTGGGGCGCGCCTGACAGGCGTTGAGTGAAGGAGCCAGCGGGCCAAAACCAGACCCGCTGGCTGGACTCGGCTTCCCCTTCATTCCAGTCCGAATTCGAACGTACTGACAACGCGCAAGCGCTTGCCGATGGTACGCGAGCTGTCCATGTCGCTGCCGTCGTCGTCCAGGATGCGGATGGCGCCCTGGTTTGCGCTCTTCAATGGCCCCAGACGGGCGCCGGCATCGGCCGCGAACTTGCCGGCCTGCTCGCGTGCGCTGCGTGTAGCTTCTTCCAGCAACAGGGGCTTGATGTCGTTGAAGCCGCGCAATTGATAGCGCGGCCATTCCCCCTGGCCATCTCCGCCGAGCTGGATGCCGGCAGCAATCAAGGGGTCGACCTTGTTCGAGGCGGCGGCGACGGCATCGACCCGAGCAGACTTCACCGTGACTTGCCCCTGGCCGTTGAAACGCAGGGCGACACGCTCGGGACCATATTCGCGTGCGAGAAGATCCTGCACCTGCAGCGGACGTATCTCGATCTCCGCATCCTCGAACCCCTGGCTGTGCAGGAAGGACACGATCTGCTCGCGATCCGTGGTCAGCGCTCGTTGAACGGTGCCGAACTCATCTGCCGCACGGCGGAAACTCAGGGTCCATACCGCGAAATCGCTTTTTACGTCACGTTCGGCAAGGCCTTTCACGGTGATGCTGCGATCGGCCATCCTGAAGTGCTCGATCCCCTTTCCTACCTGAAAGCCTGCAAATGCAACACCGCCGGCGAGCAGCAGGGCAGGAAGCAGGCCGATTCGTGTTTCAGACATGAGAGGGCTCCAGGAAGGTTGGGGAAGGGGACAGCATCAAATCCTGGCGATCCATTGCTCGACGGCTTCGGCAATGATGTCATAAGCCAGCTGGTGGGCTTCCTGCGGCTTGCGATAGGGGTCGGGCACTTCGGCCTTGCTCCAGTGGCCGAGCAGGAAGGTCTTGCCGCGCGTGGTTGGATCGAGGTCGTTCGTGTAGTCGAGATGATGCTTTTCCATGCCGAGAATGAGATCGGCCCAGCGCGTCAACTCGAGGTTGAGCTGTTGTGCCCGATGGCCACCAAGATCGATCTGGTGCAGGCCGGCCACCTGCTGGGTAGTCTGGTCGGCACCGTGATCGACGAGAGCGCCAATGCCGGCGGAACGAACGAGAACCTTCTTGTCCTGCGCCTGTGCGCGGTCGCGGAGAAGGGCTTCGGCCAATGGACTGCGGCAGATGTTGCCCGTGCAAAGGATGAGTATCTTTTCGAACATGGGCCTAGCGTAAAAAAAACCGACGCCCTTCGTCGAGGGCGTCGGTTTCGAGATGTTACTGAAGCAACGGGATCAGGCGGCTTGCTTACGGCGGCGGAGTACGGCGAGACCAGCCATGCCCAGGCCCAGCAGAGCGAGGGAAGCGGGTTCGGGCACCTGAGTCGAGGTCGGCGTTGCGGTGATCGCCAGATTGTCGATGCTGAAGCTGCCGCCAATGACGGGAACGTTGCCGATGAAGTCGAGCAGGAGCTGACCTGCGCCAGGCCAGCCAACAGCAGTTTCAGTGACCTCCAGAACGACCGACGTGTCAGTGATCGTACCTTCGACGCTGAAAGTGCCGGCCCCCGACGGATCGACGAACGAAGTCCCCAGCAGGGAATTCAGGAAGCCGAGAATACCCATGGTCGTGGAGCCACCATAGCTACCGCTGAAATTGACGCCGATGGGTGTGGTGACGGCACCAGCACCGAAGGCGAAGGGGTAGTTGCCCTCGGCCAGGCCACTGAAGCTGACGTTGCCGGTGAACAGCGAGGTGAGGCTGCTTGTCGTGAACGTACGGCTTCCGAGCAGCGGCACAGTGAGCTCGACCGAAGCGCTTCCACCCGAGGTGCCGGACCCGGCGCTGATTTCATAGCTGCCACTCGGACCAAGGTTGACCACGCCGCTGCCTGAAAGGCCGGTGAGGCTGACCGTGTAGGTGTTCGGCGAGCCGTCGGCAAATCCAGCGATGCTGAAACCGCCGCTGAGGCTATTGACCTGACTGACATAAGCAGCCGATGCTCCGGCACTGAAGGTAGCGAGAGCCGCGGTGGCAGCGATGAAGGCAGTTTTCTTCATGAGTGATTCCTGTCTGTACGTCACGGCTGGCGTGTGGCCAGAGTGCGAGGGTTTAACGTCGTCGCAACGTGAAGGTCGCAGGCCATTCTAAAGCAATATTTACACCAACTTGATCAAATAGCTGAAATAAATAATATTTCCATGACTGTTTCAAAAAGTTTGCAGCACGAGTGTAAATTATCCCGACAAATTTCTGGTGAAAACAATGGTTGCTCGTACACTCTTGCGCATGGGAGATCCGCGTCTCCTCGAACAGGCCAAACCCGTCACGTCGTTCGGAACGCCTGAACTGGACGAATTGATCGCCGACATGTTCGACACGATGACCGCAAATGGCGGTGTTGGTCTGGCGGCGCCGCAGATCGGCGCCGGCCTGCAGTTGGTGATTTTCGGTTTCGAGCACAGCGAACGCTATCCTGATGCCCCGGCAGTACCGCGCACGATCCTGCTGAATCCGATCATCACGCCGCTGGACGACATGATGGAGGAGGGGTGGGAGGGCTGTCTGTCGGTCCCCGGGTTGCGTGGTATGGTGGCACGCCATCGACGCATTCACTACCAAGGCTTCGACCCGCAAGGGAAATCCATCGATCGCGTGGCCGAGGGTTTTCATGCCCGTGTAGTGCAGCATGAATGCGATCATCTCGCCGGGGTACTGTATCCGATGCGGATCAGCGACTTCACCCGCTTCGGGTTCACCGATGTGCTGTTTCCAGACATGGAAGGGCGCTGAGCGCGGGATCGAACATTGCATGCGTGCCCATGAGCAGGGCGCTACGCGAGCATTCATTCTCTCAAAGTTGGAGTGAGTTTCCTGATGGACAACACGCAAATCCGCATCGGTATCGCCGGCTACGGAAACCTGGGGCGCGGCGTCGAGGCCGCCATCGCCAGAAACCCGGACATGACCCTGGTCGGCGTATTCACTCGCCGTCCGCCGGAGTCGGTGAAGCCGTTGTCCGCACAGACCCCAGTACGGCCCATCAATGCATTGTCCGACCATCGTGACACGATCGACGTATTGATTCTATGTGGCGGCTCCAAGGACGATCTGCCACGCCAGGGACCAAAGATGGCGGCAAGGTTCAACATCGTCGACAGCTTCGACACGCATGCACGCATCCCTGAGTACTTCGACGCGGTTGACGCGCCGGCACGCGCAAACGGCAAAACGGCCTTGATTTCCATCGGCTGGGATCCAGGCATGTTTTCCATCAATCGCCTGTATGGCGAAGCCTTGCTGCCCGATGGCGCAACGTACACGTTCTGGGGCAAGGGGCTGAGCCAGGGGCACTCCGATGCCATTCGCCGCGTGCCTGGGGTTAAGGCGGGGGTGCAGTACACGCTGCCGTCACAGGACGCGATCGAGCAAGTGCGCAGTGGCTCGCGCCCCGAACTGACGATCCGTCAGAAGCACACGCGTGAATGTTACGTCGTGCTGAACGAAGGCGCCGATGCAGCCGAAGTCGAGCAAGCCATCGTCACCATGCCCAACTATTTTGCCGATTACGACACCGCGGTCCATTTCATCAGCGAAGAGACTTTGCTCCGCGAACATAAACGCATGCCGCATGGAGGCTTCGTCATTCGCAGCGGCAACACCAGCGAAGCGCACGCCCAAGTGATCGAGTATTCGCTCCAGCTCGAAAGCAATCCCGAATTCACCGCCAGCGTTCTGGTGGCCTATGCGCGGGCAGCCTATCGGCTGAACGTACAGGGCCAGTTCGGCGCCAAGACCGCCTTCGATGTAGCGCCCGGGTTGCTATCGATCAAAACACCGGCTCAACTGCGCAAAGAGCTGCTTTAATCGGTTCTTCATTTGCATGTGGCCGAGGGGTCATCGACCCACGGCCACCATGGCGCTCAGTTGTGTGAAGCGGAGCCCGGCGTCGACGATCCTGTGGCCCCGGATACTTGAACAGGCTGGATGCGTATATGCGTCGGTGCCTTGCTGGCGAACAGCAACAACGAGACGATGCCGAGGAACGCGATCAGCGCAACGAGCGTGACCAGAACATTGGTTTTCATGGAGAGCATGGTAACCAGACAAAGGAGTGGTATCCATGACGCCGGTCACACTGAAACACATGAATTTTCATGTTGCTGGTAGGCCGAGAGGCGGACTAGAAAACAATCGACTCGAGAAGGCGTCAAAACCGCGATAATTTGTAATCGGTCCATCCAGCCATCAAAACCCCTGCATATTCAATGCCTTGCAACGAGTCATTGAATAAGTAAGCGCATGCTACAAGCGTAATGCATGCCGCTGTCCTAAGTAACTGCTCGATGATCGAGTGATCGTCGGTGCCTCGAAGCCTTTCGAGGCGGATCAGGGCATGCGCGGGCATGGTCCTGCGTCCTTTCCGTGCCGCTGAAAGGTTGTTCTCGTTCATGCCGATTTCTTCGGCTAGGCGGCGCAAGGTCCAGCCTCGTGCCTTCATGACTTCTTCGCATTTCTCGTTGATTTCCATGGTGCTACCTCCTGCTCAGTAGGGTAGTTGCGGTCTGTCGTATTGACAAGTGTCTATCGGTTTGATAGAAATCGTATCAATCTGTCACATTGATAGATTCCGACTCAGTGGCAGTTACTGAAGCGGACCACGACAAGTCAAGAGGAAATCGCCATGAGCGCAGCAGCAGCCCAAGTAGCGGAAATGCCCGCAACCCAATCGAAGCCCGGCATCAAGGCCGGTGAGGCCATCATCCGGGGCCGTCTCGTCCTGGTACGCCGCCCGACCGGCAACAGCACGGTTTGGGAAAACCTCGTCGTCATGCCCGCGCCGGATCCGTACTCGTCGCCGGCCACGGTCAGCATCCTGGCCAAAGGTCGCCTGGGCGAGATCGAGGATGACGTGCAGGTCCGCGTCCGCATCGGCGGTTATCGCCGCTCCTTCAAATCGACGGATAGGGAAACCGGCGAAATCCGCCAAATCCAGACCGCCGATGTCCGCCTTTTTGCCATCGAAGAGTAAAGGGGCGGCCATGGACACCAGGCATTTGATCAATTTGGCGGCTCGTGCTCGCGATTTGGCATCGTCGAGTGTTGCCGAATCCGGTTCGGATATTGAAGACCGTACTGCTCGTAATTTGGTTGTTTTTATTGGATGCGAGCTTCCTGCTGATGAGTATCGGGAATTCATGAAGGCGCTGGGTTTTGATCATATGTGTTTGGATGATTCTAAGGTTGAGTGATGTATTCCGTCTCCGTTACAGAAATGGTCCGCGTCCTGATCTCGGTTCGCCTCTCGAAGCTGACGCCATCTTTCTCTCGCGCCGAATTCGTTCGCGCTGGCGTTAATCCCATCGGAATGTTCCACCGGGTTGCCTGAACCATGCAACTGCATCCCTATTTCGCCGCCACGGAATGCGCCTTCACTCGCTTGGTGCGGGCGCATTTCTGGTTTATCGCCGATATGGATTTTCGCAATGCGCAGTATTGGCGTGATCAGGTTCAAGAGTGCGAACGGCTGTTTCTGAATCAGTCGGTCGGTGGTCCGAACGTGCCGGAAGCGGTGCAAGAGCGGCGCCGCAAGCTCGTCCAGGAACAATTAGGCGTTGCCATGCGGACCGGCTACCAAATGGCATCAAAACGCTGGCATAGGGGCGGAACTGATGTTCCTCATTGATTGGCTCACGCTCCGCATCAAGCTGCATCCGTCGATGGGTCAAGCCCTGTGGGATCGCGTGATGAACTGCCGGGGCCGCATGCAGTGCTTCGATTCCGACGGTGCGCTGATGTGGGAAAAGAATACCCTCGACGTCGATAAGCTCCGCTCCGATACCGTGGGCTTGGTGTGGCAGATCCAGTCGGACGGCAAGGATGAGTATCTCGTTGTCGCCGGATCGCCTGCCAGCCTTGCGCACGACGGCCTGAACGTCTTCGGCAGCCTCGACATCATCAAGTGCGCCGAAACCGTTATCAGCGTCGCCAGGAAGGCCCTGCAGGCGTTTCTACCGGCTTACACCGCGTGGCAGTGCCGCCGGATCGACATCACCGGTAACTACCTGCTGCCGGACTACGATAGCGTCAAGCAAGCGCTCCAGATGCTGATGGTGACGGACGGCGGCCGTCGCAAGGCGTCGAGCGCCAAGAACGGCGGTGACACCGTCTCATGGAACCCCAAATCCGATTTGACGAAAGGAAAGGCTTACCACAAGGGGCCACAGCTTCGAATGCTGAACCGGAAAGGAAAAGTGTCCGTCTCGGAAGATCAACTCACACTCGCCGATAGGCTGCTGCGCCTGGAACACACCCGGGCAGCGAAATGGTTTCGCCGCATGGAAGAGAAGGGCGGCAAATGGTGGGACCTCACCGAAGAGGCGTTGCAGAAACTTTACATGGATTTTTTTGGGCCGCTGGTCGATGGCGTGGAGGTGCGAGATATGAATCGGGATGACGTGGTGACGATGATCAAGGAAAAGAATTCGATTACCGATGGCAGGGCGCAGGCCGCATTTACAACGCTGCTGAACATTCGTCAGTTTGGTTTCGAACAAGTGAAAGGCTATATGCCGCGTAGCACGTTTCAGCGGCATCTCGCTTATCTGCGTTCGGCCGGCATTACGGATGGTGATATGCATACCGCGAAGATCATTCCGCTTCGTCCGGTCAAGATCGTATTGGCCCAGCCGGTTGGCTCGTGGGAAGAACTGCGCAGGGTGGCGTGATGCCGGGTTCTATTGAGTTCGGTGATGCGATTTTGGCGACTGTTGCTGCGGCTGCTTTTTTAATTACGTGGATTAAGTGGATGCTGTGATGGAACTCTCTGAAATCGCTCCGCTGCTTCACGCCGGCTTTTCCGTCCTGGCGTTTGCGCTGGGCTTCATTGCAGGACAACAACGATGACATGGGATGACGTCGCGCCGCTGATTGGCCTCTACATGGGTTCCTTCGCCCTTGGTTGGGTCTCGGGCTATATCTATTTGATATTCAAGAAAGTATCGGAATCTGTCACATAGCCTGTGCGGCACAGCCGTGCAGGCTATGTGACAGGTGACGATACCTGTGCAATCGGCCGGGCGATTTCCCGGAATCAACAAGTGGAGAATGAAGTCATGAAGGCCAAACTCGAAGCGCTGAAGAACCTCGCGGCTCGCGCCCGCGCCAAGCAAGCCGCAGCGGCTGCAGCCCTGTCGGTCGCTGCCGTCCAGGCACAAGCCGCATTGCCGGCCGAAGCGACCGCCGCGATCACCGCGCTGAAGGATGACGGTACTGATATGGTGGCGGCCGGCTGGCCGGTCCTGGTCGCCATCACCGGTGGTCTGATCCTGATGGGCATCTTCAAGAAGGTTCTCTCGCGCGCGACCTAAGGGGGGCATATGGGACCGTTCGTTTTTGCGTTGGCGCTGCTTGTTCCGTCCGTCTCAATGGCGGACGGTCCCATCTATAAGTGCCGTCATGGGGTATATGCCGATAACTGCGACAAGGCGGAACCGGTCATGCGGGTATCGCGCTATACGATGGAACAGTGGTATGAACGGACGCGAGGTGCAATGCCTTGTCCGAAGTTGAATCATGTTTTGCTGATTACGGGTGAAGTTGTTTGCCAAATACCCGTTGCACAGATCACGGAAAAGCCGAGTGGGCGTCTGATTGAGGAAAGGCAATGAAGCGCCTTTTCTGGTTTCTCGTCGGGGTGATGATTTCGGCGGTGCCGATGCTGGCTTTTGCGGATGAATATCCAGCATCGTGGGGTTATGGGAATGGTTATGTTGTAGGTGCTGCGGTGCGACTTAATACGGGTTTTATATTACCGACTGTAGATGCTGCATGTACGACGGGGGCAACGCCTCAGGTTGGTACTCAACCTTTTGAGTCATTGCCTCATAGGAACTGGAAATGTATGAATCCGGCTACTGGTTCTGTTTCTAGTGTTTATTTGGTTCAGCAGCAACTTGTTTGTCCGTATGGTGGGTCGTTGGATTCTTCGAATGGTTATTCGAATAAATTGTGTCGTAATGCTCCGTCATGTCCTAATGGTCAAACGCGAAAGCCCGATACAGGACAATGTCAAGCTGATCCATGCTCTCATTTAGGTGGCGAAAACGCATCCGGCCGTTTCGATATGGCATATGCATATACGAACAGCCCGAATTCCGAAATATTCGGCGTAAGGGAAGTGCCGCAGCGCGGTTGTTCGGGGGCGGATCGTTGCGGATGGCGTCCGAGTAATAATCCGGTTCCGGGCTCCTGCACGGTGTCTCAAACGGGCGGGCCGCCCTATACGGTTTCCTGCGCGTATGAAGGCGCGTATGACGGCGGTCAATGCTCGACGTCGGAAACAAGTGATTCACAGTCGCCGATGCCGCCGCGTGGCTGTCCTGCAGGCTCTGTAGCGGGCGAAGTGAATGGCGTGGCGGGCTGCTATGGCTCGTATGGCAGCACCGAAGAGAAGACCGAAACGACCGCGCCAGACGGCACGAAAACCACGACCGAGACGAAGACAAACCCGGATGGCTCGAAGACCACGACCACGACGACAACGCATCCGGATGGCTCCACGACCACGACCAAGGAAACGATCCAATCCACCAGCCCGCTGGGCGAATCGATGCCGGGTAGCTCTTCTGGTGGCTCTTCGGGTGGTTCTGGTGGTGCTGGCGGTTCTGGTGGTGGGGGAGGGGCAGGGCGCGGTGATCGCGGCGACACTGAGCAGGCGAACTTTTGTCGGGACAATCCGAATTCGCTGATGTGTAAAGATCGTGTGAAGATCGACGAAACCGGAACGCCGGAAGCGCTTGACGGTGCGAATATCAATCAGTCATTGGATGAGCAATTCACTACCATCATCGAAATGGTGCAGGGCACGTCCTGGCATCGCACCGAACTGGGTTTCACCTGGAATTTGCCCGATAAGCTGCCTGCGGGCACGTGTGGTGCTGTAGGTATTGGCGGAACGTCGTTTGATATTTGCCCGACACTCGAAAAGGCGCGGGCATTGTGGGCCTGGGTGCTGGGTGTGCTCGGCGCGCTCGCAATCTGGATTCGTGGCACCAATATTCTGGCGAAGGTCTGATCATGCCGATTCTTGCAAAACTCCTCATATCCGCTTGGACGTTTGCCTTTGCCTGGGTGGTCAAGTACATCGGCAAGAAATGGGCGCTCGGCGTGGTTTTCGCGGGCGTTTTCACGTCTTTGACGGTGGCGCTGTATGGTGGTCTGTCGCTGGTGCTTAATGCCTTGATGATCACGCTGCCGTCGTATTCGGGCATGGAAATGGCGATGTACGTCGCGGCGCCGAACAATTTGCCGTTCGTGATCTCAAGCGTGCTGTCGGCCGAGGCAACGCTGACGCTGTATGCCTGGAACATCAAGTTGCTGCGGATCATGCAGGCGGGGGGCTGACATGTCGGATTATCTGGTGACGGGCAAGAAGGGCAATGGCAAGTCGCTGGTCTGTGTCGGGCGGATCAGGGAAGCGATCCTGCAGGGCAGGGTGGTGGCGACGAACCTCGACCTGTACTTGGAGCACTTGCTGCCGGTGCATTACAAGCGGGCCAGGGTGATCCGGCTGCCCGACTTTCCGAGCCGGGAAGATCTTGAGATCATCGGATCGGGCAATCCGTCGTCCGAAGATGGCATCGTCGATGAGTCTCGGAACGGTCTTGTGGTGCTTGATGAACTTGCCATATTTTTAAATGCCAGAACGTTTCAGGACAAACGACGTTCGGGTTTATTGGAATGGCTTGTGCATAGTCGGAAACTCGGATGGGATACTTACTTAATCGCACAGCATCCTAACCAGATTGACAAACAGATAAGGGAGGCGATGGCGGAGTATCACGTCATCTGTCGCCGGATGGACAAGATCAAGATCCCCTTCATCCCGATCAAGATGCCGCGCCTGCATGTGGGCTTCGTGCGGTACGGCATGGAACGGGATTCGATCCTGGCCGAGCGCTGGGCCTTCCGCGGGAACAGCCTTTTCCGGGGCTACGACACCCGCCAGCGCTTCATGGAAGGGTATCCCCACGGAGCCTACTCGTATCTGCCTCCGTGGCACCTCAAGGGCTACTGCACGCCGCTGCCGAAGTGGCGGCAAGTGCTGTCCGGAAGCTTGCGTGTGCCGCTGGAACCGCCCGTGCGACAGGCTGACGCGGCGCTAGTGCCGAAACCTGCTGTTCAGAAACACCGCCTGGCGGAGCTGTTGCAGCGCCTGCCGGCCGATCAGCGGCTCAAACACTGGCATCGTCTGCATTCGCTCGGCGCCATCTAATCCATGTAGCTGCATTTCAGAGAAGACATGCGATCTCTCGCATGACGGCGTGCGTCTGTGAGTGCTTGCGTGGATCGTTGGCGAGCTCGTGCATCGATCTCGCGCACGCGGGCTCTGAGGTAAGAGCATTCGGAATGCTCTCCCTTTGGATCGATGTTCTCTGGCTCGGCCTGGGCGACCTGTCTTTCCGGTAGTGGGCGTTCAATCGCCTGAATGGCTCGCTTTGCAGCCTCTACTGGATACCGTGGGACGACTGATACCGTGCCGCCGGTGATCGCGGTTTGCTGGTCGTTCTGGCATGGCTGATCTTGATAGACCGTTCTGCCGTTGATGTTGCAGCGGTATAGGTTTTCTCTCGTTTGTGGTTGTTCTGGTTGGTTTCGGGTTGGGTTTGGGTTGGTTTTTGGGGTTTGTGGTGTGGTGGTTTGTGGCTGGGTGTGCCTGGTCGTTGTTGGCGCCGGTGGGGCGAGGTAGGTCATGTAACCGATCAATCCTGTGACGGTCACGATAAACAAGGCGATGAAGGTTTTTGATCTCATGTCTGGATCATATTTCCGCCTGCTGCCGGGTAGCTATGATGCTTTTCACACTAGTGCGCCATCGAGCGCACGGCGGGAAACCCGGCCTTTGAGGCGGTCAAGGGACAGACCGGAGGCCGCAGCCCGGCTTCAGCCGGGACCGGGCGAGGATCTGAGGCCGCTCCGCGGCCGGCCCTTGACGGTTGCAGGACAAGACACGCTCCGGGCAACGCCCGGGGGAAGGAAGCCGCAGGCGCACATTCCCCCGGGGGATGCCTCTCGGCGAGAGCGGGTTCGGGCGGAGCCCGAGGTCTTGAATCTTTGGCGAGGGCACCCATGTGGGGGCCTGTTTGGCTCGGCTGCGGGATTGGGTGGCGCTGGTCGTCGAGGGGGGGGTCAGAAGTCCGGGTCCGTATGTAACACCCGGACTTTGTCTCACGGGTGAGACATGAGGCCATTTTGGGCACTTCATTTGATAGGGGGAAAACACTCATTTGATGCTCCCGAGCTGGGCCGCTGAGCTGAAGTGGCTGTACTGGCGATTGAGGGCTGCACGGCCGGGTTCGAGACCTTCTGTGAGGACGTGGCAGGCTCGGATCACGGCCGAAAAAAAACGCCTGCGAGCTGCAGGCGTTGATGTGTGGAGGTTGCACGCTGTGTGTGTGGTGCTACGTCGTCCGGACCATTCGACGGCCGCCAAGAGGGCCTGGGCGCTGCTGGCGATCAGCCAGGACAGCGATGAGAACAGCCACGAGAAACAGCGATAATTTGTATTATGTAAACTTGGAAGCCTAGGCTTCGCAGGATCAAGGCCGCTTACCTCGCCCTACATTTGGCCGTTCGGCCCGGCCTAGAGTGCCGGCCCCTTTTGATCATCAACTAGAAGCATGGGCGACCAAGCCAAAGCTGCCCGCAACTGCGCCGAGTGGCGTCGCAAATGACCTGTCCACCTCCACCACACCGTGTGGAGGCGATTTTGCTCGACCTAGTCTAAACACCATCAGGCAGCTTCGACCGCATCGCCTCCTTACGGTCGAAGCGTTCGCCATCGGCGACGAACGTGCCGTCGCCAACGGCATGCAGCATGCGCTGGTCGGATTTCTGATGATCGACATACGCGGCCAGGCCGTCGAGTACGACGATGCCGTGTGGAGCGATGATCTCGGCGACCCGGCATTCGATGTTGGCGAGGCATTGCGCGATCAGCGGGGCTTGCACGTGCTTGCCTTTGGAGGGCGTGAGACCAAAGCGCGGGAACTTGTCGGTATCCACGCCCGAGCAGGTGCCGATGCCGATCACGGTGTCGAGCATGTCGGCGGACGGGATGGCGATGACGCATTCGCGCGTTTTCTCCAGCGCGGTGAACGAGTGGTTCCATGCACCGGTACAGATCGCAAAGCGCGGCGTGAAGTCCATGACCATCGTCCACGAGATGGTCATGATGTTGCTCTTGCCCGCATGGCGTGTCGTGACGAGCACGACCGGGCCGGGTTCGAGCAACGTGAAGATCCTTGCGGCGGCAAGGGGTCTCATCATGCTGGACTCCTCCACATATGCTCACGACTCCAGCGCTGGGCCGAAAAACCCTTCACGGCGCGCTTGGCCGCCAGCAGTTGATGAACGGAGATCCAGCCGTACTCGAAGGCTTGAGCGCTGCCGGCCATGTAGATCCGCCACACGCGATAGGTCCGCTCACCGACAAGCCGGATGGCGCTATCGCGGTGTGCATCGAGGCGCTCGACCCAATGCAGCAACGTTCGCGCGTAATGGGGTCGCAAGCCCTCGACGTCGAAAACCTCCAGTTGTTGATTCTCCATCGCCGCGGCTGCCTGGGCCATGGTCGGCAGCTCTCCATCGGGAAACACATAGCGGTCGATGAAGTCGCCCGCGCCGTCTCTGACTGCCTCATCCCCTGCGCGGGTGGTGATGCCGTGGTTCAACACCAGGCCGTCATCCGTCAGCAGCCGACTGATGGTGCCGAAATATACGGGCAGATTGCGTATGCCTACATGTTCGAACATGCCCACCGAGGCGATCTTGTCGAATACCTCCTGGCCCGGGATATGGCGATAGTCCTGCAGGCGAACGTCGATTGCCCCTTCCAGGCCCAGTTCGCGGATGCGCTGCCGTGCGTAGTTGAATTGCTGTTCGCTCAATGTCACGCCGGTGGCCGTCACCCCGTAATGACGATGAGCCCACAGCAGCAACGCACCCCAGCCGCAGCCGATGTCGAGGAAGCGCTCTCCCGGCTCGAGCTGGAGCTTGCGGCAGATGAGGTCGAGCTTGGCTTGCTGCGCCTGCTCCAGGGTCTCCGAGCCGCTCGGAAAATAGGCGCAGGAATAGACCATCTCGGGGTCGAGCCACAACCGATAGAAATCGTTCGAGACATCGTAGTGATGCGCGATGGCCCGCCTGTCGCTGGCCGGGTTGTGCCGCCAGAGGCGCCACCCCGTGACCCGGTTCAGCAGACGCCGATGGGCTCTCCCGGCATACGCGAGTTCGATCGCCAGCCGGACGATGTCCAGCGCGCTTCCTTCGACATCGATCTCGCCATGGATGTAGGCTCGCGCAAGCGTGTCGAGATCGGGGGGCAGCAGCTTGAGCGCCGCTTCGGGATGCGGAAGACGCAAGATGACCGCGGCCGGACCAGTGCCCAGCGTTTCAGTACGGCCATCTCCCAATTGCAGGCCCAGCGCCAGGCCGCGATCGGCGACGAGTCGGCGCAATGCCTCGACAAGGGGCGAAGAAGAATCCATGCACGTCTCCTGAAGCCTGACCAACATCGGATCATGTTGGAAAATCCAGGTGCAAGAGAGTCGCATAGCGTGCCCTGCAGGTTCGCCGGTCTGCGCTTTCGAAGCAGCGTTCACCGGCATGCAGCGGCGCACGCATCCGCGACATCGCCACGCAGACGCATTAGCGTCTCTGGTTCTGATTCTTGCAAAACAGGCACGGTTTTGCAAAACGAGACGGCTCGGGAGAAGTACGCTGAAACCCGATGGTGCGGGGGAAGAGACTCGAACTCTCACGCCTTGCGGCGCTGGAACCTAAATCCAGTGCGTCTACCAATTCCGCCACCCCCGCATCGGCAGCGAAGCGGGCCGCATTATACATGGTCTCTTCGCGGAACCTGCCTGCGGTTCCGCCCCGGGAAGGGCCGCCACGCTCGCAGCAGCCCTCCCCCTTCCGGCCTCAGTTCGAACTGCGCCCGTAGGTATCCTCGAAGCGCACGATGTCGTCCTCGCCGAGATAGCTCCCGGACTGCACCTCGATGATCTCCAGCGGCACCTTGCCCGGATTCGCCAGCCGGTGCGTATGCCCCAGCGGAATGTAGGTCGACTCGTTCTCGGCCAGCAGGAAGACGCGCTCGCCGTTGGTGACCTCGGCCGTGCCCTTGACCACGATCCAGTGCTCGGCGCGGTGGTGGTGCATCTGCAGGCTGAGTTTGGCGCCCGGGTTGACGACGATGCGCTTGACCTGGAAGCGCTCGCCTTCGTCGATCGAGTCATACCAGCCCCAGGGGCGATAGACCTTCCGGTGGCTCTGCGTCAGGCTCCGGCCTTCGGCCTTCAGGCGGGCGACGACCTTCTTCACGTCCTGGGTGCGGTCCTTGTGCGCCACCATCACCGCATCGGGCGTCTCGACGACGATCATGTCCTCGCAGCCGACCGCAGCCACCAGCCTGTCGTTGGCATGCACCAGGGTATTGCGGCAGCCCTCGAACAGCACTTCGCCACGGCCGGCATTGCCCGCCTCGTCCTTGCCGGATACCGCCCACAGCGCATCCCAGGCGCCGACGTCCGACCAGCCTGCCGACATCGGCACGACGACCCCCTTGCCCGCTTCCGGTGCGTTGGCCAGGCGCTCCATGACGGCATAGTCGATCGAGTCGCTCGGGCAGCGCTCGAATGCGCCCTGCTCCAGGCGGATGAAATCGGCATCAGGCTTGCGGCCTTCGTAAGCGGCCCTGCAGGCCTCGGCGATGTCGGTCCTGAAACGCTCGATGGCGCGCAGCCAGACCGAGGCCTTCATCATGAAGATGCCGCTGTTCCAGAAATACCCACCGCTTTCGAGATAGCGCTGGGCGGTGTCGAGATCCGGCTTCTCGACGAACTCGGCCAGCTCGCGCCCACCGCCGATTGCCACGCCGGCGCGGATGTAGCCGTAGCCCGTCTCTGCGCGATCGGGCACGATGCCGAAGGTGACCAGCATGCCGTCCGCGGCCAGGCTGCTGCCCTGTGCGATGGCTTGCTGGAACGCGGCGAGATCGGTGATGACGTGGTCGGCCGGCATCACCAGCAGCACCGGATCGCCCTCCTCCAGCGCCGCGAGCGCTGCCAGGGTCAGCGCCGGCGCAGTGTTGCGGCCGAAAGGTTCGAGCACGATCTGGGGCGAACGCACGCCGATCTGGCGCAGTTGCTCGGCAATGATGAAGCGATATTCCTCATTGGTCACGACGAGCGGGCGTCGATCGACTTCGCCGCCGGCAAAGTCGTCGAGGCGGACAGCGGTTTCCTGCAACAGCGAGCGCTCGCTGGTCAGCGGCAGCAACTGCTTGGGATGGTTCTCGCGCGAGGCAGGCCACAGCCGGGTGCCCGAGCCACCGGAAAGAATGACGCTCTTGATGATCATGTCGATAGGGTTCCAGTCGATTGTCCGAAGCTGATTGGCTGTACGGCCGCCCTCAGCCGAGTTCGTCCAGCATGCGCGCCACGCCGTCGCGCCAGTCGGCCAGGTGCAGGTCGAAACGCTCGCGCAGGCGCCGGGTGTCGAGACGGGAGTTCAGCGGCCGCGTCGCCGGCGTCGGATAGCTCGAGGCCGGTATCGGCACGATCTCACGCACCGCCAGTGTCCTGCCGCCAGAGCGGGCGCGGTCGATGACGAAGCTGGCGTAGCCGCGCCAGCTCGTCTGCCCGCCTGCGGCCAGGTGGTAAGTGCCCCCGTAGCCGCGGTCGCTCATCGTGCGGCGGATGGCATGGGCGCTGACATCGGCGATCAGGTCTGCACCGGTCGGTGCGCCGATCTGGTCGTCGATGACGGTCAGGCGTTCCCGTTCGGCGGCCAGGCGGAGCATGGTGCGGGCAAAGTTGCCGCCCCGCGCGGCATGGACCCACGAGGTACGGAAGATCAGGTGGTCGCAGCCGCTGGTCCGGATCGCGTCCTCGCCGGCGAGTTTGCTCGCACCGTAAACGGACAAGGGCGAAGGCAGGTCGTTTTCGCGCCACGGTCGTTCGCCGCTGCCATCGAAGACGTAATCGGTCGAATAGTGCACCAGCAATGCACCGAGCGCAGCCGCCTGCCTGGCAAGCACACCCACTGCGTCGGCGTTGATTCGGTGGGCACGTTCCGCGTCGTTTTCCGCCTGATCGACGGCCGTGTAGGCCGCGGCATTGACGACGAGATCCGGCGCCAGGCGCTGCACGCTGTCGGCCAGTGCATCGAGTCGTTCCAGGTCGCCGCACAGGCCGTCGCTGCCATGGCGATCGAGCGCAATCAGCTCGCCCAATGGCGCCAGCGCACGCTGCAACTCCCAGCCCACCTGGCCGTTCTTGCCCAGCAGCAGGATCTTCATGCTGCCTGCCCTCGTGTGCCGTAGTTGGCCGCCACCCAGTCGCGGTAGGCTCCGCTCTGCACGTCCGCGACCCATTGCGGATTGTCGAGATACCACTGCACCGTCTTGCGGATGCCGCTGTCGAAGGTCTCGGCCGGCCGCCAGCCCAGCTCGCGCTCGATCTTGCGGGCATCGATGGCGTAGCGCCGATCGTGCCCCGGGCGGTCGGTGACATGGGTGATGAGCCGTGCATGGCTGCCGTCGGCCGAGGGGCGCAACTCGTCGAGCAATGCGCAGACGCCGCGGACGATGTCGATATTGGTCTTTTCGTTCCAGCCGCCGATGTTGTAGATCTCGCCCGGCGTGCCGCGCGCCAGCACTTCGCGGATCGCGGCGCAATGATCGGTGACGTACAGCCAGTCGCGCACGTTGAGGCCGTCGCCATACACCGGCAGCGGCTTGCCCGCCAGCGCATTGACGATCATCAGCGGAATCAGCTTCTCCGGAAACTGGCGCGGACCGTAGTTGTTCGAGCAGTTGGTGGTCAGCACCGGCAGGCCGTAAGTGTGGTGCCAGGCGCGCACCAGATGATCGCTGGCCGCCTTGCTGGCCGAATACGGGCTGTTGGGCTCGTAGGCCTTGGTCTCGGCGAAAGCCGGGTCGTCGGTGCCCAGCGAGCCGTAGACTTCGTCGGTGCTGACGTGCAGGAAACGGAAAGCGGCCTGCTCCGCGGCATCGAGCGACGCGTGATGGGCACGCGCCGCCTCGAGCAGCGTGAACGTGCCTTCGACGTTGGTGCGGACGAAATCACCCGGGCCATGGATCGAGCGGTCGACGTGGCTCTCGGCGGCGAAATGCACGATCGCACGGGGCCGGTAGGTCGCCAGCAGGCGATCGACCAATGCACGGTCGCAGATGTCGCCCTGCACGAAAACATGACGCGGATCGTCCCGCAGGCTCGCCAGCGTCTCGAGGTTGCCGGCATAAGTCAGCAGGTCCAGGTTCAGGATGATTTCGTCATCACCTGCAAGCCAGTCGAGGATGAAGTTGGCGCCGATGAAGCCCGCACCGCCGGACACGAGAATCAAGATCAAGCTCCGCTTGGATCGAATGGCGGGATTATCGCATCATCGAAGCGGCGGCTACATCTCCAGGCGTTCCGCATAGCCGGTCATTTCGAGATAACCCTGACCGATTTCACGTTCACCGCCGTCCTCCGCCTGCTCGGACAGGCGCACCGCGCCTTCCCAGTACACGGCGCCGGTCGATGCGCTGCTGTCGAGCTCCTGGTCGTCCATCAGCGGGCGCAGGCTGAGCGTGCGTCCGTCGGCCAGGTGCAGGCGCCACTCCACTGGGTAGCGTGTGCCGGTGCGTGCGGATGTCCAGTACCGCAGCGGCTCGAAGCGCACTTCGTCGGGCGCAAAGGTCCGCGCCCGGCCCGCCGCATCGGCCAGCGTCCCCGCGGCCCACATCGCGCCGCCTCCGCCATCGCGCATCTGGAACAGCATCAGCGAACCGCCGTCATGCAGGTTGATGCCGATCCAGTCCCAGCCGCGCGCGCCCTGCGGCAGGATCTCCGAGGACCATTCGTGATCCAGCCAGGCATGGCCGTCCACGTCCAGAACCTCGCTGCCCAGGCGCAACCTACCCGACACGCCGAGCTGCGGCCGGCTGTAGTAATGGCTGGCGTTGAGCGGGTCCGGTGCCTTCTGGCTGAAACCCTGGCGGCCATTCAACAAGGGCGGCCGGCGGGTGTCGAAGCGCAGTTCGAAGCCGAATTCCTCCGTCTCGATGCGGCTGTGGTAGCGATCGCCACTGCTCCCGTCCGTCTCGCCCCCCTCCTCCGGTTCCATCGACAGCGACCAGCCATCGATCTCGACGTCCGTCCGGCCGGTTGCGGCGCCTGCCAGGCCGGGCCAGGCCCGTGCCGAACGCTCGGCATGGAGCAGGCGGCCATTCGCCGGATCGGCCACCGCGGCATGGGCGAGGATGAGCTGGCGCGGCGCGAAACGGCTGGGGTTGTCCTCGCCGATCAGGGTGCGCACCCGGAAGAAGGTGAGCTGGAAGCCGCGCTCTGCGCCTGCGCCATCGCGCAGCCAGCCGGTGATGTACCACCACTCGGTACGGTAGTCCGGGTGGGCGCCGAAATCATCGGGGAAGACCAGCGGCCTGCCCGGCACCACGGCCGGGTAGCCATCGGCTGCCGACGCGGATCCTGAATCCTGTGCATGAATCTCCGGTGGCAGACACGACAGCAAGGCGATGGCGACAGCGAACGCACACAGCGAGCGTCGGGCGATGTCCGCTCCGAAGCGCCTCCAGATTTCGCGCCATTGCCCAGCACGTCGTATCACCATCGACATCTGCCCTCTCCTGCAGCCGCCTTCGCACGCATCATCCAGCCGCTCCGCCCGCCTGCACCGCCGCATTCACCAGTCGGCCTTCACCGCCTGCACCGCGGAGCCTCGCATCGCCCGCGCCCCGGCCAGCCGCGCAACCAGTGCGGCCAGCGACACCAGCACGGCGGCAAACAGCGCCAGCGCAGCCCACGGCACGGCCAGGTCCATGCTCCAATGGAAACTCTGCCGGTTGACCACCTCGATCAGGATCCATGCCATCGCCCCGCCCGCCAGCAAGCCGCAGGCCACGCCAAAGCCGGCGGTCAGCGCCCCTTCGGTTGCGATCAGGCGCCCGACCTCCCCGCGCGTGAAACCCAGATGGCGCAGCATGCCGAACTCGCCTTCGCGCGTGCCGGCCAGCGCGGCGAAGGTGGTGGCGATGCCGAACAGGCCGATCATCACCGTCACCGCTTCCATCAGATAGGTGATCAGGAAAGTCCGGTCGAAGATCTGCAGCGTGGTGGCGCGGATTTCGCCCGGCAGTGCGATGATCAGGCGCCCGGGGCCGAAGCGGGCGTTCAGCGCATCGGCCACCGCGCCGGCATCGGCGCCTTCCTCGAGCCGGATCGCGGCGTCGTTGACGCGATCGTCGCCGGTCAGGGCGCGGTAGTCCGCCGGCTCGATCAGCGCCGCACCGTACTGGCGCGAATAATCCCGCCAGACGCCGGCAACGACGAAACTCTGCTGGCGGCCGGCCAGCGGCAGCGTCAGACGGTCGCCGACGCCCAGTCCCAGGCGATCGACGGCGGCTTCGGAAATCCACGCCGGCGGCAAGCCGCTCTGCCCCGGCTTGCCGCCGTCCGGGCGTCCGCTCGAGCCCGCGACCAGCGGCAAGCCCCAGTTGCCGTCGACCGGGCGCGCCAGCAGGCTGAACACCGGCTCCTCGTCCGACAGCCGCAAATTCAGCAGCCGTGTCGTATCCACCGAAGCCACGCCCGGCACCGCGGCAATGCGTGCCAGCGCATCGTCATCCAGATAGCCGCTGGCCGCCGAGCTCGAAGCCCGCACATACAGGTCGGCCGGCAGCACCTGGGCCAGCCAGTCATCCACCGACACCCGGAAGGAGCTGACCATGATCGCCATCGCCGATGCCAGCGCCACGCTGGCGACCACGCCGGCAGCGGCCACCACGGCCTGGCCGGGCGTGGCCGACAGGCGGGCATGGGCCAGGCGCCAGATCACCGAGCGCGTCCGCCCCAGCAGCGGCAGCAGGCTCCGCGCCAGCGCAGGCAGGGACAGCACTGCCGCCATCAGGCTCAGCGCCACCGCAGCATAGCCGCCGAGCGGAATGCCGCCGGCCGGCGGCAGCATGCAGGCGAGCCCGGCACCTGCCGCCAGCAGCAGCGCCAGCGGCAGGCGCCCCTGCGTATGCGGCAAACCGGCATACTGCGCCTCGCCGGCCCTCAGCGCCCGGGCCGGCGCGACCTGCGACGCTGCCCGGGCCGGCAGCCAGCTACCGAGCACACCGGCCACGCCGCCCAGCAGCAGATATCCCGCGGCAAGCATGGCATCGAACTGCAGCTCGGGTCGGCTACCGCGGAAAAAGCCTGCGCCCAGGTCGCCGCCGACCAGCCTGAAGGCCAGCGCAGCAAGCGCATGGCCGAGCATCACACCGATCGCACCGCCCACCAGCCCCAGTACCACCCCTTCGGCCAGCAGCCCGCGCAGCAATTCGCGCCTTTCCATGCCGAGCGCACGCAGCAGGGCGAATTCCCGCCGTCGCCGCGCCACCGACAGCACCTGGGTGGAAAACACCAGGAACGCGCCGGTCAGCAACGCAATGGCCGCCAGCATCGTGAGATTGACCCGATAGGCGCGCGACAGCGCACTCGCCTCGCCGGCCACGGCTTCCGGTACCTGCAGTGCCAGTCCGGGCGGCAGCAGCGGCGACAGCGCCAGACTTGCGGCTTCGGCACTCAGGCCCGGGGCGAGCTTGAGATCGATGCGGCTCAACACGCCGAGGCGGCCGAACACCTGCTGCGCGCCACCGATGTCCATCACCGCCAGTTCGGTGCCGCTCAAGGGCAGTTCGCCGGCCAGACGCAGCTCGATCCCGCTGACACCGGACTGGACGGTCAACACGCCATCCCGCAGCGCGGGCCCGGCCATCTCCCCGTTGCCCAGGCGCGACGGCAGCTCCAGGCGGGCGCGGGCATCCGCGCTGATGAAGATGTTGCGCGGCTGCAGCCCGGCAAGACGGCCGTCGCCGTCCACCAGCGCCGGGTCGGCCCGCGGCCGCAGCAAGGCCTGCATGCGGGCGACGCGGAACATGTCGACACCGAGAATCTCCAGCGTGTCCTCCCGCCCCGGCAGCCGTGCCTCGATGCGCAGCACCGGGCTGGCTTCGGCGATCTCCGGGTGCCTGGCGAGCACCGGATAAATGGCCTCGTCGAAGCCCTCACGCGGCCCCACCAGTTGCAGGTCGGCTTCGCCCGCCAGCGTGCGCAGGCCGCGGCCGAATTCGTCGATGGCCGCGCCGTGGATCAGTTGCACCGCCAGACCCAGCGCCACGCCGAGCGCGATCGCCAGCAGCGACAGCGCAGTCGCCAGGCGATGGCGCAGCAGGCTGGCGAGGAAGAGCCGGCGCGAAGTCGCGCCCACCAGGCTCACTGGGCTCACTGGACTGCCCTCCTGTCGCTGTGCGACATCCTCCCCGCGGGAGGATGAGCGCCCCCTTCGGGCGGCCGGGCGGCGACGCTCACACGCGCTCCGTGACGTCCGCCAACCCCTGCGGCCCCAATTCCAGCACCCGGTCGGCACGCTTCGCGGCCAGGCGGGAATGCGTCACCAGCACGCCGGCGGCGCCGCCGGCCCGGATCTGCCCGAGCAGCAGATCGAGCACTTCGCCGGCCCGTGCCGGGTCGAGGTTGCCGGTCGGCTCGTCGGCCAGCACCAGCTTCGGGGCATGGATCAGCGCCCGCGCAATCGCCACGCGCTGCATCTCGCCGCCCGACAGGGTGTGCGGCGCATCGTCGGCCCGTCCTTCCAGGCCCACGCGCGCCAGCATGGCGCGGGCGCGCTGATCGGCTTGGCGTTCGTCGACTTTCAGCAGCCACAGCGGCAGCGCCACGTTCTGCGCCAGCGACAGATGCGGCAGGATGTGAAAAGCCTGGAAGACGAAGCCGTAGGCCTCCCGCCGCAGCCTGGCCATCGCATCGTCGTCCAGCCCGCCGATGAGTTGCCCGCCCAGTTCGACGTGTCCGCCGTCGAACGGCTCCAGCCCCGCAAGGCAATTGAGCAGCGTCGATTTCCCCGCCCCGGATTCACCGACGATCGCCACGCATTCGCCACCCGCGACCTGCAGTTCCAGCCCTTCGAACAGAAGGCGTGGCGGGGTACCGGGAAGCGTCTTGCGCAAGGCGCGGGCAGTCAGCATGAGGTCGGTCAGGGCAGGAGTGGAAAGAGAGGTAAAGAAGGGGCCGTAAAGCCCAATTGTGTCATCGCAGCGTTGAAATTGCTGCGATGCCTGCCAAATCGACTGCCGGACCGCGCCGAAGCCCGGCGGGACCACCATACCGGCTGCCGCCATCCCTGCTCGATCCGGGATAGGGGCGAATCACGTATATACTCCGCCCGCCGAGCCGCGCAGGGCTGCCTGCCCACAACGTGGCATCGCATCTTCATCGCCAGGCATGCCGGTCGACCACTACGAGAATTTTCCTGTCGCTTCGCTTCTGCTGCCGCCGCGCCTGCGCGAGCCGGTCGAGGCCATCTACGCCTTCGCCCGCAGCGCCGACGACGTTGCCGACGAAGGCGATGCGCCGGCCGTCGCCAGACTGGCCCGGCTGCACGACTATCGTCTGGCGCTCGAAGCCTGTGCGCGCGGCGAGGTCGTGCGCGACGAGAGCCTGGCGCCGATGTTCGCCCGCCTGGGACGTGCGATCGCGACACATGCGCTGCCTGTGCAGCCTTTTCGCGACCTGCTCGACGCCTTCGCCCAGGACGTCGGCAAGACGCGCTACCGCGACTTCGCCGAGCTGCGCGACTATTGCCGGCGCTCGGCCGACCCGGTCGGCCGCCTGCTGCTGCACCTTTACGCCGCCGCCACGCCGGAGAATATCCGCCGCTCGGACGCCGTCTGCACCAGCCTGCAGTTGATCAACTTCTGCCAGGACGTGGACGTCGACTGGCGGAAGCAGCGCATCTACCTGCCGCAGGACGACATGGCGCGCTTCGAGATCACCGAGGGCGACATCGACGCCGGCCGCTGCGATGCCCGCTGGCAGGCGCTGATGGCTTTCGAAGTGCAGCGCGCCCGTGCCATGATGCTCGACGGCGCGCCGCTGGCGCTGGCCCTGCCCGGCCGCATCGGCTGGGAGCTGCGCCTGATCGTGCTCGGCGGCCTGCGCATCCTCGAACGCATCGAAGCCGCCGGCTACGACGTCTTCCGCCGCCGGCCGGTACTCGCCCGGCCCGATTGGCTGCGCCTCGGCTGGCGCGCCCTGAACTACCGGAACATCGCATGAATCCGCACGACTACTGCCAGGACAAGGCCGCCAAGAGCGGATCGAGCTTCTACTACAGCTTCATGTTCCTGCCGCCCGACAAACGCCAGGCGATCACCGCGCTGTATGCCTTCTGCCGCGAGGTCGACGACGTCGTCGACGAATGCCACGACCTGTCGCTGGCCCAGACCAAGCTCGAATGGTGGCGCAAGGAGGTCGCGCGCACCTGGGCCGGCAACCCGACCCATCCGGTCGGCCATGCGCTGAAGGACGTGCTGCCGCGTTTCGCGCTGCCGCAGGAGCAGTTGCTGGAGATCATCGACGGCATGGCGATGGATCTGTCGCAGACGCGCTACCTCGATTTCAAGGGCCTGCAGCTCTACTGTTACCGGGTCGCCAGCGTGGTCGGCCTGCTGGCGGCCGAGATCTTCGGCTACCAGGACCGCCAGACGCTGAAATACGCCCACGACCTCGGCATCGCCTTCCAGCTCACCAACATCATCCGCGACGTCGGCGAGGACGCCCGCCGCGGCCGCATCTACCTGCCGATCGAGGACCTGCAGCGCTTCGACGTGCCGGCCAAGGACATCCTCGAGGCACGCCACTCCGACGCCTTCCGCGCATTGATGGCTTTCCAGGCCGAGCGTGCGGAAGGCTTCTACGACCAGGCTTTCGCCCAGCTGCCGGACATCGACCGCAAGACGCAGCGCCCCGGCCTGGTGATGGCGGCGATCTACCGCACGCTGCTGCGCGAGATCGCCGCCGACGGCTTCCAGGTGCTGGACCGCCGCACCTCGCTGACGCCGCTGCGCAAGGTCTGGCTGGCCGGCACCACCTGGTTCAAGGGCTGAGCGGATGAGCGTGCCGACCGTCGCGGTGATCGGTGCCGGCTACGCAGGCCTCGCCTGCGCGGTCGAACTGGCGCGCGCCGGCGTGCATGTCACGGTGTTCGAGCGCTCGCACACGCTGGGTGGGCGGGCGCGGGTGGTGGCCAAGGACGGCTGGCGGGTCGACAACGGCCAGCACATCCTGATCGGCGCCTACACCGAACTCACCCGCCTGCTGCGCACCACCGGCTGCTCGCCCAAGCAGCTCGCCCACCTGCCGCTGACCCTGCACGTGCCGGGCAGGATGAGGCTGAAGGCAGCGGCGCTGCCCGCGCCTTTCCACCTGGCCGTCGGCCTGCTGCGCGCCGAAGGCCTGAACTGGGCCGACCGGCTGGCGATGCTGCGCCTGATGCGCTGGCTCAAGAAGCAGGGTTTCCGCTTGCCGCCCGAGATGACGGTCAGCGGCCTGCTGCATGAGACTCGACAGACGCCCGTGCTGGTCGAACTGGTGTGGGAGCCGCTGTGCGTCGCCGCGCTGAACACACCGGCCGCCGAAGCTTCGGCCCAGGTCTTCGCCAACGTGCTGCGCGACAGCCTGGCCGCCTCGGCCAGCGACAGCGAACTGCTGATCCCGCGCGTCGACCTGTCCGAACTGTTCCCGGTGCCGGCGGCCCGCTATCTCGCCACCCGGCGCGGCAAGCTGCGCACCGGCAACGCGATCGAGGCGATTCAGCCGGTCGACGGCGGCTTCCGCCTCGAAGGCGACCCCGGCAGCCGGCCCTGGCCGCATGTCGTGCTTGCCACCGCGCCCTATCACGCCGGCGCCCTGCTCGCCTCCACCGGCCAGTGCGAGCGCCTCGCCGCGCAGATCGACGCCCTGCCGCACGAGCCGATCGTTACAGTCTATCTGGCGCTCGGGAAAGGGCAGAAGCTGTCCGAACCGATGATCGGCCTCGACAGCGGCACCACCGCCACGCTGACGGCCAGCCCGGCACAATGGGCTTTCGACCGTGGCCAGCTGGGTGGGCCGGAAGGCCTGATCGCCTGCGTCATCAGCGCCCACGGGCCGCACGAGGCGCTGCCCCGCGACGAACTGATCCTGGCCACGCATGCGCAACTCGAACGGCAATTGAGCCGCAGGCTGCCCGCGCCCGAGTGGTCGCAAGTCATCGTCGAGAAACGCGCCACCATCGCCTGCCGGCCCGGCGTCTTCCGCCCCGGCATGCGTACGCCACTGCGCGGCCTGTGGCTGGCCGGGGACTATCTCGACTCCCCCTACCCCGCCACCCTCGAATCCGCCGTGCGCTCGGGCACGGCCTGCGCGGCGGCCATCCTGGCCGAGCTGGGAATCAAGGCGACCTGGCTGTAACACCCCGGAGCCAGGGATCAGGTCGCGCTCCGTCGCGGCACTGACCCGTCAACCGGGGCTTTCATCGTCCCTGGAGACGTGGCACAGGATTGCATCGAGCATCGACGCACCCAGCCGCTTGCTGCGCGCGCCGTTCCAGCCAGCCTGTTCATCGGGCAGGTTCGCGTTGTCCTTGAACGGCATTTCCAGCGTCAACGACACGCAACCGAAGTGATTGGCGACCCACTTGCTGGCGAGCGTCAGCAGTTCCTCGCCGAAGCGGCCGGGTTTGTAGCCCTCCTCGGTCTGGAAATCGGGGGCCGCGACGGCGAAGGCCTCGATGAAGCGTGCCTGCTGCTGGACTGCCTGTGCGGTGAAGCCGGGTACTTCCTCGGCGGTCGAGAAAAAGACGTAGGGCAGCGCCTCGTCGCCGTGGATGTCGAGGAAAAGCCCGCAGCCGGTGCGCTGCATTTCCCGTCGCACCAGAAAGACCTCCGGACTGGCGGCGGGGTCGGGCTCGCGCCACTCGCGATTGAGATTGCGCCCGGCCGCATTGGTGCGCAGATTGCCGCGGACCGCGCCGTCGGGGTTCATGTTGGGCACGATGCAGAAGCGCGCCTGCTCGCGCAGACGGCGGGCGACGGCGTCGAAAGGATCGAGCAGGCGCTCGAGCAGCCCTTCGACGAACCATTCGGCCATCGTCTCCCCGGGATGCTGGCGGGCGATGATCCACACCGGCACCGTGTCGGGCCGGCCGACGGTGACGAGGTCGATATCGCGGCCATCGACGCTCGCACCGAGGTTGCTCACGCTGGCGAAAGGCGAAGCTTCGGCACGGGCGAGCAGATCGAGATGGCGCTCGTGCGAATACGGCTCGAAATAGGCGTAGTAGACGCTGTTGCGCTCGGGCGTGTGCTCGACGACCAACTGGCCGTTCTCGTAGCGGGTGCCGGAGACGCGGAACCAGTCGCGGCGATCGTAGGACGCCACGCAGCGGTAAGCCGGCCAGCCGTCCGGGTAGGCGGCCTGCGAGGCGTTCTCGAACACCATGCGCACTGCCCTGCCCGCGGCACCCGTCAGGCGGAAATGGAACCACTGGCGGAATTCGGCCGCATTGTCGGCACGCAGGCGCAGCCGGATGTTCTGCGGGTCGTCGGCGCAGGCCACCTCGATCGCGCCGGAATCGAAGCATGAACTGATGCACATGGAGGCCACCTCAGCCATTACGTTCAGGCCTCGCGGCGGCGGAACACCAGCCGGTCGTCGTCCGAGGCTTCGGCCGCGAAGGCATAGCCTTCGGCCGCGAAACCCTTGACCCCGTCGACGTCGTCGATGCGGTGCTGGATCAGGTAGCGGCTCATCAGGCCACGCGCGCGCTTGGCGTAGAAGCTGACGATCTTGTAGCGGCCTCCCTTCCAGTCCTCGAAGGCGGCGCTGACCAGCCTGCCCTTGAGTTTCGCCGGCTTGACCGACTTGAAATACTCGTCGGAGGCGAGGTTGAACAGAATCGGCTCGCGTCCGGCATCGGCCTCGGCGGCGAGCAGGCGGTTGAGTTCGTCGGTGATGCGATCGCCCCAGAAGGCGTACAGATTCCTGCCGCGGGCATTCTCCAGCCGGGTGCCCATTTCCAGGCGGTAAGGCTGCATCAGGTCGAGCGGGCGCAGCACGCCGTACAGGCCGGACAGGATGCGCAGATGGTCCTGTGCCCAGTCGAGCTCCTGCGGCGTCAGGCTGTATGCGTCCAGCCCCTCGTACACGTCGCCGTTGAAGGCGAATACCGCCTGCTTGGCGTTGTCCGGCGAGAACGGCGTTGACCATTGTTCGTAGCGCGCGGCATTGAGGCTGGCGAGCGCATCCGACAGCGACATCAGCTCCGCGATCTGCGCCGGCGAGCGCTCGCGCAGGATGGCGACGAGTTCGGCGGATCGATCGAGGAAATCCGGCTGGGTGAAGCGCGGCGTGGCGGGCGGCGTCTCGTAGTCGAGCGCCTTGGCGGGGGAAATGACGAAGATCATGGGCGGGTCACGGCCGGCAGGAAGAAGCGCCCAATGTTAGCAAACGGCGCGCTACATCACCGCGCGCAGTTGGCTGGCGAGTTCATCGACGCGCTTGAGGCCGGTACGGTTTTCGGCGATGGACGCACGCCATTCCTCGAACAAGGCCTCCAGCTCCGCGCGCTGCTGCGAGCCCTCGATGCGCTTGATCAGATTCATCTTGTTGTAGTGGCCGTGATAGGCGCGCAAGGTGTTGATCATGAAGTTGCGCGCCTTCTGCAGATCCTGAGTTGCGGCTTCGTTCATCCGCGATGCTTCGGACGGTGGTGGCGCTTCGGCTTGTGGCGACGCCTCGGTGACGAAGCCGGCGTCGATCAGTTGGCCGAGCGTGCTTTCGATGTCGGGATCGCCCGCCAGGGCATGCAATTCCCCTTTCGAGCGCTGCCCATCGATCAGGATCAGCAGCCGCCGCGCACGCTGGCCGATGGCCCCGCTGCGATTGGCGATTTCGCCCATCCCCCGCGGGGTCTTGAAATAGATCGTCACTCCTCGTCTCCTCGGCAAATGCGGCTTTCCGCCGTCTGGCCGCGCATGCTGCGACGCGTGCCGCGAACATGTACCCGCGGCTAGCATCCTGTGCGAGGAAAAAGGCTGTCAATCGCCTTTTCTGGAAGAATGTGACGTATTTGACATGCGCCGTTGCCTGGCCTGCTCGAACAGGCAGACTGCGACTGCAGCGGCGACGTTGAGCGATTCGATCGAGTCGGCGATCGGAATCACCACACGCTCGGTGGCAAGGGCAAGCAGGCTGGGCGACAGGCCCTGGCCTTCGGCACCGAACAGCCAGGCCGCGGGGCGGCACAGCTCGATGTCGTACAGCTCGCGCGCATCGGACGTCAGCGCGGTGGCCAGCACCGGACCGGGAAAATCCCACAGCACCTGCAACGCGTCGACGCGTTCCCGGATGCACAGGCCGAAGTGCGCCCCCATGCCGGCACGCAGCACCCTGGGCGACCAGGCGCCGGCACAGCCTTCGGTGAGCAGTACGTCGCGCACCCCGGCCGCCGCCGCAGTACGGAGGATGGTGCCGAGATTGCCGGGGTCCTGCACCGCATCGAGCACGATGACGTCGCCCGCCAGTTTCTCCGGCGCCGGCTCTGCCGGCAGGTCGATGATGGCAAGGATGCCGGAAGGTGTGTCGACCGGGCTGATGTGGGCGAACAAGGCGTCGGGAAACTGGTAGTGCGGTATCTCGGCCGGGCAGCGTGCGAGCAGGTCCTGGATTTCCGCACTGGCAAGGCCGCTCTCGGCGACGACGAGGCCCTTCAGCGGCCATCGGCGCTGCAGCGCGGCATCCAGCAGGTGCGCACCATCGAGCAGCGTCTCGCCATGTTTGCGCCGTTCGCGGGCGGAGCCGGCCAGCGCATGCAGGCGCTTGACCAGCGGGTTCTCGCGTGAAGCGATCGCTTTCATCGGGCAGCGGCGTCGAGCAGGCGCCGAACGGGCGCGAAGCTGCGGCGGTAGAAATCGGCGACGCCATGCTGTTGCAACGCCTGCAGGTGGGCGGCAGTGGGATAGCCCTTGTGCGCGGCGAGCCCGTATTGCGGCCATGACGCGTCGAGTTCACGCATGCCGGCGTCACGGACAGTCTTGGCGAGGATGGACGCAGCCGAGATCGAAGGTTCGGTGGCGTCGCCCTTGACGATGGCGCGCGCAGGATAAGGCAGGCGGGGGCAGCGGTTGCCGTCGATCAGCACTTCGGCCGGCGCCACGCCCAGCCCCGCGACCGCGCGCTGCATGGCCAGCATGCTGGCGTGCAGGATGTTGAGGCGGTCGATTTCCTCGACATTGGCTTCGGCGACCGCCCAGGCCAGCGCACGCTCGCGGATCAGCACCGCCAGGCGCTCGCGCGCACGCTCGCCGAGCTTCTTGGAATCCGCCAGGCCGTCGATCGGGCGTGCGGGATCGAGGATCACCGCCGCGGCGACGACCGGCCCGCACAAGGGGCCGCGCCCGGCCTCGTCCACACCGCATACCAGCACCTGCCCCGGACATGCCGCAGCAGGCATGAAAAGGTCTGCGCTCACGTCGTCCTGCCGTTCAGGTAAGGCAGGATGGCCTCCGCCGCCTTCTGCGCCGTGTCCTGCCGCAGGGTCAGATGCAGCTCGGTGAAGCGCAGCTCGAGCGCCGCGCAGCGGTCGGCGTCGCCGAGCCAGGCCTCCAGCGCCGCGGCGAGATTCTCCGGCGTCGCATCGTCCTGCAGCAGTTCCGGGACCAGGCCTTCGTTGCACAGGATGTTCGGCAGGCCGACCCACGGCAGGTAGGCCATGCGCTTCATCAGCCGGTACTGCCAGTCGCCGATGCGGTAGGTGATCACCATCGGCCGCTTCAGCAGCGCGGCTTCGAGGCTTGCGGTGCCGCTCGCGACCAGCACCGCGTCGGCGGCGGTCATGGCCTCGACCGCATGGCCGAACAGCATGCGGATGGGCAGTTCCGTCGCCTGATTGCGGTGCAGCGCCTCTTCGAAAATCAGGCGGGTCTCGCGCGTCGCCAGCGGCACCAGGAAACCCAGGCCGGGGTCGCGTTCGAGCATGCGGATCGCGGTGGCGATGTAGATGTCGGCCAGGTTGCGCACTTCGGACTGGCGGCTGCCCGGCAGCATCGCGACGATCCTGCTGTCGGGGTACAAACCCAGCAGTTCACGCGCCGCGGCGCGGTCGGGGCACAGCGGAAAGACGTCCGCCAGCGGATGGCCGACGTAGCTGACCGGCACGCCGGCCTGTTCGTACAGCGCCGGCTCGAACGGGAACAGGCACAGCATGCGGCTGACCGAGCGCGCGATGCGCTTGATGCGCCCGCCGCGCCAGGCCCAGATCGACGGGCTGACGAAGTGGATCGCCGGAATGCCCGTGTCCTTGACCTTGCCTTCCAGCCACAGGTTGAAGTCGGGCGCATCGACGCCGATGAAGGCTGCCGGCCGCTCCTTGCGAACCTGCGCCAGCAGGCTGCGGCGAATGCCCGACAGCTCGCGGTAGCGCTTCAGCGCATCGACATAGCCATGCACCGCCAGCAGTTCGCAGGGCCAGCGCACGTCGAAGCCTTCGGCCTGCATCTTCGGCCCGCCGATGCCGAAGAACTCGGCATCGGGCAGGTACCGACGAATGGCCCGGATCAGATGGCTGGCGAGCAGGTCGCCGGATGCTTCTCCGGCCACCATCGCGATGCGAACGGTCATGGCGCTCAGCGGACGATGCCGCGGCCGGAGTCGGCGATGAACTCGGACAGCGGGCCGGCCTCGGCATGCTCGGCCACGATCTCGGCGACGCGCTGGCGCGCTTCGTCCAGCGTCAGGCCGCTGCGGTACAGTGCCCGGTAGGCACGCTTGATCGCGGCGATGCCTTCGCTGCCGTAGCCGCGGCGCTTGAGGCCTTCGCTGTTGATGCCGTGCGGCTTGGCGGGATTGCCGGCGACGGTGACGAAGGGCGGCAGATCCTGCAGCAGCACGGTGCCGACGCCGCAGAAGCTGTGTGCGCCGACGCGGCAGAACTGATGCACGCCGGTGAAGCCGCCGAGGATCGCCCAGTCGCCGACATGGACGTGGCCGGCCAGCGTCGCGTTGTTGGCGAAGATCGTGTGGTTGCCGACCTGGCAGTCGTGCGCCACATGCACGTAGGCCATGATCCAGTTGTCGTCACCGACCCGGGTGACTCCCCCGTCCTGGCTGGTGCCGACGTTGAACGAGCAGTACTCGCGGATGGTGTTGCGGTCGCCGATCTCGAGCCGGGTAGGCTCGTCGTCGTACTTCTTGTCCTGCGGCTTGGCGCCGAGCGAGCAGAACTGGAAGATTTCGTTGTCGCGGCCGATGCGGGTATGGCCTTCGACGACGACGTGCGGCCCGATCCGGCTGCCGTCGCCGATCTCGACGTGCTCGCCGATGATCGAATAGGCTCCGATCGAGACCTTCTCACCGAGCCTGGCGCCCGGATGGACGATGGCGGTCGGATGGATCATAGGGTCTTCAGCGCGCACATCAGATCGGCTTCGGTCGCCACTTCGCCGTCGACGCGGGCGACCCCCTTGTACTTGTAGATGTTGCGCTTGTTCTGGGTGATCTCGACTTCGAAGATCAACTGGTCGCCCGGCACCACCGGGCGCTTGAAGCGCACGTTGTCGATGCCGGCGAAATACACCACCGAGTTCTCGTCAGGCTTGACGCCCATGCTCTTGAACGACAGCACCGCCGCCGCCTGGGCCATCGCCTCGACGATCAGCACACCGGGCATCACCGGATGGTGCGGAAAATGGCCGGGAAAGAAAGGCTCGTTCATCGTCACGTTCTTCAGCGCGACGATGCGCTTGCCCTCCTCCATCTCGAGCACGCGGTCGATCAGCAGGAATGGATAACGATGCGGCAGGTATTCGACGATTTCGTTGATGTTCATCATGAGGATTGTCCCGGGGCCGGCCGTCGCGGCGGCCTTCATTGGTTTTCGAGTGAGCGGACGCGCCCGGCCAGCGCATCGAGGTGGCGCAGATGGGAAAAATTGCGCACCCAGTCGGCGTGCGGCTGCACCGGCAGGCTGGCGGTGTAGACGCCGGGCCGGGTGATCGACTTGCTGACCAGCGTACCGGCGGAAACGACGACGTCGTCGCAGATCGTCAGATGGCCGATGATGCCTGCCTGGCCGCCGATCATGCAGCGCGCGCCGATGCTGGTGCTGCCGGCGATGCCGACGCAGCCCGCGATCGCGGTGTTCTCGCCGATGCGCACGTTGTGCGCGATCTGGATCTGGTTGTCGAGCTTGCAGCCGTCGCCGATCACGGTGTCGTCGAGCGCGCCGCGATCGATCGTGGTGTTGGCGCCGATCTCGACGTCGTTGCCGATGACGACGCGGCCGATCTGCGGGATCTTGATCCAGCGCCCATCCTTTTCACGGGCGAAGCCGAAGCCGTCGCTGCCGACGACCACGCCGGAATGGAGAATGCAGTTCTCCCCGACCACGCAGCCATGCTGGATCGTGACCCGCGCGGCAAGCCGCGTGCCGCGGCCGATGCGTGCGCCGCGGCCGATGTGACAGCCGGCGCCGACGACGACGCCCTCGCCGATTTCGACGTCCTCCTCGATCGACGCGCCCGGCCCGATCTCGGCCGACAAGGGCACGCTGGAGGCCAGCGCGGCAAGCGCATGGACGCCGGGGCGCACCGCCGGCAGCGGGTTGAAGAGCTGGGCGACGCGCGCGAAGTACAGATAGGGATCGGCAGCGACGATGGCGCTGCGGCCGTTCAGCAAGGCCTTCGCATCCGGCGCGACGATGACCGCCGACGCCGCACTTTCGCGCAGCTTCGGCAGGTACTTGCGGTTGGCCAGAAAAGCGAGATCGCCTTCCCCGGCCTGGTCGAGCGTGGCCACCCGGCGGACGGCCACGCCGGCGTCGCCGGAAACTTCTCCTCCGAGCCGCGCGACCAGTTCGTCGAGACGGAACATGCGGACGGAAGGCTTACTTGGCGTCGGACAGGGCCTTGATGACCTTGTCGGTGATGTCGATGCGCGGGTTCGCGTACACCGCTTCCTGGAAGATGATGTCGAAGTTTTCCTTCTCGGCGATGTCCTTGACCGAGCGGTTGGCCTTGTCGAGCACCGAAGCCAGTTCCTCGTTGCGGCGCTGGTTCAGATCCTCGCGGAACTCGCGCTGCTTGCGCTGGAAGTCGCGGTTGAGATCGTTCAGCGCGCGTTCCTTGTTGCGGCGGTCGTTCTCGTTCATCGTCGCGCCGTCGCGCTCGAGTTCGTCCTGCATGGCCTTCAGGTCACGGGCCATGCGCTGGAGTTCCTGGTCGCGCTTCTCGAACTCCTTCTCGAGGCGCTGCTGGGCCCGCACCGCGGGCGCCGCCTCGCGCATCACGCGGTCGGAGTTGACGAAACCGATCTTGGTGTCGGCCACGGCGGCCTGCGACAAGCCGATCAGTGCAGCGCCCACCAGGGACAGGGTACTAACTTTCACTTATGCCTCCGAATGAAACTTGTTTGGCGCAGCGCTCAGAACACGCTGCCGAGCTGGAATTGGAAACGCTGGATCTCGTCGTCCTTCTCTTTCTTCAGCGGATGGCCGAAGCTGAACTTCAGCGGGCCGATCGGCGAACTCCAGGAGAAAGCCAGGCCGGTACTGTAGCGCAGGTCGTCGAACTTCATCTTCTGCTCCTTGCCGGTATCGGGGTCTTCGCCCCAGACATAGCCGGCATCGAAGAAGGCGGAGATGCGGAACGAGCGGTCGGTGCCCGAACCCGGCATCGGGAAGAAGAACTCGGCGTTGGTCACCAGCTTGCGGGTACCGCCGGTCGAGGTGATGTCGCCATCGGTATCCATGAACTTCGGCCCCAGCGTGCCCTGGTCGAAGCCGCGCACCGAGCCGATGCCGCCGACGTAGTAGTTCTTGTAGAAAGGCACATCCTTGCCGCCGAAACCCTTGGCATAGCCGAGGTCGGCATTGAGCATCAGCGCGTAGTCGCGCCCGATCGGGAACCAGTGCTGGTACTGGTAGCCCAGCTTGCCGTAGCGCAGGTCGCCCACCGGCACGGTGATTTCGCCATACACGCGCTGGTAGACGCCCTTGCGCGGGTAGATGAAGCTGTCGCGGCTGTCGCGCGACCAACCGACGGACAGCAGCAGGCTGCTGACGCTGACTTCGCCGACACCCTCGGCCGCCCCGGAGCCGCTGCAGCCGAAATCCTTGCAGAAGTCCTTGTACAGGCGCGGACTGTCCGAGTAGGTGGTGATCTTGGTGTGGTCCGCCGTCAGGCCGAAGTTGATCTGGTCGTCTTCGGCGATCGGCCAGCCCAGGCGCAGGCCCGCGCCGGTCGACACCGTCTTGTACGGCGACAAGGTGTCGTAGTCGGTCGGGTCGTAGGTGCGGTGGTACAGGTCCCAGCCGAGGCTGACGCCATCCACGGTGTAATAAGGATTGGTGAAGGACAGCGACAGCGTGCGGCTCGACTTGCTGGTGTTGAGGCCCAGGCTCAGCGCGTTGCCGCTGCCGAACAGGTTCTGCTGCGAGATCGAGGCCGACAGCACGATGCTTTCGGAACTCGAGAAACCCGCCCCCAGCATCAGGTTGCCGGTCGGCCGCTCCTTGACCGAGAAGTTGACGTCCACCTGGTCGGTCGTGCCCGGTACCGGCGGCGTCTCGACGTTGACCTCGTCGAAGTAGCCGAGCCGGTCGATGCGCGTCTTCGAGCGGTTGATCGCCGCGGCATCGTACCAGCCGCCTTCCATCTGGCGCATCTCGCGGCGAACCACTTCGTCGCGCGTCTTGGTGTTGCCGCCGACGTTGATGCGGCGCACGTACACGCGGCGGCCCGGATCGACGAAGATCGTGAACGCGACTTCGCGCTTCTCCTTGTCAACCTCGGGTGCGGCATTGACGTTGGCGAAGGCGTAGCCTTCGTTGCCCAGGCGGTCGGTGATCGCCTTGGTCGTTTCGGTGAGGCGTTCGCGCGAGAAGGTCTCGCCCGGCTTCAGCGTGGTCAGCGCAAGGTACTCGGATTCCGGGATGATGAGGTCGCCGGTGTAGCGCACGCCGGTCACCTTGTACTGCTCGCCCTCGGTGATGTTCACCGTGATGTAGATGTCCTTCTTGTCGGGCGTGATCGACACCTGGGTGGAGTCGATGTTGAAGTCGAGATAGCCCTGGTTCAGGTAGAAGGAGCGCAGGGTCTCGAGGTCGGCCGACAGCTTCTGGCGCGAGTACTGGTCGTTCTTGGTGTACCAGGTCAGCCAGCCCGGCGTGGTCAGCTGCATCTGCTCGAGCAGGTCGTCCTCGTCGAAGGCCTGGGCACCGATGATGCTGATCTGGCGGATCTTGGCGACGTCGCCTTCATCGACATTGAAGTTGATGCCGACGCGGTTGCGTTCGAGCGGCGTCACCGTGGTCGTGACCTGGGCCGAATACTTGCCGCGCGACAGGTACTGGCGCTTCAGTTCCTGTTCGGCACGCTCGAGCAGCGAGCGGTCGAAGATGCGCGACTCGGCCAGCCCCACTTCGCGCAGGCCGGCCTTCAGTGCGTCCTTGTCGAATTCCTTGACGCCGACGAAGTCGATCTGCGCGATCGCCGGGCGCTCATCGACGGCGACGACGATCACGTCGCCTTCGGTCTCGATGCGGACGTCGCTGAAGAAGCCGGTGGCGAACAGCGCGCGGATGGCTTCGGCGGCCTGGGCTTCGTCGAAGCGCTCGCCGACGCGCACGGGCAGGTAGTTGAACACCGTACCGGCTTCGGTACGCTGGATGCCCTCGACCCGGATGTCCTTGACCACGAAAGGTTCGAATGCGAACGCCGGCGCAGCGGCGAATAGGGCCATGATGAGCCCGGGCAGGAGCTTGCGATTCATGCAGGAGTTCAGCCGGAAATGAGTCGGTTGATGTCGTTGTAGAAGGCGAAGGCCATGAGCATCGCCAGGAGAACGAGACCGATCTGCTGACCGATCTCCATGACGCGTTCCGGAATCGGACCGCCCTTGATGATTTCGACCGTATAGTACAACAAGTGCCCGCCATCAAGCACCGGGATCGGCAGCAGGTTCAGCACCCCGAGGCTGATGCTGATCAGCGCCACGAACTTGAGGTAGTGGTCCAGCCCGAGCTGCGCGGTCTGGCCCGCATAGTCGGCGATCGTGACCGGACCGGAAAGGTTCTTCCACGACACTTCGCCGGTGAACATGCGGCCGATCATCTTCAGGCTCAGCACGCTGGTTTCCCAGGTCTGGCGCACCGCCTTGACCAGCCCTTCGCCGATGCCGTAGCGCACTTCGGCGAACATCGACAGCCCGTCCTGCAGCGGTTCGGCCACGCCCACGCCGATCCGTCCGATGCGCGCTCCGCCCTCGACCAGTTCGTCCGGCACGATGTCCAGCACGAATCGCTCGCCGCCACGTTGCACTTCGAAACGCAAATCCTGCCCGGCCGCGTCCCTGACCTTGGCAACCAGTTCGCCCCAGGAAGCGATCGGCGCGTCGTCGATCGCCAGGACTTCGTCGCCGCTTCGCATGCCGGCACGGGCCGCCGCGCCGTCCTCGGCGACCCGCCCGATGACCGCGGGAATCAGCGGGCGCCAGGGCTGCAGGCCGAGGCGAACGATCAGGTCCTGCCGTTCGTCGTCGATCGGCACGCCTCTGAGATCCAGCCGGCGGACGGCCTCCCTGTCATCCAGCGTACGCACATGGAGCAGCACCTCGCGGCTGTCGAGCGCATGGCGCAGCAGGACCCAGCGCAAGTCCTGCCACGAGCGCACGGCTTCGTCGTCCACCGCGAGCACGAGGTCGCCGTCCTGCACGCCGGCCGCCTGGGCGATGGCCGGCGTGTCCGACAAGGCCAGGCGCGGCCGCAGCTCGTTGCTGCCGGTGACGAACAAGCCCCAGTACAGCGCCACCGCCAGCAGCAGATTCGCCAGCGGGCCGGCGGCGACGATCGCGAAGCGGCGCCAGACGCTCTGGCGGTTGAAAGCCCGGTGCAGTTCCTCCGGCGCGACGGGGCCTTCGCGCTCGTCGAGCATCTTGACGTAGCCGCCCAGCGGAAAGGCCGCAAGCGCCCATTCGGTGCGGTCACGACCGGCCTTGCACGACAGCAGCGGCTTGCCGAAACCGATCGAGAAACGCAGCACCTTGACGCCGCACCAGCGCGCGACGAGGTAGTGGCCCAGCTCGTGGATCAGGATCAGCAGGCCCAGCGCAAGCGCGAAAGGCACGAGGTAGTCGAACAAATTCATCAGGCTGCCGCCAGCTTGTTTATTTCCAGCCGTGCCCGCTCCCTCGCCTGCGCGTCGGCGGCCAGCACGGCCTCCAGCGAATCGACAGCGAAGTCGCCGGTACGTTCCAGGCAGGGTTCGATGACGCGGGCGATGTCGAGAAAGCCGATGCGATGGCCGAGAAAGGCCTCGACCGCTTCCTCGTTGGCCGCATTGAGCATCGCCGGCGCGGCGCCGCCGGCTCGCAGTGCCGCGAATGCCAGCGCCAGACAAGGGAAGCGGGCCAGATCCGGGCGCTCGAAATCGAGCCGGGCGACGTCGAACAGGTCGAGCGCACGCACGCCGGCATCGATGCGCTCGGGCCAGGCCATGGCATGGGCGATCGGCGTGCGCATGTCGGGGTTGCCGAGCTGGGCGATCACCGAACCGTCGACGTACTCCACCATCGAATGGATCACGCTCTGGCGATGGACGACGACTTCGATGATGTCGGCGGACGCGCCGAACAGCCAGTGCGCCTCGATGACTTCGAGGCCCTTGTTCATCATCGTTGCCGAATCCACCGAGATCTTGCGGCCCATCACCCAGTTGGGGTGGGCACAGGCCTGCTCCGGCGTGACGCCGGCGAGCGTTTCCAGCGGACTGGCGCGGAAAGGCCCGCCCGATGCGGTCAGCAGCACCCTGCGCACGCCGGCGCGCTGCGGGTCGCGCGCATAACCGGCGGGCAAGGCCTGGAAGACGGCGTTGTGTTCGCTGTCAATCGGCAGCAGGGTGGCACCGCTCGCGGCCACCGCATCCATGAACAGCCGCCCCGACAGCACCAGCGCCTCCTTGTTGGCCAGCAGCACCTTCTTGCCGGCGCGCGCGGCGGCAAGCGCGGGACGCAGCCCGGCGGCGCCGACGATCGCCGCCATGACCATGTCGGCTTCGGGCGCGGCAGCGATTTCGGCCAGCGCCTCGCTGCCGCACAGCACTTCGGTGCGGCTGCCCGCCGCACGCAGCGCCGTCCGCAGGCGTGCGGCGGCATCGGTATCGACCAGCACGGCGAATTCCGGTGCAAAGCGCAGCACCTGTTCGAACAGCTTGTCGTCCTGGCGGTGCGCACTCAGCGCGAAGACCGAGAATCTATCCGGGTGGCGGGCAACCACGTCGAGCGTGCTCTGGCCGATCGAACCGGTCGCCCCCAGGACGGTGATGCGCTGGATGGCGTGTTGGGACATTGTCGTCGTGAAAAAACGGGGGGAAAACGGAAACGGCGCGAGCCGCCCCGATCATTGGGCAATCAGCACCAGAAGAAGGGTAACCGTCGGCAAGGTCGAAGTGAGGCTGTCGATGCGATCGAGGAGACCTCCATGGCCGGGCAGGATGCTGCCGCTGTCCTTCAGGCCGGCCTGGCGCTTGAGCAGCGACTCGTACAGGTCGCCGACGATGCTGATCGCCGTCCACAGCACGAGGACGAGAACGGCGGCAAACATGCTGTCGGGGAGACTGCCCATCCGCACGGTGTGCACGATCAGGCCAAAACACATGACCGCGAGTACCGCGCCCGCAGCTCCTTCCCAGGTCTTGCCCGGACTGATCGCGGGTGCGAGCTTGTGCTTGCCGAAAGCGCGGCCGGCAAAATACGCGGCAATGTCCGCGACCCATACCGTCGCCATCGCGATGAGCATCGTCCCCGGACCCATCGCGCGAAGCTGGATCAGCGCGAGCGCGGTCGGCACGAGCACGACGAAACCGGTGAGCACGGCCAGCACCGGGTCCGACAGCTGCCACTTGCGTACCAGCCACGACGGCGCCAGCACCAGCCAGAACGCCGCGCTGACGACATAGAGCGGCGTCAGCCCGAACTCGTATCCGGTCGGGAAAGGCGAGCTCAGGCCGGCGAGATGGCCGAGCAGCAGGCAGAGCGCGCCGAAGCCCAGCGTCGTCGCGACCCGCAGCGTGCGCGCGAACCCGGCCAGCGCGCCCCACTCCCAGGCCGCAGCACTGCACAGCAGCGCGCAGAACACCAGCCAGCCCGCCGGGGGAAGGAGGAAGACGGCCGCGAGCAGGCCGACGAGAAGCGCGATCGCGGTGATGATCCGCGCCTTAAGCATGAGGCCTCTCGCTCTGCGGAACGCCACGGACGACGAGTTGCTCGCTGGTCCGGCCGAAGCGGCGCTCGCGCCCCTGGTAGGAATCAATCGCCTCGTCGAGCGCGGCCGCATCGAAATCCGGCCACAGCGCGTCGGTGAAATACAGCTCGGTATAAGCGAGCTGCCAGAGCATGAAATTGCTGATGCGCTTCTCGCCGCCGGTGCGGATGAAGAGGTCGGGCTCGGGCGCAAAGCTCATCGACAGGGCGCCCGTCAGCTCTTCCTCGCTGAAGCCGTCACGGCGTTCGGGATGCGCGCGCATCAGTTGCGACACCGCATTGGCGATATCCCAGCGGCCGCCGTAGTTCGCCGCCACGCACAGATTGAGCTTGGCATTGCCGGCGGTCTTCTCCTCGGATTCGCGGATGACGCGCACCAGCTCCGGGTCGAAGCGGGACATGTCGCCGATGACTCGCAGGCGGATGCCGTTGTGATCGAGGCGCGCCACTTCCTTGTGCAGCGCGCGCATGAAGAGCTGCATCAGGAAGGAGACCTCGTCCGCCGGCCGGCGCCAGTTCTCGGAGCTGAAGGCGAACAGGGTCAGGTATTCGACCTCGCGCTCGACGCAGGCCTTGACCACCGTGCGAACGGCTTCGAGCCCCCGCGCATGCCCGGCGACGCGCGGCATGAAGCGCTTGCGCGCCCAGCGCCCGTTGCCGTCCATGATGATCGCGATGTGCCGCGGTACCGCGGGCACCTCGGGGATGTCCCGCGTGGAGCTCGTGAATCGTCTGTCCGTCATTGTCCGCCTCCTGTCCTGCCCATGAGGGAAGAGCCGATCCGGCGGATCAGATCTGCATCAGTTCCTGTTCTTTCGCGGCAAGCAGCTTGTCGACCTCGGCGACGTACTTGTCGGTCAGCTTCTGGACGTCCTCCTCGGCACGGCGCTCGTCGTCCTCGGAGATTTCCTTGTCCTTGACCGCATCCTTGAGCTGCTGGTTGGCGTCGCGTCGCAGGTTGCGGATCGCGATCTTGGCGCCCTCGCCTTCCTGCCTGACGATCTTGGTCAGGTCGCGGCGGCGCTCTTCGGTCAGCGCAGGCATCGGCACGCGCAGCATCTCGCCCATGTTCGCCGGGTTCAGGCCGAGATCGCTGTCGCGGATGGCGCGCTCGACCTTCGGCAGCATCGGCTTTTCCCAGGTCTGCACACCGATCGTGCGGGCATCGATCAGGGTTATGTTGGCCACCTGGTTCACCGGCACCATCGAGCCGTAGTACTCGACCATGACGTGGTCGAGCAGGCCGACGTGGGCGCGGCCGGTACGGATCTTGGCCAGATCGGTCTTCAGCGCCTCGACCGATTTCTGCATCTTCTGTTCAGCGGTCTTCTTCAGTTCGGAAATCATCAGCGCATTCTCCAAGGGCGTCAGGAATGAACCAGCGTGCCTTCGTCCTCGCCCATGACGACGCGCCTGAGCGCACCCGGCTTGAAGATCGAAAACACGTTGATGGGCAGCTTCTGGTCGCGGCACAGCGCGAACGCGGTCGCATCGAGCACCGCCAGGTTGCGGCCGATCGCCTCGTCGAAGCTGATGCGATGGTAGCGCTGGGCATCCGGGTCCTTCTTCGGGTCGGCGGTATAGACGCCGTCCACCTTGGTCGCCTTCAGTACGATCTGGGCACCGATCTCGGAGCCGCGCAGCGCCGCCGCAGTGTCGGTGGTGAAGAAGGGGTTGCCGGTACCGGCGGCGAAGATCACCACGCGCCCCTCTTCCAGGTGGCGAATCGCCCGGCCGCGGATGTAGGGTTCGACGACCTGGTCGATGCGCAGCGCCGACTGCACGCGCGCCTCGACGTCGATGCGGCGCATCGCGTCGGCGAGCGCCATCGCGTTCATCACCGTCGCCAGCATGCCCATGTAGTCGGCCGTGGCGCGGTCCATGCCGGATGCCGCGCCTTTCATGCCGCGGAAGATGTTGCCGCCGCCGATCACCACACCCACCTGGACGCCCAGGCGCGAGATCTCGGCGATCTCGGAGACGATGCGGGTCACCACGTCCTCGTTGATGCCATAGGCGTCGTCCCCCATCAGGGCTTCGCCGGACAGTTTCAGCAGGATGCGCTTGTAGGCGGCGGACATGTGCTTCTCCTTACTGCTTGGCTGCGGCGGCAGCCGCTGCGGCAGCCTGTTGCTCGGCCACTTCGGCGGCGAAGTCGGTCACCTTCTTCTCGATGCCTTCGCCGACGATGTACAGCGTGAAGCCGCCAACCGAAGCGCCCCTGGCCTTCAGCAGTTGCTCGATGGTCTGCTTGCCGTCCTCGGCCTTGACGAAGACCTGGGCCAGCAGCGTGACTTCCTTCAGGAACTTCTGCACGGTGCCGTCGGCGATCTTCTCCAGCATCGCTTCGGGCTTGTTGTCGGCACGCGCCTTTTCGATGGCGATGCGGCGCTCGGCGTCGATCAGCTCCTGCGCGACCCCCGAGGCATCCAACGCCTTCGGCTTGGACGCGGCGATGTGCATCGCGATGTCGCGGCCCAGTTGCTCGTCGCCGCCGACCAGATCCAGCAGCACGCCGATCTTGGCGCCGCCGTGGATGTAGCTGAACAGCTGGCCCTTGGCTTCGACGCGGACGAAGCGGCGGATCGACATGTTCTCGCCGATCTTGCCGACCAGCGCGGCGCGCACGGATTCGACCGTGCCGTCGGCCAGCGGCAGCGCCGACAGCGCGGCGACGTCGGCCGGATTCTTGTCGGCGACGAGCTTGGCGCAGTTCTGCACCAGGGCGAGGAATTCGTCGTTCTTGGCGACGAAGTCGGTTTCGCAGTTGACTTCGACGATGGCGCCCAGCTTGCCGTCGGCCGAGATTTCGATGCCGACCACGCCTTCGGCCGCCACGCGGGTTGCCGCCTTGGTTGCCTTGTTGCCGAGCTTGACGCGCAGGATCTCTTCGGCCTTGCCCATGTCGCCGGCCGCTTCGGTCAGCGCCTTCTTGCACTCCATCATCGGCGCGTCGGTCTTCTCGCGCAGTTCCTTGACCATGCTCGCGGTGATTTCCGCCATGCTAACTCCTCGAATTTCGGCTATCGCCCGCATCGGCCCGGCCGATGCGGAACGGGTATTCATGATGACAAAAAAAGGGCCCCTCAAGGCCCTCGCAAGCCGCAGATCAGGCCTGCTCTTGGGTGTTCTCTTCCTCGACTTCGACGAACTCGTCGCCGCCGGCATCGACGATTTCCTGCAGCACCTGGCTGCGGCCCTGCAGCACGGCATCGGCCACGCCACGGGCGTACAGGCGGATCGCGCGCGAGGAGTCGTCGTTACCCGGGATCACGTAATCCACGCCTTCGGGCGTGTGATTGGTATCGACCACGGCAACGACCGGGATGCCCAGCTTCTGGGCTTCGGTGATGGCGATCTTGTGGTAGCCGACGTCGATGACGAACAGCGCGTCGGGCAGGCCGCCCATGTCCTTGATGCCGCCGATCGACTTCTGCAGCTTCTCCATTTCGCGGCGCACGGTCAGCGCTTCGCGCTTCGACAGGCGCTCGATGGAACCGTCTTCGACCATGGCCTCGACTTCCTTCAGGCGCTTGATCGACTGCTTGACGGTCTTGAAGTTGGTCAGCATGCCGCCGAGCCAGCGCTCATCGACGAAAGGCATGCCGGCACGGCGGGCTTCCTCGGCGATGATCTCGCGCGCCTGGCGCTTGGTGCTGACGAACAGGATGTTGCCGCGGTTGGCGGCCAGCTTGCGCACGAAGTCCATCGCTTCGTTGTACTTCACCATCGTCTTCTCGAGGTTGACGATGTGGATCTTGTTGCGCTGGCCGAAGATGTAGGGGGCCATGCGCGGATTCCAGAAACGGGTCTGGTGGCCAAAGTGGACGCCCGCTTCGAGCATCTGACGCATCGTGACTGACATGTGAAACTCCAGATTTGAAAGGGTTAGACCTCCGCCCCGGGAGTGCTCCGCCACGCGCACCGACCATCACCTGGCCCGCACGCGCCCTTTGCACCTTGCCGGCCTGCGCACCTTCGGTACGCGCGCCGGACCCCATTCCGCAGGACGTGTGGATTTTTGCCTGCCCATGCAGACAAGCCTGCGATCTTAGCATGCGGGCGTTACCCTGCTCAAGGGTGGACGCGCTTCACGTTTGCTCGCCGCTGCCCGCTTGCGATACCTTTAGGCTCTTTCCAGCCCCAGCAGACAGAAACCGACATGAGCATCGTCCTCAAGACCCCGGAAGAGATCGAAAAGATGCGCGTGGCCTGCCGCCTCGCCGCCGAGGTTCTCGACTACATCGCCCCCTTCGTCAAGCCGGGGGTCACCACCGGCGAACTCGACCGCCTGTGCCACGATTACATGGTCGATGTGCAGCAGACGATTCCGGCGCCGCTGAACTACGCGCCGCCGGGCTACACGCCCTTCCCCAAGTCGATCTGTACCTCGATCAACCACCAGGTCTGCCACGGCATCCCGGGCGACAAGGCGCTGAAGAAAGGCGACAGCCTCAACATCGACATCACCGTGATCAAGGACGGTTTCCACGGCGACACCAGCCGCATGTTCCTGGTCGGCGGCGAGGCCGCGGCCAGCATTGCTTCCCGGCGGCTGGCCCAGATCACTTATGAATGCATGTGGCTGGGCATCGCCGCGGTGAAGCCGGGCGGCCATCTGGGCGACATCGGCGCGGTGATCCAGAAGCACGCCGAAGGCAACGGCTACTCGGTGGTGCGCGAATTCTGCGGCCACGGCATCGGCCGCAAGTTCCACGAGGAGCCGCAGGTGCTGCACTACGGCAAGGCCGGCACCGGGCCTGAATTCCTGCCGGGCATGATCTTCACCGTCGAGCCGATGATCAACGCCGGCAAGGCCGCCATTTCCGAACTGCCCGACGGCTGGACCATCGTCACCAAGGATCGCAGCCTGTCGGCGCAGTGGGAGCACACCGTGCTGGTCACCGAGACCGGCGTCGAAGTCCTGACCCTGTCCGAGCACTGCCCGCCCCCGCCGGCCATCGTCGCCTCGCGCTTCGCCTGAACCCGCTTTTCGCGCAAGGCCCGAACCATCATGCAAGACGCCCTCAACGCCCGCCTTCAACCCCTGATCGCGGAAGCCCGGCAGCGGCTGGCCGATGGTTCGGCCGGACTGCGCGCCGCCTATGAAACCCATCCCCGCACCTCGACGGTGCTGAAGGGGCGCACGCGGCTCGTCGATGCCGAGGTCGTCGGCCTCTGGCAGGCTTGCGGCATGCCGGCCAACGCGGCGCTGGTGGCGGTCGGCGGCTACGGGCGCGGCGAGCTGTTTCCCGCCTCGGACGTCGACCTGCTGATCCTTCTGCCGGGCGCGGCGGACGTGGAGACGCGCATCCGGCTGTGCGCGATGGTCGGCGCGCTGTGGGACGTCGGGCTCGAAATCGGCCATGCCGCGCGCACCGTCGATGAATGCATCGAGGCCGCGGACGACGACATCACCGTGCAGACCAGCCTGCTCGAAGCCCGTTTCCTCGCCGGCGATGCGCGGCTCTTCGCCGAGCTGGAACAGCGCTACCGTGCGGCGCTGGACGTGAGCGCCTTCTACAAGGCCAAGCTGCTCGAACAGGAGCAGCGCTATGCGCGCTTCGACGACAGCCCCTACTCGCTCGAACCGACCTGCAAGGACAGCCCCGGCGGCCTGCGCGACCTGCAGATGCTCGGCTGGATCGCACAGGCCACCGGGCTCGGCCGCAACTGGCGCGATCTGGCCCGCCGCCGCCTGATCACCGGCGGCGAAGCCAGCGAATTGCGCAGCGTCGAGCGCTTCCTGCAGCACCTGCGGATCCGCCTGCATTACCTGGCCGGACGCGCCGAGGACCGCCTGCTGTTCGACCACCAGGAAAAGCTGGCGCGCATCATGGGCATCGAGGCCACGGCCAGCCGGCGCGCCTCCGAAGTGCTGATGCAGCGCTACTACGTCAATGCCAAGATGGTGACGCAGCTCAACACCATCCTGCTGCAAAACTACGGCACGGTGATCTTACCTGGCCGCGGCGCCGCCATCGTCATCAACCCGCGCTTCCAGGCCGTGCGCGAACTGCTCGACATCCGCCACGAGGACCTCTTCGAGCGCCAGCCCTCGGCGCTGCTGGAATGCTTCCTGCTGCTGCAGCAGCGCTCTGAACTCAAGGGCATGACCGCACGCACGCTGCGGGCGCTGTGGATCAACCGCAACCGCATCAATGCCGCCTTCCGCGCCGACCCCGCGCACCGCGCCCTGTTCCTGCAGATCCTGCAGCAGAAGCGCGGCATCGTGCATGCATTCCGGCGCCTGAACGAATACGGCATCCTGTCGCGCTACCTGCCGGCCTGGCGGCGGATCGTCGGCCAGATGCAGCACGACCTGTTCCATGCCTACACCGTCGACCAGCACATCCTGACGGTGCTGCGCAACATCCGGCGCTTCACGATGGGCGAGCATGCACACGAATATCCGCTGATGACGCGCCTGATCCAGGTCTTCGACCGCCACTGGCTGCTCTACGTCGCGGCGCTGTTCCACGACATCGCCAAGGGCCGCGGCGGCGACCACTCCAGGCTGGGCATGATCGACGCACGCGATTTCTGCGTGCTGCACGGCCTGGACGACGAGGACACCGAACTCGTCGTCTGGCTGGTCGGGCAGCACCTGACCATGTCCCACTTCGCCCAGAAGGAAGACATCTCCGACCCCGAGGTGATCCAGCGTTTCTCCGCCATCGTCGGCAGCGAACGCCGCCTCGTCGCCCTCTACCTGCTCACCCATGCCGACATCCGCGGCACCGGCCCCAAGGTCTGGAACGGCTGGAAAGGCAGATTGCTCGAGGATCTCTTCTTCGCCGCCCAGCGCCTGCTGCGCGGCGCCACCCCCCAGCAGGCGCTGGGCATGGACGACCGCCTCGAGGATGCGCGCCGGCTGCTGCGCTACCACGGCCTGCGTCCCGGCATCGAGGAGCGGCTGTGGTCCGAGCTGGACGCGGTGTATTTCATGCGCCATTCGGCCGAGGAGATCGCCTGGCACACCCGCGTGCTGTATTTCCGCCCGGATTCCGATGAACCGGTGGTCAAGGCACGGGTGACCGAGGACGAGGACGGCGTGCAGGTGATGGTATTCACCCCCGACCAGCGGGAGCTCTTCGTCCGCCTGACCGGCTTCTTCAGCCGCCTCGGCTTCACCATCCTCGACGCCAAGGTGCACACCACCCGCCACGGCCACGCGCTCGACAGCTTCATCCTGCGGGATCCGGGTGGCGAAGCCCGCTACCGCGACGTGATCACGCTGATCGAGCACGAGCTTACCGCGTACCTGGCCCGCCCGGACGCGCTCGACCGCCCGTCGCGCGGCCGCATGTCGCGCCACGTCAAGCACTTCCCGATCACGCCGCAGGTCAGCATCCGCGCCGACGAGGCGGGCCGGCACTACATCCTGTCGCTGACCGCGGCCGACCGGCCGGGACTGCTGTTCGACGTCGCCGAAATACTCGCCAACCACGGCATCCGCCTGCTCACGGCGAAGATCGCCACGCTTGGCGAACGCGTCGAGGATACTTTCCTGCTCAGCGGCGCCGCGCTTGCACAGGACGCCCAGCTGCTGCGCATCGAGCGCGAACTGCTGCAGCGCCTGCAGGTCTGAGGCGCGCCACTCTGAGGGCCAGGTCGCGGGGAGCCTGGCCCTCAGTGGCCCTTGCCGCCGAGGCGGTCCATCAGCGCGTAGAGCACGCCGGAACACAGGAAAGTGATGTGGATGCCGACCATCCAGGCCAGATGGCGGTCGCTGAGGTTGTCCACGTTCATGAAGGCCTTCAGGAGCTCGATCCCCGAGATCGCCACGATCGAGCCGATCAGCTTGATCTTGAGGTCGGAGAAACCGATGTGCCCCATCCACTCCGGCCGGTCCTGGTGGCTGTGCAGGTCGTCCATCTTCGAGACGAAGTTCTCGTAGCCACTGAACATGATGATGATCAGCAGGTTCATGATCAGCGCGATGTCGACCAGTGACAGCACGCCGATGATCAGTTCGCCGCCGGTCGCGGTCATGATGTGGGCGAACAGGCCCCAGACTTCCTTGGCGAACTTGACCAGCAGCACCACCATCGCCAGCACCAGGCCGAAATAGACCGGCGCCATCAGCCAGCGGCTGGAGAACAGCAGGTGCTCGAAGTTGTTTTCCAGCCGTTTCATGTCTTGCGGTTCCTGATTCATCGCTTCCCGTTTCATACCTGGCAGATCATTTCGAGGATGGCGCGCACCCGGGCCATCGCCGTCTGCAGCGTGGCCTCGATGTCGTCGAAGACGATCCCGCGCGCGCTGTCCGAGCGCCCCGCGGCGTGATTGACCACGACGTTTAGCGCCGCATACGGCAGTTCCAGTTCGCGCGCCAGCGCAGCTTCCGGCATGCCGGTCATGCCGACGACGTCGGCGCCGTCGCGCTCCAGCCGGTCGATCTCCGCCGCCGTTTCCAGCCGCGGCCCCTGGGTGGCGGCATAGACGCCGCCGTCCACCGCGCACTCGCCGGCCGCCGCCGTCGCCGCCAGCAGCCGCCGACGCAGCACCGCGTCGTAGGGGTGGGTGAAATCGACGTGCTTGACCGGCATCTCGCCGCCTTCGAAGAAGCTGCTGTCGCGCCCCCAGGTGTAGTCGATGATCTGGTCCGGCACGACCAGCGTGCCCGGGCCGAGATCGGCACGGATGCCGCCCACCGAGGCCACCGAGATGATGCCCTTGACCTTCGCCTGCTTCAGCGCCCAGATGTTGGCGCGGTAATTGACCCGGTGCGGCGGAATGGTATGGCCATAGCCGTGGCGGGCGAGGAACACCACCGGCTCCGAGCACAGGCTGCCGTAGGTCAGCGCGCCGGACGGCTCGCCGTAGGGGGTACGCACGACCTCGCGCCGCACGATGGCGAGGGAGGAAAGCTGGGTCAGGCCGCTGCCGCCGATGATCGCGAGCATCCGCTTGCTCCGCTGAAAAAATGGGCGCGGATTTTAGCACGCGGCCTCGACAAAGGATGCTGCGCTGCCGCAACGCATGTTAGAATCCTCGCCCTTTCAAAGACTTCCCGCCTCCATGTCCCGCGCCATCCGCAACATCGCCATCATCGCCCACGTCGACCACGGCAAGACCACCCTCGTCGACCAATTGCTGCGCCAGTCCGGCACCTTCCGCGAAAACCAGCAGGTCGCCGAACGCGTCATGGACTCGGGAGACATCGAGAAGGAACGCGGCATCACCATCCTCGCCAAGAACTGTGCGATCCAGTACGGCGACACCCACATCAACATCGTCGACACCCCGGGCCACGCCGACTTCGGCGGCGAGGTCGAGCGCGTGCTGTCGATGGTCGACAGCGTGCTGCTGCTGGTCGATGCCCAGGAAGGCCCGATGCCGCAGACCCGCTTCGTCACCCGCAAGGCGCTGGCGCTGGGGCTGAAGCCGATCGTCGTCATCAACAAGATCGACCGCCCGGGCGCCCGTCCGGACTGGGTCATCAACCACACCTTCGACCTGTTCGACAAGCTCGGCGCCACCGAGGAACAGCTCGACTTCCCGGTCATCTACGCTTCCGGCCTGAACGGCTTCGCGGTCGAGAGCCTGGATGACGAACGCAAGGACATGCGTCCGCTGTTCGAGGCGATCCTCAAGTACGTGCCGCCGCCCGAGATCGACGTCGACGGCCCGCTGCGGCTGCAGATCTGCTCGCTCGACTACTCCACCTACATGGGCCAGCTCGGCATCGGCCGCATCCAGCGCGGCCGCATCCGCCCCAACCAGGAAGTGGTCGTGATGTACGGCGACGAGAATCGCGGCAAGGGCAAGGTCAGCCAGGTGCTGACCTTCAAGGGCCTGGAACGCTCGGCCGCCGAGGTCGCCGAAGCCGGCGACATCGTGCTGATCGCCGGCATCGACCAGGTCAACATCGGCGTCACGCTGTGCGATCCGGACAAGCTCGATCCGCTGCCGCCGATCGCCGTCGATGAACCGACGCTGACGATGAACTTCATGGTCAACACCTCGCCGCTGGCCGGCCGCGAAGGCAAATACGTCACCAGCCGCCAGATCCGCGAGCGCCTGGAGAAGGAGCTGCTGAAGAACGTCGCCCTGCGCGTCAACTACACCCAGGACGCCGACGTCTTCGAAGTGTCGGGCCGCGGCGAACTGCACCTGACCATCCTGCTGGAGAACATGCGCCGCGAAGGCTACGAAATGGCCGTCGGCCGCCCGCGCGTGGTGTTCAAGGAGATCGACGGCACCAGGTGCGAGCCCTATGAGCTGCTGACCGTCGACGTCGAGGAAGAGCACCAGGGCGGCGTCATGGAAGAACTCGGCCGCCGCCGCGGCGAGCTGCAGGACATGCAGCCGGACGGCAAGGGCCGCGTGCGCCTCGAATACCGCATCCCGGCCCGCGGCCTGATCGGCTTCCAGGGCGAATTCCTGACCCTGACCCGCGGCACCGGCCTGGCCAGCCACGTCTTCGACGACTACGGCCCGCTGGCCGGCGCCATGGCCGAGCGCCGCAACGGCGTGCTGATCTCGCAGAACAACGGCGACGCCGTCGCCTACGCGCTGTGGAACCTGCAGGACCGCGGCCGCATGTTCGTCAGCCCCGGCGACGCACTGTACGAAGGCATGATCATCGGCGTGCATTCGCGCGACAACGACCTCGTCGTCAACCCGATCAAGGGCAAGCAGCTCACCAACGTGCGTGCCTCGGGCAAGGACGAGGCGGTCAACCTGACGCCGCCGATCCAGCTCACGCTCGAATCGGCGATCGAGTTCATCGCCGACGACGAACTGGTCGAGATCACGCCGAAGTCGATCCGCCTGCGCAAGCGCCACCTGCAGGAGCACGAGCGCAAGCGCGCGGCGAAAGCCGCCGACGTCTGAGCCGCCGCCGCCGTCACATGAACGCCCTTCCCGATCGCCGCGAAGGGCGTTTTCCCTTTTTCGGCATGAACTACGGCAATCCTGCCGTTGTCAGGAAGAGTCGAACATCGCCTGTCAGAATATGCAACAAGCGACCGGACATCGAGACCCGCCCATGACGAAAGACTCCCGCCCCACCCACCCCGGCGACCCCTCTCCTTCCGCGCTCCAGTCCTCCACCGACTGGCACACGCTGAGCCGCACGCAGGTGGAAGAGGTCCTGGACACCGGAAAGCATGGACTGACCGAAACCGAAGCCGCCAGGCGCCTGGATGTCTACGGCCCGAACCGCCTGGCGCCGCCCAAGCGGCGCGGCCCGCTGCTGCGCCTGCTGATGCAGTTCCACAACATCCTGCTGTACGTGATGATGGGCGCCGCCCTGATCACCGCATTGCTCGGCCACTGGGTCGATACCGGCGTGCTGATGGCGGCGGTGATCATCAACGCCATCATCGGCTTCATCCAGGAAGGCAAGGCCGAGTCCGCGCTCGACGCCATCCGCGGCATGCTCTCACCCCATGCGATGGTCGTGCGCGACGGCGTGCGGCGGGAAATCGACGCCGGCGAGCTGGTGCCCGGCGATCTCGTCGTGCTGGCCTCCGGCGACCGCGTGCCGGCCGATCTGCGCCTGGTCGCGGTCAAGGAACTGCGGGTCGAGGAAGCCGCGCTGACCGGCGAATCGCTGCCGGTGGAAAAGAGCGGCGCCACCGTCGCCGCCGATGCGCCGCTGGGCGACCGCCACGGCATGGCCTACTCCGGCACCCTGGTGGTGTACGGCCAGGCCGGCGGCATCGTGGTCAGGACCGGCGCGGCCACCGAGCTCGGCAAGATCAACCAGATGCTGGCCGACATCCGCAGCCTGACGACGCCGCTGCTGCGCCAGGTCGACCGCTTCGGCCACGCCCTTGCGCTGACCATCCTGGCGCTGTCGGCCGCGACCTTCGTGCTCGGCACGCTGTGGCGCGGCCACGCGCCGGCGGACATGTTCATGATGGTGGTGGCGCTGGCCGCTTCGGCGATTCCCGAAGGCCTGCCGGCGATCATGACCGTCACGCTGGCCCTCGGCGTGCAGCGCATGGCGCGGCGCAACGCGATCATCCGCCGCCTGCCGGCGGTCGAGACGCTCGGCTCGGTGACGGTGATCTGCTCCGACAAGACAGGCACGCTGACACGCAACGAAATGACGGTGCAGAAAGTGGTCTGCGCCGGCCACGTCTTCGACGTCGGCGGCGTCGGCTACGCGCCGGTGGGCGACCTGAGCCTGGACGGCCGCATCATCGACCCCGAGCACTACCCCGCGCTGGCGATGGCGATCCGCGCCGGCGTGCTGTGCAACGACGCCCGCCTGTGCGAGGAGGACGATCTGTGGCGGGTCGAAGGCGACCCCACCGAAGGCGCGCTGCTGGTGCTGGGCGGCAAGACCGGCTTCTCGCAGCACCTCGGCGACGAAGCCTGGCCCCGCCTCGATTCGATCCCCTTCGAGTCCCAGCACCGCTTCATGGCCACCTGGCATCGCGACAGCGACGACATGCCGTGGATCTTCACCAAGGGCGCGCCGGAGCGCATCTTCGACATGTGCAGCGCACAATGGGGCGCCGACGGCGAGGAGCCGCTGGACATCGACACCTGGCGGCGCATGGCGACCAATGTCGCCGCGCAGGGGCTGCGGCTGCTGGCACTGGCCTGCAAGCGCGCCGCGCCGCAGGGCGAGTCGCTGGATTTCGCCGACGTGGACGCCGGCTTCGTGCTGCTGGCCCTGGTCGGCATCATCGATCCGCCGCGCGAGGAAGCCATCCGCGCGGTGGGCGAATGCCACCATGCCGGCATCCGCGTCAAGATGATCACCGGCGACCATGCCGAGACGGCGCGCGCGATCGGCGCCCAGCTTGCCATCGGCGTCGGCAAGCCGGCTCTGACCGGCGCCGAGGTCGCGGTGATGGACGATGCCACGCTGCGCGAGGTGGCGATGGACGTGGACGTCTTCGCCCGCGCCAGCCCCGAGCACAAGCTGCGCCTCGTCCAGGCGCTGCAGGAGCACGGCCAGGTGGTGGCGATGACCGGCGACGGCGTCAATGACGCCCCGGCGCTGAAGCGCGCCGACGTCGGCGTGGCGATGGGCATGAAAGGCACCGAAGCCGCCAAGGAGGCGAGCGACATGGTGCTGGCCGACGACAACTTCGCCACCATCGCCACCGCGGTGCGCGAAGGCCGGGCGGTCTACGACAACCTCAAGAAGTTCATCCTGTTCATGCTGCCGACCAACGGCGGCGAGGCGCTGGTGGTGATCGCCGCGATCCTGTTCGAGCTGATCCTGCCGCTGACGGCGGCCCAGGTCTTGTGGATCAACATGGTGACTTCGAGCACGCTCGGCCTCGCGCTGGCCTTCGAGCCGGCCGAGCGCGGCATCATGAACCGGCCGCCGCGGCCGCCCGGCGAAGCGCTGCTGTCGGGCTTCTTCGTCTGGCGCGTGCTGATGGTGTCGGTGCTGATGATGACCGGGGCGCTCGGTCTGTTCCTGTACGAACTGGACCAGGGCACCAGCATCGAGACCGCACGCACGATGGCGGTGAACGCAGTGGTGGCGGCGGAAATGTTCTACCTGGTCAACAGCCGCTTCATCTTCGCCCCCGCCCGCCTGAGCGGCAACCGCTACGTACTGCTGGCGATCGCCGCCTGCATCCCGCTGCAACTGGCCTTCACCCATCTGCCGGTGATGCAGGGCATCTTCGGCTCGGACGACCTGACGCTGCTGGAGTGGGCCAAGGTGCTGGCTGCCGGCCTGCTGGTGTTCTGCGTCGCGGAGATCGAGAAGTTCATCATCCGCCGCACGCCGCTGGCGAAGCGGCTGCACCACGCCTGAAATACGACGCGGGGCGGAGAGGAAGCAGCCTGCCGGCTTCCTCTCCGCCCCGCGTACAACACCGGATCGACGGTTTCTTACTTGGCGGCCTTGGCGCTCTTCTGCTGCGCACCGAAGCGCTCGCCGAGATAGTCGGCGAATTCGGCGCCGGTTTCCGGGTGGCGCAGGCCGAACTCGATGGTGGCCTTCAGGTAGCCGAGCTTGGAGCCGCAGTCGTAGCGCACGCCGTCGAACTGGTAGGCCAGCACCGCCTCTTCCTTCAGCAGCGAGGCGATGGCGTCGGTGAGCTGGTACTCGCCGCCGGCGCCGGGTTTGAGGGCGCGGATGTGGTCGAAGATGCGCGGCGTCAGGATGTAGCGGCCGACGACCGCCTGGGTGGTGGGCGCTTCCTCGGGCTTGGGCTTTTCGACGATGCCGGTCATGCGCTGCACCTTGCCCGACTCGCTTTCGGTGCTGACGATGCCGTAGCTGCGCGTTTCCGCGCGCGGCACGTTCATCGTGCCCAGCACCGAACAGCGGTGGTAGCTGAAGACGTCGACCATCTGCTTGAGCACCGGCGTGCCATCCTTGTTGTCGAGCAGGTCGTCGGCGAGGATCACCGCGAAAGCTTCGTCATTGATGATGTTGTCGGCACACAGCACGGCATGGCCCAGGCCCAGCGCTTCGGACTGGCGGGTGTAGATGCAGTTGACGCCCTTCGGCACCGTCTTGCGCACGATCTCGAGCAGTTCCTTCTTGCCGCGGGCTTCCAGCTCGGTCTCGAGTTCGTAGGCCTTGTCGAAGTGATCCTCGATCGAACGCTTGGTGCGGCCGGTGATGAAGATCATGTCGGTGATACCCGCCGCCACCGCTTCTTCGACTGCGTACTGGATCAGGGGCTTGTCGACGATCGGCAGCATTTCCTTGGGACTGGCCTTGGTCGCCGGCAGGAAGCGCGTCCCCATGCCTGCGACCGGAAATATTGCCTTGGTGATCTTCTTCATGCCTGCTTCACTCCTTGTTCGATCGTTCGAGAAAACCGTCCATGCCCGGCCCGGACGGCGCGCCCGGCATGATGCGCGAAGCCGCATCCACTTGCATCAGGCATTTGTATCCGTTTTGCGCAGCAGCTCGCGCAGTCCATCCTCGTCGAGGATGTCCACGCCCAGCTCCTGCGCCTTGACCAGCTTGGAGCCGGCTTCGGCGCCGGCGACCAGCCAGGTGGTCTTCTTCGACACCGAGCCCGCGACCTTGCCGCCCCGAGCCTCGATCAGCGCCTTGGCCTCGTCGCGCGTCAGCGTGGGCAGGGTGCCGGTGAGCACGAAGGTCTGCCCTGCCAGTCCGCCCAGGGGCGTTCGCAGCGGCTCGCTCTCCGGCCAATGCACGCCGGCGGCACGCAGTTGCTCGATGACTTCGCGGTTGTGGGGTTCGCCGAAGAATTCGACGATGGAGCGGGCGACGATCGGGCCGACGTCCGGCACCAGTTGCAAGGCCTCGGCGTCGGCGTCCATCAGCGCATCGAGCTTGCCGAAATGGCGCGCGAGATCGCGCGCGGTGGCTTCGCCGACGTTGCGGATGCCGAGCGCGAAGATGAAGCGCGCCAGCGTCGTCGACCGGCTCTTCTCGATCGCGGCGAGCAGGTTCTGTGCCGACTTCTCGCCCATGCGCTCGAGGTTCGCCAGCGCGAGGATGCCGAGCCGGTAGATATCGACCGGCGTCTTGACGATGGCGGCATCGACCAGTTGCTCGACCAGCTTGTCGCCCAGGCCTTCGATGTCCATCGCCCGCCGCCCGGCGAAATGCAGCAGCGCCTGCTTGCGCTGGGCCGGGCAGAACAGGCCGCCGGTGCAGCGCGCCACGACTTCGTCCTCGCCGCGCACCACATGCGAGCCGCACACCGGACAGGCGGGGAAACGTTCGAGCAGGTTGAAACGCGGCAGCTCGCCCTGCCGCCTCTCGGCGACCGGCGCGACCACTTCGGGAATGACGTCGCCGGCGCGGCGCACGATCACCCAGTCGCCGATGCGCACGTCCTTGCGGTCGATCTCGTCCTGGTTGTGCAGCGTGGCATTGGTGACGGTGACGCCGCCGACGAACACCGGCTCCAGCCGTGCCACCGGCGTCAGCGCGCCGGTGCGGCCGACCTGCACTTCGATGCCGCGCAGCAGCGTCACCGCCTCCTGCGCCGGGTACTTGTGCGCCACCGCCCAGCGCGGCTCGCGCGTGACGAAGCCGAGCTGGCGCTGCAGTTCGAGCGAATTGACCTTGTACACCACGCCGTCGATGTCGAAGGGCAGCGTCTCGCGCAGGCCGGCGATGCGCGCGTGGAAAGCCGCCAGCCCATCCGCGCCCTGCACCACCGCGCGGTGCTGACACACCGGCAGGCCGAAGGCGGCGATGGCGTCGAGCACCTCGGCATGGGTCGCCGGCAGCGCCCAGCCTTCGGTTTCGCCCAGGCCATAAGCGAAGAAGGACAGCGGCCGGCGCGCGGCAATCGCCGGATCGAGCTGGCGGATGCTGCCGGCCGCGGCGTTGCGTGGATTGACGAAGCTCTTTTCGCCGGCCTCGGCCTGGCGCAGGTTCAGCGCCTCGAAGTCGTCGCGGCGCATATAGACTTCGCCGCGGATCTCCAGCACTGCGGGCGCCTCGCCGCGCAGGCGCAGCGGCACCGCGCGCATCGTGCGGATGTTGCTGCTGACGTCCTCGCCGGTTTCGCCGTCGCCGCGGGTGGCTGCCTGCACCAGCAGACCATGCTCGTAGCGCAGGCTGATGGCGAGGCCGTCGAATTTCAGCTCGGCAAGGTACTCGACTTCGGCATCGCCTTCGCCCAGCCCGAGCTCGCGCCGCACGCGGGCATCGAAGGCATGGGCGCCGCTGGCCTCGGTGTCGGTCTCGGTGCGGATCGACAGCATCGGCACCCGGTGGCGCACCGGCGGGAACTGCTCGAGCGGCCTGCCGCCGACGCGCCGGGTCGGCGAATCGGGGGTGCAGAGCTCGGGATGTGCCTTTTCCAGCGCCTGCAGTTCACGGAACAGGCGGTCGTATTCGGCGTCCGGCACCGTCGGTGCGTCGAGGACGTAGTAGGCGTGGTCGTGGCGAGCGATCTCGTCGCGCAGCGCCTGCGTGCGCTGCGCCGCGGAAACGGGCGAATCCATCACAGCGCGAACAGGCGTCTTGCCAGCGGGCCGCCTGCGGGGATGCCGCTTTCGGCCATGCGATCCTGGAACTGGCGGATCTGGCTGCGGATCATCCCGGCTGCTTCGGCGCCGAAAGGCGCACGATTGTCATCCACCACCGTGCCCCTGCTCTGCTGCGCCAGCGCGCCGGCGAGCTCCATCATGCGATCGAAGGCCGCAACGCCGTCGCGTACGCAGGGAACGTCGATGACCAGCGTGACCCCCATGGTCGCCAGCGAAGCCATGTCCTCGGAGAACGCACCCGCTTCCAGGTTGGCCAGCGTGAACAGCGTGCTGCCGTCGTCGGCCAACGCATGAAAGCTGCCGTCCCCGGCCAGGCTCAGATCGTAGCGCCCGGCGAACTGGGCGATTTCCCCGCCGTCGAGGGGGCGCTCGCCGGCGATCACATTGACGCCGATCTGTACATCCACTTCGGCGCAGAAGCCATCGAGCTGGGCCGCGCCGTGCAAGGTTTCGCCGCGCGCCGGCAAGCCCGGCGGCAGCGCCATGACGAGGTCGGCGACACGCTGCACGCCACCCGAAAAACGCATGAAGTCCGCTTCGCCGATCGAACCGCGGCGATCGACCAGTTGCAGCGCGGCGCAGAACCAGTGGCAGGCGCCGCCGACTTCGGGACCGAGCGGGAACCACAGGTTCTCGGCATCGTTGAAGCCGAACCAGCGGACCGGTTTGGACAGGCCTTCCAGCTGCCCCAGCTGCGCCAGCCAGACACGCTGCACGTCGAGCGGTTCGATCGCCTCGAGGCGGATCACGCAGTCGGTGCGGGCGTCGAGCAGCGCGGGCAGCTCGGGTGCCGAACGCTTGATCGACGCTTCACTCACCGGGCGCGGCCCGGCTTCGTCGTCGCCGTTGCCGAAGCCCGGTTCGCGCCGTTCGAAGCGTTCTCCGGCCTCTTCGCTCTGCCCGCCGCCGCGCGGCTCGAGCAGCACGTCGCGGTGTTCGGATTTGAAAACCTTTTCGGCCTTGCTGCGGTGCTTGCGTTCCTGCCACTTGTTATAAGCAACAATCAGCACCACGACGCCGAGACCCGCACCGATGAGGGCGATCTGAAGTTCGCTGTCCATATATAAGAGAGGTTCCCGAATTCCTTGCTGTTCTTCAGGCTGCCGCCGGCTCGGCCAGGCGCAGCGCTTCTTCCATGTCCACTTCCACCACGCGCGACACGCCCTGCTCCTGCATCGTCACCCCCACCAGCTGCTGCGCGAACTCCATCGTGATCTTGCTGTGGCTGATGAAAATGAACTGGGTTTGCGAGGACATGCGCTTGACCATGTTGGCGTAGCGTTCGGTGTTCGTATCGTCCAGCGGTGCATCCACCTCGTCAAGCATGCAGAACGGCGCCGGATTGAGCTGGAACATCGAAAAGACCAGCGCAATCGCGGTTAGTGCCTTCTCGCCGCCGGACAGCAGGTGGATGGAGGTGTTCTTCTTGCCCGGCGGCTGGGCGACGATCTGGATGCCGGCATCCAGGATCTCCTCGCCGGTCAGCACCAGCTCCGCCCGGCCGCCGCCGAACAACTGCGGGAACAGGCTGCCGAACTGGCGGTTGACGGTGTCGTAGGTCTCCTGCAGTTGCTCGCGCGTCTCGCGGTCGATGCGGCGGATCGCGTCTTCCAGCGTGTCGATCGCCTGCAGCAGATCCTCGGTCTGGGCATCGAGATAGCCCTTGCGCTCGGACGCGCTGCGCAGCTCGTCGAGCGCGGCGAGGTTGACCGCGCCCAGTTCGGCGATCTCCCGCGCCAGCCGGGAGACTTCGCGCTGCAAGGTGCTTTCCTTGACGTCTGTATCCACCAAGGGCTGCAGCGCGGCCTCGTCGGCGTCGACTTCGAGCAGGCGCTCGACGAACTGGTTGACCGCCAGTTCACTGGCCTGCACCGCCAGCCGCAGCTCGGCGACACGGTTGCGCATCGGCGCGGCTTCCTGTTCGGTGCGCAGCCGCGTTTCCTCGGCGTGGCGAAGCCGGGCCGCGGCATCTTCCAGCGCGTCGCGGCAGGCAGCCAACGCAGCCTCACGGCTGGAACGCAGGGCGAGTGCAGTCTGCAAGGCATCGAAGCTGCGGCTGTCGTCGGTCGCCTCCAGCTCGGCCGTCCGCGTCTGCGTCTCGGCGGCGGCGCGCTCGAACTGTTCGGCGGCCAGCTGCAGGTTGCGGCCGATGTCGTCGAGCTTGCCCGCGCATTCGCGCTCGGAGAACTTCGCTTCCTGCAGCTCACGCGCCGCCGCCTGTTCCAGCGCCCGTGCTTCCTGCAAGGCCTGCTCGCGCTCGCGCAGTACGTCCATGCCGGCATCGAGGCGCTCGCGCTGCAGCTCGGCAAGCTCTTCCGCCCGTGCCAGGTCGCGCTCGGCGCGGGCCAGATGCTCGTGCTCGGTCTGTTCGAGATGGACCAGGTCTTCCAGATCGCGCGCCAGTTGGTCGTGGCGCTCTTCCGCGCGGCTGCGCGCCTGCGCGAGCTTGAGCACTTCGACCTGCTCCGCGTGGACCTGCGCCTGCATGCCCTGGCCGTCGCGCCTCAATGTGTTGATCCGTTCCTGCAAGGCTGTCGCTGCTGCTTCGGCGGCCTGCAAGGCCTCATGGGCGATGGCGGCCTCTTCTTCCAGCACACCCTGCTCGTCGGCGAGATGGTCGATTTCGCGCTGGCGCTCGATGACGCCATGGGTGCGGCTGTCGGGCGCCGAGTGCGACAGCAGTCCCCTGCCCAGCATCTGGCCATGGGCGCCGACCAGCAGCACCTCCGCCGGCAGCTCGCGGTGGCGCGGCAGCCAATCGTCGAGGCGCTCGACGCAATGGACCCCACGCAGGAAGCCGGCCAGCAGCGGACGCAGGCCGGCGTCGAGCACTTCGATTTTCGCCAGCAGCGGTTCCAGCCCGGCATACTCTGCGCCGGCGGCAGCAGCCGCTGGCGCAGCATGCTCGGTGCCGAGCACGACCGCGAGCGATTCGGGCGGCACCTCATCCAGCAATGCGTGCGCTGCTGCCGCATCGGGCGCCAGCAACGCGGCCAGGCGCTCGCGCAGCACCGCCTGCACCGCCGCATCCCAGCCTTCGGCGACGCGCAGGCTGCGCCACAGCGGCGGCAGGCCGTCCAGCCCGTGGCGCTTGAGCCAGTCGCCGAGCTTGCCCTGCGACTGCACCTTGGCCTGCAACTGCACCAGCGCGTCGCGGCGCGCACGCAGTTCGGTCAGGCGGCGCTGCACCGCGCGTTCGTGCTCCAGTGCCGCCTTCAGCGCCGCCTGCGCGTCCGGCATCCCCTGCTGCAACCCGGCCAGGGTCTGCTGCTGTTCGTCGAGCGAAGTCTGCAAGGCTTCGAGACGGGCTTCGCGTTCGGCCAGCTCGCGCTCGTCGGGGCCGACGATCGCGGCGCGTTCACCGTCGATGCGGCCGCGGCGCTGCTGCAAGGCATCGAGCGCCCGCATCGCGCTGGCGCGGTTGGCCTCCTCGACTCGCAACTGCTGTTCGGTCTGCGCCAGCTCGCGCCGCGCCGACACGACGGTGGTGTCCGCCGCCTGGCGGTCCGCTTCCAGTTCCGGCACGCGCCCGGCGATCTCGTTGTGCCGCGCCTCGGCCTGCTCGGCACGCATCGCGGCATTGTCCGCCAGCCCCAGCCAGCGCTCGCGGTCTTCGATCAGCGCCTCGCGCCGCGCCTGCCAGTGGCCGCGGTCGAGATCGAGCTGTGCCAGACGGGCCTCCAGCCGCTTGCGCGCTTCGCCGAGGTGCTGCAGCTCGGTTTCCAGCCGGGCCACTTCGGCACTGGCGGCGAACAGGTCGCTCTGCGCCACATGCACCGATTCGGACGCTTCGAAATGCGCTTCGCGCGCGGTCTCGACGGCGGCCTCGAGCTCCTGCAGCCGTGCGCTGTCCGACTCGATGCGCAAGGTGGCGGCGTTCAGCTCTTCGCTCAGGCGGGCCTGCTCGGCCTGGGCCTCGTTGCGCTTGAGCAGCCACAGCAGTTGCTGTTTCTGCACATGGGCCGCGCTCAGGGTGTTGAAGCGCGCCGCGACTTCGGCCTGGGCTTCGAGGTGGCCGATGCGCTCGCCCAGCTCCATGCGGATGTCGTCGAGACGGGCGAGGTTGTCGCGCGCGTCGCGCAGCCGGCCCTCGGTCTCCTTGCGCCGCTCGCGATACTTGGTGACGCCGGCGGCTTCTTCGAGAAAGCCGCGGATCTCTTCGGGCCTGGCCTCGATGATGCGCGAGATCATGCCCTGCTCGATGATTGCGTAGGCGCGCGGCCCCAGCCCGGTGCCGAGGAACAGGTCGATGACGTCCTTGCGCCGGACGTGCACGTTGTTGATGTAGTAGGTCGACTCGCCCGAGCGGTCGAGCACGCGCTTGACCGAAATCTCGTTGTAGCGCGACCACTGCCCGGCAGCACGGCCTTCGGCGTTGTCGAAGACCAGTTCGACGCTGGCGCGAGACACCGGCTTGCGCGTGGTCGAGCCGTTGAAGATCACGTCCTGCATCGACTCGCCGCGCAGGGCCGAGGCGCGCGTCTCGCCCAGCACCCAGCGCACGGCGTCGATGATGTTGGACTTGCCGCAGCCGTTGGGGCCGACCACGCCGACCAGATTGCCCGGTGTCTGTACCGTGGTCGGATCGACGAAAGTCTTGAAACCGGCAAGTTTGAGCTTGGACAGACGCACGTCGGAAGGAGAGGATCGATGCCTGGGAGCAGGAAGCCGGGCCGCAGCCGTCGCCAGCATGGCGGCAAGCGGTACGAGGCGGCGGATTGAACGGAACGAAAACGGCTACGGAGCCGGGACGGGCCATCCCGGCGAAGTGCCGGAAAGGCCCGCCATGATACCATTTCCGGCCTTTCCGACTCAGTTGCGGCAAGCTGCTGCCGCGTGGATTTTGTGCCAAAGTGAATCCTTACCTCACCCGCCTGCAGACCTATCCTTTCGAGAAGCTGCGCACGCTGTTCGCCGGCATCACGCCGCCTGCGGACTTGAACCCGATCCGCCTGTCGATCGGCGAACCCCAGCACCCGACGCCCGATTTCATCCGCCGGACCCTGGCCGACAGCCTGGACGGCCTGTCCAGCTATCCGCTGACGCTGGGCAGCGATGCGCTGCGCGGCGCCATCGCCCACTGGCTCGAGCGTCGCTACGGCCTGCCGAAGATCGATCCCGCCACCCAGGTGGTGCCGGTCAATGGCACGCGCGAAGCCTTGTTCGCCTTCGGCCAGTGCGTGGTCGACGGCACCCGGCCGGGCGCCAAGGTGCTGTGCCCGAATCCCTTCTACCAGATCTACGAAGGCGCGGCCTACCTGGTCGGCGCCGAACCGGTGTTCCTGAATCACCTGCCGGAGAACGGCTTCAGCTCCGCTTTCGATGCGATCGAAGAGGCCGTCTGGCGCGACGTGCAACTGGTCTATGTCTGCTCGCCGGGCAACCCGACCGGCCGCGTGCTGTCGCTGGACGAATGGAAGCAGCTGTTCGAGCTGTCCGACCGCCACGGCTTCGTCATCGCCGCCGACGAGTGCTATTCCGAGATCTACTTCGACGACGAAGCGAAGCCGATCGGCGGACTCGAGGCCGCCTGGCAGCTGGGGCGCACCGATTTCCGCAATATCGTGATGTTCTCCAGCCTGTCCAAGCGCTCCAATGTGCCGGGCATGCGCTCGGGCTTCGTCGCCGGCGACGCGAAGATCCTGAAGGACTTCGTGCTCTACCGCACCTATCACGGCTGCCAGATGAGTCCGGCGGTGCAGGCAGCCTCGGTCGTGGCCTGGAACGACGAGCAGCACGTCGCCGAGAACCGCCGCCTGTACCGCGACAAGTTCGCCCGCATCACGCCGATGCTGGCGCCCTGGCTGCCCGTGCGGCTGCCGGATGCGGGCTTCTACTACTGGGTACGCACGCCTCTGCCGGACACCGAGTTCGCCCGCCGTCTGCAGGCTGAATATAATGTGACGGTTCTGCCGGGCAGCTATCTCGCCCGGGAGTCGGGCGGCGTCAACCCGGGCGCCGGATTCATCCGCATCGCGCTGGTTGCCGACACTCACGAGTGTGTCGAAGCGGCCGAGCGCATCATCGACTTCTGCCGAAGTCTCTGAAACTCCAAGAGAGAAAACCATATGCAAGCACTGCAAAAGATCATCGACGACGCCTTCGAGAACCGCGCCAGCCTGTCGCCCAGCTCCGCGCCCGCCGAAATCCGCGACGCGGTCGAGGCCGTCATCGCCGGACTGGACGCCGGCACGCTGCGCGTGGCCGAGAAGAAGGACGGCCAGTGGGTGGTCAACCAGTGGATCAAGAAAGCCGTGCTGATCTCCTTCCGCCTGCGCGACAACGAAATCGTGTCGGCCGGCGGCCTCAATTTCTACGACAAGGTCGACACCAAGTTCGGCGACTACACGCCCGAGCAGTTCCGCGAAGGCGGCTTCCGCGTCGTACCACCGGCCGTCGCCCGCAAGGGCAGCTTCATCGGCAGGAACGTGGTGCTGATGCCGTCCTATGTGAATATCGGTGCCTACGTGGATGAAGGCTCGATGGTCGACACCTGGGCCACGGTCGGCTCCTGCGCCCAGATCGGCAAGAACGTGCATCTGTCCGGCGGCGTCGGCATCGGCGGGGTGCTCGAGCCGGTGCAGGCCGGTCCGGTGATCATCGAGGACAACGTCTTCGTCGGCGCCCGTTCGGAAGTCGTCGAAGGCGTCGTCATCGAGGAAAACGCCGTGCTGTCGATGGGCGTGTATATCGGCCAGAGCACCAAGATCTACGACCGCGAGACCGGCGAGGTCACATACGGCCGCGTGCCTGCCGGCGCCGTCGTGGTGCCGGGCAGCCTGCCCTCGGCCTGCGGCAAGTACAGCCTGTACTGCGCGGTGATCGTGAAGAAGGTCGATGCGCAGACCCGCGCCAAGACCGGTATCAACGAGCTGCTGCGCGGCGCCTGATGAACCCTTATTGACGGAGCATGACCGGGGCATGATTTTCGACAGCCTTTTCCAGTTGATGGCGGACAAGAAAGCCTCGGACATCTTCATCACCGCCGGCGCCCCGATCCACATCAAGATCCAGGGCAACACGATGCCGATCAACCAGCAGGTCATGGAGCCGGCCATGATCCGCAGGATCGTCGAAGAGGCGGTGCCTGCCGAGAAGCTCGCCCAGTTCGAGCGCGAGCGCGAACTGAACCTGTCCTTCGGCCGCCGCGACCTGGGCAACTTCCGCGTCAACGTCTTCTGGCAGCGCAACTCGATCGCGGTCGTCGCCCGCTACATCCAGAGCAACATCCCCTCCATCCACGATCTCGGCCTGCCCGAGGTGCTGGCGGAGGTGGTGATGGAAAAGCGCGGGCTGGTGCTGGTGGTCGGTGCCACCGGCTCGGGCAAATCCACCACGCTGGCGTCGATGCTCGACCACCGCAACCGTAACCGCAGCGGCCACATCCTGACGGTGGAAGATCCGATCGAATACCTGTTCACCCACCGCAAGTCGGTGGTCAACCAGCGTGAAGTCGGCATCGACACGCTGAGCTGGCGGGAAGCCCTGCGCAACGCGATGCGCCAGGCACCCGACTGCATCCTGATCGGCGAGATCCGCGACCGGGAAACCATGCAGGCGGCGGTTTCGTACGCACAGTCGGGCCACCTGTGCCTAGCCACGCTGCATGCCAACAACGCCTATCACGCGCTCAACCGCATCATCAACTTCTTCCCGCTCGAGAACCGGCAACTGCTGTATCTCGACCTGGCCGTCGCCCTGCGCAGCATCGTCTCCCAACGGCTGGTGCGCAAACCGGACGGCAGCCGCATGCCCGCGGTCGAGATCCTGATGAACACCCGCCATATCGCCGAACTGATCGAACGCGGTGAAATCAACGAAATCAAGCAGGCCATGGAGCAGAGCCTGGCACCGGGCTGCCAGACTTTCGAGCAATGCCTGTACGAGCTGTACAATGACAAGATCATCTCGCTCGAGGAGGCACTGGCCAATGCCGACTCCCCGACCAACCTGCACTGGCTGATCAACAACGCGCAGATCGACGCTGCGCCCGCCGCCCCGCCGCCGCCCGACTCGCCGAGCCTGCTCGATTTCGACCCGGATGGCGGCGGCGCCTCGTTCCAGGAATTCACGCTGCACGCCGACCGGGACTGAGCGCGATTTTCCACCCCACTCCAAGAACACGCTGAATGCCTCACGCCGACTCCCCCACGCTGGCCCTCGCCTGCGAACTCATCGCCCGCCCCTCGGTCACGCCCGACGACGCGGGCTGCCTGGACCTCCTCGCCGAACGTTTGCGCACCGCCGGCTTCGACTGCGAGCGCATCGACACCGGCGGCGTCTCAAACCTGTGGGCGCGCCGCGGCAAGACGCAGCCGGTGCTGTGCTTCGCCGGCCACACCGACGTCGTCCCGCCCGGGCCGGCGGAGGCCTGGAAGACCCCGCCGTTCGAGCCGACCATCATCGACGGCATGCTCCACGGCCGCGGCGCAGCCGACATGAAATCCTCGCTCGCCGCCTTCGTCACCGCGATCGAGCGCTTCGTCGTCACCCATCCGGACCACGACGGCAGCATCGCCCTGCTGCTGACTTCGGACGAGGAAGGCATCGCCACGCACGGCACGGTCAAGGTGGTCGAGGCCCTGGCGGCACGCGGCGAACGGCTCGACTACTGCATCGTCGGCGAACCGACCTCGGTGCGCACGCTCGGCGATATGATCAAGAACGGCCGCCGCGGCTCGCTGTCCGGCACGCTGAGGGTCAAGGGCCGGCAGGGCCACGTCGCCTACCCTCATCTTGCACGCAATCCGATCCATGCCTTCGCACCCGCGCTGGCGGAGCTGGCGGCGATCGAATGGGACCGGGGCAACGAGTTCTTCCCGCCGACCACCTGGCAGGTGTCCAACATCCATGCCGGCACCGGCGCCAACAACATCATCCCGGGCGTCTGCGAAGTGATGTTCAACTTCCGCTTCGGCTCGGTGTCCTCGGCCCACAGCCTCAAGGCGCGCACGCATGAAGTGCTCGACCGCCACGGCCTGGACTACGAGATCGACTGGCACCTGTCGGGCAAGCCTTTCATCACCGGCCGCGGCAGGTTGGTCGCCGCCCTGTCCGGCGCCATCGCCGACACCCTGGGCATCGAGACCGAACTTTCCACCACCGGCGGCACCTCGGACGGGCGCTTCATTGCCGACATCTGCGCCGAAGTCGTCGAATTCGGCCCGGTCAACGCCACCATCCACCAGGTCGACGAGCGCATCGACGCCGCAGCGATCGAGCCGCTGTCCCAGGTCTACGAACGCACCCTGCGCGCCCTGCTGGCAGCATGAAGCCGCCCAGCGACGAAAACAAGGAATCGACACATCCATGAACCAACATTCGACCGATCACGCACCTTGCGATCACGAGCAGTGCGATTGCGACCATGATCATGAACACGATCACGGCCCGCTGGCCGAGCTGGTCACGGTGCGCGACTGGCTGCGCTACGCCGTCACCCGCTTCAACCGCGCCGGCATCTTCTGCGGCCATGGCACCAACGACAGCTACGACGAAGCCGTGTGGCTGCTGCTGGGTTCGCTGGCGCTGCCGCTTGACCGGCTCGAGCCCTTCCTCGACGCCTGCATTCCGGCCGAGGAGCGCATCGCCCTGTTCGAAGCGATCGAACGCCGCACCGACGAGCGCGTGCCGACCGCCTACATTCTAGGGGAAGCATGGCTGGGCGATTTCCGCTTCACCGTGGATGAGCGCGTCATCGTGCCGCGCTCCTTCTTCGCCGAGCTGTTGGAAGACGGCCTTGCAGGATGGATCGACGAGCCTGAAGAAATCACCAGCGCGCTGGACATGTGCACCGGCTCGGGCTGTCTCGCCGTATTGATGGCGCACGCCTTCCCCAATGCCGAGGTCACTGCCGCGGACCTGTCCGAGGATGCGCTCGACGTCGCGCTTCAGAACGTGAGCGACTACGGCCTGGATGCACGCATCGAGCTGGTGCAGTCTGACGTGTTCTCGGCCCTCGACGGGCGCCGCTACGACCTGATCCTGAGCAATCCGCCCTATGTCACCGGCGACGCGATGGACACCCTGCCGCCCGAATACCTGCACGAGCCGCACATGGCACTCGCTGCCGGCGACGATGGGCTCGACGTCGTGCGCAAGCTGATTGCCGAAGGCGCCGAACACCTGAACCCGAACGGTCTGCTGGCCGTCGAGGTCGGTCATAACCGCGACATCGTCGAAGATGCTTTCCCCGACCTGCCCTTCACCTGGCTCTCCACCCGCGGTGGCGACGACATGGTGTTCGTGCTGAGAAGGGAAGATCTTCCCGGCGGCCAGCCCTGAGCACCACGAGACCGATCCAGGAGGGCTTAGAGCGATGAGCAACAACCGTCCGATCCTGCTCGTCGAGGACAATCCCGACGACGAAGCGCTCGCACTTCACGCCTTCAGCAAGAACCAGATCACCAACCCGGTGATCGTGGTGCATGACGGCGCCGAAGCGCTGGACTACCTGTTCGGCACCGGCAGCTATGCCGGCAACAACGGCCCGCTGCCCGCCGTGGTGATGCTGGACCTGAAGCTGCCGCGCATCGACGGCCTGGAAGTGCTGCGCCACATCCGCGCCGATTCGCGCACCACGCTGCTGCCGGTGGTGGTGCTGACCACTTCGCGCGAATCGCTCGATCTGCAGCAGGCCTACAATCTCGGCGCGAACAGCTACGTGCGCAAGCCGGTGGACTTCGAGCGCTTCGTGCAGGTCATCGGCCTGCTCGGCCGCTACTGGCTGGAGGTCAACGAAAGCAGCGACGCCAGCACCCGCAACGGCTATTGAGCCGAGCCGGAGAGGCGGAACTTGCAGCAACCGGACGCCGCACCGACGCCCGGAGCAGCTACGAATTCAGTCGACCTCGTCGATCCAGGCCTGCTGGATGCCTTCCAGGATGCGCTCGCCGCAGCGCTTGGGATCGTCGTCGAATTCGGGCAGCACGATCACCCAGTTCATCAGGTCGACGAAATTCACCCTGGTCGGGTCGACGTCCGGCCGGGCTTCCGACAACTGGATGGCGATTTCCTGCACGTCGGTCCATTTCATTTCAGTGCTTTCCTTCGCGGGCCATGTTGATCGTGTAGCGCGGGATTTCCACCACCAGCGGCGTGTCGCCGACCTGGACCTGGCACGACAGCCGGGACTGCGGTTCCAGCCCCCAGGCCTTGTCGAGCAGGTCCTCTTCCTCTTCCTCGGCGGGCGGCAACGCGTCGAAACCCTCGCGCACGATGACATGGCAGGTCGTGCACGCGCAGGACATCTCACAGGCATGCTCGATGTAGATGTCGTTCTCGATCAGGCTCTCGCAGACCGACTGGCCCGGTTTGGCTTCGATCACGCTGCCGTCGGGGCAGAGTTCGACATGGGGAAGGACAATGATCTGGGTCATGATGGGTCAGAGTTCCAACTCGTCTACCTTGTGGCCGGCCAGCGCGCTGCGGATGCTGTTGTCCATGCGGCGGGCGGCGAATTCGTCGGTGGCACGCGCGAAGGCGTCGATGCCGGTCTTGATGGCACGGTGGTCGCTGCCGGTGCGCAGCGTGCGCAGATGTTCGATCGCGGCGTCGATCGCGGCACGCTCGCCGGCGTCGAGCAGATGGCCGTCCTTGGCCAGCGCTTGCTCGGTGGCCTCGATCACGCGCTCGGCTTCGACCTGCTGTTCGCGCAGCGCGCGCAGCATCATGTCGTCGCCGGCGTGTTCGACGCCGGATTTCAGCATTTCGGCGATCTCGTCGTCGGACAGGCCGTAGGACGGCTTCACCAGCACGCTCGCTTCGACGCCCGAGGACATCTCGCGCGCCGACACCGACAGCAGGCCGTCGGCATCGACCTGGAAGCTCACGCGGATGCGTGCCGCGCCCGCCACCATCGGCGGGATGCCGCGCAGTTCGAAACGCGCCAGCGAGCGGCAGTCCGCCACCAGTTCGCGCTCGCCCTGGACGACGTGGACAGCCATCGCCGTCTGGCCGTCCTTGAAGGTGGTGAATTCCTGCGCGCGCGCGATCGGCAGCGTGGAGTTGCGCGGCACGACCTTCTCCACCAGCCCGCCCATGGTCTCCAGGCCGAGCGACAGCGGGATGACGTCGAGCAGCAGCCAGTCGTCCTGTTCGGCGCGGTTGCCGGCCAGCATGTTGGCCTGCATCGCGGCGCCGAGCGCGACCACCTTGTCGGGATCGAGGTTGGTCAGCGGCTCCTGGCCGAAGAAGGCGGCGACCGCGCGCTGGATGTGGGGCATCCGCGTGGCGCCGCCGACCATCACCACGCCCTTGATTTCGTCGGGCGTCAGTCCGGCGTCGCGCAAGGCCTTGCGCACCGGCGTCAACGTCTTCTGCACCAGGTGGCGGGTCATGTCGGCGAATTCGTCGCGGGTGAGGACGAGATCGACCAGTTCGCCCGAACCCAGGCGCAGGTGGACCGGCGCTTCCTCGCAGGAAGTCAGTAGTTCCTTGGCTTCGCGCGCCTTCATCTGCAGGCGGCGGGCGTCCTCGAGCGAAGGCGGTGCGATCGCGGCACGTTCGAGGATGGCGCAGAACAGGCGGTGGTCGAAGTCGTCGCCGCCCAATGCAGCATCGCCGTTGGTCGACAGCACTTCGAACACGCCGCGCGACAGCTTCAGGATCGACAGGTCGAAAGTGCCGCCGCCGAGGTCGTAGACGGCATAGACGCCTTCGGCGGCGTTGTCGAGGCCATAGGCGACCGCCGCCGCGGTGGGTTCGTTGAGCAGGCGCAGCACGTCCAGCCCGGCCAGGCGCGCCGCATCCTTGGTCGCCTGGCGCTGGGCGTCGTCGAAATAGGCCGGCACCGTGATGACCGCGCCGACCAGCGCACCGCCCAGGCTGGCTTCGGCGCGCATGCGCAGCTCGCGCAGGATCTCGGCCGACACTTCGACCGGGCTCTTGACGCCTTGCACAGTGCGCAGCCGCAGCATGCCCGGACCGTCCTCGAAGTCGTAGGGCATGGTCTCGACATGGGCCACGTCCTTCAGGCCGCGCCCCATGAAGCGCTTGACCGAGACGATGGCATTGCGCGGATCGGTCGCCTGCGCCTTCAACGCGCCCTGCCCGACTTCGACGCTGCCATCGGCGTGGTAGCGCACCACGGACGGCAGCATGCTGCGGCCGGATTCGTCCGGCAGGCACACGGCGATGCCGTTGCGCACGCTGGCGACGAGCGAATTGGTGGTCCCCAGGTCGATGCCCACCGCAAGCCGGTGCTTGTGCGGCTCGGTGGACATGCCGGGTTCGGCGATCTGCAACAGGGCCATCAGGGAATCCGTGCCTCTTGTTTTCAGCCTTCGAGTGCGAGCAGCGCTTCGTCGATCTCGTGCTGGAGTTTTTCGATGAACATCAGCCGGCGCACGGTGTCGGCTGCCTGGGAGTAGTCGTGGTCGGTGTCGAGCTGGCGCGCCAGTTCGCCGCGCACGTCACGCGCATGGCGCAGCAGGCGCATGTGCAAGTGTTCCAGCGCCTCGACTTCGCCTGCGTCACGCGCCTCCTCGACCGCTTCGCGCCACTCCATCTGTTCCATCAGGAACTCGGGCGACATCGCGGTGTTGGTTTCGGCGCCGACATCCACTCCGGCCAGCTCCAGCAGGTAGCGGGCGCGGGCGAGTGGCTTCTTCAGCGTCTGGAAACCTTCGTTGACGCGTGTTGCCCACTGCATCGCCCGCCGCTTGTCGACGTCCGGCAGGTGGGCATGGCGATCGGGATGGACCTGCGACTGCAGGCCATGCCAGGCGGCCTCGAGCGCCGTCTCGTCCAGGGCATAGCGGCGCGGCAGGCCGAACAGGCTGAAATGATCCTGCTTCAGATCGATGCTCATGCCGTCAGACGTTGAAGCTCTCGCCGCAGCCGCACTGATCCTTGACGTTCGGGTTGTTGAACCTGAAGCCTTCGTTCAGCCCTTCCTTGACGAAATCCAGCTCGGTGCCGTCGAGATAGGCCAGGCTCTTCGGATCGACCACGACCTTGACGCCGTGGCTGTCGAACACCAGGTCCTCATCGTGGGTGTCGTCGACGAATTCGAGCTTGTAGGCCATGCCCGAGCATCCCGAGGTCTTCACCCCGAGGCGGATGCCGAAGCCCTTGCCGCGCTTGGCGATGAAATTCGACACATGACGCGCAGCGTTTTCGGACAGAGTCACGCTCATGATCTTGCCTCCTGTTCGCGGCCGCTCAGGCCAGATGCTTCTTGCGATAGTCGGCCACGGCGGCCTTGATCGCATCCTCGGCCAGGATCGAGCAATGGATCTTGACCGGCGGCAGCGCCAGCTCCTCGGCGATCTGGGTGTTCTTGATGTCCAGCGCCTGGTCGATCGTCTTGCCCTTGACCCATTCGGTCACCAGCGAGCTCGACGCGATCGCCGAGCCGCAGCCGTAGGTCTTGAACTTCGCGTCCTCAATCACGCCGTCCTTGCCGACCTTGATCTGCAGCTTCATGACGTCGCCACAGGCGGGCGCGCCGACCATGCCGGTGGCCACGCCTTCCTCGTCCTTGCCGAAGGAGCCGACGTTGCGGGGGTTTTCGTAGTGGTCCAGGACCTTGTCGCTGTAAGCCATGTGTTTCTCCAGGGATTTTCGTCTTTATTCGTTGGCGCTCAGTGCGCGGCCCACTGCACCGTGTCGAGGTCGATGCCTTCCTTGTACATCTCCCACAGCGGCGACAGTTCGCGCAGCTTGCCGATCTTGTTCCGCAGCAGATCGATGGTGAAATCGACTTCTTCCTCGGTGGTGAAGCGGCCGATCGAGAAACGGATCGAGCTGTGCGCCAGTTCGTCGTTGCGGCCCAGGGCTCGCAGCACATAGGACGGCTCCAGGCTGGCCGAGGTGCAGGCCGAGCCGCTGGATACCGCGATGTCCTTGATCGCCATGATCAGCGACTCGCCTTCGACGTAGGCGAAGGAAATGTTCAGGTTGTGCGGCACGCGCTGCTCGAGGTCGCCATTGACGTAGGTCGCCTCGATCCCGGTCAGGCCGTTCATCAGTTTGTCACGCAGCCTGAGGATGCGTTCGTTCTCGCCCGCCATTTCCTCGCGCGCGAGGCGGAAGGCTTCGCCCATGCCGACGATCTGGTGCGTCGCCAGCGTGCCCGAGCGCATGCCGCGCTCGTGGCCGCCACCATGCATCTGCGCCTCGAGGCGCACACGCGGCTTGCGGCGCACGTACAGCGCACCGACGCCCTTCGGCCCATAAGTCTTGTGCGCGGAGAAGCTCATCAGGTCGACCTTCAGACTGCCGAGATCGATGGCGACCTTGCCGGTGGCCTGCGCGGCATCGACGTGGAAGACGATGCCCTTGCTGCGACAGATTTCGCCGATTTCGGCGATCGGCTGCACCACGCCGACTTCGTTGTTGACGAACATCACCGACACCAGGATGGTGTCCGGACGGATCGCCGCCTTCAGCACCTCGAGGTCGATCAGGCCGTTTTCCTGCACGTCGAGGTAGGTTGCTTCGAAGCCTTCGCGTTCGAGTTCGCGCACGGTGTCGAGCACTGCCTTGTGTTCGGTCTTGACGGTGATGACGTGCTTGCCCTTGCCCTGGTAGAAATGCGCCACGCCCTTGATCGCGAGGTTGTTCGACTCGGTCGCGCCCGAGGTCCAGACGATTTCCTTGGCATCGGCCCCGACCAGCGCCGCGACCTGTTCGCGCGCTTCCTCGACCGCCTGCTCGGCTTCCCAGCCGTAGGCGTGCGAGCGGCTTGCCGGGTTGCCGAAATGTTCGGTCAGCCACGGGATCATCTTCGCCGCCACGCGCGGATCCACCGGCGTTGTCGCAGAGTAGTCGAGGTAGATCGGGAACTTCAGCATTGCATCTCTCCGCAGAGGGGTTTGTGTTGTTGTCAGGTTTCGAACGCCGCCGCGGTTCAGCCCGCCACCGACGCCAATTTTCTCAAATCTTCGACCACGCGCGACAGGGTCGCGACGAATCGCGCCACGTCGTCCGCCGTGGTCGTGCGCCCCAGGCTGACGCGCACCGCGCCGCGCGCCACCGCCGGATCGACGCCCATTGCCAGCAGCGTATGCGACGGCTCGGGCTGGGCGCTCGAACACGCCGAACCGCTGGCGCAGGCAAAGCCCGCGCGGTCCAGCTTGCCCACCAGGGTTTCGCCGTCGATGTTGCCGAAGGCGAAAAATACCGTATTCGGCAGGCGCTGCGCTGCCCGTGAAAACACGGTGGCACCGAGCGCGGCCAGACCTGTCTCGATCTCGCCGCGCAGCAGCGCCAGTCGCTGCGCCTCGTCTTCGCGGCGCGCCACCGCCCGTTCGCAGGCGACACCGAAGCCGACGATCGCCGCCACGTTCTCGGTGCCGGAGCGCAGCCCGCGCTCCTGCCCGCCTCCGGCGATCAGCGGCGCCAGCTCGACACGCTTGTCCACCACCAGCGCGCCCGCACCGAGCGGGCCGCCGACCTTGTGCGCCGACAGCGTCATCGCATTGACGCCCAGCGCACGGAAATCCAGCTCGACCTTGCCCAGCGCCTGCACCGCGTCGGTGTGGAACCAAGCGCCCGGCTTGCGCGCCTCGGTCGCCAGCGCGGCAATGTCCTGCAGCACGCCCGTCTCGTTGTTGGCCAGCATCACCGACACCAGCGCCGGCCTGGCTTGCAGCATTGCGGCCCAGTCGGCCGCATCGATCATGCCATGCGCGTCGACCGCGATTTCCTTCAGCGTCCAGCCGGTTCGCTGCAACTGCTTCGCCGGTTCGCGCACACAGGGATGCTCGATCGCACTGACGGCGACCGTACCGGGTCTCAGACAGGCCGCCGCGCCTTTCAGGAAGAGGTTGTTCGCTTCCGAGCCGCCGCTGGTGAAGATCACCTCGGTCGCGTGAGCGCCGACTGCCGCAGCCACGCGTGCACGCGCCTCATCGACGGCCGCACGCGCCTGCCTGCCGTATTCGTGCCGGCTCGACGCATTGCCGAAACGGATCGGTTCGGCTGCGCCCAGCCAGGGCAGCATGGCTTCGCGCACCTGCGGATCGAGCGGCGTCGTGGCGTTCCAGTCGAGATAGACCGGGGCAAAACTCATCCCGGCCCTCAAGCTGCCGCGATTTCGCGCGCCTGCAGCGTGGCACGGCGGCGGATGTTCTTCAGGACCGCCATGTCGGAATCCGGCTTGACCTGGCGCTCGACGAGCGCACGCAAGGTCACGGAGTCGAGGTAGGCATACATGCGCTTGTTCAGGTTGGCCCACAGATCGTGCGTCATGCAGCGCTGCGCGTCATGGCAGTTCTGCTTGCCGCCGCACTGCGTGGCATCCAGCGGCTCGTCCACGGCGATGATGATGTCCGCCACCGTGATCTCGTCCATGCTGCGCACCAGACGATAGCCGCCGCCCGGGCCGCGCACGCTGCTGACCAGATCGTGGCGGCGCAGCTTGCCGAACAGCTGTTCGAGGTAGGACAGCGAGATCTTCTGCCGCTCGGCGATGCCGGCCAGCGTCACCGGACCGTCGTTCTGGCGCGCCGCCAGATCGATCATCGCCGTCACGGCGAAACGTCCCTTGGTCGTCAATCTCATCGCATCATCTCTCCGAAACCTTGAGTCGCCCGGCAAGGACGCCACGCATCCTGAATACCCGAACGTTTCGGTCAACTATACTTATCCCGACAAAAACGGTCAACTATATAGAGAGAGGTCGATGACTTCAATCCACCATCCGCGACAGGCGAGAGGCATCGAAATCATCCTTCGCCTCGACCGATGAATCGAGCTGCAGGCCGGCCGCCTCGAGCCGGGCGGCCATCGCCTGCAGGCGGCGATCGGTTTCGACCGCATGGTCCAGCAAGCCGTGCAGCGCCTTGGACACGGGGTCGTCCATGTCGCGGGTAACGCCATAGGCGCTGAAGCCCATCTGCTCCGCCTTCTGTTCACGTTGCGCGTCGCGCTCGGCATCGACGATCCGGGCCGGGTTGCCGACAGCCGTCGCACCGGCGGGCACCGGCTTCACGACCACTGCGTTCGAGCCGATCTTGGCGCCGTCGCCGACGGTGAAACCGCCCAGCACCTTGGCGCCGGCGCCGACCACCACTCCCTTGCCCAGCGTCGGATGCCGTTTGGTGCCGCGGTAGAGCGAGGTACCGCCCAGCGTGACGGCCTGGTAGATCGTGCAGTCGTCGCCGATCTCCGCCGTTTCACCGATGACCACGCCCATGCCGTGATCGATGAAGACCCGTCGGCCGATGATCGCGCCGGGGTGGATTTCGATCCCGGTCAGGAAACGGCTGATGTGGCTCAGGAAACGGCCCAGCCAGAACCATTGCCGGCGCCACGCCCCATGAGCGAGACGATGGAACATCAGCGCATGCACTCCCGGATAACAGGTCAGCACCTCGAACGTGGAGCGGGCTGCAGGATCGCGTTCGCGAACGCTGGCCAGATCTTCACGCAGGCGGCTGAACATTTTTGGACGGACTCCGGAATGGATTGGACTGAAAGCACGGAAAACGGATGCGGGGCCGGAAACGCACATGGGCAGCTGCCGACGCCGAATTCCCGACGATTTTAATCGACTTGGCGGCAAACTTGAAACGGCCGCGCCCGAGGCCGCTCACGGACAACAAAAAGCCCGCTCATGGCGGGCTATGTGCTTGAATCAACTGCTATTTATGGAGGCGCGACTCGGAATCGAACCGGGGTACACGGCTTTGCAGGCCGCTGCATAACCACTCTGCCATCGCGCCTTTTGGCTTGTGCGGCAGATCGTTGATCTGCCGCCGGAATGCTTGGAGCGGGAAACGAGTCTCGAACTCGCGACCTCAACCTTGGCAAGGTTGCGCTCTACCAACTGAGCTATTCCCGCTCGGGAAAGAGCGCCATTATAGGCGGCGATTTCAGGCTGTCAAGCACGGAATCGCCTTCCCGAGCTTTGCCGCTACTTGCCTCCCTGCCCGGCAGTCAGCAGCGGAATGGCACGCTGCAGGTAGTAGCCCATCGACCACAGGGTCAATGCGGCGGCAACGTAGAGCAGCACGCTGCCCAGCATGCGAATGTCGATCGACAGCAGCGGCGCGTCGTACAGCAGCAGCGGAATCGCCGCCATCTGCGCGGCAGTCTTGAGCTTGCCGACGTAGGCCACGGCCACGCTGGCGGACTTGCCGACCCGCGCCATCCATTCGCGCAGCGCGGAAATGGTGATCTCGCGGCCGATGATGATGACGGCGATGATCGCATCGACGCGCGACAGCTCGACCAGCAGGATCAGCGCTGCCGCCACCATCAGCTTGTCCGCGACCGGATCGAGAAAGGCGCCGAAGGCCGAGGTCTGGCCGAGCGCGCGGGCGAGGTAGCCGTCGAACCAGTCGGTGATCGCCGCGGCGGCAAACAGCGCGGTCGCGACCAGGTTCTTGCTGTGTACGGACAGCAGGCTGTCCGGCAGGTAGAACACGCCGACGAAGATCGGAATGAGTACGATGCGGGCCCAAGTCAGGGAATTGGGAATATTGAGTGGCATGCCGCGGGAAGGTCCGGGTCTGGAACGGAGAATGGCGCGAGTATATCAGTGCCCCCATCGCACCCGGGCACCGCATCCGGCAGCATCGGCTGCAGTATTGTAAACAACTCGTTACGGCGGCAAATCCGATGCGGGCAGGCTGCGGCACGGCAAAACGGGCACAATGCCGGCTGCTTTCGGACTCTTGCCCGCTCGACTCGCCTCGATGCACCGATGACCATCCACCCGACTCCGCATTTCGCCCCCTCTGGCACCTCCTCCGCCCGGTCTCCGGCGTGGCAGGCTCTGCTTGCCCATCGCGACGGGATCGGCGAATGCCATCTCAAGCAGCTGTTCGCTGCCGATCCCGCGCGCGCCGCGCGCATGCAGGCCGAAGCCTGTGGCCTGTTCCTCGATTATTCGAAGAACCGCGTCAGCGATGAAACCCTGGCGCTGCTTTTCGCCCTGGCGCGCGAGGCGCAGCTGGCCGAACGACGCACCGCGATGTTCGACGGCGAGCGCATCAACCTCACCGAGAACCGTGCCGTGCTGCACACCGCCTTGCGCCGGCCGGCAGACCAGCCTTTGATCGTGGATGGACGCGACGTCGTCGCCGACATCGCCGCAGTACGCGAACGCATCCACCGTTTCGCCGAAGCCGTGCGCGACGGCAACTGGCGCGGACACGACGGGCGCGCCATCACCGACGTCGTCAACATCGGCATCGGCGGCTCCGATCTCGGTCCGCTGATGGCCTGCGAAGCGCTGAAATGCAATGCTCACCCGCGTCTGCGGATGCATTTCGTCTCGAACGTGGACGGCGTGCAGATCGGCGACGTGCTGCGTACCGTCGATCCCGCCACCACGCTGTTCATCGTCGCCTCCAAAACCTTCACCACCCAGGAAACGCTGACCAACGCCCATACCGCGCGCAACTGGCTGATCGAGCGCACCGGCGGCGAAGTCGCGATCCCCCGCCACTTCGTCGCCGTGTCCACCCATGCCGACGCAGTCGCACGCTTCGGCATCGCCCGCGACAACATGTTCGGCTTCTGGGACTGGGTCGGCGGCCGCTATTCGCTGTGGAGCGCAATCGGCCTGCCCATCGTGCTGCAGATCGGCGCCGCGGCTTTCGACGAACTGCTGGCCGGCGCGCACGCCATGGACCGGCATTTCATCGACGCACCGTTCGAGCGCAACCTGCCCGTGATCATGGCGCTGCTGGGCATCTGGAACGTCGATTTCCTCGGCGCGCCCAGCCAGCTCATCGCCCCCTACCACCAGCGTCTGCACCGCCTGCCCGCCTTCCTGCAGCAGCTCGACATGGAGTCGAACGGCAAGTCGGTCAGAAGCGACGGCAGTCCGGTGGACTGCCAGACCAGCCCGGTGATCTGGGGCGAATCCGGCATCAACGGCCAGCATGCCTATTTCCAGATGCTGCACCAGGGCAGCCAGCTCGTCCCGGTCGATTTCATCGGCGTGCTGCAAGCCGAGACCGGACTGGAGCAGCACCATCGCATCGCCTTCGCCAACATGGTCGCGCAGGCCGAAGCGCTGATGAGCGGCAAACCGGCGGACGAAGTGGAGGCCGAGATGCGGGCTGCCGGCCTGGCCGAAGCGCAGATCCGCGCACTGCTGCCGCACCGCGTCTTTGCCGGCAACCGCCCCAGCAACACCCTGCTGATGGAGCGCCTCAGCCCCTTCGCGCTCGGAGCGCTGGTCGCCCTGTACGAACATCGCACTTTCGTGCAGGGCGTGGTGTGGGGGCTCAACTCCTTCGACCAGTGGGGCGTGGAGCTCGGCAAGCAGCTCGCCGCCCGCGTGCTGGACGATCTCGCCGCCCCCGCCGATCTCCACCCCCACGACGCCAGCACCGCGGGCCTCATCGCCCGTTATCGCGAGCACCTGGCAGGCGAAAAGCCGGCCGCAGGACACACGGAACAGAACCAAGCCCGATGAACAGCACGGTTTCCATCAAGGCCCCCGAAGAAATCGCGCTGTCGCGCGCCGCCGGCCGCCTGGCGGCCGAAGTGCTGAGCCTCGTCGCTCCGCACGTCAAGCCGGGTGTCAGCACCGAGGAACTCGACCGCATCTGCCACGACCACATCGTCGGCGTGCAGGGTGCCATTCCGGCCAACATCGGCTACCACGGCTACCCCAAGACCGTCTGCGCCTCGGTCAACCACGTGGTCTGCCACGGCATCCCCTCGCCCGCCAGGATCCTCAGGAAAGGCGACATCATCAACATCGACGTCGCCGTCATCAAGGACGGCTGGTACGGCGACACCAGCCGGATGTATTTCGTCGGCGAACCCGGCCCGCTGGCGCGCCGCCTGGTGCTCACCACCTACGAGGCGATGGTCGCCGGCATCCGCGCGGTGCGCCCGGGCGCCACGCTGGGCGACGTCGGCCACGCGATCCAGACCGTGGCGCACCGCGAACGCTTTTCCGTCGTGCGTGAATACTGCGGCCACGGCATCGGCAAGATCTACCACGACGCACCGCAGGTCCTGCACTACGGCCGCCGCGGCGAAGGCCTGCGGCTGGAGCCGGGCATGGTGTTCACGATCGAACCGATGATCAATGCCGGCAAGCGCGAAACCCGGACCCTCGCCGACGGCTGGACCGTCGTCACCAAGGACCATTCGCTGTCGGCCCAGTGGGAGCACATGGTGGCCGTCACGCCGGACGGTTTCGAAGTCCTGACCCCCTGGCCCGAAGGCACCGGCAGCTATCCGGCGATCCACCCGGCGGACTGATACGCCCGGGCGTCCTGATAAGATGCAGCCCCGACGACCGGCGCCGGCCGTGGCGAAAGGCTCAGCCACGCCCGCGCCATCCTGCCGGCCGGCCATGGACGGCTCGCATGCCTGGGCTTGATAGGAAGAAATGCAAAAGACACCGCCGCTCACCGAAGCCGAGATCGCTGCTCATACGCCAATGATGAAGCAGTATGCGCGTGCCGATTTTTAGCGTGTCGTTTTTCTTTTGTAGATCAACGCTTTGGGGCGTTGCAAACAGAATCTAGCACAGTTCAATGCCGCTGTGGCAAAAGAATGGCTAAGACAAAAGAAACAGCCTGAAACACCGTGAGACAAGTGACCCTGGAAGTGGCTAAACAGCGTCATTTCCCATGCGGAACTCTTGGTGGAAGTTCCTTTAGCCACGGGTTTAGCCAAGGCGGCTTTAGCTAAAGTTTTGGCAAAACCCAGCGGGTGAACATACGCCACTATCGCCCAGATAACGGCGTGGGTTTGATCGATAGCGGGGTGTGTTGGACGGCCCGATTAGGGCTTGGCCAACACCGCGTCGGTGGCCAGGACCACCTGCCGGATGAAATGAATATGCCGGCGCAGGTCGTCCCTAGACACGGCGTGCTTGGCCGGCACCCCATTGGCGGGTCGGCCCGATCGGTGAGCGATATCGCCTCGCTTTTTGGCCAGGCGGTTCAACTCGGTTCGAGCCGCTGCAGGCTCCATCATGTTCCAACGCCAGCCGTCGGTGATATCGAGGCCCAGGTACTTCTGAAACAGGGGCCGTACTCGATCGGTGCTGGGCGTATGGAAATATTTGAGGTCGTTGGCCAGGCTGTCCCGCATGAAATCGGACAGGTGCCCTGCTCCACCCGCCACGGCGTCCACCGCTTCCACTAACCGATCCTCGAAATAGGTTTCGAGTGCCGCAAGCGCCATGACCAGGCTGGCCCGTTTGAGGACTCCGTTCTCGGGCGGGGGTGGCTGGGAGTTGAGACGGTCGAAGTGGTTGACCAGATCGAGGGCGTCTTGAATGGCGTGCTCGAAGGTCAGGCTGGCTTTGGATGGCATGGGTTCCCCTTTGCCCCGATTGTGGACCGGGCACACGACCGTCTCAACGGGTGAGAAGCCAGACCGTAGGATGGGTAGACGACATGGAAGACACACCCTCCCCTCGCCGCATTGCCCTGGCTCACCAGCCCTTCCATGGCGTCCTGGACCTGTCCACGGGGCAGAGCCTGACGCTCCACCAGTTCATCGGAGAAGGCGACTACGGCGACCTGATCCAGAACAAGCGCCTTGCCCTGGAACATGACCTGTTGGAAGACAAGGTCCGGTACGTATGCCAGCGCTGTCGCAAGCCCATGGTGTTGCGGTCCAAGCCCATGGACAAGGAACGGGAGGATCGCTTCTACCTCAAGCACCGGTTCCGCAGTGAAGAGTGTGGCGGCACCAAGGGCATGACCCACGACGCCATCTGCGCGATGGTCTACGCCAACACCAAGGAAAGCGAAGCGCACCGAGCCTATAAGGCGCTGATCGTCGCGAGCCTGGCCGCGGATCCAACCTTCACCAACACCCAGACAGAAGCCACCTGGTTTGGACTGGATGGGGTGCGCTGGCGAAAGCCCGATGTGCAGACCATCCACGGCACCGAGCGCATTGCGCTGGAAGTCCAGTTGTCCACCACCTTCGTGGAAGTGGTGGCACAGCGCCAGGCCTTCTACCGCAAGAACGTGGGCAATCTGATCTGGTTCTTCCGCGATCTGGCCATTGGCGCCTTCCGACAAGCCGAAGACGACATTTTCTTCAACAACAATCGCAACGCCTTCCTGGTCAATGAGGACACGTTGGCACTTTCTGTCCGCGAAGGACGCTTCGCGATGGAATGCGCCTGGCAAGAGCCTTATCTGGAAGGATCCACCATCGAACACCGACACCATCGGCAGGTCGTGTTCTTTGACCAGTTGCGGTTCGACGTGAAGGATGGGCGCGTTCCCCGCGCCTATTTCTTCGATTACGACGCGGCCCGTGCGCCGCTGGACGCCCAGGTGGAGGCACTGACGCCCAGGCGGACTGTGATCGAACCCCTTCCGCGCGAACCCCTGCCGCCCACGGTGGACTACCAATCCGACCCGTCGTTGCGCACACTCATGGAAGACTTCATGCGTGGCTACCCCAACCATGTGAATAACAATGACTTCTGGTCGGTCGTCCGGGCCAGGTTCAAGTTGCGGGGTTTCGACTTGCCCGAGCATGTGCGTTTCGATCCGCTATTCCCCCTCCTGCAGGCGTCGTACTCGGCAAAACTAGGCCGGCCCGTGGGCTGCGAACAGCGCTACCTCATTGAGTTGGCCAACACCTTGTTCAACTCGCACAAGCCGGCGCTGTGGGTCTTTACCGCCATGATGGGGTTCTACGATCGGGGCGCCTTGCTCATGGAGCGTGGCGATCGGCGGGCATGGTCGAACAAGGTCCGCGAATACCACCAGGCCTGGATCGACGCCGTCCCAGCCTTCGTGCCAACCCATCGTTATCAGTCATTGATCGAGTTCCTGTTCCCCGAAGCCGTGGCGGCGCTTCGTGAAAATCCGGCGTCTTACGTCGGTCGTCGCCGTGCCGCCTTGACACCAGACGCCGCCTCGCCACCCTAGAGGGGCGACGTGCGTCCCTCGCCCACGCCGCTGGGCTCTATGCTGCCCGCACCCCCGGTTCGCCGGGGGTGTTTTGTTTCTGGGATCTAGTTGTTCGTGATGATGGTTTGACACACTTGCCAGGAACGACAATCGCCTCATCCTGGACCGGATGACGATTTACTTCCAACTGCCCTTCGCGGACAAGGAACAGGCCAAGGGCCTGGGCGCCCGCTACGACCACGACCACAAACTCTGGTACGCCCCTGACCCGACCACCGAACAGCGGATGGCCGAACACTGGAAGCGCCTGCCCCAGGTGTTTCCGGGAGAAGACCGGACGTGGGGTTCCACCCCGCGCTTGTCGGTCGATTTGATCCCGTCCACCTGCTGGCACACCAATGTGCGCAGTTCGGTGTCGTCAGACGATTGGAAACGGATCGCCGACGGCGTGAAGGCCCGCGCGGGCTTTCAATGCGAAGTCTGCGCGGCCAAGGCCGACCCTGCGGCACAGGTTTTCCTGGAAGCGCACGAACGGTTTGAGTTCGCGGACGGGGTTCAGCGGTTGAAGCGCTTGACCTGCATTTGTCCTGCGTGCCACCAGGCCATCCATTTCGGTCGATCGGTGGCCACGGGCCAGGAACCTGCGGCTCGCGCGCACCTCTTGAAGGTCAACGGCTGGACCGAATGGGAGTTGGAACAGCATTTGCGGCAGGCCTACGCCGTGTGGTCGCAGCGCTCCCAGCAGGCGTGGTCGTTGGATCTTTCGATCATCGAAGCGATCGGGGTGGCGGTGAAACTACCCACCCCGGAAGAGCGCAAGCGCCAGGGTGTCGAACTGCCGCCACGCCCATGAGCCAGTGGGTCCGCAAGAGCCACTTCCAGCGCAAGACCCGCCACTTGTATGCGCTGGTGTTCGACAACGAACGCGCCGTCTACGTGGGCCAGACCGTGAACATGAAACAGCGTGGTCAGCAGCACGCCGCGCCCTCGGGTGGCTGGCTGCGGGATTTCCGCATGATCCGGCTGGAAACGATCACGGGCACCTACATGGACGCCGAACAGCGTGAGTTCGTCTGGCGCTGGGTGGCCCACTTGAAGGGTTATCAGGTCTATGTCCTCCCGCCCAACGTGCGAGTGAACCTGGGCCGGAAGATGGGAACCTTGCGCCGACTTGAGGCGTGGCGAACCTGGTTGCTCGTGGGCTGGCCGAAGGCCTAGCGCTCAAGCCCGCGCGTCGGTTGCTGTTGCAGCACGCGGTCGTAGTCCTGTTCCAGGGTCGTGCGCCGCGGCTTGGCGTTCTCGGCCCAGAAGCCTTCCTGGATCGCGTTCTGCTTCAAGCGATCCGCGCCCAGTCGGTTCTTGACCTGCTCCAGTTCCACGTCCGCCCCATACATGCGGTAGCGGTCGGACGTGAGGCGCGTGAACGCGACCAGCGCTGATTGGTTGTCGACCATCGAGGCGTTGGCGAAATGGAAGACGGCGGGCTTGCCCTGCCCCTGTGCGTCGTGAACGGTGCGGCAGTAGCCGGCCTGCAAGTGGTTCCATTCGCCCGTGTCCACGGCCAGCAGGAAACTGGGTTGCCCTGCCTTGCCTTCCACTCGCAGGCCCAAGGCCAGGGATCCGGTGTCGGTACGCGAGACGCTTTCAACCACGCACATGTCGCCGTTATCCACGCCGCGCTGGCTGTCGTTCTTGGTGATCCGCACCCGATCGCCCACAGCCACCGTCATGTCGTACAAGCGCTTGTCGCGCCTGGCCTGGAAGGTGTGATCCTCGCCGGTCAGGACGCTGCGGTCACGTAGCCCATCGCGGAACTTGCCAGTGAGCAAGGCGCTGTCTTCGTGGGTGTGGACCAGCACCAGACGGTTGTCGATGGCGTGCGGACTGTCCATCCAGTCGCGCACCAAGGCGTCGGCGGCTTCGCCCCGGGTGTTGTAGGCGTCTATCGCGCCGCGCGCTTCCAACTTCTTCCACAGCGTTGCGCCCTTGGCCACGACTTCGGCGCGCGATTTCGGTTCGGCGCGGTTGTCCAGGATGACCCGTCCCTGGGCGTCGCGATCGTAGAACGCAATGGCAATATCACGGTCGTCCGCGTTCTTCTGGCGGCGGATCTCGGAGAGTTCCGTCTGGCCCAAGCGCTCGGACACCAGGGCCATGCCGGCGCCAGCGCCGATGGCCTGCAGTTGCTTCATGTCCCCTTGCAGGATCAGTTTGGCGCCTGCGTCATCGACGTGGCGCATGAGGCGGCGCACCGCTTCGGTATCGACCATGCCGGCTTCGTCCAGCACCACCACTGACTTGGCGGTGAGTCCTGGAATGTCTTTCGTGAGCTTGTGGCCGTTGTCCAACTTCATGAGCAACTTGGTGACGGACATGGCCTCCATGCCGCTCTCTTCCTTCAACTTGCCCGCAGCCTTACGTGAAACGCACGCACCGATCAACTCCTGGCCATTGGCCTCAAAGCAACGCTTGTACAGATCGGCCACCGTCGTTTTACCGGCACCGGCCACGCCCGCCATGACAGCGTGTCCGCCGCTGTCGGCACACAAGTGGTGGACTGCCTCGAGTTGCTCGTCGGACAGGGTGAAACCCTTCTCCTGCTGGTAGTCCTTGATCACCTTGTCCAGGATCCGATCGGGCACGCGGACGGCGGTGTCGTCCTTGCGGGCGTCGGCCCTGGCTTGGACTTCCTGCTCCCAGTCCACGATCTTGGACCACGCGAAGCGGGTTTCGGAGTAGCGACGCGAGACGTGATTGCCCTGGTCGATCGCGGCTTGCCGTTCCGGGGCGATGGCCACCATGCTTTCCTTCAAGCGCTCCACGTCGGCCTTGAGGGCGTCGGGGCCTTGACCTGCACGCGCCCGGCTGACCTCCCACAGAATGTCCTTCTCGGCCACGATCGCGGTGGTCGCGTGCAAGGCTTCAAGGATCTGTTCGTCTGAACGGAATGGCGCCTGGATATCGGGAAGGGCCTTCAACTGCGCCAGGTCGTTGCTCTGCCCCATGGCTGGGATGACGCGCTCCCAGGTTGAGAACAGTTCTTCCGGGCTGGGCTCGTCCTTGTGCGCACGGGTCTGTGCCCACGCTTCCTGGTGGGTCAGGCCTTCGGTCATGGCGTCCACGATTTCCTGCTTGCGCGTGGAGAACGCCGCAATGGTGGCGTCGTCGATCCCAGCGACTTTCCATGCACGCACGCCCGTGTCCTGCTGATCGGGATCCAGTTCGGCGGTCTGTTCGATCCCGTAGCCCAGATCTCGCAAGTTCTGGGCCAGGTGCGCCATGTAGATGGTGTCGGCGGCTTTCTGGTGGCGGTACATTTCCGAACTCTCCCACCCACCCCACTTGCCATCGGGGCGCAAGGCCACGCCGAACAGCAAGTTATGGGTGTGCAGGTGAGGTTCCAAATTCCTGTTGGCGAGATGGTCGCAGGAGGTAATCACCAATCCATCGACGCCCACCACGTCCTTACCACCCTTGCCCAACCGGGTTTCGACCTTGCTTTCCATGTACTCCAGCCCCTGGTCGACGGCGCGGCGGTGCGCGGCCAGGATCTTGCCGCGCTCGTCGGGGTCGGCCATAGCCAACAGCAGCGATACGGATTTGGGCGCGTTGAACACGCAGTCGTAGCCCACCTGGTGGCCCCCCTTCCAGACGAACTCCGGGTGCCCGTTGGCCAGCAATCGGGGTTGCAGTGTCTGGGGGTCAATCTTGAGTACTTTCTCCGGCCCCTTGCCGGCGTTCTGGCACAACTTCGTCTTCAAGCCGTCGGGGGAATAGCCCGCCGCCAACTCGATCATTTGCGCCTTGTCGGGTGTGCCTGACAGATTGAGCATGGCCGCGCCATGCCCACGCCAGCGCATGGTGTCCTCTTCCAGGCCTTCCGCACCCACGTAGTAGCCGGCCAAGTCTCGTAGTGACTGGGTCTCGGTCAGGTACTCGATGACGTTGTCGCCGCGAGCGTTGTGTCCGGTAGCGGTCAGGGCCGTGAGTTTGAGCATGTTCCAGTATCCAGGACTTGTTGTGGCTGGCAACTCACAGGGCGCGCTGAAGCGAACCCATGCGGTGTTCCATCTGGGCCAGGCAAGCCAAGGCACCGCGGCGCGCATGGGCTTCCAATACAGCCAAGGTCGCGGTCAAACCGGGTTCGTGAACGCCTGGAAACGTAGCCAAGCGTTTCAGTACCAGTTCCATGGCGGTAAGCCCACAGTCTGCGCGTAGTTGTGGATTGGCGCCTGCGGAAAGCAACATGGCCACTATCCTCGACCACCCGCTACCAGCAGCGGTATACAAGGGCGTCATTCCCATGGCGCCTCGATGATCGACATGCGCACCGCAGTCCAGCAAAAGCCGTATCTTCGTTTCCAAGGGCTGGGGGAACCGGGTGTACGCCATCATCACTTCATGCAGTGCGGCCCGTCCTGCCTGGTTCGTATCGTTGGGGTTCGCGCCAGCGTTCAGCAGAAGACGCAACATGGCCTCGTTTTCGCATTGGGTGGCATGGTGGAGTGCCGTGCGTCCGTAGGTGTCCTTGGCGTGGAGATTGGCGCCACGGGACAACAACAGTGCGGCGTGCGGTTCAAGGCCATGACAGGCGGCCATCATCAAGGCCGAACGACCTTCCAGGTTGCGCGCTTCGATATCGGTTCGCGGGTCATCCAGTAAGGCCAAGAGAAAGGGCAAGCCATCCTGGGATTGGGCGGCCACGATCACGGGCACGCGAATGGTGTAGTCCGCCGATCCGCGGGACGAGATCCACAACTGGTTGGGGTTCGCACCCTTGGCCAGGGCCGCGCGGAACTGGGCTAGCGGTACGAAATGGCCGTGGGCATTGAACAGGCTCATGACCACCGCCTGCGACAGAAGCGGACTTGAAAGAAGAGGTAGCCGAACGCACCCGAGAACAGGGCCGAACACAAGGCCATGAATACTTTGTCGTTCAGTGCAAACAGCACCGCCAAGATGGCGTAGCCCAGCACCAGCACAATCTCGAAAAACCAGTTCAATAGTGATCGCATGACGGCCCTCCAGGTGGTGAGGACCATTCTTGTGCCATTGTCGTTTCTGGCAAGTTTGGCGCTACGAACTTGCCCGCAAAATCAGCGGAACAAGCGATCCAGTTCGCCTTGATCCAGTTGCTCGCCCATCTCCTTGCCGGCAAGCACCGCCTCGCCCGTCAGATCCTCGCGCGGCTTCTCGAAACCGGCTGCTCGCGTGGTCCAGGCCGCAGGTTCCTGGCCCTTGCGCCAGTCCTTCAAGGGTTGGCCCGGGAAGTTGAGCAAGAGCAAGTCCCCGCCCTGCTGGACCAGGGCGCGGATCTCAAAGAACGGGGCCTTCCTGGTTTTCCGGAAACCAAGCATGTCGGTGAGTTGCGCCGGGTAGACCACCGGTTGCCCTTCGTTGTTCAACCGGGCGTCGGGGTGATTGTCCAACCGTGCGACCTTCTGCGTGCCCAGCAGTTTGGATAGTTCTTCGCGGGTCTCGCCCATCTGGATCTGACAAACGATGTGAGTTCCTACCATGCCTGACAGGGCCTTCACCTGGTTATCGCCATAGAGTTCCTTCAACTGCGCCAAGTCTTGAATGCCAGCCACCACCACAACCCCTTTGGATCGGCCCTTGTCGACCAACGGGGCGAAGTCGATTTTTCCGATACTGGACATTTCGTCGAAGTAGAAGCCCAGGAAGCGCCCGCCTTCATTGTCGGGCAGTTGCGGGGAGACGATCGAGGGCACAGCGACATTGATCAGGGCGGCGATATACGCCGACGTGAGTCCAGAGTCCGGGCCGGACTGCACGATGATCTTGGTGGGGCCCTTGTAGTTGTCGGCCGCCCAGTCGGTGACGGAGAAGACATGACGGCGTTTCGTGAAGTCGGCGTGCCAGGCTTGGCGTGCCTTGTTTTGTTCCTGGTACTGCTTACTCGCCCGCTTCCAGTCCTCGTCCTTCGGGTAGTTCGCCTTGATCGGCTTGACCGGCTTTCCCACGTAGGCAAGGGGCACGCCTTCGATCTTGTCCTTGGTACCGGCCCCATTGAGCGCGGTGTCGTAGTTCGGCCAGGCACGGGCCAGGTCGTCGATCACTTTGGTGTAGCCGTTCAAGGTAGCGATCACGTTGAATGCGGTCTGGCCTTCGGTGTTGGAAATCAAGCCGTAGGCTTTGCGGTAGTTCTTGTCGAGGATCGGCGCCATTTCTGCAGCGCGCATGGACACGCGCTGCGCCAGATCCGTCCATGTCCATTGCTCAGGGTTCTCGTTCTGCAGCGAGCGCACGACGCCCAACAAGAGTTGCCTGGCGGCCTGCGTCCAGAATTTTCCGGATCCGCTGTCCTCGGGAATGAGGCTGTCGGCAAAGGCGGCGGCTTGCGTGCTGGTTCTAACGTCGCGGGCGACCCACCAGGTCATCGAACGAGTGTCGAATGGCGAACAAATTTTGGCTTGCGGAAACTTCGCGGTGAAGTCGCCCTTTACGTCGTACAGGAACAACTTGGCCTTCTGGTTGGCCATCAGCGGTTGCAGCATGGCCAGCAAGATCTGGGTCTTGCCCGATCCCACCGATCCATAGATGAGCATGTGGCGCGACAGCGTTTTCTTCGACAACCACAGATCGGGGTGAAGCGGTAAGCCGAACGGATCGGTGAGGCGATCCTTCATGGACGGCGAGCGGCGACGGGCTTCCTTCCTGGCGTCCTTGCCTTCCAGCAAGCGCACGCCACTGACCACCCATTGGTTCGATCGCGGGATGAGGCCGGCATACGCAAGTCCACCGCCAGCAATCACTCCTGTGGTGGTGGCCATGGCAAGCGTGGTCCAGTCTTGGGCCCACTGCAGGTTGTCGATCCGGGAGTAGAACGCAGGATCGAGTGAGAGCGCACGGAACGTGTCATGCCACCCCATGCCCCATCGGGCAATCGGGAAAAACCCCAGGGCCGATCCCAACGCACCATAGGCAAGCCCCAGGTCCCAGCGACGCACACGAATACTGGAGTCGACGTGCTTGCCGGGGGCGCCAAAGGAGTCGTAGATCGCTTGCTTCATGGTGGCAGGATGGAAGGAAAACCGCGCCCGTAAAGGCGCGGCTTTGTGATCAGAACCGCAAGGTCCAGCGCTGGCCCGCCGCCTCGGCGTAGATGGGCTGGCCCGCCCACCACGACAGCGAGGCGGTCAGTTCCGGTGACGGACAGAAGTTGTCGTACACCACCTGGAAATACGGATTGAACGCTTCGGTAGACTCCGGCGACCATTCCGGCTGGACGGGCAGTTTCTTCTGCCAGGGCCAACGGAACCGCTTGCGGATCTTCGTACCGGAACAGGTGGCTACGGCTTCGGACAGGCCTTCCACGTCGCCCTCGATCCAGAGAACTGCGTTATCCAGGCCGCGATCGTTCAACTGCTCCATCACGGCATACGACACAGCCGGACAGCCTTCGGAATGTCCGGCCCAGCCATCGCGCACGTAGCGCGCGGGGTGCAGGACAACGGCACGCTCGCGGGCGTTGTCGTTGAACCCGGGCATGAGGCCGTCGAGCCTTCGGCGGGTAGTGATATGGCCATCCTTGCCCTTGTAGGCTTCGGCAATGGAGTACAGGCCCACCGAAGTCATGAGCGAACCGGGCGTGTTCGAGAACACCTGCGCCCTGCCCTTGCTGCCGGGGTCGGAGCCGCGGCCATGCGCGACCTCGGTGTTCACAATGGTTTTGCCGGTCCGGGTGTCAATCGCCCACAAGCGCTTGTCGCCGGATCCCAGGCGCATATCGGCCACGATCAACAGGTCGGGGTTGCGCCCAAGTTTCTTGGAACAAGCCAAGGCCTGCTCGGCATGGGCGTGGGTCACGCGGCTCATGCCGTCGATCTTGGGGATCTTGGCGTTGGCGGTGGTGATCGTCAGTAGAGTGGTTAGGAAGATTAGGGCCCTCGCTCCTGTCTTCATCTGTCTTGTCCTCGATTACGGTCTTGTGCCTCTGCCAGGCTTGCCTGCCTGCGGGCGGTGCGCACTTCGTCCAGGCTGGATTGCACGCGGTTGTAGCCATCGACCTTGGCCGCCTGATTCTGGACTTCGCCCAGTTCCAACTTCCGGTGTTCGGCTGCGGCTTCCTGCTTGGTCTGCTTGATCTCGTCGTCCGACTTGGCGACGATTTCCGGACGACGTTGTGCGACGTACTCGGACGTGCTGCCCTGGAAGTCCGCCAGCGACATTCGCGACTTCTTCGACTCCTGGGCTACCTCCGCCTGCTGTTCAGCGGCGGGCGCGGCTTGCTCCTGATTGGGTGCTTCCTGGAACGCGGCGCTGTTCAAGCGTGTGGGCTTGGCCTCTTGCTGCGGCGTGGCCTGCTTCGGAGCTGACTGTTGGGCGGCTTCTTGCTTGGGTGCCTGCTGTTGCTGTTGGCTGCGCGCCGCCATCTTTTCGTACTCCACCACAGCCATGTTGTTGAGGTAGGCGTCCTTGGTGACAGCGTTGTTGCCGGCCTTGGTGGCGTACTGGTCATAGCCCGCACCATGCTGGGCTTCGACATGGTCGAAAAAGGCGGCGGCACGATCGGAGTGGCGTTGCTCGGGCGACATGGCCAGCCACTTGTTGTGGCTCATGGCATGATCGGCATAGCCTGGTTCGCGCTCCACGCGCCAGTGGTCGGCCTGGTTGGCCTCCCACATGGCGGCCTCCTTGGCGGTGGGTACGGCCAGCGGATCGCCGGGGTGGTCACGGTGCGCGTGATAGGCGTCCTTGTCGTTGCCCCGATAGGCTTCCAGACGCTTCCACTGCGGATCGTCCAGCGGAGCCATCGCGTCGTACTTGCGATGGGCCGGGCTGGGATCTGACGCAAAGGCGGCGTTGTACTGGGGTTCGTACTTGCGGTACGCCCGATCCAGGTGTTCTTGCTTGTTGTGGTTGTCGATATAGGTGGACATGCGAACTCCGGATCAGGGGGAAAGGGATTTGCGGTGTGCGGCTAGGGTGTCTTTCACATGCTGGACGCTCATGGACTCGACAGTGGCGAAGTCGATCCGGGCATGACCCGCACGGTTCAACATGCACAGGACTGAACCACGCACCGACAACTTGTCGGTCATCTGCCAGGTTTCGAGGATCGGCCCCACTTCCAGCGTGCCGCTCATGTGGACGGGGATATAGGTCTGGTCGCGCTGCTCGGACAGCGGAACACGACGGGTCAGACCGCGATACGGCGTCATGCCTTCCACCACCACCTGCATGCGGGCACCACCGCGGCGATCGAGGTCGCGCAACATCTTGGCGCCCGCGTGGTTGGGGTCGTGGTAGATCGTGTTCTCTTGCGTCAGGATGGCGCGCTTCACGTCCATGATGGCTTGCGGTGGCGCTTGCACCATCAGCCTCTTGGCCTCGCCTGCCCGCTGCTTCAGATACTCCAGCGTGGCTGCGGACGTGTCGAAAGCGACCTGCGACGCGAAGTCTTCCAGGAAGTTGATCGTGGCCTCTTCGCTCTTCATCAACTTGACCAGGCCTTCGATCTTCTGCGTGGCGTAGACGAAGAACAGGCCCATGGAGCGCGCCATCGAAGTCAGATCGGCTTCCAGGGGTGAGACCATGAACTGGCATTCGTCGACCATGTCCATGACCGAGCATTGGCCCGTGGCCTTGGCCCAGTCAGAACCGTACTTCTCGCTGCGGATCTTGATCGCCTTGAAGATCTTGGTCTTGACCAGTTTGGCGATGATCTTGCCGCTCTTCTTGAACTGGGTCGTGGGCAGGTTGATCCCCAACCACTCGCCATACAGGACGCGCAATACGTCAACGCCTTCTTCGGTATCGGCCCAGGCGGTCTCGCCGTGGTCAACGCCGTCGATCATGCCGCCGCGCAACTTGTCCGATTTCAGGAAGGACAGAATGTCGCGATTGACATTGATCATGAAGGACGAGCGCTGCTTGTCGTCGGTGTTGGGCCAGGTGCGAGTGAAGTAATCCACGGCACGCGCCAACACACGGCCCTGCTCCAGGAATGCCGGGTGGATCGTGGTGGGTTCCAGCAACTTGCGCTCGTCGTACTTCTTCTTCTCGGCCTCGAACTCGGCGGGCTCCTGTCCGGGCAGTTCCATGGGCCGTGCGCCCAGGAACAGGAACAGATCGAGTGCGTCCTGGTTGGGGCGCCCCAACCCACCGCGCATGATTTGCGGCGTGGCCAGGATATTGGCGATGGTGGAGTAGCACGCTGGCGTCCACTTGAACTGGCGGGTGGAAGCGATGAACTTCTTGCTACTGTCGGCTGCGGTCTCGATCGAGCGCAGTTGTTCTTCCACCAGCCGGTTGTCCAACTTCAAGCGGCGGTTCTCTTCCTGCTGGCACAACAGGTAGTCGATCTGGAGTTCGTAGGACTTCACCTGCAGGTCCTTCTCCACCTTGCCCGCCTTCTCGTGCTCCACCAGGGCATGGAGGATGGTCAGGGCGAACAGGTGGAAGTTGTCGGCACCGTCTGTCCAGATCGCTTCGCCCTTGATCCCGTCGTCCGTGGCTTCGTTGAAGGCCTCGGCCACCGTTTCCGGATCCATGCCTTGGAACGGGGCGAACTTGAGCCCTGGCTCGATCACGATATCGAGGAAGTCACGCATGTCTTCCACCATCGAGCCCTTGCCATCCGACAGGATGGCGCCGATCTGCTCTGGCAACATTTTCATGCGCAGGGCGACGGGGCGAAGGAAGGATGAAGTCTTACCCTTACCGCTCCTGCCCCAGACCATCAGGTGCATGGAGAAGTCCAACATGGACAGACCCATGACCTGGCCTTCGTCGGGCGCACTGGGCAGATCCATCTTGCCGGTGACGCCCTGGGCGATGGCCAGCGGAATGATGGGCGTGGTGTCGCGCGCCGCTTCGCGGATCTGTTCAAGGCGTGCGGGTGCCAACTTGCCCGTATCCGAACCACCGCCATGGGTGGGACCAGCCTTGTACAGGCTTTGCAGGAGCAAGGTGGCCGTGCGTGCCCGCTCGTTGCTCTTCATGTAGTAGAAGGGATACGCGCACGCGGGCAGGAACAGACCCAGCGTCTTGAACGCGTCCAGCGACGACGGCAACAAGGACAAGGCAAAGTTGACCGCCACCAACACGAAGACCATGCCCATGGCGTGGAGGAAGCGGTTGAACTTGGTGACCAGTGGCGTTTCGGTCTTGCCGGTAGTCGCACCCGATCCGATGAAGGCCAGCAGGAAGGCCAGGATGGACAGCACCCCGATCGGCAAGATCGCGCCTTGTGGCGTGAACTGCGACCCGGAGAACGCGCCCCCCAACAGCGGAAGTCCCAGGGATAGCGCCAGCACCTTGAACAAGGTCAAGGCGTCTTCGGCCTGGTAAATGGTGTAAGCGTGTAGCGCCATCAAGGGCAGGCCCAAGCCCAGCGCAACCAGCGGCCCCAACCAGGGGATCTGGTAGACAACGAACATGGCGGCGGGCAACACGGCGAGCACACCCATGACAATGCCGGTGGCAGAACTGTCGCTGCCTTCGTAAATATCGCTGGGTTCCTGGTAGCCGTTGGTGCTTCGCCCATCGACCGTGAATGCGTTATCCAGAGCGTTGGTGGCCAGGTCGGGGGTGGCGCGAGCAAACCAGTTCACGAACACCCAACGGTCCTCGTTGCTGATCTTCGCAGGCATGTACCACTTGCCATTCCGTTCGGTCGCACCCAGCCGTGCCAGTTCGGCATGATCTTTTGGCTCGACGTACATCAAGGGTTCGCCTTCCTTGGGCGGCGCACGGTTGACCATGTCGCTGGTGGGCGTCAGGTAGTCGAATGACTCCTGGGCACGGGCATAGACCCAGCCTCGGGCGTTGGCCTCGACCGGGTTGTAGGGACGCCGATGGACCAGGGCGGACACACGTTCGGCCACCTGGGTGAACAGGTTGGCCACGGTGTAAAGAGAGAGGTAGTCAGACAGTTTCATGGGTGGCCTTACTTGGGGTTGACGAGTTTGAGAAGCGCCTGCTGGTCATGAACCGACAGGCACCCCTGCTGGAACACCAGGCTGTCCACCCAGGTTTGCTGGCCCTTCTGTTCGTTGATCTGTTTGTTGCCTTCGATCGCGAAATCCGCGCACTGCGAGATCGACCACGACTTGCCGATATCGACGATGGCTTGGGTCTTGTCGACGCAACCGGACTGCAGGACGGCGTAGCGGTCGCGCTTCTCGTCCGTATCCCGCACGCGCAGATCCGAAACTTCGTCCAGGCACTTCTGGGCGGAATAACCGGCCACCTCGGCCGCCCACTCCTTCTTCAAGCCTTCGCGCTTGGCGGCGTACTCCCGCGCTTCTTCGGCCGCGTTCTCGGCCTTGCGCTGGTTATTCCACTTCTCCGCACCCGCAAACGTCTTCTGGACCAGACCGGCCGAACCCACCAGGACCGTACACAGCAGCGCGGTCACGATCGGCATGACGTACCCAACCAGGCGGTGCTCGAAGTAGCGCACCTGCGTGTTCCACTTCGCGCCCTTGCCGAACCCGTCAGAGAACTTGGCGGGCTTGCGCTCAACGGGAAGCGCATGAAAGCGCTCGGCTAGCAGTGCCTTGACGGCGTCGTTGTCGCCGGGGATCTGTTCGGGTTTGGGTGCGCCCAAGCAATGGCGACCGTAAAAGTCCAGCACACGGCCAGCAAGACTGATATGGGCCCAGCGGGCACGTCCATAGTCGGACGGGGGTAGTTCGCTCATGAAAAAATACCTTGGTCAGTGGTATGACCAAGGTAGAGGCGTTGTCTTTTTTGGCAAGTCTGAACTTGCGAACCTACAAGCGCTTTTCCAGATCGTCCAACTTGTCCATCGCGTCGTCCTGCCAGGTCTTGGCGGGTGCTTCCTGCTTCGCGGGCTTGGGCGCTGGCTTCTTCGCAGACTTCTTGGCTACGGGCTTGGGTACGGACTTCACAGGCACGGGGTCAGGCGTGGCCACGGGTTCAACCTTGGACGACTCGGGGACAGGTTCGACCACAACCGCGGTTTCGACTTTCGGCGGCTCGATCACTGGAGGGGCCACCACGATAGGTGCTGGCGCAGGGGGCGCTTCGACCTTCGGCGCCTGGACTGGGGCCTCGACCACGACTGCGGACGCGGACTCCTTATTAGTATGTATCCAAGCCACCGCCCCGGCGATCGCCAGGACCGCCACGCACGCGCCGATCCCGAGCGGACGGCGACTGCGCTGCGGCTTGACCACACGCACGGCGGACGCCGGCACCGTGGCGGGCAACGCGTTCAGGACGGCAGACCGGTCTTCCGGGGAGTGGACCAACCCCATGCGCTGTTCGACCGGTTCGGGGCTGGCGTGCCAATCCTGAACGAGGTGGTCCACTGCTTCGGCTCGGTCCTGGGCAGGTTCACGCTCGCCGCGTTCCACCAACCGATCGAAGGCGGATCCTCGCAGACGATCCCGATCTTCGGGCTCTGCCACCGCCATGAGTACGGACACGTCCATGGGAGCATTCATCGTCATGTCGTAGCCAATAGCAGGATCGGCGACTTCAGGTTCGGGCTGGGCTTCCTCCGGTGCTTCTGCCTCCGACTGTTGTTCCTGCGCAATCTCCGGCGCTGGATCCTGGAGGGGCTCGGCCTCCGTGGCCTGCACCTCGAACTCGTCCAGCACCCCGTCGAACATGGACGGCTTCGCTTCTTCCACGATCGCGAGTGCCGGCGCGGGCTTGGGTGCCGGGGTGGCGAACAGATCCAGGAAGTCGTCGGCGTTGTTCATGAGCGTGCGGTGGACTTGGCGATGGTCAGCAGACGGTCGGCGACGATCTGGCGGGCGCGTTGGCGGCGGTACTGCTCGACGCAGTAGGCGACCAGGAAGGCGAAGACGTGTTGCTCGTAGTAGTTCATGGTGGGGGTCTCAAGGGGCCAGCCCCGAAGGGCCGGCTGGTGGATCAGGTCAGATCTGGAACGGGCGTGATCACGATCTGGGACTTGCCCTGCCCGCACTTGTCGACAGCCTTGGCGGGCGGGAAGGAACCACGCGCCGACAGTTCGGCCAGCGGGATCTGGCAGGCCTTCTCGTTCTTGCCGTGGCTCTCGATCGACAACGGCTCCTTCGACTTCTTGGCGAGCGCGGCGATCTTGTCCAGGACGCGGACGGTCTCGGGATCGCGGGCCGTCATGCTGGCGGGGTTGTAGGGCAAGGTGATCGCGTCCAGTGCTTCCACCTGCTCGCCCGACTTCGCCTGGACTTGCTTGGTGGTGACGGTGGCGGGAATGCCAGCGGCCTGGGCTTCTTGCTGCAGGGCGCGGGCTTCGTCCAACTGCTTCTTGTAGGACGCAACCGATCCGACGACGGCACCGACGGCGCACGCAGCCAGGGCCTTGTCCTTCTTGCCGGTCAGGAACGCGAGCGCGCCACCTGCAGCGCAGCCGATGGCGCCGGACTTGAAGATCCGCTTCTTGTCGGCCTTGGGCTTGGCGGGTTGTTCGGTGTTGTCGGCAGGGGCCGAGTCCTGGGCCAGCGCCGGAACCGACGCGGTCAGGACAGCAGCCAGCGTGAGGGAGAGAACGGAGGTTTTCATTGGTTGCCTTTGAGTTGGGGGACGGAGTGGTGGCCGTGATCGGCGGGCGCCGCCGTGCGGGGTTTGGTCTGGCCGTACAAGAACGCTTCCTTCACGGCCTCGCGCTGGGACGCCTTGAGATCGGACAGGAAATTGCCCAGCACATGGCGTTGTTCATCCAGGAAGCGGGCGCGCTCCTGGGCTTGCAGGGCGTCGGCTTCCAGTAGTCGTTCCAGCACGCGGGACAGGTCGGCGCGTAGGTCGGCGGCGAAGGCGCGCATGTCCTGGGTGGCGTCGGTGGAGGCCAGCGCTTGATCGGTCGACTGCTTGAACAGTTGCGAGATGGATACGCCGCGAGCGTCAGCCAGCGCTTGATAGCGGGCCAACTCCTGCTCGTTCATCCAGATCGAAGCGGTGGTTCCTTTCTTGCTCATGCGTCGCACAATGGGTGGAAGGTGTTCATTCCACCTTACGGCGCTTGTCATCCTTGGCAAGTCTGCTTCTAAAGGTTCGCAAACCCCTTCGCAACAAGGCTGGAAGGCCGTTATTCGGGGGTCGCTTCTATTGGGCTTCTAAATGTGGCGATAAGCCTTGCGGGACAAGGGCTTGCACCTGGTTTTTAGGTTCGCGTTCTAGTGCAGTGGAAAAAACACCATGGTGCGTGTTGTCCATGCTCTCGGCTTGCTGTTGTCGCTGGTCTCGTCGCTCCATCGTCGAGCCACCACAACGCCAGCCACCTCAAGCCTTTTTCGCTCTGCTCGCCGCCTTTGCTCTTCCGGCCAACAACCACTAACGCTCCACCAGTGGTTGTTGGCCGGCGCGTTTTTCCATCGGTTCAACCGTTCGCTTGCCACACACAACAAGCCCCCTACACTGCTTCCATCGCTACTCGTTCAGGTTCCAATGGTTCCCGTTGCCGCCTCAATGTCGCTCGCTCAATTCCAATCGGCCATTGCTCCGCTCGATGTTCGCCGTCGTCTCTGCCCACCCAAATACGCCCGTCGCAAACGTCTTGCCCATGCTGGCTCACGCTGCCCGCTCTGTTCCATCGCCTACGATCCCACCACCTCCAACGGCCCCAACTTCCCGTCGCTCGCCTCGCTGGTTCACACGTCCTTGGGTGGCCCGCTCACTGTCGATAACCTGTTCGTGTGCTGCCGTCGCTGCCAACAAGTGCGCGCCTCCACCGATCTGCTAACCGTCCCCAACCTGCCCGCTGACCTCGCGGCTCAACGCCACGCCGTTCTCCTGCTAGCCCAAAATCACCTCGCACCCCTGCCCCCTTCCACTACGCTGGCCGCTTACCGTTCGGCGCTGGCTCAACGTCATGCCCTGCCCCGTTCGCGCGTCTATGCCGCCCAAGCTGACGATGGTTCCTGCTACGTCGGCGTCTCCAGCCGCTATGGCGATACCCAGTCGAAAGGGCTAGCCCGACTGCTGGCCCAGGTGGCGGGCACGCCCCTGAACAAGTCGCCACGGCTGACCGTCTACCGGTTGGAGGACGACGCCTTCCGTCGGGTGGTGTGGCAACTGATTGAAGCGAACGCGTGGGTGGTCGGGGTCGGTCGCAGGTCTCGGTTGCGCGACTTCCAGGACTACTGGTGGCTTACCTCGGCCAGCGTCGGGGAGTTGCGGCTACGCAAGGTCGCAGGTGTGCAAGTCCCGTTGAATGCGTCCCGGCGTGAAGTGGGACCGCGTGCAATGCGGCAACGGAAACTGGTGGCCGAGCGTCGGGCGAAGGCCCAAGCCAAGGCCGATGTGTTGTTCCTGAAACAGGCCGAAGTGGATTTCGACCAGGCGATGGGTCGGCTACGCGACCAGCAGGCGATGGGGTTGCCGGGGGAGTTGGAAGAGACGCGCTACTACGTCAACCGCTACTGGGCGGCGTACTCGAAGGTACACGGTCAGGCGGCAATGCCCAGCCTCAACCAGTAGCGCAGAACCCTGGCGTCTTCCCCGGTGCTGTCGTTCACGGCATTGATCGCGGCTTGAACGGCACTGGGCAAGTTGGCGCGACCGAAGGTCTGGACGATCGAGGCGCCCGTGCCGCGGCGACCGTCGGCGAACAAGGGCCTGGCCTGGTCCAGGAACGGGTCAGCGCCATGCGCGATCAGCCATTCGGCAATCGCGTTCAGGCGATCACAGGAAGCCACGTCGCCCTTCGTTTTCATCATGGCGTACAGGTGGCACAGCACGGCCATGGGGGTTAGGTCTTCCTCCGACCGGGCGTTGGTCAACGTCCAGTCCAGGTCGAACTCCGACGGGTTCTCGCCTACCTGATAGTGGGGTTGGAAGGTCTTGGCGACGGCGCGCAGTTCAGCCAAGGCGTCCTGGACGGTCTGCAGCCGTTGGGTCTGGATGGCGTCTACAAGACGGGTATAGCGGGCGTGGTTCATGTCAGTTTCCTTGGGACAAGGTGGTGGGCGCCGCGCAGGACGCTGCCCAGGTTTCGGGCTTCGCGGAGAAGAGCGGCAATGGCTTCCTCGGTGCCGGGTGTCCCTACCAGGGGTTCCAACACGTCGAACTCTTTGTAGATCAGGATCCCTGGCGTGCGGGAGACCGATCGGGTGGTGTTGATCTGGAAGATCCAGTCCGGGATCAGCGCACAGATCAGGCGGTAGCAATATGCAGGTTGACCAGCCAGGCCTCCGGCGATGGGGTTCACGATGACGGCGTAGGTGTGGCCGGAAATCGGACAGACGTGGTGTTCGAGAATGCGCATGGGTTTACTGGAAGCGGTCGAGGATCCATTCGCGGGGCGTCTCGAACAGCACAGAGGCAGTTGCCAGAGCCGCCAGCACCCAGATCAGTTTGGTGAGGTCGTAGCCCAGCCAGGCCATGCCTGCGGCGAATGCCGGCAGGAGAACCCAGGAGGCGACGGTGGCGAAGATGAGGTTGGTGGTCGTCGAGGTAGTCATGGGGTGGTCTCGGGTTAGCGGGTCAGCGTGATATCGAAGGTGCCGGTGTAGCAGCCGGGCTGGGGCTTCTCAAAGCGGAGCGTCGAGCGGGCGATATTGGTGGTGAAGTTGTTCATGGCGTCGGTCTCCTGTTAGCCAGCGATGAGGGGAAGGACGGTGGCCGTCAGCATGGCCAGGCCGGTCAGCGCCACGGCCAACAGGCCGTTGGTGCGCAGGGCGATGAAAGAGTGTTCTTGCGAGTGGGCGATACGATCAAAAAGGCTCATGTCTGGGCTCCTGGTAGTGTGGTGATAGCAGTTGCTAGCACATAACCATTATTGATCCGTTGTTCTTTTTGACAAGTGGTCAGGAAAGACAATCGTGCGATTTTGTACGCGGAATAGAAAAAGAAAAACGCCCCGATTTCGAGGCGCTTGTTCGACACATTCATGCCACGTCAGTGGCCGGGATCTTCTAGTTCCAATCCACGCTCTTACACGCTGTCGCGGGTGATCACCCGCCACCGCTCCTGCCCTTGCTCCAACTCGGTCAAGGCTTCTTCCATCAGGGCGTAGATCGCGGCGCTCTTGGATCCCAGGATCGTGCGATTGAGGCGTTCCAGAAACTCGTCAGGCACCCGCAGGAACACCACCTTGTGGGCCTTGGCTGGCAAGGCCTGGACGATGATCTTGGGTGGGCCCGGCTCACGGTGAACCAGCAGTGTGCGATCCCGTCCGGGATACGACACCTCGGCCACGTCGTCGACGTTGAGGTCAGTCCAACTCATGATTGTTCTCCCGGTTTTCCAGGACTGCACGGGCCAAGGCCCGCACCAGTTCCAGTTCACGATGATCGGTAATAGCGGCGTCGGCTTCCTCGGGCGTGGCCACAGCCAGGTCGAGTTCGACGATGGAGCCGTCGGGACGGCAGATCAGGGCACGGGTCATTTCTGTACCTCCCGCTCCACCACCTGCGCGAGGTGTGCGATTTCGCTCTGGGCTTTCCCCAGGTGAGGCAGTCCACGCGCCGACGCGACGGTGAGCCCTTTGCCATAACAGTTGGCATACAAGGCACGGTCGCGCAGGACCACGCCCTCGGAAAAGTGCTTCAACAGATCGCGCTGCTCTTTCCGGTCGGTGCGAACGCGCTGTGCAACAGGCACCACGCGCAGCCCCAACTCCTGGAAATACTTCACGCCCCGCGTGTGCACCAGGAAACTAGCCGCGTCCAGCAAGGTCGGAACGATGACCAGTTGGGAGGGCGCATAGTGGTTCGCCAGCCCCGGTGGGTAGTCGTGAATGTAGAGGTCGAACCCCGAAGCCATCGCCGTGGTGGGCACGAACGGCAGTTCGACGCCGGCATTTTGGGCGACCTTGCCGAAGATCAGGGATGACCCCTGCGGGTCGTGGTCGATCAGCGCTACGCGTTGGCCCTGGACGGCGTAGTAGCCGGCCAACTGGAGGGCGATCAGGGTCTTGCCTACGCCTCCTTTGGGTGAGGCCACCGCGATATGGCGTGTCATTACAGGCCCCAAGCCTTCACGGCCTGCTCGGCGCGTTCCTTCTGGTGGTCCATGGCGCGCTGACCCAGGGAGGCCGGATCTACGAGGGAGACCAGACCCATCAGGAGGGAAAGGAAGGTGTAGAGGTAGAGGTTGGCGTTGGAGGATTTCGTCTTCATGGTCGTGTTGGTTTCAGGAGTGATAGCAGTTGCTAGCACATAACCATTCTTTATCCATTGTCGTCCTTGGCAAGTCCTAACTAGCGAATCTATACGCATAAAAAAAGCCACCTGGCGGCGGCTTCCTAATTCGGTTCCAGGCTTACGTTCGCTTTCCGCGTCGCTGCGCCAGATTGGCCTGCTGCAGGGCGTAAAGCACCTGGCGCCGACTGGCCCCCAGTTGCTCGGAGATTTCCTTGGGCGTCAGGCCTTCGTGGCGCAAGCGCACCACCTCGTCCCGATCGATGGGACTGCGCCAGATTACGCCCTGGCGTGCCAAAGATTGGGAGACCAGCATGGGGTTCTTCAGATCCAGCCGTTCGGCAATGGTCTTGAAGGACAGGCCCTGCTTCCGCATTGCCAGGATATCGGCGTCCAAGGACATCAACCACGCTTTACGCTTGGCGACCTGTACGGTTCGCGAGGACAAGCCTTCCTCCCGCAGCACCCTGCCAACGTAGGAGCGGGAACGCAGGCCCAGTTCCTCGGCAATGGCTTCCTGGGACAGTCCCTTGTGGAACAAGCGAATGACAGTGGTGCGGCGCGAGGAAATGGAGCGCTTGCGCGCCCGGGCCGTCCAGGGGTCGCCCTCGGCGTCCAGGATTTGACGAACACGCTCCTTGGACAAGCCCACTTCATCCGCAATTTGGCGGAAGGACTTGCCCGAGCGTCGCAGTTCCACGATCTTTGCGTTATTCGCCATAGTAGGCCTTGCGCATGTGATCCCGGAGCCGTGGAACTTCCTTGGGCATGTGGGAGCGGGCCAGGTCGAACGCGATACCGTCGACGTAGACGCCCTTCTTGATCAGGGCGTGGAGCGCACGCACCTTGCCCGCACGGATAGCGTCTTGTAGGGCGCGGGTCTGCTTGGGGTCGTGGTCGGGTTGGCGGGCGAACATGACAAGCCTGTGGATGGTTTCGTACCAGGCTAATATGCTTGTCCTTTCTGGCAAGTCAGGTCTTGCGATCCAGTTCAATCCTGGAACAAGCCCCGCCGATCTCCCATCCACAGGTACATGCGTTCTCCTGCCGACTGAATGTTCCTGACCTTCTTCAGCGCCTTGTCGCTGAACTCGGTCAGGGCTGCGACCGTCGCTTGAGCGGGCCCGTCCTCGGGTGGCGTCTGGGTGATGGTCAATCCCGGATAGGAAATCCGGGCAACGTCGGCCAAGGTATCGAGGTGGCGATGAGTGAGTTGCCGGGAGAAGTTGAACTCCAAGACCTCGCCGGTTTCCGCTCCTACCACCAGGTAGAGGAAGTCGGACTTGGCGCTCTTCATTTCCGTGCCGGTCGTGATGGCAGTGAGCCAGGCGGCTTGGTCGGTACAGGTGAAGGCCACATGGTGTTTGCGGGCGTGTTCCGCCATTCGACGGATCTTGCGCGGGATCGTTTCGCCACCGCATTGGAACTCGGCCACCATGCCTTCATGAGTTTTGCCTGCCAGCGTGGCTCGTAATATGGGCTGCGTCAGATCGGGCCGATGGTCGCCGTAATGCCACTTGTTTGCGTTCTCACTGAACCTTTCGCCACATCCGCGGCAGATGAAGCGCTGAATGACCATGGCGGAGTGCTTGACCGGGCGCGTGCCGAACTTGGCGGTGTGGGTCGAGTGGCATTTCGGGCATGGCGTATTACTGGTCGTTGCCAGGACTTGCTTGGGCCGAACGACCTGCTTCGGTTTCTGTTCTCTTTTCGGCCTCGGTTTCCGCTTCGGTTGCACCCGGACGCCGATACAAGCCAGTTCGTGCTTCATCAGCACGCGATGGACGAACCAGTAGTCGACACCCAAGATTTCCGCCGTTTCCTTCTGGGACAGGCCTTGCGCCCGATAGTCCAAGATCTGCTCCAGTTGCGTTGGACGCGCCCGCGCCTCTTGGGCCTGGCGTTCATTCGCCAGTGCGCGCTGCGCTTCCTTCGCAAGCCGGGACCGTTCCTTCTGCTCTTCCCGCAGGCGTTCGCGTTCCTCTTGGCGTGCCTTGACCACGGCTTGACGCAGGGCGCGTTCGGCCTCGATCCGAGCAACATGCTCCAGACGCTTCTGCTCTCGCGCCCGTGTCCGCTCTTCGTCCTTCCTCGCCTTGACCAGGACCTTGGTATCCACCATCGGATTTTCCGGGCGCATGACCTGGACCTGTTGGGCAAACCGACGCTGGATCACGTCTTCCGCCACCGCCACCGGGCAGTTCAATAGGTTGGCTATACCCTTCGGCAAATAGCCTTCCCGGTGCAGGCGCATGATCGCTGCGGGCAACAGTTGGTCCAGCACGGCCTGGCGCATGATCAGCGCAATACTTGGTTGTTCAAGAAGTTGCGCACGGCCTCGATTTTGCCAAGCGTGCAGGCCTTGTGATCCCGCTCCAAAACCCATCCGTGGCGTGTATGCCACATGTCATAGCCGAAGGCGTGGGCGCGTCGAATAATGGCTTGAACGTCAATCATGGAAGTCTCCTAATGGTCTGCTAGAAGTTGCTAGCACATAACCATTGTTTGACCGTTGTCTTTTTTGGCAAGGCGGCACCATTGAGCGGTTACGCAAAATAGAAAGCCGCCTTGCGGCGGCTTCGTTCGGTTCATCCTTGATCAGTCCTCCCCCGGCAACATCAGGGTCAAGACGGGCTCACCCTGGTCGCCCGGCCCCACCACCAGAATGAACTGCTGGTTGAGCGCCACCGATACGCTGCCGGACCTTGGCACCATCAGCACGTCGAAGTAGACGGTGCTGGTCGGCTCCTTCTGCGCCGCTTCCCGCGCGGCCAACCCAGCCAACGACAGAACGTCGTGCAGCCGGCCTTCGGTGGACTGGCCCGTGGCGTTGTCCTTTCGGGCCTCGTCCTGCTCGTTCCATTCCAGGGCGTGCCACACCCCGCTGGTGCAGGCCATGGGGATCTTGAACCCGTAGCGCGGGGCGATAGGGGTCAGGTCGCACAGCGTTCCATCGTCCAGGGCTTGGGCCCGGGTGTAGACCGAAATCGGCTCGCCCCAGAAGGCTTCCATCCGTTTGCGCTGCAGGTTGATCACGTTGTCGTCGTCGCTCATTGGAATATCCACTCGTTGGCTTGATCTTCGATCTGTTCCAGCCACGCCATGACGCGGCCCGTAACGGGTTCGATCTGTCCGGTGTTGGTGTCGGTTTCTGCGGTGTCCAGGACACGGTGGAGAGTGCCGCTAGCACGGGCACCGGGGGCGTAGACCATCAAGGGCGTGCCCTGCCCTGGATCGTCCGGAAACACTTGGCGGCGGTCAGCCACGACAGTCCAACCGTCAGGGCCATGGAAGGTTTGGGTGTTCATGTCAGTGCCTTGTGTTGCTCTGTGGGTTGTGGGACTGGAAGTAGTGGTTGAGCCACACGCGTGCGGCTTGGTCTTCGGTTTCCCAGCCGATCTTGTCGGCCCAGAAGTTGACCGGCCAATCCAGACCAAACGGCACCTGCTTGGCGTACTGCTGTGCCAGCAGGCGCAACTGGCTCATGTCGTCCACCGTTGACCCGGTGAACGGCATGACGGAGCAAGCCGTGGGAGAAATGCGCCGGACGTAGCCGGGCGCAATCGGGCCTTTCCGGTGCTTCATGCGGCCACCCGCTTGGCTTCCTGACGCCTGAACCACGCAAGCGACAGTTCATCGACGGGCTCGCCCTGGACGTTGAAGTCCAGTGCGGGGCTGGCCGTCCTCTTCATGGTGTCCACCACCAGGTCGTCGCCCCAGTAGCCATTGCCTTCCGGGGACCACAAGGCGCCCGCGCAATCGCTGTGCCTGACCTGCTCGATGGCGTCGGCAATGTTGTCGGCTTCAACGGTGAGCGTGGCCGTGTGGGGCACGATCTTGTTGATCCGGACGTTGAACTGATAGGTGGCCATTACTGTTTGCTCCAGAACCAAAAAGTCTCGACGAACCGCTCAACGGTTCGCTCGGTGATGGGGTCGCTGGCCAGCAGCGACCCGGAAACGGCTTCAATGCGGAGCCGGTTTTTCTTCTCGACGATCCGCACGCCGAACGTCGTGCCGCGTCGGACAATGCGCCCGTCCTCGGCCAGGTGGGCGTCATACGCCTGCAGGGCTTGTTGCCAACTCATGCCGCCTTCCCCTTCAGTTCCGAAGATCGTGTTTCAACACCCGGGGCGTTCTCGTCCAGCCATGCGTTGATCGACTTCTGGTCAACGGTGTGGCCTGCCATCAACTGGCGGGCGCACCAGTCGCCGAACGACTCCGCTACTTCGTAAGCCCAGCAACCGGGGAAACCCTCGGGCACGAAATAGGCTTGATAGTGGGCGTCCAGCAACGGCTGGAAGGCCAGCACTTCTGCCACCAGTTCCAACTCCCCGCCGTCGTAGTTCCCGGTCGTGGGGTCGCGGAACGCGGCGTCAACGCCAATGGCCATGAAAGCCAGATCAAGCGGACCGTTGATCATGCGGCCCTCGCGAAGTAGTAGGAGCGGCCCGAGAAGATCGACACCGTGTTGTCGGGGTCGTGGCGGAACTCCACCCGGATATCCCCCGCACAGTCGGGAACCTCGCCGTCTTGCTCGTCGATGGCCTGCCCTCGGGACCGGGCGACTTCGTCGGCCACGGCCCGCAAGTCCAGTGAGTCGTCGTCGGCCAATGGACGCTGCAGCAGGACTGCCCCTAGGCTGGGGCCTTCATTGATCGCCACCACCACAGTGAAGGCCGGGGGAATGCTGAAAGCAGGATCGCCCTGCCCGGCTCGGTGTTCCTCGCACGCTTCGCACCACACTCCATCCAGAACGGACAGAACGTCGAACTCCCCACTCTCCGGATCGAACTGCACGATGGCGTCATGCCGGATATCCCGGCTGCCGCACGTCGTACACCACCATGTTGCCTTCTCTTTCATTGCTGGTTCCAGTCCGGGACAAGCCCCGCGAATGTCTCGGAATGGAGACCAACAGCCGGCAGGCGGCGCGCTGTCAATGGAGGAAGCACTAGCGGCTGGCGCGGCCCGCAGGTACGAGGACACGGGCCGCTAGAGCGACCATTGACAGAAAGAGCGACGGCGGTTGGCACACGGCGAAGCCGTTTGATCCTGGGCCAGGGACCGAAGCCCCGCAGGGGTCGATCCGTGATCGATCGTTAGACGACGGGCGCGTTGGCTATGCCAGGCCCCGTGTTCGCCAATGAGGATCGCGCTTCATGCGCATATGCAACCAGACCAGCAACGCAGAAAATCCCAGGGAAGGTATCGTTGGAACGAGCAACAGAAATATCATTGCAACGGGTTTCAACGTGGCATTTCCATCGGCGCTTTCAGCAACGACGTGAGTTCACCGATCGAAACAACAGGCTTCACGCACGCGATTTTCGGATGTTCCACATTCGCTTTCCGGGTCGAACCGCCATTGCGTTTGATTTCGATAGAACGACGGATCCCTGCACTAATACCGGTCTCGAATACGTCGCCTTCAATCAGCACTTGACCTTTGCCTTCGGGCAACGCAACCGACGTTTCATACACGCCTCGCTTATCGGTACGCACGACTGCAAGTTGCTTGCCGTCCAACGTATCGATCGAGATAGCGCGATCAGAGACGGGACCGTAACCGTTTCGCCAGAACGCACCGCGGATATGGCAAACGCCATTCTCAACGCGCGCTTCCGGCTCGCCGGCCAGACGATAGATCTCTTGTCGACTGGGCGTTTCACTGGCGCTGGACGAAAAGGCGATGAGCAGCAACGCAACGAACGTGGCGCCTGCGGCAAGGAGGGGAAGGCGATGGGAGGGAGTGGACATGGCGGACCTGGTAGGTGGATGGATACCTAACCATTCTTGGGCCATTGTCGTTCCTGGCAAGTCCGCCATGTCCTTGCCATTCCGCTCTACATCGCAATCCCCAGCGGTACCAACGCGGCCTTGGCGATTACGGCCACGGCGGTTTCCAGCACCGGCAGACGATCCAAGGCGCCTTCTGCGAGTTCTGCAGGCGGCAAGATCTGGGGCAACGGTTCGTAGGTGAAGCGTTCCAGGCCCAGGAAGTCGCAGACCTTCTCGGCAGCGGTCGCAGCCGTATAGAAGAAGTTTGGATCTTCCTTGGCGATCTTCATCCAGTGATGGATATACGCCGCGTGCTGGGTGGGGTCGTGTCCTATGCCCAGTTCAACACCCATGATATGGCTGGCGGTTTCGGCAATCATTTCTTCGCGGGCATAGGACTCGGATCCGAACGAGCCCGTCAGGTCGCGGTTCAATCGGCTCTCATGGCCCGACCAGTGCGCCAATTCGTGGGTGAGCGCCGCGTAGTAGCCCGCAGGCTCCAGGAAGCGCTCGGGATACGGCATACCGATCTTGTCCGCCCTGGGCGCATAGTGCGGGCTGCTCGCGCCGTGAATAACAACAGCGCCCGAGGCCTTGACCAAGGCCTCGCACCTTTCATGCCGTTCATGCGGCGTCGACTCGGGCCGCTTGGGTGGCGGTGGCAACCCGTCGATCTGTTCAGCGTTGAATACACTGAACGGGAAGGTCCTGGGCTTGTCCATCCAAGGTTCCACTGACGCGCCCTTCGGGTGCGGCGGCTGTACAACCGTGGCGTTGTCCGCTTCCTGGCCATTGGGAAAGATCACTTTGCGCAAGGGGATACCCTTCTCCCCTTTGCGCACCTGGGCGCCAACAGACAACGCCTGCTTGTAGGTCATCCACCGATTGTCCTCATAGTGGTTGACCATGCCGGCAAGCCACAGCATGACGCGGTTCCCGCCCCGGTAGGCTTTTCCGGTGGTGGGGTTGTAAGGCAGGCCATTGATCGTTGAAGGATCGCCGGGTTTCAGGAATGGCAGGAAGGGCTTGCCCTCCTTCATCAAATCGATCAGGACTTGCGCTTGCGCCTGGGCCAAGTCCGAATACTTCATACCCGGATTTCCACTTCCTTCTCATCCTCCAGCGCATGGCGGACGTAGAACAGAGCGGACTGCTTGTCGAACAGGTGATCCGAACTCTCGCCTGGCTCAATGCACAAGCCTTCTTCGGTCTTGATCACGCGAAAGCGAGGGGCGGCTTCGACGGCGTCAGCCAGCGAGATTGCGTCTTCCATTGGAGTGGTCTTGAAGGGAACAGCCTTCAAGGTACGAAAGCCCCACCGCTGCGCGAGTCGCGCGGAAAACTTTTGCGGTGGGGTTCGCAAGGACTGGGTTAGACCCAGCCTCGCGCGGCCATGCTGGTGTAGCTATCGGCAGTGACGACGAAGTGGTCCAGGAGACGAACGTCGACCAGTGCCAGCGATTGCTTCAAGCGGGCGGTCACGGCCCGGTCGGCGCCGCTTGGCTCGTTGTTGTTCGAGGGATGGTTGTGGGCGCAGATGATCGCGGCGGCTCCCAGCGTCAGGGCGCGTTTGGCGATTTCCCTGGGGTGGACTTCTGCGCCGTCCAGGGTACCGGCGAAGAGGTCTTCCACGGCGATGACCTTGTGGCGCGTATCCAGGAAGGCCACGGAGAAGACTTCGCGTTCGTGGTTGGCCAGTCGGTAGCGGAACATGTTGCCTGCGGCCGAAGGGTCGGAGAGTTGGGTGCTGTCGGCGCGAATGCGCGAACGCATGAGGGTTTCGGCTTGCTCGATCAAGCGGCTCTGCTCGGTGGTCAGTGGCTTGGGGACTCGCATGTTGCTTCTCCTGGTCGCGCCGAAGTGGCGTGCGCAGGGCAAGTCGCCGTGGCCACAACGAGGCAACGCACCCGAAGGGTCGCAACAGAGTGGAGAAGCCGAATGGCTTGCGTTGGATCGCGACACGGCAAAGTGCCCGGTGCCGCTAGGCGCTGCCAGGAAAATCACTTCGTCGTCCTAAAGGGCGCGGCCAACATGACCGCGCAGATAAAGAAACGGCACCCGAAGGTGCCGTTTCCCCTCGAAGCCCATCCTCATAGGCTTACAACACGAAACGATCGCCCTTGGCCTGCCGCCACTGCCAGGCGGACAGCCAGCGCGGCGATGACGCGTTCAACTCGCCCAGGACGCAGTTGCGGACATGGATCTGTCCCAAGGCCACGCGCCCCTGGAAGCGGACAGCGGGAACGTCTGCGCCAGGTGCGAAGCAGGACACCCGATAGGTGCCATCCGATCGCCTGCCGACCGCGTGCCAGCGGCCTTTGGCGTTGGCGACGTGACGCGTGATCCGTCCAGTCTCCACATGCTCGACCAGCATGACGGCACCGGGAACGGCCTGACCCGAAGCGTCGACCACCTTGCCGCGGAAGTCGGATGAGAGTTGACCCGCGTGGGAAGCGAATGGCAGGAGCAACAGGAGCGCGAGCAGGAAGGCTTTCATTAGCGCCCCCCGATCCGCAAGCCGACGCCCACTACCGCCTTGTTGCCGCCACCGAAGGAGGCACCCACGGCCATGGACACGCGATCGTTGAAGCGCTTGGACCAGCCCACGGCCACCGCCGCCGAACTGCCCGAGTAGCCGACACCGACGGACAAGCCACCTTCACCGGGGGCTGCAGCCATCATGGACATGGCGCCCATCTGCGCACCCAAGCCGTCGATACGCTTGCCGACTTCGCCGAAGCGGTTGTTGATGTTGTCCCAGCGATCGTTCCACAAGGTCTCGTCGAAGTTGGAGCCGTTGGGCAGGTTCTGGAGGATCTCCCAGACCTGGCCACCATTGACGGCGTCGGTCGAACCCTGAGAAATGGAGCCGTTGGCGACTTGCGTGACACGGCGATTGCCCATGGCCACTTCGTTGGCCTGGGTGGTACGCGTCCCTGCGCCGATGGCAACCGAGTTGGCGTGACTGGCATTGGAGCCTTGACCCAGCGCAACGGCATTGGTGGCTGACGCTACGCTTGCCGATCCATACGCATTCGCGCCGTTCGCGGTGGCGCGAGCGTTATTGCCATAGGCATTCGAGGCGTAGCCGGTTGCCTGCGCAGTGGCACCCGAGGCGGTGGATACGTCGCCAGAGGCGACGGTGGCGACACCTGTTGCCGTTGCGCTATGACCCGAGGCATTGGCCTGGGCGCCAGTCGCAGTGCTGCCATAACCGGAAGCAGATGAAGAATGACCAGTGGCCGTTGACTGTTCGCCAGTGGCCTCACTTTCCGCGCCCGTCGCGGTCGCTTGTCGTGCAGTCGCTTCGGCATAGTTGCCGGTGGCGGTCGACGCCTGGCCTGTTGCCCTGGCTTGATCGCCATAGGCGGTCGCCCCATTCCCACTGGCCTCCGAGAACGGGCCGCACGCGGTTGAACTGGAACCAGAAGCAACCGCATTGGCGTGGCAGGAGTAAGACTCCAACTGCGGGTCGAACGTTTGGGCTTGCGCGCCGAATGCGGCAAGACCCAGGGAAAGAATGAGAAATGAGCGCTTCATGTGTTTGCCAGGTGGGGTGGTCACACCAGGCTAGTGGCGTTGTCGTCTCTGGCAAGTGGTCAGAAATCCATCTGCCCCAGTTTAGTGTTGATTTCCCTCCCGCCCCCGCCCCAGGCCAGCCCTCCCATCCACCCCGAATGCGATCCGCCATGACCAGAAAAGATCAAGCCATCAAAGGCAAAACGCCATGGACGCAGTTTGTCGAATTTGCACGCAGATCTAGTAAGCGCATGTGGCTTCTGAGGGTCGTTTTGTATGATGGGAAAACCCTCCGAAGTTTTCGCCCTATGAAAATTCACACTTCTCAATCAGTCAGAGCAAATCGCCGCCTAGACTTTTTTACAGCGAAGGAATCGTTTCTCGAAGGGTTTCTTTCTATTGGACTCAACCAGGAAGACGCCCTACGAAACGACATTCGGCGGCTAAAATCCCAACGCTTCAACATCGGTGCTTATTCGTGGGCGCAGGTAGCCAAGGATCTAAACGACGCTCTTGGGGTTGAAGCCGCCAGTCTATCCCAACCGCAAGGTAGTGATGTCGCGCAGAAACAAGAAGAGAAATCATAAGCAAATCAAGCCTGGCCCTGCGGCACACCAAGAAGAAAATGGGCGGGCCCTTGAAATTGCGAAAACTCTGGTAGATAAACCAGAGTTGATACCTGGTGTTCTGAATGAACCACGTGTTGCCGCACTTATCGTGCAACAAAATATCCATAGATCATTCTTTCCGGCACCAGAAACGCTGCGCGAATTGGAGTTCTTTTGCCCGGGCGCTACACATAGATTACTGAAAGAAGCGGAACGCAACGGAAGGCACGGCCGCATGATTGAAGGCATCCTCGCCATTTCCATGGTTTCAACTCGACTGCTGGGTCAGTTGATGGCGGCAGGATTGGCAATAGCGGCCATGAGTGGAGCCTATGATCTTGCGATGGAAGATAAGGATATTGCCGCCTTCATGGCCGGGCTTACCGGAATAGCACTTCTCGCTGGAATATTTGTCGGAAGAAGAAAGCAAGAGAACTCTCGGTCAGACGACGAACCAGACGCAAAAACAACAAAAAAATAATTCTGACGATTCCCTGTGGTCAGAACATGTCTTCTCTAGCCCCGTACTTGCCGACTAGGCAGTCCCCCATTACTTTCCTGCCAAACCGCATTGCATCCTGGTTTTCGGCTGTGAAGGCAAGATCGACTACACGCGGCACAGCCGGATTGAATTCTTTGGTTCCATATGCCTGGACTAGCCCGTTTATAACCCACAAACGGCTATATCCCTGTTGTTTGGCGGACATCGCCGCAAAGGCGATGGTCCCAAGTTTCTTACAATTTTCAAGAACCAAATTTTCGTTGGTTGCCTTGGTTTCCGCTACTTGCCGGGCCTTGGTGGCCCGCTCGATGTCAGAAACTCTCTCTGCATCCAGTTCTTCTGGGGTAAGCGGCCGATTCGCCTCCATTCTCAACTTTTCCATATACTCCTTTTTTGCTGCTCTTTCATCAGCAGTCAGCCTATGGATAGCGACGCCAAGCCCTAATGGCGCCACGATTACGACCAATAACACTAACAAGAGTAGTTTCTTGGTTGACATTGGAATGAGAGAGCCATGAAAAGAGCCCTCAACGTAATCGGTTGTCAGAGATGGTCAAGAAAAGGCTAGGCTGTTATTACCTCAACCGATACCCATTGATCCACGCCACCCAAAGCCAGACGTGATTGCGTAGCCCCTCGATCGTCTTGCTGGTCGTCCAGGTCTTCCGGGACAGCCTGGCCAGGTCGTTTCTCATCTTGGCGTGGATCAGGTTGATCTGGAATAACGGATCGAATGCATGTGGGTCTTTCTTGGGCGAGTGTGAGCGCACATGCTGGATCCCGGGCAGGTTGGCCCTGATCCACTTGCCGTAGGACGCGTCCCCATCGGTCGTGAACCTCGCCCCTGGTTTCAGGTAAGGCGCCAGGCTGGTCAGGAGTCGTGGCACGTGCCTGGCCCGGGTGTCTGTCGTCCAACCGTTGGCCTTGCCCTTGGGCATGGTGCTGGACAGGCGAGAGATGGTGAATCCCAGCACCTCCCCCGTGCAGGCCCGCACTACCACGGCCACCGAGACTTGCGCCCAACGGGCGTGAATGAACGTCTCCAACTCGTCCATCATCACGTGGCCGGTGCCATCTGCCTGCCAGAGCGCTTCCATGCGCTCCTGGTGAAGCCGCTTGGCCTCCGCGGCTAGATACTCCACCTTGGCCTGGACGGTCTGTGGGGAACATTCCAGGAGCGTGGCCATGCGCCGCATGGTCGCCCCGGACACGGCCAACTGAAAGATCTGCCGGTTGAGGGCGGGCCGGTGCTGCTGGGCGATCGGCTTGGTCTGGGTGGCCGAGAACGTCTTGCCACAGGCCCGGCACTGGTATCGGGGCACGGGCTGGTGGTTGTGCCGAGGGCGGTAAGTGCCGTGCTTGCGATAGAAGTCAGCCGGCGGGTTCCGGTGGTGCTGGCAAGCCGTATTGGGGCAGACCGGTCGGGGGTTGCGCATGTGCGCAGCCTAGCCGAGAAAAAGGCCAATTATTCAAGTTGGGATAAAGAACTGGCCCGGAGTGCTTGATCTACGGTCTGGATCGCATGTTCAAACAACACTGAACTAGGGCAGATAGGTCAGAAATGACAAAGGGCGGATATTCCGCCCTTTGCGTAACCCCGAACAGTTCGGGATCAGTTCGAGACGAACTGGATGGACGCTTGCCCACCCGTGCCTTGGCAGGCCGTGGCGATCGCGGCTTCGTCCAGGGCCACCTGGGTGGAGGAATACAGGTCTTGGACCACGGTGCCCGAACCGATGGCGCCACCATTGGCCGCGTCCACGCGGACAGTGCCGTAGTTCGACACGGCCGCACCGGCCAGGCGAATGCACACGTCGGTGGGGACGTTCGGATAGACGAACGAGAAGTAGCGGGCGGGAACGACGGATGAGGTTGCGCCGGCTGCGGTGGTGGGGCCAACGGCCACCACGCCACCCCACTGGTTCTGGATCGTGCCGTCCGACATTTTCATGGCGTTGGGGAAGATCTCGGCTTGACCGGCAACGGTGGCGGACAGGTTGGCGTAGTTGTTGGTGGTGAACAACGCCTTGACGCCGGCCTGGGCCGAGGACAACACCTGGTTCTCGTAGGTGGCGTTGCGACCGGATTGGACGCGGGGATAGATGATGAAGGCGGCGACCGCAAGGGCCGCGATGATGGCAAGGACCAGCAACAACTCGATCAGCGAGAAGCCGGCCTGGCGGGAGGGAGTATTCATGGGAGGGCTCGGTAAGTCGAATGCAACCGGCTCGACCGAACCCGCGCCTAAACAGAGTATGAACAAACAAAAGGCTTGCCATGTTCGGCAAGCCCTTGTTTTGATTTCTGCGAATGGTGGGGCAATATTTTTCTGAAGGTAAAGTGGCGACGCGCCACTTCAAGTCCAGGTCAGAATGGAATGTCCTGATCTTTCGCCTGCGCCTGTGCCTTCTCCTGACTCTTGACCTTGGATTTACCCTTGCCGCGCGGCTCGGCGGCGGGCGCCACGTCAGGTTGGACTTCCTTACGCGGCACCCTATCGAACACCAGAGGCTTGATCCCGATCGTGTTCAAGGCCTTGTTGGCGTCGTCGATCGCCATATCCACGTTCTTCCAGTGCGGGCGACGCTCAATGAAGGGCTTCATGGTGTGGACCAGGGACGGATCCACTTCGCGCGGCAAGCCCAGCCGGGCTTGGGCGGTCAGCATGGCCAACTCCCGGCGCAGCACCACGTCGGCTTGTTCCTGCTCGCCCTGGGCGTCAGGGAACTGTTCGGCCAGCACTTCGGCCAGACGTGCGTTGTACTGCTGGGGCGTGGGCGTTTTCTTGCGCGGTGCAATCAACGCGTCCAAGCCTTCCTGGCGAATGGCTTGCTGTTCAGGGGACAGGCCTGCGTTCAATGGCAGGTTCAAGCCCCGGATCTGGTCGGCGTTGAACACGGTCTTGATGACTTGCTCGTAAGGCTTGCCGTCCTTGCCACCAATCCAGTCCAGGATCTTGGTGCCGACTTCGCCTTGACGCACGGTGGCGCCAGCCGCCTTGGCCTGGTCGTAGTTGAACCAGTACGGGCTCTGGAAGCCCTGGGCCTTCGCGGCCATCTGCAACTGCAGGGCGTTGTCGCCCTGGTAGGGGAAACCCGACGCACCGCGCGGCTCGCCGCCGATATCAGGCATGGGTTGGTTGGGGTCTTGCCAGTTCCAGTACAACGGGTTGGTTCCGTTGCGCAGGTTGGCGGTGAAACTACGCGCTTGGCGTTGACGATACTCTCGAAGATCCATTGGGCACCCTGATAATCACTTTGTGCCCTCGCTCCAATGCCTCGTCAACCAACTGTTCGCAGGACCGAATGGTGGACAAGAACTTGCCCGTTGCCATGAAGTTCGTGGCAAGTTGCATGCGGAACCCGGTCTTGGTGCGCTGGATCAAGAAGCGATCTGCGGCCAGGAGGGTTTCGGTTTCGGTGCTGTTGGGGTCGGGTGTCATTGGCTAGCCTCTATGCTCCCACCATCATGGGAGGAACCCGGGCCAGCGCAACGCGATTACTGCGAATGCTTACGCAATCGGCGTGAACGTCGGTTCACCGTTGGCGATCCGCTTCTGCCCTGCGGGGGACTGTTCGTAGTCTTGGAGGATCCGGGGTTTGCGCCCCACCCCACCCTCGCGCAGCGAGCCATCGGCCAGGCGGCGCACGCCGCCCCAGTAGAACTTCTTGCCATTGGGCAGGCGATAGTTGGGTTCGGCCTGGCTGTATTCCTGGCCACGCAAGCGCATGTGCGGGTGGGCGCGGAACATGCGGCGCAAGGCCTTCAACGTCTATCTGCCCTAGTTCAGGGTGGAACATCCTGCGATCTACACCGTAATTTGAACGCTAGACGCCATTATTTATCCCAACTGGGATAAATCTGGCCCGGATTTCGGCTACGCTCCGGCCCATGCGCAACCCTCGGCCGGTCTGTCCCAATCCGGAATGCGTGAACCACCGCAACCCGCCGGCCAGGTTCTATCGCAAGAACGGCTATCGTCGCCCCAAGCACAATCACCAGCCCATCCCCCGGTATCAATGCCGGGCCTGTGGCAAGAACTTCTGCGCCACACAGGTCAAACCCATTCGCCAACAACACCGGCCAGACCTCAACGCTCGCATTCTGGAACTGGCGGTATCGGGTGTGTCTATGCGCCGTATGGCCGTGTTGCTGGGCTGCGCCCAACAGACCGTCCAGGACAAGGTGGAGTACCTGGCCAGCGAGGCGAAACGACTCCACCAGGAGCATATGGAAAACCTGTGGCTGGCCGATGGTACCAGCCACGTGATGATGGATGAACTTGAAACCTTCATTCACGCCCGCTGGGCGCAAGTGTCCGTGCCCGTGCTGCTGCGAGCCAAGACAGGCGAGGTGTTGGCGTTCTCGATCGCGAGACGTTCGAGCACCATGCCAAAGGGACAAGCCAACGGGTGGACGACGGACAACCGGCACAAGGTTATCCCGAAACTGCTGACCAACCTTCAGTCCTACTTGAAGCCTGGCGCCACCATCACAACAGATGGCGACGCCTCCTACCCGAAGTGGATCCGTCGACACCTGCCGGGCGCAAACCACAAAGCAGAACACTCACCGAAGAAAGACCCTGCGGCGTATGACCCGCTGTTCCAGATCAACCACACGCACGCGAAGATGAGAAACGACCTGGCCAGGTTGTCCCGGAAAACATGGACAACAAGCAAGACCATCGAGGGGCTACGGTGCCACCTCTGGCTGTGGGTGGCGTGGACGAACAAGTACCCACTGCGTTAGCACTCTGGCCCGATTGTTAGAATGTGATATAGCGTCGCCAGCATGTCGTAGTCGGCATATCGCTCCCGGAAAGGGCAGGCACGGATGCAATGCATCCGGTAAAAATCACAGGCAAGATCTCTCATTAGACGACGCTGAAATGCGTTGTAAAGTCTATTTTATTGAGTTGCCTGTAAGCAGTTTTTGATTTCTCGTATAGGCTCGCAGTAAATCCGAGTCCAGCGCATTGCGCGATTTCGATTTATGGAAAGTATGGGTGGAGGTCATAAAGAACCTCCACCCCCATGTCATACACAGATCCAAACACCTTCACCCTGGAACCCGTTTCTCCGTTTGTTCCAGGCGTCGACTTTCTCAACTCACAGCACATCCACAAAGTTTCGGCGCGGGCTGTGCGCCAAACAACTCCTGGCAATGCTCGACCCGCCCAGACAGTTGCGCCGGCCGGTACAACTCTTCCTGCCATTCGGCCATTCGTGAAGTGGGTGGGTGGCAAGCGCCAACTGCTCGATATCCTCACTAGCGCCATGCCAAACAGCATGACTGGCCGCTACTTTGAGCCATTTATCGGGGGGGGCGCGTTGCTCTTTTCGCAGCAACCAGCCAACGCAACAATCTCTGATATCAATCCAGAGTTGGTTAACTGCTATCAGGTGATCAAGGACGATCTGGAAGCCTTGATCCGCAGCCTTAGCCGCCATAAGAACACGGAAGAACACTTCTACGCGGTGCGCGCCAAGCGTTTGTCCACCATGACGCCCGTTCAGCGGGCCAGCCGTTTCATTTACCTCAACAAGACGTGCTTCAACGGCCTGTATCGGGAGAACAAGTCCGGGCAGTTCAATGCGCCCTATGGCCGCTACGACAATCCGAAGATTGTCGACAGGGAGAACTTGCTCAACATCCATCGTTACCTGTCTGAGAACGATATTGAAATTCTCCACTCTGGTTACCAGCACGTCCTGGAGAATGCCAAGGCTGGGGATTTCATCTACCTCGACCCGCCGTATGCGCCAATGTCGTCGACTGCCAACTTTGCCTCCTACACCAAGAGCGGATTTGGTCTCAAAGACCAGCAAGAACTGGCTAGCGCTGTTGCCGAGCTGACTAGGCGTGGGGTCAAGGTCATGCAATCCAACTCGAACACGGACTTGATACGCAGCCTCTACAAGCAGTTCAACATTCAGACTGTCTACGCCACCCGTGCCATCAACTGTAAGGGCGATCGCCGGGGCAAAGAGGCTAACGAAGTCCTGATTACGAACTACTGAGCCATCAGCGCATGGCAGCCAAGAAATCAAGTCCCAAGAATGGTAATGGTGCCGCCCCAACAGGCGGCACCACCAAACCGTCCAAGACAACCAAGGTGGACACGGCCTGGAATACTATCTTCCAGCAACTGCCCATACTTCAAACGCTCAATAGACAGGGCAACAACTACTACGATATTTCTGCGACCGATATCAAAAAGTTCGGCAAGGAAGAGCCGCGCTTGATGACCAAGATGGATTTCGACGAACAGCGCCCGAACATCATGCGCTCAAACGGCTTGTCCATCCTGGCAATCAAAAATGGCCTCTATCGCATAGGCAGGTTTGACCCATTCTTGACATTGAATAGTCGCCCAGCCGTCAAGGCAACCCGCCTATATTTACCCAAAACCGTTACCACCATCGATCCACTGCATTTGCGGCACGAAGCCGTCATGCTCGACGCCATGTTGGCGTCAGGTGCCTTGGCCGACGTGTTCGGCGAGGATGTTCATTTGACGATACGTGGTCGCGTTCACAGCCCGAAGTTTCCATTCGGCCTGAATGGCGTCGATCTCCCTATTGATGGCGTACAGATCGAAGTAGATGGAGGTTATGAGGGTGCCAGTAGTATCAATCTGGTAGAGGCAAAGATTGGTTTCCGCAGCAATCTCAGTGTACGGCAGGTTGCCTACCCGCACTTAGCCTGGGAGACCAAGAAGACCAACACCAAGGCCGTAAAGTCCTTTATCTGTTTCTACGAAGAACCGCTCATTCGCTTCATTCCGGTCGTCTCCGCGCCAGGGTTGTGGTTGCCTGACCATGCCAATGAAAAGCATTACACATTCGTTGACAGCGCGTCTTTTGATATCCGCTCAGTTCAAGTCGATCCAGTCAAATCAGCACCACCCCTGAAAGACCCACCCCCATTCCCCCAGGCTGACTGCTTCCCAAGAGTCTTGGCCATGTTTTCAACGGTGGCCAAACAAGATGGCGCCACCATGACCAAAGATGAGTTGTTGGGGGAGTTCGACCTAGATCCGCGCCAGATTGATTACTACGCCAACGCTCTACGCTGGATTGGTCTGGTCTCCAAGGAAGATGGGCGCCGCTCCGATGGTGAGGGCTGGTCAATTTCATTGACCGAGTTTGGCGTGGATGTAAACCGAATGACACACGCAGAACGGATTGAAGCGATGGCACGTGTGATTTTTCGTGAGCCTCTGTTCTACAACACCCTCCACAAGCTGGATCTGGTAGAAGGCATGTTCAAACGATGGGGGGTTGGGGCCAGCACGCAACCACGCCGCCTTCAAACCGTAAGGGGCTGGATCAAGTATTTTCTGGAAGAAACCGAGCCCTCATAACCTTCGCCCGAACCACCCCCAAAGCAAGAGGGGCCGTCCGTTGGGCGGCCCTTTTATTTGCAGCCAGGACCTCATGTCGGCTTTATATCCACCGCAAACTAGGGCAGATAGCTTCAACGTGGGCGCCGACAGGTAGGGCGCGATCTGTTCGTAGTGCTGGATCAGGCCCAGGACTTCATGGTCCACCCGTTCGCGCTCCATGGGCTTGGTCCAGGCCCGAGGCGGCTTGCGTTCGTCCAAGGCCCGGTGGGCGTCGGAGACCTGTTCGATTTTCCGGGCGACGGCGGGGGAAACGCGAGCGGTTTTGCGCCCGGTTTCGGTGTCGACAACAGACGTGGCCATTTGTCGTTTCCAGCAAGTGTGTGTCTGGAGTATGGCATGGATCAATGGGTCATGGTGGCCAGTCGATCCAGGCGCTCCAACTCCTTGACCTCCCACACCTCGAACTCGGGCACCCGCACGTCCACCTGCCTGGTCTTCACCTGGTCAGCAAACGGATCGTCGCTCACCGTCTGTTGCTCGACGCGCACCCGGCCCTGTTGGACTACTTCGTCGACAAGGGCGTCCTTCTTGACCTGTGCGATTTCCTGCGGCGTGAGGGCCAAGTTATGGATCTGCTTGATCCGGATCTTGTGGCCCACCTCGTCGCGTCCCGTGCCCTTACCTTCCATCACACCGTTAGCCTTGAGTCCTGGGCGACGCCAGAAGCGGATCCAGAAGCTTGCCTCTAGCAGGACGTTGCCGCCGTCCTGCTGGGTGAACCGCACGTAGTCGTCGTAGATCTCCTTCTTGGTGTGGACGAACCCGTACTTGGCGTCCGCAGGCACCACTTCACATTCCTCGAACCATTGTTCGACGTTGTCGTTCTGGCGGTGGATCTTGGTCATCAATTCCTTGACCGGTGCCGGCAGGTCCTTGGTGGCCACGGGTCCACCGCGGCGCAGGTAGCGCTGCAGGCCTTCGACGATCCAGCCCAGCACCAGGTGGGCTTCGTGTTTGAGGATCTTGCGATCCAGGTTCTGCTCGCTGGAACCACGCAAGCGGGCCGACGACAGCCACGGAACCGGAATAATGCGGCGGCGCGTGCCGTCGCTTTCGTCTCGAATGAGCGGCGGCTGGTTCGTGGTGATGATCCAGTACGCAGTGGTGCGGTGGGTGTAGTTCTTCTTGTGCTTGGGATTGATCATGAACACGTCGCCCGACACGATCGACTTGAACTCCTTCTCGCCCCAGACCCCCTTCTGTGCAACCTCGTCGACGCGGATCACGCTGGCACCCACCAAGGCTTCCAGGTGGTGAGGTTCGGACAACTTATGCAGATCGAGCGTGGCCACCTTGTGGTGGAAGGCTTCGATCAACTTGGAGAGCGTACCCTTACCAGCGCCACCCTCGCCCACCCACCAGGCGACCGTCTGGTGCGAGTTGGGCAGGAACGACATGGCGCACTGCTCCTGGACCAGGTTGCGCAGTTCGGGATCGGGCAAGGAACTGGCCAGATACCGACCAAAGCGGCTGTCTTCGGGCACGGCCTGGGGCGTGAACGTCTCGCCCACCGCCACGCCACTCTTGGCCTTGACCTGGAAGGTGAGGTTCAGGGTCTTGTCTGGAGCCTTCATCTGCGCATTCTCGGCGGTGATATGGATGTATCCATCTTCGAGCGGAAACACCACCGGGTCGTCGTCTTCGCGTTCGGGTTCAACGAACGGCTTGTGCTTGTACAGGTGATGGGACAGCGTGCCCCAGCAGTCCTTGGCCTTGCCCATGCCCAGGGCGTCGGGGAACTCGCTCTTCAACCAATCGACGGCTTCCGACACGCCCGCCGTGTCAAACATCAGTTCCCAGAACGAGTTGTTCCAGCGGCGCACCAGCATGGTGTCTTCCTTCACTTCGGCTGCGCATTCGCCGAACTTCCCGGCCTTGGCGGCGTCAATGAACAACGCGGGCAGGCTGGGTGAGCCAGGCTTGCGTCCTGTGGCGGTGGCTGCGGCTTGTGCGGACGCCGGTATTCCAGCCAGCCTCTCGGCCTTGCGTGCTTCGGCGCGTTCGCGTTTCAGGCGTGCCTTTTCCGTGGCTTCCAAGGCCATCGCCATGGCCTGCATGAGATCGTGCTGGCTAAACGACGCCGGCAACGGCGTTCCCGTCATGTCCACGACGTTGGACGCGACCTGTTCGACAGGTCGTTCACCAGCACCCCTGGGGCGCCAGCCGCCGCGCCGGACTTGACCGACTGCGTCATGGTTCGTATGGTGGTCGTGCGACATAACTGCTCCGTAGTAGTTGGTTGCGGGCCCAGCCAGGAACCCGTTGTTCTCGAAACCCCGACGTTTCCGCGTCGGGGTTTTTCTTTATGCGTGTCGTCGCCAGCGAGTTGGTGATGGCTGGCCTTCCGGCAAGGTCCACTTAGGCTTTGGCAGTTCAAGTTCTTCGCCCGACACGATCGACTTGAACAACGCCTCGTCCCAGGCGCACTCCTGCTCAACCTGCCTTTTCATCCGTTCGTTCCTAGCCCGCCCCTGGGCCAGCAACGCCTCGGTCATGACTTCGGCCGTGATCTGCTTTTCCACCATCTCGCGCAACAGCGCCCCCACCGGCACGTCCCGACGTTCGGCTTCGGTGGACACGACTTCCCGCAAACTGGACGGCAAGCGGATCATGGTGGGCACTGTTGGTTCACCCTGGGACAGGGACGGACGGCCAACGCGACGTTTCTGGGTCATTGCTTCGATCTCCGAAAGTGGTCTAACGAACTTATGCAGCGGCTGCTCGTCGTCAATAAGCGTTTACGAAACCTGCGAGACGAACAGCAAAAACTTCTAACCTCTTGATTTCACTGGTTGTCGTTTCTGGCAAGCCAGCGGATACAACGTATTCCTGAAACCTGTTCTCGAGTCCGGGGTCCGGGGTTGCATTTCGGGCTTTTTCAACCCCGGACTCGAGAAAAAGCCCTTGTTTTTAGCCTCGAGTCCGGGGTGTCCGGGGTTGAAGCGATTTTTGAGACTACTCTCGAAACAAAAATCACTTTCTTGACTCAACACCACCCGCTCCCTGGCCCTGTGCAAACTTTTTCCTTTGCATAGATTGAAAACGGCGCCAACCCCGGACACCCCGGACTCAAGCCTGTTTTCCAGGGTTTTTTTGGGGTGTCCGGGGTTGAAACCGGGGTTTTGCAACCCCGGACCCCGGACTCGCCGTAGCCTTCCTGTGCGAACGGATACGCAACTCACAGCGCCCGCCGTTCGACGAACGCACCACTGGCCCACGCCCGCTTACGACGCTTGCCCTCCGCTTTCTTCGCCAACTCATGCCGGCACAGCCAGGCCCAGGATTGGGGCATGTCTTCCCGGTTCTTGCGGATATAGGTGGCCGCCGACCAACAGCGCGGTGCCTTCTCGAACGGGTCGACTCCGCATTCGAGAAGCCGAATAGCCAGATCGTCGTCCGCTTCCTTACAGGCGTTCAGCAGCAGGAAACCGCGCGCCTCTTTCTCTGCAGGTAGCACGCCGTACACCGAAAAAATGTACTGCTGATACCACTCATTCAGACGATAAAACGGCTGTTTCGGCGGGAATGACGGTGCGTTGACCCAAGAAATAGCCAGGTGATCCGCAATCTTCCTGATCGTCTCCGGCTCATCACCTTTCAGATCAAGGCCACGCAGGAGTTCATTGACGCACCATTTGTGGCTAAACATTCTGTTACTCATGACCCACCTCACTATTCAGGCGGATCAGTACGCCGTGGATGGTTGAACGCACCAAGTAGTCCGTTCCCCTGGGGATCTTGACCTCCACCACGCGGTGACCGCGGGCGATCACGATCAACTCTCGATCGGCGCGATCGAAGAACAGGACGGACCAGCCACACTGCCTGACCAGGTAGGCGAGTTCGCGCTGCAACTCGGTGAGGACCGGCGCAATCGAAGGGCGGTGAACAATCGCCGTGGGCACGCCCAAATAAGCGTGGTCCATGACAAAGCCACCGGACGCTTGCGCGCCAGTGGCCGGGGTGTGTGGAGCAAGGTTGTTGTGGATCATGTGATACCTCCATCGGTTGGGATGGAGAAATCGTGATCCTTACGTTGCACGAACCGGGGTTAGAAATCCGACTCTGGGGACACGGTTCAGGTTGGTCTTACAGCATTGAAAGATCTGCAGTTTTCAACGTGCTTGAAGGCCTCGACCGGCGTGGAAGTGGCGCCCGCGATCAACCAAAGTTAGAAATCCTGACTTTGACCCGGGGGTTCGACCCACCCTTGAAGCACCTGCCGCTTCAATTCGCTGTATCGCTCGTCATATTCGCGCTTCTGTTCGTCGATCGCCTGGTCTTGGAGTGATCGCAGGATTTCCAGCCACATGGCTTGCTCGTCCCGATCAAACCAAGGGCGCTGCAAGGCGGCCGCAATGGACAAGTCTTCCAGATCCAGCGTATCCGGATCGGTGAACGCTCGATCCATGAGTCCAGGCGTGATCCCTTCGGCCCAGCCGACGATGTACCGGCGCTTGCTCTTTCTGCTGTTCAAGACCAGGTAGGGTTGGTCGCGTTCCAGTTCTGCCCGGATACGCCGACTGACCGGATCGTGCTTGTCTTCCAGTTCCTTGTACCGCGCTTCCACGCCCACCCGCTTGTTCCAGGCTTCATGCCATTCCTCAATCCTGACACGCTGACCTTGCATGGCATTGTTGGGGCCTGGGTAAGTGAAAGGACTGGGCGGATCCAGTTCCAGCCTCCGCTCCTGCCCTTTGGGCTTCGGGATCCGGAGCCAGAAATCCGCCACGGTGGTGGACAACATGCCGTAGGGTTGAACGTACTTGGAAATCCAGTCCCGGACTTGGCCGGCGTCCGTCAAACGGATCCCCAGGCTCGATATGGCAAGGGCTTTGCCATCCTCCCAATAAGTGGTCTCGCTTGGGGCAGTCTCGCTTTTCATGGGTCAAGGATAGCCAAGGCGCCCCCGGGGCCGCCATTGGCCCTCAAAAGAGGGCCAGTTGCGGGAGCCGCAGGCGGTCCTGCTCGCCCAGGAGCCAGAGGACCTGGGCCCGCGTGCGGCCGATATGGTTGGCCACGGCTTGCAGTGCCGACGCCAGGCCCCGCTCGGGGCCAATGCCGGCGTAAGCGATACCCAGGTCGTAGTTCGACAGGGCGTCCAAGCGCCGGGCGCGCAGGTCGTCGAAGCGACGGATATAGCGACGCAACTCGTCGCCGTACTCGTCCAAGGTGGCGGGGATCTGCTCGCGCCGTGTGTCTTCGTTCTCGGACAGGTCGGGCCACAGCAGGCTGTCCAGGGTGTGCCAGGGCTCGATATCGTCACTGGTGGGACAGGCGTCGATGATCCGGTTCAACAGGACCGCGTTGGCGGTTTGGCGCAGGTGGGATACGTCTTGATCGAAGGTCGTCATGGTGCGTCTCCTGGGTGGAAGACCCCACGGGCTCGGGCGAGCAAGAGCGAACGCACCGATAGGGAGGAACGGAACTGCGCGGGCGTGGCGTCCGCGCCCTTTAGGGGAACAGTGGAGAGGATCAGGCGTAGCCTTGCGCCCGATCGCGACCGGGCCAGGACTTGGGTCGAAACCCGGGAGACCATGTCGACGCGTAAGATCGGTTCCATGGACCACCCTTCCGACAGCGCTGATCAACGGCTTGCCGAACGCCATGTCCTGACGGCGCTGGAAACGCTGTGGGGTGCCTCCTTCGTGCCCGGCACTCGGCTAACGATCGACGCGGGCGTTGCGCCTGACGGCTTGGACCTGGACCGCAAACTGGTCGTGGAAGTGTTCGCCCGCGTGGGGCGATTGAAGCCGGCACAGGCGCACAAAGTGAAAGGCGATCTTTTGAAGCTGGCTTACCTGCGCAAGTTGCTCGGCCCGGACTGGCGGGTGGTGTTCTGTTTCGTGGACCGTGAGGCCGCAGCGTTCCTGCTGGGCAAGTCGTGGGCGGCGCGTGCCGCCCAGGCGTTCGGGGTCGAAGTCATCATCCAGGATCTTCCCCAGGACGTGCGCGCAATGGTTGTGGCGGCACAAGCCCGCCAGCGCATGACCAACGCCCCGGGTTGAGGCCGAAGGCAGGTGGGCCTATGGCCCAGACCTCCGCGCGAAGCGCGGTAAGAATGAGGGTGCCACCCTGTCCGAAGACGGCCCGTTTCACGGTCGCGCCTGAAAGATCACTTCTTCATCCTGAAGGTGTGAGGACGACGCGCCCTCACAAGTGAAATCCCGGCTGGCGATGGTTCCGATCTGTCCGTGCAGGTGGCGGACACAGTGTCTCCCTTGGGCGGATACAACGTCATCGGCCACTGACCCGTGTTCGGGTCAGAGTTTTCTGAAAGCGCGATCAGGGATCGCGCCGAACCCAGGCGGCGAACTCGTCGAAGTCGGTGATGTAGTCCTGGCCATCGGTGCGATAGATCCCGGTGGCTATGGCCAACTCACGGGCACGTCGGTAGCAGGTGTCGTCGTCGAACAGCCATTGCTGGGGTTTGGCGTCGCCGTGCCGCTGGACGGTGAGGGTGCGCAACATTACTGCGCCTCCCACAGCGGGCCCTGCCCGTCGAACACAACCTCGTTGAGGTAGGCGTCGCGGTGCGCCACTACGTCCTGCGCCTGCTGGGCGGTCAGGCCGTTCTGCTGGAAATAGGCGACCAGTTCCTCGTCGGTTGAATTCTCGTCGTTGGAGAGGACTTGTTCGATCCAGCGGATATCGTCGGCGGTGAGTTTCATGGTGTTCTCCTGGGGTGGGTAGTCCCAGAAGCACGGGCCACCACGATCGAACGCACCCGAAGGGCAGGAACGTAAACTGCGCGGGCGTGTCGTCCGCGCCCTTTAGGGGAACAGTGAGAGTGGATGAGGCGTAGCCTTGCGATCGAGCGCGACCGTGCTGTCCTGGACTGCTTCCCCAGAACGCTATGGCCGCGGTGCAGGCAATGCGCCCGGACAATAGGACGCCAACTCGGCATTGAGGCGGTCGACCAGGTCGAGCCGTTCCAGGTGGACATGGCCGTTGCCGTTCTTGTGCTTCTGGACGCGGAAGTAGCCGGTGGCGTTGTCGCGCTGGTCCCAGGCGCCGACGGGCTCGGGCTTGCCGTCCAGTCGGTACAACTCGCGCAGCAGGTCGTCCATCAAGTGGCTGGCGTCGGAGTACATGAAGCCACGGCGATCAGTGAAATGGGTGTAGATCAGTTTCTTGCCGAACAGCGCAGGCTGGTTGGTCTTGTGGTCCCAGGACAGTCGGCGGTAGAGCGAGAGCAAGGCTTGCTTGCGCAACTCGCCCTTCTGCTCCGCATACGCCTGGAAGGTGGCCAATGCGGACTCGGCCGTGAATGGCGGGCATTCCTGCAGCTCGCGGTATTGGTAGTCACCCATGCCCAACGCCCTCATCCATTCATCGCGCGTGTCGCGCGCAAACAGATCCCACAGACCCGACGCCTGAATGAAGGTTTTCCAGCAGTCGCGATCGACGTGCTGGGTGTAGTTGGCCATCAGTTCGTGATCGTCCTTGCAGAAAATGCGGCCCTTCAGGAGGTATTCGACGAATGCCCGCTGTTCGGGTGCGGCCAGCAAGGCCTGGGCGGCGTCAATGCGGCTGATCCGTTCGGCCAGGAGTCCGGGCACAGAAATCGACGGAATGAGGTCGTTCATCAGTGGCGGCGACCCAACACGGCCATGGCCAGCGCCACGAACCAGCCGATCCCGGTCCAGCCGGTCAACATATTGATCAGCGCCACGCCCATGGCGTTCCGCGTGTCGCGGTGGCACGCAATCATGAAGGGGAGCCAGTACAGACAGATCATCCAGGCGATGAACAGCCCGGCCTGCCCGTTGGGCAGATAGCCCGAAGCACCCGTGGCCAAGCCACCGATCAGCCAGACGCCAACGATAAACAGGTAGTACAGAGAAAACAGGACGTGCTTCATGGCGAGACCTTGGGAAAACGACTAGACCACTATTGATGGCTTGTCGTTTTCGTCAAGTCCCTTCATGCGATGGATTACATGAACCGTCCGCGCCGTTCGGCCAGTTCTTCGGGGTCGGCCAGGTCGAGTTCCTTCCGGGTTGCCGTGGCCACCTGCTGGAGACTGTGCTGGCGTTGCCAGCCGGCTATAAAATCCTTTGCGCCAGGAAAATAGCAGTGTTGCGCAACGGTTTTCCCAGAATGCAATTCAATATCCAGATCTGCACCACCCTCCAACAACACCTGGGCGATTTCTTTATTCCGTGCCAAGGATAGTGGTGTATAGCCATGGAAACTCTGGGCATTCACGTCCGCTCCCAGGCGTAATGCTTGTTCGATTACGCCTGCGTCAACTCCTTGTTCCGCCATGTGATGTAGTGGTTGCTTGGAACCTTGTTCTCGCCCGTGAAGGTTTGGACTCTCTTTGTACGCTCGCGCATGAATACTAGCCCCTGCGTTCAACAATCTTTGGGCGATCGGTGTGGGGTCAACCCCAAGAGGCATGAGCGACAGTTCATGAAACCCATTCGTGCCATCCAGAAACTTCATTCCCATCGTCAACCCCGCGCTTGCGAGATGGTCGATTTTTGCTGGGGATCCCGCCCGAATGGCGTGGCGCACAAACCAGTCCTGCTTATTGTCTTTCGGGAGCGTTGCGCCGCATAGCAGGAGGGTTCGGACTTGCGCAGGCGTTCCGTGGTCGATCGCATTCATCAAGGCCTGGCGGTTATTCATGTCGGGATCCGCGCCCGCTGCAATGGCTTTCTTGATCTCTGCGGCTGGAATGAGTTTTCCATGCCGGTAGAACAGGGGATTACTCACATGAACCTCCCCCGCCGCTCGGCCAGTTCTTCCGGGTCGGCGAGGTCAAGTTCCTTCCTGGCCTTGGTGGCCACCTTGGCCAGGTCGTGTTGACGGAACAGCGTTTGGACGGCCGGGTCGTAGACCAGATCCTGCGGCGTCTGCCCATCGTGGTTCTTCAGCGTGTGGTCGGCCCCATGGGTCATCAGCAGTTCGGCCAATTGAGCGTTCTCGCCCATGTGAAGCGGCGTTTCGCCTGCCCCGTCCTGGGCGTTGGGGTTGGCGCCCGCCTTCAACAATGCGGCAGCACAATCCAGGCCATAGACGCCATATGCCAGTTTGCTGTCCACGCACAGGTGGAGCGGCGTGTAGCCTTCGCCACCCTGGCCGACGCCAGAATTTCCGTACCGTTCGTACAGATAGAACTTGGCGTCGCACGCCGCATTCGGATCCAGGCCCTCGGCCAGCAAGGGCTCGACCATGGGCGACCGCGAGAACGACCCCTGCCGAGCGTCCTGTCTCCAAGCGGCCTCCTTCTCGCCGATAACGGCGGCGTGCAGTACGCCGTCCATTGAAGCGCCAGCTTCTTTCAGGCGATCGAAGATCGGGCGGTGGCCCAGTCGCGCCGCCAGCATGATGGCGGTCTGGCCGGGTTCGTCGGGAATTTCGGTATATGGTACGTCGTCGTGGATCTGCTGGACTTGCGAGGGGATGGCGGCATTCACGTCGGCGCCGGCTTTGAGCAAGGCATTCACCTTGTCCAGTTCCCGGTTCTCGACACTGCGATACAGGGGTGACTTCCCATCGCTATCGACGCGTTCGTGGTCTGCGCCGGCTTTCAGCAAGGCTTGAACATGGCCGATCGATCCCTTGTCGATGGCTGTGAACAGTGCGTCTCGCTCGTTCGGGTCTGCGCCCTGGGCCAGCGCCTCGCGCATGGCCTTGACGGGTTTGAGTTCGCGGCGAATACGCTCGCCATCATCATCCTTACCGAAAGTGTAAGCGTCGACGTAGTAGGTCGAAACGTTCCAGACGGAGGGGGTCACATGAACCTCCCTCGCCGCTCTGCCAGTTCCTCGGGATCGGCGAGATCCAAGCCCCGCGGCTTGGCAATCCGTTGGAGTGCTTGTTGCCTGTCGTAGGCCTGGAACACGCTGGCGGCGTCCAGGGTGCCTTGGGCGGGCAGGAACTTGGCGAACACGTCGCGTGGCGCTTTGCCTTTGTGGTTCCTGGCCTCCATGTCAGCACCGTGCGCCAGCAAGGCCTGCGCAACTTCGCCGTTGCTATGCCGGGCCGCGTAATGGAGTGGCGTATTGCCATGTTCGTCATTCGCGTGAATATCCGCCCCGTTGGCAACCAGCAGGTCCACCAGGTCATGTCGATTTCTTGGTGCGTGGGCTACCTTGTGAAGCGGCGTTAGTCCATCCACTTCCAAGGCGCCGACATTGGCACCTGCCGCTAGCAGCGAACGACAGGCTTCCAGATTTCCACACCCGACGGCCGAATGCAGCGGCGTATATCCGTGCTTCCCGTGATGGGCATTTACGTCAGCGCCCAGCCTGATGAAAAGATCGACGCTTCCCGGCTCGCCTTGCGTGGTGGCAATAGCCAACACGGAACGTCCCAGGCGATCGGTCGCTGACAGTTCGGCGCCCCGGTCGATGGCGTGCTGGATATCGTCGACGGATCCGCCTGTGATCGCATTGATCAGGTCTCGGTTCCGTTCCTTCTGCTGACGATCGCTCACATTGCCCTCCCTCGCCGTGCCGCCAGATCTTCGGGTTCTTCCAGGTCCAGACCCTTCGGCCTGGCCACCTGCTCCAGATCATACTTGCGCACGGCGCTGTCCATCTGCTGGAAGACCCTCTCGCCGCCTTGGGCGTCCTGGAGTTCCTTGTAGGACCGGGCCAGTTCGGGATCGTCGTGGGCGACCCGCTGAATGACGGCTTGGGTGATCTTGGAGCCGTCGGCCCGCCCGATCATATCGGCCAGCAAATAGCCCTTGCCGTCGCGGCTGCGGAAATACCACTGCTCAAAATCCGGGGCTTCTTGATAGCCCATGTCGAGATTGGGTCGCGCCAGATAGGGGAGCAACCCCGCCTCGTCCAAACGCCCCAAATAGGCGCGGCCAGGAGAAATGGGCGTTGAACCAGAAACGAAGGGGTTCACCGCCGACAACTTGCGCAAGGTTTCAATCGAGATGGTCATGGGGCTTCCTGGACGGGTGAACCATTCTCGCGCCGTTGTTCTTTTTGGCAAGTCTGGCGTTTGCGCAGCAAATCACAGGATTGCCACCACCTGGACAATGACACGTTCATGCGCTTGCCAGAAACGACAACGGGTTTAGGCTGGTCCTGTCCGCGGAGTTCGCGGCTTTCCAATCCCTTACCTGGAGTCCACATGAAATCCATCCGTTCCCTCGCGCTGGCCTCGGCCGTCGCGCTAACCGCTCTGGCGGGGTCGGCGTCTGCCGCCACCTCTACGGGCAACCTCAATGCCAGCGTGACCATTGGTGACGACTGCCTGGCCACAGCCTCCACCCTGAACTTCGGCAATATCGGCCTGCTGCGCGCCAACAAGGACGCCCAGACCAACGTCTCCGTCCAGTGCACCTCGGCCCTGCCCTACACCATCAAGATCTTCGACGCTGCTGACGCTGCGGCCACTTCGTTCTTGATGAAGGACGCGGGTTCCAACGATATCGAGTTCAAGTTGTTCTCGGACGCCTCCCGCACCGTGGCTTGGGATAGCACGAATGCCAGTTCCGGTACCGCGTCTGGAACTGGTGCAGCCTTCAATCTGGTGTTGTACGGCCGCATTCCTCCGCAGGCCGCAGCGCCCGAAGGGCACTACGCCGCCAACATGCGCGTCCAGATCGATTTCTGATCTGCCCACTCACTTCCTTACGAGAACTGACACATGAATATCAAATCTCTCCTTGTCGCAGTGCTGGCACTTGCGGCTTCCGGTTCGGCCTTCGCCGGCTCGAACTCCACCACCTTCACCGTCCAGGCGGACGTAATCAAGGAATGCGCCGTCGATGGTGGCAACCTGGTGTTCCCCAACTCCGGCCTGCTCACCACCAATATCGACGCCACCGCCAACATTCAGATCGAATGCACGGGCGCCGTTCCCTACACCTTGAAGAACAACGGCAACTACACGACCGGCGTTCCGCTCGGCTCCCCCACTGGCAAGGCTTTCGCACTGACCAAGCCCGGATTCGCCGTGGGTTTCTCGCTGTACTCCGACGCCTCCCGGACTACCGAGTTTGCCGATACCGCTCTGATTAGTGGTACATCCACAGGCGGTGTACAGCAAATCCCTGTTTACGGTCGGATCTACACCCAGAACAGCCAACCGGCTGGCGTATACACGGCCGTATTGCCCCTCGTTCTGACCTTCTGATCCTCCACGTTGACCGCTGCACACGAAAGCCGCCTTCGGGCGGCTTTTCGTTTGGCGTCGCAAAACCTACTGATCAACAAGTTTCTACCCCTTGCCAAAAAGGACAACGCCTCTACCTTGTTCCATACCCTACTACCACCAGGACACCATGAAACGCTTGCTCCTTGCGCTCGCTCTTGCAGTTGCCCTTCCCGCGACCGCTGCCAACCTCCAGATCAGCCCACTGGGCATGACACTCACACCGCAACAGAAGGTGGAAAGCCTGCGGATCAAGAACGCGGGCACGGCACCCATCCGGATCCAAATGCGTGCGTTCTCCTGGACGCAAGTGGCGGGCGAAACGGTGGAGACCCCCACCAACGATGTGCGCTTTGGTCCAGGTCAGTTCGAGATCCCCGCAGGCGCCACCCAGATCGTGCGCGTCATCCGCACCAGCCCGGACAAGCCCACCGAACAAACCTACCGGGTCGTGATTTCAGAGTTGCCGAGCGAGGCCATTGCCCCCGAGCAATCCGGGGCGGTCTTCCTGCTCAACTACAACCTGCCCTTGTTCTATCGCCCGGCAGGAGCCACGCCCACGCTGTCCTTCACCCGCGAAGGCCAGGCGTTGGCCGTGTCCAACTCGGGTTCGGCCACCGCCCAGTTGTCGGTCATGTCGGTGGACGGCAAGCCCGTCAATACGGGCCTGGTGGGCTATGTGCTGCCGGGTTCGACGGTGAAGATCCCGACCACCTCCGGCAAGAACGTCTCCATCAAGGTCAATGGCGAGGCCAAGACCTGGAACGTCCCGTAAGCCATGCGCCGCGCCACCCTGTTCCTTGGCCTGGTCCTGGCGCTTCCTGCTCACGCGGAAGTGACCTACCTCGACGTGCGATTCAATGGCCGGAAGGCCTTGACCGCGCAATCGGTGGAGTTCGATCAGCCTTCCCCAACGGTTCTGTCGGCGACCCCTGCCGTGTGGAAGGAACTGGGTGTCGTGTTGTCGGAAGAGGAAGCAGGGAAAGCCATTCTCACCACGGCAGAACTGGGCCTACAGCCCACGATCGACAACCCCACCATGACGGTGGACTTCTGGGCACCCCCAGGGCGATTGCCGTACCAGCAGTTGGGGTGGCAGGAAGCCCCTCCCAAGGTGCCGGTGTCGCCCTCGGCCAAGGGCGTGTTGGTCAACTATGACGTGGCCTTGGCCTACAACCCCAAGAGCGGCGTGGCCGCGTCCGTGGGTCATGAAGTCCACGCGTCGGTCGCAGGCGGTGTGCTGTCGACCACGGGCCAGTTGAATGCAAGCAAGCAGGGCGCGGAGTACGTGCGCGGCTATACCACCTGGACCAAGGACATGCCCGATAAGCGCCTGTCGCTGCAGGTGGGCGATATCCAGACCAGCCCGAATGGCACCACCCAGGGTGTGGCCATGGCGGGCGTGCGTATCGCGTCGGATCCGGCGCTGGATCCCACCCAGCCGTCTTTCCCGGTGCCGGTGTTGGGTGGCGTGGCCGTCGCACCCTCGCAAGCCCAGGCCTATCTCAATGGCAATCCACTTCAACCCTACGACGTGGAAGCGGGCGGCTTCCAGTTCAACAATATCGGGTTCTCGTCGGGCGCCAATGCGGGCTCGGTGATCCTGACCGATCAGTTCGGTCGGCAAACGGTCGTGGACAGCCGCTTCTACTTCTCCACTGACTTGCTACGAAAGGGTTTGTCGAAGTGGGAAATCAACGCAGGCCTGCTGCGCGAGGGCATGACCAACAACTACACCACGCCCGCCTTGTCAGCGTCGTATGCCAGGGGCATGTCCGACAAGTGGACGATGGAGGCCAATGTCGAGGCCACCAAGAACGCGCGCAACGCGTCGCTGGGTTCGACTGTCGTGCTGGGCCGCTACGGCCAGTTGGGCGTGTCGGTGGGCAAGTCCAGTTCCGACAAGGGGTCGGGCACGGCGCTGGCCGTGGACTACGCCTACAACTCGGCGGATTGGACGGTGGGGTTCTCGCACATTCGCCAGTCCGACAACTGGTGGCAGTTGTCGCACGAACTAGGCAATGCCTACCCCTTGAACGCCACCTCGGTGTGGGGGTCGTATCGCTTCAATGACCACTGGTCCATGGCCGGCTCGATCGCCCGGGTCCAGCAAGGTCCGGACGAACGTAACCGGGCGGAACTGCGCCTCAACTGGCAGCAGGATCGCTCCTATCTCTCGGTGGGCGTAGCCCGAGAGGGCAAGGACAACCAGGTCCAACTGACCTACACCCGCCCCTTGGGCGACATGACGGGGTCGATCGACTATTCCCGCCGTGGCCGCGGATCCAGGACGGAACTGCGCCTGGCCGGCGATCGCGATACCTCGTTGGGTGCCATGAACTGGAACGGTCGCCTGGGCCAGTCCAATGGCCAGTATTACGGTTCGGCTGCAGCCCGCTGGGACAACCCCAAGTTCGACGCCAATGCGCGTGTGGACGTGTACGGGAAGGACGTGACGGTGTCGGCAGGCTATCGCTCGTCCCTCTGGTGGGGCGAAGGCACCACCCAGCAGAGCAAGTCGGTGGGCGCCACACTCGCAGTGGTGAAGGTCGCCAACGTCGAAGGCGTGCCCGTCTACCTGGAAAACCAGCTGGTCGGCAAGACCAATAAGAACGGAACGCTGGTCGTCGGCCCAGTCAACCAACTGGTGCCGAACTCCATCCGGATCGATGAACGCGCCCTGCCCCTCGGCATGGAAGTGGCCACCACCACGATCCAGGCCGTGCCCAACCGCAACTCCGTAGCACTGGTCGACTTCGGCTTGAAGTCGATGGCCGCACGCGCCTTCAACGTGAAGTTGAAGGACGGCACCGTGCCGAACATGGGCGCACCGCTCAAATCCGACACGGAAGAGACGATGGTGGGCTATGACGGCGGGATCTACCTGGAACAGCCGAAGGCCGGACAGGTCTTGACCGTCACGCACGAAAAGGGCGTGTGCAAGGCCACCATTCCGGATCCGCTGCCGGCGTTCGAGGACGTGCCGACGTTGGTGTGCGAATGAAAGCCCTGCTCGCCCTGTTCTTGCTCTTGCCCTTGGTGGTCCAGGCCCAGGACTCGGAACCGACCACGCTTGAACCCGTCGTGGTCCGTGCGCCCAGGCACGATCTGTTCAAGGCCGACCCGTTCGCCTTCCACAATCCCATCGACTACCAACCCACGCGGTTCGACCAGCATTGGCGCGAGACCTCGCCCGAACAGTTCGCCCTATCGGGTGGCGTCGTTCCCTGGCTCAACAAGAAGATCGCCGAAGGCGTCTCGAAGATCGCCCACAAGGCGGGATGGAAACAGCAGATCCAGCCTGCGGTGGCGCGTCCTTCACCGTTGACGGAAGAGCAACTGGAACGGGCCGCCCAGCAATGAAAAGGGGCGCTCTAGGCGCCCCCTCGTCCATCACATCACCGACCAGCCTACTTCTTCGATCCTGCCCAGGATGGTGTCGGCGGGTTCCAACATGCCAATCCTTGGCTGACCTGGCAGTAGGTGGATGGACTTGAAGTATCGCCAGTCCTGGTAGTCGTCGGGTACGGCTGCGCCGTGTGGCACGCCGATGAAGGCGGTCTTGGTTGGGTGCTTGTAGATTGTGATGTACATGGTCTTGCTCCTATGGTTGCGGCATGGCGGAAGTGCCTAGCCATAGGTATTTAGTGTTCGGCGAAGCCTGCGAACCGATACTGTTGGCAGGCGTTCAGGTTCGCGCGAAGGCCTCGCCGGCGCCGTTTAGCCTTGCGCTTTTTGACAAGCGCAATACCTTCATAGTCCCTGACCTGGTAAGTCAGGGGTCTCAAGGTAGTTAGTGGTGGACCCGGGAGCCTTGGAACTCCCGGGTCTTTTATTTTCTAGGATCCTAAAGGATGGGCGACCACGGGCCGGAACTTGATCGCTGAAGGATGGTTGGCCACGGCCAACCATAGTTGCCGCTTGCCAGCAACGACAATGCATTCATGATGGATCAGGCTTCCCAACCTGGCTCCCATGAAACGCACGCCCAAGAACCTGGTCCAGCAAGCCGCGCTGCAGTTGGCGCGGGTCGACGCCGACAGTGAGCGCGCCGACAGCACCGCCTGGGCCGCGTGCCGTGCCTTGGATGAGTTGCGGGATGAACTGCCCCAAGGCCAGTTTCAGGATCAACTGCGGTCGTTCGGCATGTCGTATGCCGGCGCGGCCATGGTGGCCGAAGTCTTTGCCGACAGAGACGACTTCCTGCGCGAAAGCGCCGTGGCGGTGGCCGCGGTTCCCGAAGCCCAGGCCACGACGGCGAACCTGCAACGGGCGCATGAAGCGCACCTGGCCGATCCTGCCACACGTACCGCCTTGTCCCGCTCCCCTGCTGGGAACAAGGGCTGGGAAGGCGACAAGATGGCCCCGCTGCTCGACTGGATCCACGGCGCCGAAAACGGGCTGACCAAGACCGTGAAGGGTGAAGCGATCGCCCGCATGGATCTGTATATCAAGTCTGGGTGGGCCGAGCGCGACTTGGGGCCTGGCTCTGACAGCGAAACCCGCAACGCTAGCACGCTCAAAAACGTGATCCAGCAGTTGCGGGCAGGCGACACGGTGGAGCCGCACGCGATCAAGTCGGCGCTCGATGGCCGGTGGCAGGAGTTGTTCGTACCCGTGCGCGTGGACAAGGTTCACGTCCACGATCAGGACGATCCGCTGGTCCTGGCTTACGAGTCTGGGGTCTCGACGTTCACGATGGATGGCAAGGGCGCCACGGAAGGCGGCGGTCGGATCGACGGCTTTCTACGGGACGCCAACAACCCCACCGCCTGGCACCTGGCGTTTGCCTCGACGGGCGAAGACAGCCGTAAGCAAGGCGACCAGATGACGCGCCATGTGGGCGGTGTCTTAAATGGTATGCGGATTGGTGCCCCACCCTTTGAGGGCGAAGGCCACCACCTGGCGTCGGTGTCTTACTACGCCCCGGCGATTGCTTCCGAGTCCCGGGCCAAGGCTATGGATCTGACCCCGAAGCAACAGGAAGCCATCAATCGCCTGGCGCTTTACGCACAACTCGATGACCCCTACATTCGCTCGACACAAGGCGTGGGCGACGCCGTCCTTGCAACCGCGCACTACGCAATCGGTTCAGGGAAAACCACTGGCCACGTCGCCATGGCACCGAATGCGCCGCGCGACCTGGATCCGAAAGCACACGCTCGGAATGCAGTGGACGCCCTCAACACACTAGCCAACGTCGATTGGCAACGCACGTTCAAGTCTGCGGGCGAGAAGTCGGGCCGCGAGACGATCATTCCCTTGGCGCAGGCGGCGCTGGACGGGCTGGCCAAGCACTACCCCGAAGCCCTACCCGAGTTGAAAAAGGCCGCGCCCCACCTCAATCGCCTTGCCTCGGCCGATGGGATCGCCGGCACCGGATTGGAACGCGATCTGCGCACCACCGCCCTGGGCTTGAAGCACGACAAGGGCCAGACGCTGGCTCCACCCCGCGCGTTGACCGATGACCATATCGGGCAACTGCGCTTCCACATGGCGCAGAAGCAGGGGCATGACAGCGACCGCGGCGTAGTCCACCAGGCGCTTCACAAGAACATCAATGCCGTGGATGAGGAAGGCAATAGCGCGCTCCACCTGGCCGCAGGCGAACGCGATCTGCAACTGATCCAGAAACTGCTCTCGCGCAAGGCGGACGCCACGCTGGTCAACCAGGATGGCCAGTCGGCGCTCCATATTGCAGCGGCTACACCTGCCCGCACAGCGAAGGCGCAAGCCGATCAGGCCCAGGTGGTAGCGCTCTTGGCGCCCACCTCGCAGGTCGACGCCCAGGACCACGAAGGCCATACCGCGCTCCACCTGTCAGCCGCCAAGGGATTGGATCGCACCGTGGGTGAACTGCTACGCCATGGGGCGGATCCATCGCTGCGCAACAAGCAAGGCGAAAAGGCGGTCGACCTGGCCCAGGGCTATTCCCGGCAGGTGTCCAGCCCGAACCTACGGCTGGGCGCCGATCGCACGGCGATGACCCTGGAAATCGCCGAGCAACAACGGGCGATGGTCCTGGCGCAGTTCAAGCACCCGGCGCAGATGAAGGCCGATCGCCAGCCGTCAGGAGTGGGCTTGCAGGACGCCCGACAACAGCGGCGGGGCGCGGGCTATTGAAGTTGCGGTGAGGTACACACTGGCCAGACTTGCCAAAATGAACAACGGTGCGAGGATGGTTCAATACAGTTCATAAGCCAGTCATGACTACCCCAACTACTCTGGATCAGTTTCTGCGCACGAAGGCTGCCGAAGCACTCGTTGCCGAAGCGAACAGTTGCGGCAGCACTTACGTTAGCCGGCATATACATTTATCCCGGGCAGATAACTCTGATCTGGTAGCCGAGTTGCGCGCGTTGGGAATAGACAACACCAGTGCACCCTATTACCTGCAGTTCACCTTTGATGGCGAGCCACAGGCGATCAGTGGTGTCCAGGACGAGAAGCTGCTTTCCGCCGTGGATATGAATAGCAAAAGAACCCAGCAACACTCGTTATTTCACAGTTGCCAATCCGTGGAAGACGCGCGGTTGCTACTTGAATGCGGTGGCGACCTTGATCAATGCAACTCGGTCGGAGAGCCCGCGCTTTACAAGCACCTTGAAGAGGTGAAATGGGGCGGCAGGCCGGAGGCTGCCGAACAGATCTCCTTGTATTTGATTGAACAAGGCGCAGACGTATCTATCCCCAGCGCTGACCGAGGTCGACACGCCATCCATCTGGCTTCGACGCCCCGAGTCCTGGACTCGCTTCTGGCGCGGGGCGTGTCAATCAATCAGATCGATGACCTGGGCCAGACAGTTCTCCATGACCCATCCAGCGTGTCGTTCGCGTCGCACTTGCTCGATCGTGGCGCGGACCCAAATGCCCGCGACCAGGATGGCAACACGCCCCTTCACTACTCAACTGACATTGAATTTACTGCGCTTCTGCTGGAGCGTGGCGCGGATCCAAACCTCCAGAACAATGATGGCCAAACGGCTGAACAGTACCTTGAGGTGGAAGGTGAACTATCAGTTTCCCAGTACATTCGCTCTGTTCGAGAACGCCAAGCACTAGGCCAGTTAGCCACCACTTCGCGACCCCAGAATGGTCTCGATCTTGCCGATCCCGAAGAGCTGGCAGACCGCCGACGGAGGGCCATGTAATGTCATCCCTCCCCACCATCACCAACCTCGACCTGTCCCTCACGCTCGCCGTGCGCGAGAACGATGAGACCCAGGTTCGCCGGTTGCTGGCGCTGGGGACGTGCAACCACCTCGATGACATGGTCCTTATGGCCTGCCGTCATTCGGTTTCGGCTGGGATCCTGGAAGCACTACTGGCGCACGGTGGACAAGCGAACACCGCCGATCCTGAAATGTGGGGCACGGCTCCGCTTCACGAAGCCGCCGCGCAAGGCCGCGCGGACTTGGTGCGCTTGCTGCTGGCTCATGGGGCTAACCCCAACCAGGAAACCGACACCTGCGAAACGCCCCTAGCCGAAGCGCTAACGGCGGACGTGGTTCAAGCATTGGTGGAAGGTGGGGCGGAACTCAACGTGCGCGACCGGCAAGGCAATGTCCCGATCGCCCGCATGAAATCGCGTGAGGCGCTTGTCGCCGCACTGGACCTGGGTGCAGACCCCTTCATGTTGAGCGCGTGGCCGCGCGTGGGCTATATCGGGACGAACCCGGAATGCCTGGTGGAGATTGAAGTAGCGCAACAGCGAATGCTGGCGGCGGCAAGACGCGATCAGTTGGCGTCGATGGCGAGGCCGACCGCGCGTGAGCCCGAACTAGCGCGGCGGGCGATGTGATCAGGGCAGATTGCGCGCCGGCCCTGGACTGAACTTCGAGTCGATCCCCTGCCGAACCTGGGCTACGTCGGGATTGTGTTCCACCATTGTGTCGGTCGCGTCTTCAAGGAAACCAGCGCAGATCATCAAGGCCTGCCACAGGTACAAGCGATCAGGGTCGCATTCGAGCCCCGAGCCACGCCCATTGGGCTCCATGCGGTAGAACGACATGGGATGAATATGGGTGTGCTGCGACCACAGGTCCCACAGAATATCGAAGGCCGGCTTCTCCATTCCAACCAAGGCCACCAGTTGGGCACGATCCATGAACCACGCCTTCTTTCCTGCCAGGCAAGTGTTTTGCACGGCAGCCGGGAGGTTCTGGAAGTAAGGAATGGTGCGCAGTCGGTCGCGTAGTTCCTCGGCTTGCTGTTCAAAGTGTGCGACTTGCTCGGGACTGGTCTCGAACAGTTTCAGGCGTGAACAGCAGTCGTTCAGTTGCAACAGCGTGATCTTTGCCCGCCCCTCTTCCATCGTCTCGTCAGTTGGCTGGGTGAGGTAAACGAAGTACAGGTAGCCTTCCAGGATGGCGCGGGCGTGCCCGGCCAGGACACTGAACCCCCACTCTTCGCTATCACAGTTGACCCAGCGCGATAAGGGAACAGCACGCATGGCGGCTACCCCATGCGCACAGAGTCGGGCATAGACGTATGAGGCATAACCAATGCAGGGCGCTGGCAGCCGTCCGACTTGGGCTTGAGAGACGGCTAACGCCTCGCAAACAGCCACGTCCATGGCATGAACGGCTTCCTGGTATTCCTCGCGCGTCGACACTCCGTTCTCTGGCATGGCCTAGTGTTGTACCTGCTCGTCAGGCACCGCCCAACCGGCGTCGTCCGCCGCTGCAAGCAGATCCGTGAACGCCTCGCGTAGTTCGGGATCGGCATTCTCGTCCCAGGCTTGATCCGCCAGGTCTCCGGCAATGGCGTCCCATCCCGCCCAGAAGTCAGCGTGGGTGGTGGTGTGATCTGCCTTGGCCAGGTAGGCCACCAACTCTGCTAGTCGCGGATCAGGCATTTTCTGCCTCCAAGGTTTCTTCGCCCATCTTCATGAGGTAATGCTGTTCCTGACCTATGGCATGAAACATCGCACGGAACTTGCCCAGCAGGTACGGCACGTCGTATTCGGTCCAGTCGATAGGTGGACCGTTGATCGCGTCCCTATGCGAACCTCGATTCACGAAGCGATTCAGCGCAGCGTACTTGCTGGATGTGTCGACGTTGGTTAGTTGCTGGACTTCCTCCGGGAAGTCAGGAGACCCCGTAGTAAAGGTGAAGAACTGTTCCAGGATGTTACGCATGGCATTGGGCACCACCTGGGTCGGAACCCTCCTAGCCTGAGCGTCTTTCAGGATATGCCACCACACGTCGTAGTCATTCAGGAGCTTGGTGGGGTCCAGCGTCTCAACTTCCGAATGCGCATTCTTGACCACCCGCAACAAGCCGCACCGGTTGTGCGCATTTGCCCGATTTTGGGTGTGCTGGTGAACGAGTTCGTGAAAGAAGAACAGGTTGTGGGTCAGAACGATCACCTGCTTGACGAGTTGAGGTCGGTTCTCGGGCTTGGCCAACTCGCGATGGATCATCGTGGCAATGTCATACACGTAGTTTTGCGACAGGCTTGAGATGGGATCGTCAATGACGGCGATGGTCCGGCGAGGATCCACTGTTTCGTCTTCGTCGTGTGAGCCTTTCAACGACTCCATGAAGTAGAGGAACGCAATCAGCGTCTTCTCGCCCTCACTCAATGACCTGGGTTCGCAGTCCGCTACTCCCGGCCGAGCCAGGCAGTACACACGATCCTCGCCGGCCTTGCGCTCGATACTGAACGCCGTAATCCCGATACTGCGCAAGCGATCATTGATCGCGTCGATCGACGCGTCCACGCCCTTCTGCTGCCGGCGCAGTTCCCGTAACTGGCTATTGAGCGTGTCCCGTTCGTCCCGCCACGCCTTCAAATCGTACTTCGCCGCCGCTTCGGTCTCCCGCAGAGGCCCCAGCAACGCGTCATGGTGCGCGTATGCCTCGGCACGGTCAGCATTCATGACCTGAAAGAACATGGCCTTGATCCGATCGCGCTCTCCCTTGCGATCCCGGATACGGGTGTTGAAATCAGCGATCAGCATATTGAGTTTGGCCAGCGCACCGGCCAACGCTTCGCCGTTGACAGATCGAACATCTACCACCGTGCTTGGCTGGGCTTCCTTCTGCCGCAATGTGGCCAACGCGGCATGCAGCGCCGTTCGCATTTGGGACCATGCCAGTTCCAGCCCGGCTTCCTTCGCGTCTGGGTCAGCCAGGATGGTCTTGGCGCGCACCTCAATCGCTTCGAGTTGGGCGGCGTAGGCCTCGACCAGGGCGGCAATCTTCTCGACCTTGGCCTTGCGCTCACCTTCCAGTAACTGCGCCAACTCGTCGCGGAAGTCGTGCGGCAAGCCTTGTTGGCAGAACGGACACTGGTCCGTTTGCAGGAAGGCTTGTCCACGGGCCACCCAGTCTGCATTACCCAGTTCTGCCACCAGTGGCGCCAATCGGCTGGTGGTGGATACCTCCACGACCTCCGCCCAAATTGGGTCGCGCTCTATGCGCTCCAGTGCGCTGGTATCCAACGAGACAGGGGCGCGTTCGCTCTCGGCCCCAGATACATCGGCCCAGCGCTTTTCCAGCCGCTCGATCGTGTCCAGTTGCCCGTCATCGGGCAGCATATGGGTGCGCAAGTCCTGGAAGAACTTTTCCTTATTCTTGCCATAGCCCTCCAGCAGTGGGCCCAGGGTGGTCTTCCTGCCCCAGTCAAACGCCTTCCAGATATCGTCCTTGGCTCGGATGAACTCTTTGGTGATGTTTCCTTCCGCGGTGCTGACGCTGGTTCCCGCAGTGGTGATGAGGGCGTCCAGTTCCCCCGTCCTAGCCTCGATTTCCTGGATCCGCTGTTGTCTGGCGGTGTCCACCTCGCCCACGGTAAAAATGCCCTGGATGGGCTGGCCGATCAGGCGCTCGACGTAGTGGTGGTTGTAGACCACATACCGATACCGTGCATTGTCGGTGGTGTCGATCCGGCAGTGGGCGAACGCCGGATCATTGCGAGCCAAGCCATCGACCACTTCGCCGATCGCGGACTTGCCTGCGCCATTGAGACCATAGATATACGTCGCGGTCTTGTTCGGGATCTGGATCGAATGCGCCGTTGTCGGATGAAAGCTCTTGTGTCGATGGATCGAAATAGTCCGGATCATGCCCGCCCCCTGCGGGTTTTGTATGGAAGCCTCCGCTACGCAGCGTCCCTGGCTTCCAGTAGTTCGTAGTACGGATGACGCTTGTCGTCGAATATTGCGAACAATTCGTCGTCGGATCTGCCTTGTGGCGTGAGCCAGGCTTGGGCGTGTTCGGGCTTGATATTGATGATGGTGCGATCGTGGCCCGCTGCAGCCACTTCCGGTTCGGGCTCGTCGGTGATGGCGGCAAAGGACCACAGGTCGGGCTCCCTGCCTTCCGGATCCGTCCAGTGCGAATACAGGCAGGCTATGAACATGGTCTCGCCGGTCCTGGGCTGGAAGTGGATTTCCTTGCTCCCACCCTTCCCGTCCTCGACGCTCTCGTAGAACGTTTCGGCCAGCATGAGGCAATGCGTTGAACCGAACTGCGGACGCCAGAACTTGGTCAGGTTGTCGCGCCTGGCGTTGTACTTGCCCGAGACTTTGCCGTCCTTGGTGAAATCGGTCGACGGATCCATTCCCTGGGGGCGGCACAGGTAGCGCATGGGTCGCACGATCGGCTTGCCGTCCTCGATCAGGAGAACCGGGGCGTACCAGAGCGGGAAGATCCGGTCGTCCTTCTCGGGCTGGTGGCTGGTGCGCTTGGCGTCCGCGATCCAGCGTTCCATCTGCTTGATCTTGTTGGTGGCCTTGCGCACCTCTTCCTGGGCGGTCTTGGTGATCTTCTTGGCCAACTTGGCTTCGTTGAGTGCCAGGCGTTCGCGCTGCTTCTCCAGTTCTTTCTCGCTCTCGTCGAGTTTGTATCCGTTCCACACCCCCACCAGGTCCTGGATCTTTCGTTCCAGTTCTGTTCGTGGGCGCAGGAAGTTCAGGTCCATGCCCTTGGGGATCTTGTGGCCGTCGCTCTGCTTGCGGCGGATCCGGTACTTCTCGTCCCGGTGGAGGTACAACTTCCAGAACTCTTCGATATCGATATCCGCGCCGAAATCCTTGACGTAGGTGTCATAGAGGGCGTGGCATTCAGCGGAGTAGCACATGGCAACTACGCTTCCTCGTCGATCAAGGTCTGGATAGCAGGAGGCAGTTCGTCGAGTGGGTATGGCCCATCTTCTTGTTTATCCCACACCCGCCCTTCGGCTACTACTTCGTCTGGCCACAAACTTTGATTACCAGGGTCTTCAAGGATTTCATCACCATCCTTTGTGATGGACAGGATCGCCATTTCTTGCAGGCACATGTCCCATCGGGAGTCTCCCTTATGGAAGTTATCGGCCAGGATTGCCATGGCTTCTTCGAGGGAGTCCGCCTCGATCCCGACTCCACCCGTTACGTGGTAGATCCGTTCAAGCACCGAGAAAGAGTAATGCGGCATATTTCGTCCTAGTGAAGATGGTTGTGAGTGGGAGTAGCGGGTCAGGTTACCTGCTCGATCTTGCAGTCGGCGATCAGCCAACCATGATCATTGGAGACGCGATTGACGGCGTCGTTCTCGGCGTCCTCGGAAGGGTCCTCGTCCAGGTCGACCACGACTTCCACGGGCAGGCCTGGAACCGACTTGCCGTCGGTCTCCCACTGAATGTCGTATACGCGATAGGTCGTCATGGCGTCCAGCGTAGCGCAGTCAGGAAGTGGTGATGTTTCACGGCGTTTCACGCCCCTGTTCAGGCTAATACTAATGGCGGGTCGAATGGTCCGGGCGTAGCCTGTCTCCCCGGCGTCTCACTGTTTGAGCCGACGGTCAGTCAGGATCGCCCGCCATGCTCGCCAAGTTCACACCCCACCCTCCCACGCTGATCGGCCCCGTCGGGGTGTTCTCGGCGCGCACCCTGCCGCTCCTGGGCACGACAGCCGCCTGTGGCTTTCCCAGCCCTGCCGAAGACTTCTTCCGGGAAGACGATCGGCTGGACTTGAACGAAAAGTTGATCGCCAATCCTCCGGCGACCTTCCTCATGCGCGCGGACTGCGGCGGTTCCATGCGGGCTTACGGGATCCAGGACGGCGATCTGCTGATCGTCGATCGGTCGATCAATCCGAGGCCTGGCCACACGGTGGTCGTGAACTGGGAAGGCGGGTTCGTGTGCAAGAAACTGCTGTTGCAGGCTGGGCGCTATGTGCTGGCCAGCAGTCCTGGCTATGCCCCGATCGTAGTGCCCGAGGACGTGGAGTTGGACGTGTGGGGCGTCGTGCGAAGCAACGTGCATTTCCACCTATGACCACTCCCGCACCCACAACACTGAAGGGCGCGGACGACACGCCCGCGCAAGCGCCGCGGTTCGGCTTGATCGACGGCAACACGTTCTATGTGTCGTGCGAGCGCGTGTTCGATCCTCGCTTGCGCGGACAACCGACGGTAGTGCTGGGAAATGGGGACGGGTGCTGTATTGCCCTGTCTCCGGAAGCCAAAGCGCTGGGATTGAAGATCGGCACACCCATCTTCCAGGTGCCGAAAGAAATCCTCGACCAGGTCCAGGTGAAGTCGGCGCAGTTTGAGTTGTACGGCGATATCAGTGCCCGGATCGTGGAAGTGTTGCGCGACATGTTCCCCCGTGTCGAGGTCTACTCGATCGACGAAAACTTCGTCGACGTGGAGGGGATGAAGGACCCGGAAGCGCTGTGCCTGGAGGCCCGCGAACGGATCTTGCGGTGGGTCGGGATCCCCTGCTGCGCCGGCCTCGGCTCAACACGCACGCTGGCAAAGGCCGGCAACAAACTGGCCAAGACCGCGTCCAAGCGCGCGGTGAACGCCGGGCGTCTGGCCGTGTTCCATGCCACCCCACAGAATATCGACGCCCTTGCAGTCGAGGATGTGTGGGGTGTCGGGCCACGCTTTGCGGCCCGATTGAATGCCGAAGGCGTGACGACGGCTGCACAGTTGGCGGCGTTGCCTGCCGAGCATGTGCGCGCCCGCTATGGCGTGGTGCTGGCGCGCACCCAGCAGGAGTTGCGTGGGGTGGCCTGTTCAGACCTGGAACTGGAAGAGCCCGATCGCCAGCAACAGGTGGTCAGCCGCATGTTTGGTCGCGACGTGGCCGACCCCTGGGACGCGCTATCGGTCTTTGCCACGGTGGCCTGCGAGAAAATGCGCAAGCGTGGCTTGGCGGCTGGGGCGCTCTGGGTGTGGCTGGATGGCAACCCGCACCGGGGCAATGGCTTTCATGTCTCCAGGGCGGTGCCCTTCCCCTTCCCCACGATCGACACCGGGGAAGTGCTGCAGGCGGTGCGGTTCCTCATGAAGTCCATGATGGACCACGCCGACCGTGGGAGGCGTCCTTCAGAAAAAGGCATGACGCTGTACAAGCGCGGCGGCGTGGGCCTGACCGACCTGGTGAGGCAGGATCAGCGTCACGCCGACCTGTTCTTCGGCCCCGATGAGCGGCGCGAACGAGGGATGGAAGTCCTGGACAAGATCAACGCCAAGTGGGGGCGCGGCACCGTTGGGATGGGCACTACGGGCTGGCGCGTGGGCGGTGCCCGACCCGGGGAGCGCCGGGTGGGTGGTCGGTACGCGCAATGGCGCCCGACCTTGAAGGCATTGTCGCCTGCGTATACGACGAGGTGGGACGACTTGTTGCGGGTGAGGTAGACCGGATCGCTGGAGTCGGGTTATAAGGCAGGAACCGGGCCATCAGGCCCATCGTGGACAGGGGAACCGCGTGGCAGAAGAGCGGATTGCGATCAATATGGCAGCCCTGGAAGGGCTGGAAATCACACCCCAGATGGCCATGGTAGCCGCCGTCTTGAGGGACACTCCCAGGGCCGAGTTATACCCCCTCATCCTCAAGTTGCTGACGGCCTGGTCGGCGGGACCCGAACGGATCCTTGCGTTCTTCTACCGGGACAATCCTGCCCTCGTCGACCAAGCCGAAGAGTTGCTTGCCCTGGATCTGCTCGACGGCTGGCCCCCTGGCATGAAGCAACACGCCATCGAGGAAGACTCCTTCGCGAAGATGATGGTGCTCTCCTTGGTTGGTCACCCGGTTTCGGAGGACCCGTTGGCCGCGTATAGGCAGGCAATCAAGAACAAGCAGTACAGCATGGCCTTGTGGGCTTTGCAGGTCCACGGCGAGGAAGTCGCCGAAGGCCTGACGAAGGACTGGCACAAGGACTACCTGACGCTGGCCCAAGGGGGCGATGGTATTCCTTACTTCGCCGCCCAGAAGTTGAATGGCGTGGTGTGCACGTTCGCCCCCTCGCTCTGGCAAAAAGGACTTGAGGCCCTGGCGAAGGAAAAAGGAAGGCCAGACTCCATCGGGTATTTCCACGGCCAAGGCCAGCAGATGGCCAGTCAGCCCAACCTCCCGATCGACATGATCATCAAGAGCAAATGGGGCGCGTATCCCAGCGAGCAAAGCCACCAGGCCGGCCAGACAGGATCAATGTTGGACGCCGTGAACATGGCGGCGCTGGAAGGTGCCGAACCTCACCCCGAAACGCAACTGTTGAAGTTCGTGTACGACCAGCACCAAGATCGCGCACCTCTGCTTCCCCTTGTTCAAGCATTGCAAGGGTGTTGGCACAACGATCCCGCGCGGATCTTGGCGTTCTTCATGCGGGACAACCGGGAGTTGGTGCCTTACGCCAAAAGCGTTCTGGGATTGGACCTGCTGGATTGGTCCGAACCCATGTGGAAGATGGCGGTGGAGTCGGACTCCTTTGCGAGGTTCGCCACCCTGGTCATGGCGCTCAATCCCCAAAGCCCGCCCACACAACCCGCCGCAGGCTTGATCACGGCTATCCTGGACCAGCACTACGAGACAGCCGCAGGCTACATGGGCTTCTTCGGACATATTGCCGCTTCTGGTGTTGCTGACCGCTGGACAGCGCTGTATTGGTCGATGTACGAGAACGGCGACGAACGCGCTGTGGCCACGGCCCAAATGCTCAACGGCATGATGAAACGCTATGCCCGCAGGGTGTGGGATCGCGATATTGGAAGGCTCGCCAAGAAACTTGGCGAGGAACGAAACACTTCACTGGATACATGCCAGGGGTACTTGAGTAGCGAAGCCGATACATTCGCTGACGCAGCCCAGCACGCCCTGCAGCTCTATGTGATGGAAGAATGGCAAGACTATCCTGCAAATGGTCTCGATGAATGCGATGAACATGACCAGGAGGACGAAGACGATTTCGATGACGCTGAACTCGACACCTCCATTGAAGCAGATCCCTACGCCGCAGCGGTCATTGGGTATCTTCTACACACGGAAGGAGACGACTCGGACCAGCCATTGGAAGTTCGACAGAACTTGTTCAACTTGGCCAAAACCATGTCCACCCTGCTCAACCAGGACCGCACAGAAATCGCCAAACGTATTGTCATTTTGAGCAAGTCCGACAAGCCGCTGGAAGAAGTAATCGCGGATCTTGAACGCCTGGAAATCGGTGTCTGATACAAGGAATGGGCGGGCTACTGCGACGTAGCCCGCTCCGCTTTCCCAGCCCTACTTCCGCTCGTTCAGCGCCGGCAACGCCTCAACGATCTTCCGGGTTTCCACCGACACGGTGACGATCCGCTTGATCAGGTCGACGATGTAGGACGGATCGGTTGACCAATCGTTGGGGTCGTTGACGATCCCGGACGCCTTGTCGGTGTCCATCTGGTAGCACTCCAACAGCCACTCGATCGCCGACTTGCCATTAACCTGGTAGCCGTAGGCCTCTTCTGGAATACCGGTCAACGTGATCTGGTTGTTGACGATGATCGCGGAGCGATCGGCCTCCTTCCCCTTCTTGCCGAACCGCATTTTCGCCACGCGGTGATCGGCTTTCGGGTCCAGGCCCAACTGTCCGGTGGTCTGGCCCAGCGGATAGGGATTGGCTTGCTCGTAGCCGACATGCAGGTCTGCGAGCGAACGGCCTGCCTTGGCGAATGCTTGGAAGTCCTGGGCCAGCGGAATGCGGGGCAGCATTTTCTTCAGGTCGGACGCAAAGCGAGTGGTGTATTCGGGGCTATGCAGGACGCCGTAGATATAGAAGAACAGATCCTCGTCAGAGATATCCCCGTAGACCTTCTTGAACTCTGCGACGACACGACTATCCAACCCAGACGAGTGGCCGGCGAACATGCCATCGGTGCAGTCGCCATAGTCATGCAGGGGGAACCAGGGCGACGCGTGTTGAAGGTGGAGATCCGGAACCACCGCCGCCATCAACGGCGTGAACGCCTTGGTCGATCCAATCTCCGTAGTCGAAATCACCAGGTTCTTGGCGGCGTCCGTCGGGAAGTACCGCGGCAACTTGTTGGTGTATTCGCAGAAATCCTTGTTGACGTAAGCCCAGGTCTTCACGAAGGGGCGATACATGGCCACCCGCACGCAAGCGGGGTCGAACTTGATTTTCTTCTTGCGTACCACGTCCGCTTTGAGCCCGCGCGACCAACTGATTTTTTGCGGGTCCTTCGCGACAAAAGCTTCAATCTGTTCTTTCGGCTTGGCAGGATTAGTCGCCCAGAATGCGTCCATCTGTTCGTTGTAGAACTTGATCATGGCCTTCACGTTCTTCTCCAGCTTTGCTCGGGAGAAGTTGTAAGCCCAGGCGTCGCGACTGGTTTCTAGGCCGCGCGAGTAGGACGAAAAGACTGACTTGGATCCAGCGCCCTTCTCGCCCATCGGAATGAAGTGGTCATAGGCCGGATCCCGCTGGTTGATCCAGTCATGCTCGGGGTTCGGCGTAATCGACTGCCAGGGGATTGAACCGATCCCACCGAACTGCTGGATGATGTCGAGTTTCTGTTCGCGCGACAGGTAGGAACCAATATCGTGGTAGTGGATCTGGCAGGGTTGCTTGGCATTCTTGCTGTTCTTTACCAGCAGGGTGATGGCGATCGATGACCGCGAGCCACCTCCAAAGATCTTGCCGCCTTCGGCCCTGGACACTTCACCCGACGTATTGATCTGATCGCCCCGCAGGTTGAACACGTAGATCGACTGGAACTCGTCGGTCAGGCTCTTGCGCATACCGTCGGCCGCTTTGCCGTCGATGTAGAAGCCGTTGGAGACGAAGCAGACGATCCCGTTGTCCTTGATCCGGTTCGACGCCCAGCGGAAGGCCCGGATATAGGAGTTGTACAGGCTGGACTTGTTGGTGGCCGTGGAATGCTCGGCGTAGGTCGAGCGGATATCGCCGTCCAACTTGTCGTACTTCAAGTTGGCGTTGCTGTCGTTGGCCGAGTCCTGGGCGCCGGCATACGGCGGGTTGCCGATGATCACACGGATCTCGGTCTTCTTCTGGCGCTTGGCGCGCTTGTCGTTCTCGGGAAAGACTTCCTCGAACTGCCCTTCCTCTTCGCCCAACTGGAAGGTGTCGGTCAGCACAATGCCGTCGAACGGGGTGTAATCGCCGCCCGTCAAGCCATGGTAAGCCTCTTCGATATTGATCGCGGCGATGTAGTACGCGAGCAGCACGATTTCGTTGGCGTGCAACTCCCGCTGGAACTTGCGCTTGGCGTCCTCGGGCGGGATCAGGCCCGACTGCAGCAGGCGCACCAGGAAGGTGCCGGTACCGGTGAACGGGTCGAGGATATGCACACCCTCGTCGGCCAGCCCCTGGCCGAACTCTGCGCGCAAGGCTTCGTCGGCGGACTTGATGATGAAGTCCACCACGGGCACGGGGGTGTAGACGATCCCCAATCGATCGGCCATTTTCTTGAAGGCGATGGCAAAGAACTTGTCATACAGTTCTGTAATGACCTTCTGCTTGCCCTCGGCGTTGTCCACGCCTTCCACACGCAGCCTCACGTCGTTGTAGAACTTGTCCAGGCTCTCGGTTTCCTTGTCGAGCGCCTGGTCTTCCAGCACCTTCAAGACCTTGTCCATGGAAATGGACACGGGGTTGTTCTGGGAGAACTTGTAGTTCTCGAACAACGCCTCGAATACGGGCTTGGTGATCAGGTGTTGGGCCAGCATTTCAATCGCGTCGTCCTTGGTGATCGACGGATTGATGTTCTTGTGCAGACCTTTGAGGAACCGGGCAAACGCCTTGCTGGCCTTGCTCTCGGGGTCGGCCAACAAGAGCGTGATCCGGTCGATATGGCGCTGGGCGATATCGGCGACCTTGCCCGCCCACTGTTCCAGGTACTTCCTGGTGCCGACCTTCTGGACGATCTTGGCAAAGATGGCGTTGCGCCACTCGTCCAAGTGCGGGAAGGCGAACCCGATCTGCTGGCCGGCTTGCCCTTCCTTGCCGTCCTTGCCTTCGGTGCCAGGCTTCTTCCCGCCCACGCCAATGACATTGATCTTGCCCGCGCCCGGATCCTTGTTCAGGTCGATCTTGTTAATCAGGGCGTTGAACCGATCGTCGTGGGCACGCAGGGCTTGCAGCACCTGCCAGACCACCTTGTACTTCTTGTTGTCCTTCAACGCCTCTTCGGGCGTGAGGTCCGCGGGCACGCCGATGGGCAGGATGATGTAGCCGTACTTCTTGCCTTCGGCGCGGCGCATGACGCGGCCCACCGACTGGACCACGTCCACGACACTGTCGCGCGGATTGAGGAACAGCACGGCGTCGAGCGCCGGCACGTCCACACCTTCGGACAGGCAGCGAGCGTTGGACAGGATCCGGCAGGTGTTGCCTTCGGCGTCCTCTTTCAACCAGTCCAGTTTCTGGTTGCGCAGCAGGACGTTGTAGGTGCCGTCGACATGTTCGACTTCGCACCGCAACAGGTCTTCTTCCTGGCCGTCGATGTACTGGTCGACCACTTCGGGGAACAACTTGGCCAGGTGCTTGGATGACTTGATATCCCTCGCAAAGGCCACGGCCCGTCGCATGGGATGGGGATCCAGCGTTGCGGTGTTGTCGCCCTCGGTGGCTTGAAGCCGCTTGGACAAGCCGTTCCAGCACCCAACGATCTTGACCACGTCGTCAAGGTTCAGTTCCTTGTTCTCGTCGGCCAACTGGGACTGGAAGGTCTTGGACACGGACTTCTCGTCCACCGCGAGCACCATCACCTTGTAGTCGGCCAGCAAGCCCTGGGAAACGGCCTCGCCGAACCCCAACCGGTGGAACTCGGGACCGAACAAGGCCTCGTTATCCATCGAGGCGATTTCGGCGCCGGCCTCGTCGGCCTTGGTCTTGGACTCGTCGGCGTAGATCTTGGGTGTGGCCGTCATGTACAGCCGGTGCTTGGCTGCCAGGAACTCGGGCTTGTGGACCCGGACGAACGCGCTTTCGTCGTCGTCCGCCAAGGTCACGCCCGTGGTGCGGTGCGCTTCGTCGCAGACGATCAGGTCGAACTCCCCTACCCCATGCTTCTTCTGGGCCTGTGAGATGACGTCGATCGACTGGTAGGTGGAGAAGATGACGGTGCGGCGCGTATCACCTTTGGGGCGTGCGGCCATCGCCAACCCCAGGCGCTTGGCGTCGGTGGTGGCCGGGAACGCCAGGTCGTGGACGGCGATATCTTCGGAGTGCTTGCCCACCTTGGTGTCGGAACACACGGCGAACGCGCGGATCTCGTCCGTGGCCTGGGCCGTCCACTCTTTGAGCGTCTGGGACAGCAAGGAAATAGAGGGCACCAGGAACAGCACCAGGCCATTGCTGGGCGTTTCCTGCTCCACGATTTTCAGGCTGGTAAAGGTCTTGCCCGTCCCGCAGGCCATGATCAACTTGCCGCGCTCATGCTCGGCAAAGCCCTTGGCCACGGCCTTGAGCGCGGCCTGCTGGTGCTTGAACGGCTTCTTCTTGTTGCGCAGCACGACATGGTCGGGCTTGGCCAGCGAGAACTTCGACCAGTCGACCGCGCTGTCTTCCAGATCCTGGACGCGCAAGCGCGCACAGGGGATCTGCTGGGCTTCCAGCGCGTCTTCGGCGTGCTTGCTCCACTTGTCGGTCGTGGAGACGATCAGGCGCGAGGCGAACGGTGCCTTGCCCGACGCGGTAAAGAACGAGTCGATATCGCCCTTCTGCAGGTAGTAGGTCGGCGTATAGAACTTGCACTGGATCGCCACCAGCGCCCCGGTGTCGCGTTCCTTGGCCACCAGGTCAATACCGGTATCACCCTTGCCACCGCGGTCTGGCCATTCGGTCCACAGCCACACGTCGGAGAAGCGCGAGACGTACAGGGGATCGGTGGTCAGGTACGCCTTGATCAGGCGCTCGAACTTGCCGCCCTTGTCCCGGTGGTCCGTTGCGGCCTCGGCGAGTTCGTCGAGGATGTGGTGAATGGTGGTTTCCGCCATGGTGGTCTCGTAGATCAGAGGTCGCGCCGAACAGCGCGATCGTTAGTGTGTTTACCCACCTCGGCCATCAGCCGTAGGCGTTTGTGGTGGCTTTCGGCGCGCTGGATCGACTGGTTCAATGCGGCCACATAGGCGGCGGTGAAATGCTCATGGCGTTCCAGGTCGACCCAGTCCTCCAGCAGAGCCTCGTCCAGCGCCAACCAGACCAGTTCGCCGTCTTCCAAGTCGTCGTCGGATACAACAAGGGCGTGGCCCAACAGGCGCTCGCCATCGAAGATCCAGGGATGGGGTTCAGCGGCGGACGCCAGGCTATCGAAGGCCATGATCCGGCGATCGCCACTCTCGCGGAGCGCCTTGCGCAGTGAGGCAGCACGGGCTTCCATTTCGGCAAGTTCAGCGCGTAGTGCATTGCGCTTGGCTTCTTCCCGGTGTTGCTCACGTACTTCCGGACTATCGAAGTGCGTTCGCGCGTCCTGCCAGGTTTTCAGGTCGTTGAACGGAAAGTAGAGACGTTCGTTCTGCGATCGGCTGGATCCTGGGCGTTTGACGTGGGGCGGCCCGTCGCCGGCCTGGATCATGCGGTACAGGGTGCTGCGAGAAATCCCCAGGAACCGCAGTGCCGCGGGCTGGGACAACTGCGCCAAGGTTCCCGCCTTGGCGCGTTGGATTTCGTCATCGAGTTTGGCGTTGCGCGACGCAATATCCGCGTCAAGCGCCTCGACACTCCGAGCAACCGGAATGGTGGTCATTCTTCTTCGCTCTCCCCCTGCGATCGATGGGTCCACGCCAGAACAACAGGCGGATCGTTCGCCTCGTCCTTCTCCGGGCGGTCAGGCCCGCGCAAGCGGTTCCAGACCCGGGGACTTGTCCGGATCATAGCGTCCTCCACCGTCGCCATGGCGGCTCGCACGTCGGACCATTCCTGGTCGCTGTAATACCGGGCCGTGTTGTCTTCCATCTGGTCGTCGCCATCCTTGCCCTTGGCGCGGAAGTGCCGGATCAGTTCGGACGACATACGCCCCGACAGGTGCTTGGACGCGAACCGGCCCATGGTGCGCCGGAAGTCGTGGGCCGTCAGGTTCACGTCGATATCGTTGGCCAGGTCCAGCCGCCCGGTCTCGATCCGCAGGTTCTTCAACAGCGATTTGCTGTCCTTGTAATGCCCGTCCTTCGCCTTGGTCGATCGGGCGGGAAAGACCCAGATGGCGTTGCGTCGACGGGCTTCCTCGCGCTCGATGGCTTTGCGGTACAGGGCCAACTTCACTTCGTCGATCGTGCGCTTCTTGGCGTCCGCCAGTTGCGCCTTGGCCTTGGCCAAGCGCTCGTCATAGTTCTCCAGCGTGTCCAGGCGATCGTCCCAGCGCCACCGCAAAATCCGCTCGGCAAAGTAGGCAATCGGAATGTATTGGACGACACCGGTCTTGGTGTCGTGGAGGAAGGCTTGGGAGCCGCGCCGTCCGGTGGTGGGGTTCTTGTCCTCTGGCGTCGGTGCCAACCAGACCCAGGACACTTCCTCATGCACCAACTGCGTTTCCGTGCAGTCCTGGTACCAGCGCAGCACCGCACCTTCATTGCGGCGCAGGCCCCACAACATGACGATGAACAGATAGTCCACGCCCACGCGCTGGCTGGGATCGGTGAACGCCTCCCGGCGTTGGATCAGCGCCTTCATGGTGCGCTGCAAGGACTGGTCGTCCTCGGCCTCGCCCAACGGATTGCGCACCCTGGCCTTACGGTAGTGGGCGCGCAACTGGGTGTGGTCGCGGAAATACCCTTCCTTGAACAGGATCTTGGTCGGATCGACTTTCAACTCGGGCTCGCGCCGCTCAAGCGCCGCGGTATCTGCCTCTTCCTCGATGACCATCCGGATTGCCCGGTGGATATCGCCGAAGGTGTGTTCGGTCGCGGCCAGTCCAGCCGACAAGGCGCGCTGAATATGGCGCCCCTTGAACCCCAAGGCTTCTATCTGCGAGGCCGACAACTTCCACCACTCCCCAGCCGCCTTCAAGACCTTCTTCTGGTCGTCATTGAACAGGTTGGAGCGATCCATACAAGCCACCCGGCAGGCGTTCCACGCCTCGATCATGGGGTGGGTCTGGATCGTGCCCTCTTTCAGATTATCCACCAGTTTCCGCACTTCCTTGTCGGCCAAGCCCACCTCCTTCCGTTCGATCCGGCGCAGGCTGGCCCGCACCGCCTCGACGCTACTGGGCTTGATCGTTCCATTGGTCATGTTGGAATGCAGGTGCGCGATATAGCGTGCCAAGCAGGCCCGGACCGTGATCGATCGTCTTGCCTGGGCTTCCTTATGTCGGCGCTCCTTCTTTTTAGGGGTCTCTCCATCGACCCGCACCGACTTGCGGCTGGCCAGGGCCTTGGCCAGCGCTTCTTCCATCGTCAGTTCAAGGACAGTCCCCAAGGTCTCGCGCTTGGTCTGGGTACCCACGCCCGTCCCGGTCTGGACTTCATAGGTGTTCTTGGTCTTGCCGACCCGCACCCCAAAGCCAGACAGGCCCCTCTGCCCTGGTGTTGCGTCCCCGGCGATCGCCAGGAGAAACCGATAGGGCGTGCCGTCATGTTCGACTAACCGGGTTCGCCCCGTCGCCACGTCAATGGCCGGCTTCTCGAAGGGAGTCAGTTTCCGCAACTGGTTCTGGGTCAAGTGATAGCGTTGACCCCGCTGCTGGCCGTCTGGCTTCCCCACGCCACACTCCCCTTCTAACTCCACGACACCCGCATAATAAACCCGCTTTTCATTTGCCATGACACAGGAACCCTCAAAGGCCGATTTCTTGGACTTTTGCCAAATCCAGCCCATTTCAGGGACTTGCGGTTTCGTGGCAAAAGAATGGCAAAAGAAAACGACACAACCTGCGACACCGAGACACAACACAACCGCTCAATCATGACCGATCAACCTTCTATGTCATTGAATAACAAGGGTATAACCAAGCCTGACAAGGAAGGGCAAGACCATACGCCACTTATGCAGCAGTACATCCGCATAAAGCAGCAACACCCCGACACCTTGCTGTTCTACCGCATGGGCGATTTCTACGAGCTGTTCTTCGACGATGCGGAAAAGGCGGCGCGCCTGCTCGACATCACGCTGACCACGCGAGGACAGTCCAATGGCCAACCGATCAAGATGGCGGGCGTACCCTTCCACGCCGTCGAGCAATACCTGGCGCGGCTGGTCAAGCTCGGCGAGGCGGTGGTCATTGCCGAGCAGGTCGGCGAACCCGGTGCCACCAAGGGGCCGATGGAGCGCGCCGTCAGCCGCATCGTCACCCCCGGCACGCTGACCGACGCCGCGCTGCTCGACGACCGCCGTGATGCATTGCTGCTGGCGGCCAACCTGCACCGGGGCGTGCTCGGCCTGGCCTGGCTGAACCTCGCCAACGGCGACTTCCGCCTGATGCAGTGCCCGTCCGAGACCCTGCAGGCGCAGTTCGAGCGCCTGCGCCCGGCCGAAGTGCTGATTCCGGACGGCCTGTCGCTGCCCCTGCTCGACACCCTGGCGCCGGCGCTGCGGCGGCTGGCCGACTGGCAGTTCGACGCCGAGACCGGCACCCGGCTGCTGACCACGCATTTCGGCACCCGCGACCTGGTCGGCTTCGGCGTCGAAGAGCTGCCGGTGGCGCTCGGCGCGGCGGCGGCGCTGTACGACTACGCCCAGGCCACCCAACGCCAGACGCTTGCCCACGTCACCGGCCTCACCGTCGAGCGCGAATCCGAATACCTGCGGCTGGACGCCGCCACCCGGCGCAACCTGGAACTGACCGAGACCTTGCGCGGCGAAGCCTCACCGACGCTGCTGTCGCTGCTCGACACCTGCGTCACCAGCATGGGCTCGCGCTGGCTGCGCCACGCCCTGCACCACCCGCTGCGCGACCGTACCGTGCCGGCCACACGCCAGGCCGCGGTGGCGGAGCTGGTGGAAGGGTTTTCCACCGGCCTCGGCGACGAGCCCTCCAGCCGCGATGACGATCGCAGCGGACGCAACACCGCCGCCGTGCGCGCCGCGCTGCGCGGCGTGGCCGACGTCGATCGCATCACCGCCCGCATCGCGCTGCGCAGCGCCAGGCCGCGCGACCTGTCGGCACTGCGCGAAAGCCTGGCCCGGCTGCCGGAGCTGGGCGCCGCGCTGCACGGCTGCGGCACGCCGCTGCTGTGCGAGATCCGCGATGCGCTGGAAATCGCCCCCGACGCGCTCGAGCTGCTGCAACGCGCGATCGCCGCCGAACCTGCCGCGATGGTGCGCGACGGCGGCGTGATCGCCGCCGGCTACGATGCCGAGCTGGACGAACTGCGCGACATCCAGAGCAACTGCGGCGAATTCCTGCTGGCGCTCGAAGCGCGCGAGCGCGAACGCAGCGGCATCCCCAACCTGAAGGTGGAGTTCAACCGCGTGCATGGCTTCTACATCGAAGTCAGCCGCGCCAACAGCGAAAAGGTGCCGGACGACTACCGCCGCCGCCAGACGCTGAAGAACGCCGAGCGCTACATCACGCCCGAGCTGAAGGCTTTCGAGGACAAGGCCTTGTCGGCGCAGGAGCGCGCCCTGGCGCGCGAGAAGCTGCTGTACGAGGCGATCCTCGACACCCTGGCCGGCCACATCCCGGTCCTGCAGCGCATCGCCCGCGCGCTGGCACTGCTGGACGGCCTCGCTGCCTTCGCCGAAGCCGCGCTGCGCTACGGCTACGTCCGTCCGCGTTTCCGCGACACGCCCGGCGTGGACATCGCCGGCGGCCGCCATCCGGTGGTCGAGCGCCAGGTCGAGAACTTCATCCGCAACGACGCGCGCCTGGCGGCCACCCGCCGCATGCTGATGATCACCGGCCCCAACATGGGCGGTAAATCGACCTTCATGCGCCAGGTGGCGCTGATCTGTCTGCTCGCCCACATCGGCAGCTTCGTGCCGGCGGACGTCGCCGAACTCGGCCCGCTGGATGCGATCTTCACCCGCATCGGCGCCTCGGACGACCTCGCCTCGGGGCGTTCGACCTTCATGGTCGAGATGACCGAAGCCGCCGCCATCCTGCATGGCGCCACCGAACACAGCCTGGTGCTGATGGACGAGATCGGCCGCGGCACCTCGACTTTCGACGGCCTCGCGCTGGCCGCCGCGATCGCCCGCCAGTTGCTGGAAAAGAACCGCAGCCTGACGCTGTTCGCCACCCACTACTTCGAGCTGACCCGGCTCAATACCGACTACCCCGAGTGTGCCAACGTACACCTCGACGCCGTCGAGCACGGCCACCGCATCGTCTTCCTGCACGCACTGGAGGAAGGCCCGGCGAGCCAGAGCTACGGGATCGAGGTCGCCGCGCTGGCCGGCATCCCGGCGCCGGTGATCCGCGACGCCCGCCGCCGCCTGCGTACGCTGGAGAACCGCGAGATCCACGCCGGACCGCAGGCCGATCTCTTCGCCTCGCTGCCCGAGCCGGAAGCCGAACCGCTGTCGCACCCGGTGCTGACCGAACTCGCTGCGCTCGACCCCGATGCGCTGACGCCGCGCGAAGCGCTCGAGCGCCTGTACGCGCTGAAGCGCCTGGCTTCCTGAGCGGACCATGAACACACCGATCGACATTTCCGAACAAGCCGGCGTGCGCTACCTGCACTTCGGCTCGGACTGGGTGCAGGGCGCGATGCGAATCCGCAAGCCCAATGCACTGGAGCTGGCCTACACCCGCGAGATGATGGCCGGCCTGCTGCTACGCGACGGCCTTGCAGAAGACGCCGGCCAGTGGCCGAAGAAGGTGCTGATCATCGGTCTCGGCGCGGCCTCGCTGGCGAAGTTCGTCCATCACCACTGTCCGCAGGCGCGGATCAGGGTGGTCGAGATCGCCCCTGCGGTGGTTGCCGCCGCGCGCCAGTTCTTCAAGCTGCCGGCCGAGGATGCGCGCTTCTCGATCCACCTCGGCTGCGGCGCGCAATACGTGCTGGAAAAGGACGAGAGCTGGGACTACATCCTGGTCGACGGCTTCGACCGCAACGCCCGCGCCGGTCCGCTGGACACCCTGCCCTTCTACCAGGCAGTGCGCTCGCGCCTGTCCGGCCGGGGCCTGATGGCGGTCAACCTGTTCGGCCGCTCGCGCGGTTACAAGGCCAGTCTCGAGCGCCTGCAAAAAGCCTTCGACGACCGCGTCGTCGCCTTTCCTTCCTGCGACAGCGGCAACGTCGTCGCCTTCGCCGCCGACGGCGAAGCGATCGAACGCCCGCTGGCCGAACTGCGCGAGCGCGCCCGCCTGCTGAAGACTGCCACCGGCCTCGACCTCGGGTCGACGATCACCCGCCTGGAACAGTCGGGCAGCGTACCGGGCGGCAGCCTGCGGCTGTAAGCCCGGCGCCCTGCCTCAGGCTGCCGCCGGCTCCTCGGGCGGCAGCCACAGGCACAAGCCCTTGTTGGCCTTGGCGATGTCGGCCAGCACGCTGTCGTGCGCCTGCAGTTCCTCGCCGGAAGCCCGCAGCACCTTCACCGCCACGCGCGCCCTCGGCACGCCGCCGGCATCGGCCGCGTGCATCGCGGGCTCGTCGTCGAGCGCCATGATCAGGCTTTCCTGGCCGCGGGTCATCGCCAGGTAGACTTCGGCCAGCAATTCCGCGTCCAGCAGCGCGCCGTGCAGCTCACGGTGGCCGTTGTCGATCTCGTAGCGATCGCACAAGGCGTCGAGCGAAGCCTTCTTGCCCGGATTCTGTTCCTTGGCGAGCTTCAGTGTGTCGATGACGCCGGCGCACAAGCGCTTGAGCTTGTCGCGCCCGAGCAGGCTCAATTCGTTGTCGAGGAAACCGACGTCGAAGCTGGCGTTGTGGATGACCAGCTCGGCATCGCGGACGAAATCCTCGAAATCGGCGGCAACGTCGGCGAATTTCGGCTTGTCGGCGAGGAACTCCTCGGTGATGCCGTGCACCGCCACCGCTTCGGCGTCGATGCCGCGCTCCGGGTTCAGGTAGACGTGGAAATGGCGGCCGGTGAGGCTGCGGTTCAGCAGCTCGACGCAGCCGATTTCGATCACACGATCACCGTTGCGCCAGTCCAGGCCGGTGGTTTCGGTATCGAGCACGATCTGTCGCATGTTCTTTCCTTTCCTTCGTCTCAGGGTTCGACCGTGGCGCCGGTCTTGCGCACCTCATCCACGCCGCGGCGGGCCAGCGCATCCGCGCGCTCGTTCTCCACATGGCCGGCATGGCCCTTCACCCACAGCCATTTCACCTGATGCTTTGCCTGCGCGTCGTCCAGCGCGCGCCACAGGTCGGCGTTCTTGACCGGTTCCTTCGAGGCCGTCTTCCAGCCGCGCGCCTTCCAGCCGTGGATCCACTCGGAAATGCCTTTCTGCACGTACTGGCTGTCGGTATGCACCCGGGCACTCACCGGCCGCTTCAGCGTTTCGAGCGCACGGATCACGGCGAGCAGTTCCATGCGGTTGTTGGTCGTCACCGGCTCGCCGCCCCAGATTTCCTTCTCGTGCGCGCCCGATCTCAGGATCGCACCCCAGCCGCCGGGCCCCGGATTGCCGCTGCAGGCGCCGTCGGTGTAGATATCCACTTCTTCCATCTATGTCGTTTTCCTCGTGCCGCCGTTGCGCTGGGCAACGGCGGGAATTCGTTTCGCGGCGGCCTTGCGTTCGCGCCACTTCGGCATGATCAGGCGCATGCCCTGCACCCGCTTCACCCCATGCATCAGATAAACCCCGCCCAGCAACGGCCACCAGCGCGCGCCGGCGCGATCCATCCAGCGCAGGCGTTCGAACCATGGCGCACTGCTCAGCGCCGGCACATGGCAGCCGGATTCGACCGCCAGCACCTCGAAGCCGAGCAGCTTCAGCCAGTCCTTGATGCGCATCACCGACCGGTACTGGCCCCGCCACGGCAACACGCCGTCCCTACGCGCCGCCAGCCGGCGCAGACCCCACAGGCTGAACGGATTCAGCCCGCTCAGCACCACGCTGCCTTCCGGCACCAGCACACGCTCCACCTCGCGCAGCACCTGGTGTGGATCGGCGGAAAACTCCAGCACGTGCGGCATCAGCACCAGATCGATGCTCGCGCTGGCGAAAGGCAGCTCGAACTCGTTCGCCAGCACCGCCGCCGGCCCCGTACGGGCGCAGGCGAAGCGGAAAGGCATGCGATTGGCCGACAGCAGATCCAGGCCGGGCAGGCCGATCTGCACCGCCCTGTAGCCGAAGATGTCCGCCACCATGCGCTCCAGCACGGCTCGCTCCCATTCGAGCAGGTACTGCCCCGGCGGCGTTTCCAGCCACGCGGAGAGATCGGGCATTGACATCGGCGATCAGGCTTCCACAATTCGCGGATGGACATTATCCCTCTTCCCGCCTTCCGCGATAACTACATCTGGCTGATCCGCGACGGCCGCCACGCAGTCGTGGTCGATCCCGGCGATGCCGCACCGGTGCTGGACTACCTGTCGCGCGAAGGGCTGCAGCTCGCCGCCATCCTCGTCACCCACCACCACGCCGACCACGTCGGCGGCCTGGGCGCGCTGCTGTCCCACGCACCGGTGCCGGTGCATGGCCCATTCAACGAACGCATCGACGGCGTCGATCATGCCGTGGCCGAAGGCGACACGGTGCGCATCGATGCGCTGGATCTCGACTTCGACGTGCTCGACGTCCCTGCCCACACTGCCGGCCACATCGCCTACGTCAGCCGGGGCACGCCGCCCCGCGCGCTGTTCTGTGGCGACACGCTGTTTTCGGCCGGCTGCGGCCGCCTGTTCGAAGGCAATGCACGGCAACTGGCGGACGCACTGGCCAAGTTCGCCGCCCTGCCCGACGATACCCTGGTGTACTGCACGCACGAATACACCTTGTCCAACCTCGCTTTCGCACGTGCAGCCGAACCGCACAACCCCGAACGCGACGCCTACGCCGAGCGCTGCCAGGCGCTACGGGCTGCGAACCGGCCCACACTGCCGAGCACCATCGGGCTGGAAAAGGCGATCAACCCCTTCCTGCGCAGCGACCAGGCGCAGATCCGCGACGTGCTTGCCGGCCATTCCGGCGTGCGGCCTGCCGACGCCATCGAATGCCTGGCCACACTGCGCGCCTGGAAGGATACGTTCTGAAATTGACGCCCCGTCCCGCCGGTCGATAGACTTGCGGGCTCCATCGTCCGCGGCACAAGGCAGTCGCACGATCATGCCCAGACAGTTCGCCGCCCGCTTCTCCATTTTCCTTGCCAGTCTTGCCTGCATCGGGCTGCTCGCCATCGGCAGGCCTGCGCTTGCCCAGCAGGCGGCGCCCGCTCCGCTCGAAATCGACGAAATCGCCGTGCCCGAGCGCGTGCTCACGCTCGACCTGACCCGCGACGCCAACGATATCTGGGACCGCATCCGCCGTGGCTTCGGCATGCCCGACCTCGACAGCGAGCGCGTCGGCGACCAGCAGGCCTTCTACCTGAACCGGCCGGGCTTCCTGAAGCAGGTGTTCTCGCGCGGCGGCCGCTACCTGTACTACATCGTCGACGAACTCGAACGCCGCGGCATGCCCACCGAACTGGCGTTGCTGCCGATGGTCGAGAGCAGCTACAACCCGCTCGCCTATTCCCGTGCCCACGCGTCCGGCCTGTGGCAGTTCATCCCGTCCACCGGCAAGCAGTACAACCTGACCCAGGACAACTGGGTAGACGAGCGGCGCGACGTCATCGCCTCGACCAATGCCGCGCTCGACTACCTGCAGTACATCTACGAGATGCACGGCGACTGGCATCTGGCGCTGGCCTCCTACAACTGGGGCGAAGGCTCGGTGCAGCGCGCGCTGAAGCGCAATGCCGAGGAAGGCCTGCCGCTGGAATACAGCCATCTGCGCATGCCGGACGAAACGCGCAACTACGTGCCCAAGCTGCAGGCGATCAAGAACATCGTTTCCGAGCCGGAGCTGTTCCATTTCGAACTGCCCTACGTCGCCAACGAGATGCACTTCGTTTCGGTCGATGCGCCGATCGGCGTCGACCTCGCCACCGCGGCGACGCTGTCGGGCATGCCGCTCGACGAATTCCTCGCGCTGAATCCCGGTTTCAACCGCCCGGTGACGACGATGCCGGGCCAGGCCTTCATCGTCCCCACCGACCGTGCGCGCCAATTGCGCGAAGGGCTGGACGAATTGAAGCGCAGCGGCAAGGGCTGGAGTCTGCACACCGTCGAAAAGGGCGAACGGCTGGAGCAGATCGCCGCCCGGCACGATCTGAGCGTGACCGAGCTGCGCCAGATCAACGGTCTCTCCGGCAATGCCGTGAGTGCAGGACACACCCTGCTGGTGCCCAGCGGCATCGACCCGGACGGTGCCTTGCAGGTCAGCAGCATGCTGCCCTTCGCCGCTGCAGCGGCACGCCAGCAGGGCTTGAAGATCGGCGGTTCGGGAGGCGGGCTCAAGGCGCCTGCCGCCGTGCGAACGACGACAGGCGGCTCGAAAAAGGCCGCGGCCCCGGCGAAGCCGGGCGCAAAGAAGGCCGCACCGAAAGCGGCCCCCAAGAAAGCCTCGAAGCCTGCTGCGAAAAAGGCGCCCCAAACCAGCAAGGCGAAGAGCACCGGGAAGACCACCGCCAAGCCGGCAGCGTCGAAGCAGGCAAGCAAACCCGCCGCCAAAGCCCAAACGCCCGCCAGGAACTAGGCGTGGATGGGGCGGACCGCATCGGTAGATGCCGAAGGCGAAATCCGCCACCTCGAGAAGGAGCGCAGCGATGTTGGGTTTTGCTGCGCTAGCTACGCGGCCCGCCCCATCTCGCCGCCAGCCTGCCCCGCTCAATCCCCCAGGCGCGGCCAGTGGCAGCGGAAACGGTGGCCCTGGCCGAACTCGGTCTCCGGCGGGTAGCTGATGCGGCAGACCTCGGTCGCGTGCGGGCAGCGCGGATGGAAGTGGCAGCCCGCCGGCGGGTTCAGCGGCGAAGGCAGGTCGCTCGCAAGCGGCGCAGCATCGCCACCCTTGCCGCTCATTTCCCTGTATTCCTCGCCGATCCTCGGCACCGCGGCGAGCAAGGCCCGCGTATAGGGATGGGCCGGCGCGCGCAGCACCTTGTCGGCCGGCCCCTGCTCGACGATGCGGCCCAGGTACATCACCGCCACGTCGTCGGCCAGGTATTCGACCACCGCGAGGTTGTGGGTGATGAACAGGTAGGCCAGGCCGCGCTCGGCCTGCAGCTCGCGCATCAGGTTCAGCAGTTGCGCCTGCACCGAGACGTCGAGCGCGCTGGTCGGCTCGTCGCAGATGATCACCTCAGGGGATACCGCGAGCGCGCGGGCCACCGCGATGCGCTGGCGCTGGCCGCCGGAAAACTCGTGGGGATAGCGCCAGCGCATGTCGGCCGACAGGCCGACGCGTTCGAGCAGTTCATCGACGCGTGCGCGGCGGGCGTTCGGGTCGGCTTCGACGCCGAGGCTGACCATGCCTTCCTCGATGATGTCGCCGACGCGCATGCGCGGATTGAGCGAGGCGAACGGATCCTGGAACACCATCTGCACCACCCGGCGCATGGCCCTCAGCGCTTCGCCGCGGTGCGCGGTGATGTTCTCGCCGCCGAGGAAAAGCTCGCCGGCGGTCGGCTCGATCAGCTTCAGCGCCGCCTTGCCGACCGTGGTCTTGCCGCAGCCCGATTCGCCGACCAGCGCCAGCGTGCGTCCGGGCGCGAGGCTCAGGCTGACGCCATCGACCGCGCGGACATGCCCGACCGTACGCCGCAGCAGGCCTTTGCGCACCGGGAAATGGACGCTGAGATCATGCACTTCCAGCACCGGCGCAGCCGGGCGCGCCCGCCATGGCGCGGCCTCCGGCTGCGCGCCGCCACGCCGGTGATGCGGCACGGCCACGCCTTCGTACAGATGGCAGCGCACCGCCTGCTCGCCGATGCGGTGCCAGGCCGGCGACTCGTCGTCGCAGCGATCGAAGGCCAGCGCGCAGCGTTCGGCAAAGCGGCAGCCCGGAAAATCCCGGTCCAGCGTCGGTACGGCACCGCTGGGCGCATCCAGTGGCGCGCCCCGCTTCGCCGCGCCCGGCAATGCGGCGAACAGCTTGCGCGAGTACGGATGCAGCGGTGCGTGGAAGAAGGCTTCACGCGGCCCGGTCTCGATCAGTTCGCCCGCGTACATCACGCCAACCCGATGGGCCATGCGCGCCACCACGCCGAGATCGTGCGTGATCAGCAGCATGCCCATGCCGCGCTCGGCCTGGATCTTCACCAGCAGGTCCAGCACCTGGGCCTGGATCGTGACGTCGAGCGCCGTCGTCGGCTCGTCGGCGATCAGCAGTTGCGGCTGCCCGGCGAGCGCCATCGCGATCATCACGCGCTGCTTCATGCCGCCCGAGAACTGGAATGGAAAGTCGCGCAGCCGCCGTGCCGGATCGGGGATGCCGACCGCCTCGAGCAGGCGACAGGCTTCCGCTTCGGCCCGCGCGCCGTTCACCCCATGCTGCGCCAGCGCCTCGGCGATCTGGGCGCCGACCGTCATCACCGGATTCAGGCTGGTCGAGGGCTCCTGGAAGATCATGCCGATGCGCCCGCCGCGCACACTGCGCATCGCCGACTCCGGCAGACGCAGCAGGTCTTCGCCGCCCAGGCGGATCTCGCCGCGCTCGATGCGGCCGCCGTCGGGCAGCAGCCGCGTCAGCGCGAGCGCGGTCATCGATTTGCCGCAGCCCGACTCGCCGAGCAGCGCGAAGGTCTCGCCTGCGGCGATCGCCAGATCCACGCCGTCGACCGGCCGCGCCGCGACGGCGCCACCGCGATCGATGGCGACGGCGAGCCCGGAGACGGACAGGAGCGGAACGGCACCGCCGGAAGAAGCCGCGGCTGGCGCGGAAAGGTTCATTGCTGGCGTGGTCCGGCTATGTCCGGAGCTGCGGCAGCCCCGGAGCGCAACAGAAAAGAGGCTGAAAAAAGGCCGCTTGCGCGGCCTGGGCACGATCAGTGGTGATGTCCGCCCGCGCCATGGACGTGGCCGTGGGAGATTTCCTCGGCAGTGGCGGCGCGCACTTCGGCGACGGTGACCTCGAACACCAGCGCGACACCGGCCAGCGGATGGTTGCCGTCGACCACGACCTTGCCGTCGGCGACGTCGGTGATGCGGTAGATGACGTCGTCCTCGCCGTCGTCGGAGGTGCGCTCGAAGCTCATGCCGACTTCGATGTTGTCCGGGAACAGCTTGGCGTCCTCGACCAGGATCAGTTCCTCGTCGTAGTCGCCGAAGGCGTCTTCCGGTTGCAGCTTGACCTGGAAGCTTTCACCGACCTTCTTGCCGTGCAGGGTTTCTTCCAGCACCGGGAAGATGCCGTCGTATCCGCCGTGCAGATACACCAGCGGGTGCTGGCCATCGTCGATGACGGCGCCGTCCGTGTCGCGGACGGTGTAGTTGAGCGTCACGACGCTATTTTTCACGATTTCATTCTGCATTGTCGGCTTCCAGTTTCTTGACCAGTTCAAAAACCGCGGCCGCATGGCCACGGGGTGCTACATCATAGAGCGCATGGCGGATCACGCCCCGTTTGTCGATGATGAAGGTCGAGCGCCGCACGCCCATCTTCTTGACGCCATCGACTTCCTTCTGCTGCCACACACCGTACAGGCGACAGACCTCCTTGTCGGCATCCGACAGCAGCCGGATCGACAGGCCCTCCTCGTCGCGGAAGTCGGCGTGCGTCAGGCAATCGTCGGGACTCACGCCGACCACGACGCAGCCGTGGCGGGCAAAATCGTCCTCGTGATCGCTGAAATCGGCCGCCTGCAGCGTGCAGCCCGGCGTCCGGTCGCGAGGATAGAAATAAAGGACCACATGATGCTTGCCCTGCAAGGATGCGAGATCGAAGGCTTCCATGTCCGCATCGGGCAAGGAAAACGGGGGGGCTGTGTCTCCGCTTTGCAGCATGGGCTCTCCCTGACGTGAGGCGGATTCTAGCCGAGACCCCCGGCGAACTCTACCGGGGCCGGGCTGGGATTCCGGGTGGGGCTGGACCAACATGGCTCACTCCCTTTCTGTTTTTCTGTAAGCGGAATAATAGATGCGCACGCGGCGTCCGGCCACAAACAAGTTCCACTATCCGCGCAGCTGTGCCCTGCGCACGCCGCTGCGTGCCACCGCGGCATAAGGCTCGAAGCGGCTTCGGTTCTCGTCGATCGCCAGGCCGCCGCCCACCGGCGGAAAGGCCCGCTGCGGACAGGAGGGGCGTTCGCACACCTTGCAGCCGGCGCCGATCGGCGTCGGCGCCTCGGGGTCGTCGAGCTTGAGCCCCTTGGCGTAGACCAGGCGCGAGGCGTGGCGCAGATCGCAGCCCAGGCCGATGGCGAAGCTCTTTTCCGGCACGCCGTAGCCGCCGCGGCTGTGCGATACGCAGCGCGCGATCCACAAATAAGTGCGGCCATCGGGCATCGCGGCGAGCTGGGTCAGGATGTGGCCCGGCCGCGCGAAGGCTTCGTAGACGTTCCAAAGCGGACAGGTGCCGCCGACGCGGGAGAAGTGGAAATCGGTCGCCGACTGGCGCTTGGAGATGTTGCCGGCGCGATCCACCCGCACGAAGAAGAAAGGCACGCCGCGCGCATCCGGCCGCTGCAGCGTTGACAGGCGGTGGCAGACGGTCTCGAAGCCGACGCCGAAGCGCCGGCCGAGGCGGTCGATGTCGTAGCGCAGCTTCTCCGCCGCGGCCAGGAAGCGGCCGTAGGGCAGCACCAGTGCGCCGGCGAAGTAGTTGGCCAGGCCGATGCGCGCCAGCACCCTGGCCTCGTCGCTGCGGAACGGCGCCTCGGCGGCGATGCGGTCGATGTCCTCCCCCGCCTCCAGAAAAGCGAGCTGGGTCGCCATCTGGAAAGCCTGCTGGCCGGGTTCGAGCAGCGGCGACAGGCTCAGCACGCGCGCCACCGGATCGAACGCACGCAACGGGCCGTCCTCGTGGTCCTCTTCGCCAAAGCCGGCGTCGTCGCGCACCACGCGCACGCCATGCACATTCGCCAGCCGTGCCGCCAGCCCGGCTGCGACGTCGCCCGGCTGCAGCGACCAGGCATCGAACAAGCGCTCGGCGAAATCATCCAGTTCGGCAACGTGGTTGTGCCGGGCGTAGAAGAAATCGCGCACTTCCTCGTACGGCATCGGCGGCGCACCGGCGACCGCGCCGCGATCCTCACCCAGGCGGGTGGCAAGCGCATCGACACGCTCCTCGGCCTCCCGGCAGCGCCGGTCGAGTGCGATCAGGGCGCGGCCTATGGCAGGCATGCCGGCGGCCAGCTCGCGGATGTCGGCCAGCGACACCGGTTCGTCCAGCATCGCGCCGAGCGCGCCGCTGCCGAGCACTTCGCGCAGATCGGTGATCAGCCGAGCCTCGTCGTCATCGGAAAAGCGCTGCACATCCACGTCCAGTGCAGCGCTGATCTTCAGCAGCACCTGCACCGTGAGCGGGCGCTGGTTCTGTTCGATCTGATTCAAGTAGCTGGGCGAAATCTCCAGCGCCCGCGCCAGCGCCACCTGGGTCAGTCCGCGCTCTTCGCGCAGCCGGCGCAGACGCGCGCCCATGAAGGTCTTTTTCATGCTGGCTCCGATAACAAGGCTCCATTGATTCGCAAAATTCGCAAACCAGGCCTGATAAATTCACAAAAATACACAAAATCAATAGCTTATATTACTTTTTTACTGCGTATTTTTGCAAATCATCGTCGAACCACACCCTTCGCCTCGTGAACGCCTCCAGTCACGGCAGTGACCGGCCAAGACCTTCGCAGGTTTTGCAAATTCACTCGTATCGCTTCGCAAAACCTCGCCTTTTCAGTCATTTACGTAATTTTCTCGCTGCGTATAGTGCGCTCCATCGACACCGGCGGCCCTCCCGCCCGTGCCTTTCCATCGAAGGAGACCTGCATGAGCACCGCTACCACCGAGACCGCGCCGAAGGCGAAGAAGTCGGTCGCCCTGTCCGGCGTCACTGCCGGCAACACCGCCTTATGCACCGTCGGCAGAAGCGGCAACGACCTGCACTACCGCGGCTACGACATCCTCGACCTCGCTGAACAATGCGAATTCGAGGAAGTCGCCCACCTGCTGGTGCATGGCAAGCTGCCGACCAAGGCCGAGCTGCGCGCCTACAAGGCGAAACTGAAGGCGATGCGCGGCCTGCCCGCCAGTGTCAAGGAAGCGCTCGAGCGCCTGCCCGCCTCGGCCCATCCGATGGACGTGATGCGTACCGGTGTGTCGGCGCTCGGCTGTGTGCTGCCGGAGAAGGACGATCACAACACCCCGGGTGCACGCGACATCGCCGACCGCCTGCTGGCTTCGCTCGGCTCGATGCTGCTGTACTGGTATCACTGGTCGACCAAGGGCCAGCGCATCGAAGTCGAGACCGACGACGACTCGATCGGTGCTCACTTCCTGCACCTGCTGCACGGCGAGACGCCGCCGGCAAGCTGGGTGCGCGCGATGCACACCTCGCTGAACCTGTACGCCGAGCACGAGTTCAACGCCTCGACCTTCACCGCCCGCGTCATCGCCGGCACCGGCAGCGACATGTATTCGGCGATCGCCGGCGCCATCGGTGCGCTGCGCGGTCCCAAGCACGGCGGCGCCAACGAGGTGGCGTTCGAGATCCAGAAGCGCTACGACAATCCGGACGAGGCCGCGGCCGACATCCGCCGCCGCGTCGACGACAAGGAAGTCGTGATCGGCTTCGGCCACCCGGTCTACACCGTCAGCGATCCACGCAACGTGGTCATCAAGGGTGTCGCCAAGCGTCTGTCGGATGAAGCCGGCTCGACCAAGATGTACGACATCGCCGAGCGCCTGGAACAGGTGATGTGGGAAGTGAAGCAGATGTTCCCCAACCTCGACTGGTTCAGCGCGGTCAGCTACCACATGATGGGCGTGCCGACGGCGATGTTCACCCCGCTGTTCGTCATCGCCCGCACCAGCGGCTGGGCGGCGCACATCATCGAGCAGCGCATCGACAACAAGATCATCCGTCCGAGCGCCAACTACGTCGGCCCCGACGACCAGCCCTTCGTGCCCCTCGAGTCACGCCACTGAGGAGTGCACCACCGAGCGCCGTGGCGGCCGTGGTCTCCCTCCTGTCAAGGCAACACGGCCGCCACATACGGCGCCCCGGCGCGTGCGGCGGACTGCCCGCCGCGCCCTTTTCGTCCGCATCGACGCTCGCAACTTCTTTCGAGCCGGCTCCGGCCGCCCCGCACTCATGAATACAGCCCATCGCAAACCCCTGCCCGGCACTTCGCTGGACTATTTCGACGCCCGCGCAGCGGTCGATGCCATCCAGCCCGGTGCCTGGGACAAGTTGCCGTACACCGCCCGCATCCATGCCGAGAACATCGTGCGCAAGGCCGATCCGGCCATCATCGACACCTGTCTTTCGCAGTTGATCGAGCGCAAGCGCGAGATCGACTTCCCCTGGTTCCCGGTGCGCGTGGTCTGCCACGACATCCTTGGCCAAACCGCGCTGGTCGACCTCGCCGGCCTGCGCGACGCCATCGCCAAGGAAGGCGGCGACCCGGCGGCGGTGAACCCGGTGGTGCCGGTGCAGTTGATCGTCGACCACTCGCTGGCGGTGGAATGCGGCGGCTACGACCCCGACGCCTTCCGCAAGAACCGCGAGATCGAGGATCGCCGCAACGAGGACCGCTTCCACTTCATCGAGTGGACGAAGAAGGCCTTCGCCAATGTGGATGTGATCCCCGCGGGCAACGGCATCATGCACCAGATCAATCTGGAGAAGATGTCGCCGGTGGTCTACGTGCAGAAGGATGGCGACACGAGCGTGGCCTTCCCCGACACCTGTGTGGGCACCGACAGCCACACCCCGCACATCGATGCGCTGGGCGTGATCGCCGTCGGCGTCGGCGGCCTGGAAGCCGAGAACGTGATGCTTGGCCGCGCGTCGTGGATGCGCCTGCCCGACATCGTCGGCGTCAAGCTGACCGGCAGGCGCCAGCCCGGCATCACCGCCACCGACATCGCGCTGGCGCTGACCGAATTCCTGCGCAAGGAGAAAGTGGTGGGCGCCTACGTCGAATTCTTCGGCGAAGGCGCGGACAGCCTGTCGATCGGCGACCGCTCGACGATCTCCAACATGTGCCCGGAGTACGGCGCCACCGCCGCGCTGTTCTTCATCGACCAGCAGACCATCGCCTACCTCAAGCTGACCGACCGCAGCCCGGAACAGGTCAGGCTGGTGGAGACCTACGCCAAGCAGGCCGGCATCTGGAGCAGCGCGCTGCAAACCGCCGAGTACGAGCGCGTGCTGACGTTCGATCTGTCCACCGTGGTGCGCAACATGGCCGGTCCGTCGAACCCGCATCGCCGCCTGCCGGTGTCGGCGCTGCAGGAGCGCGGCATTGCCGACGCCGCCAAGCTGGCCGCCGGCAAGGAAGAAGAAGCCAGGGGCCTGATGCCCGACGGCGCGGTGATCATCGCCGCGATCACTTCCTGCACCAACACCAGCAACCCGCGCAACGTCATCGCCGCCGCGCTGCTGGCGCGCAACGCCAACAAGCTCGGCCTGACGCGCAAGCCTTGGGTGAAAAGCTCGCTGGCGCCCGGCTCCAAGGCCGTGGAGCTGTACCTGAAGGAAGCCGGCCTGCTCGGCGACCTGGAAAAGCTCGGCTTCGGCATCGTCGCCTTCGCCTGCACCACCTGCAACGGCATGAGCGGCGCGCTCGATCCCAAGATCCAGCAGGAGATCATCGACCGTGACCTCTACGCCACCGCCGTGCTGTCGGGCAACCGCAACTTCGACGGCCGCATCCACCCCTACGCCAAGCAGGCTTTCCTGGCCTCGCCGCCGCTGGTGGTGGCCTATGCGATCGCCGGCACGGTGCGCTTCGACATCGAGCAGGACGTGCTTGCCGTCGTCGATGGCAATCCGATCCGGCTGAAGGACATCTGGCCGAGCGACGAGGAAATCGACGAGATCGTGACCAAGGCGGTCAAGCCCGAGCAGTTCCGCGCCGTGTATGAGCCGATGTTCGCCATCCGCCGCGACGACGGCGAGAAAGCAACTCCGCAGTACGACTGGCGCCCGATGTCGACCTACGTCCGCCGCCCGCCCTATTGGGACACCGAAGGCGTCGGCGCGCTGGCCGCCAATCCGCGCACGCTGAAAGGCATGCGCCCGCTGGCGATCCTGCCGGACAACATCACCACCGACCACCTATCGCCATCCAACGCCATCCTGGCGGATTCGGCCGCAGGCGAATACCTGGCGAAGATGGGCCTGCCGGAAGAGGACTTCAACTCCTACGCCACCCACCGCGGCGACCACCTGACCGCGATGCGCGCGACTTTTGCCAACCCGCAACTGGTCAATGAAATGGCCGTGGTCGATGGCCAGGTCAAGAAAGGCTCGCTGGCTCGCGTCGAACCGGAAGGCCAGGTCATGCGCATGTGGGAAGCGATCGAGACCTACCTGAACCGCCGCCAGCCGCTGATCATCATCGCCGGCGCCGACTACGGCCAGGGCTCCAGCCGCGACTGGGCCGCCAAGGGCGTGCGCCTCGCCGGCGTGGAGACGGTGGTGGCCGAAGGCTTCGAACGCATCCATCGCACCAACCTGATCGGCATGGGCGTGCTGCCGCTGGAGTTCAAGCCGGGCGCCAACCGCCTGACGCTGCAACTCGACGGCACCGAAACCTATGACGTCGAAGGCGAACTGCAGCCGCGTGCCGAGCTGACGCTGGTGATCCACCGCCGCAACGGCGAAACTCAGCGTGTGCCCGTCACGTGCCGGCTGGATTCGGACGAGGAAGTTTCGGTCTACGAAGCCGGCGGCGTGCTGCAGCGCTTCGCCAAGGACTTCCTCGCAGGAACGGTCTGAGCAAGCAATAAGCGGGAAAAGCTGCACGCTTCCCCCGCATCCATAACCACTCTGCCGCAACACCATGCGGCCAGACAGGAGTCCCGACCATGGCCCACGCAGCGCAAGTCAAGATTCCCGCCACCTACATGCGCGGCGGCACCAGCAAGGGCGTGTTCTTCCGCCTGCAGGACCTGCCCGAACGCTGCCGGACGCCGGGCGAGGCCCGCGACAAGCTGTTCATGCGCGTGATCGGCAGCCCCGACCCCTACGCCGCGCACATCGACGGCATGGGCGGCGCCACCTCCAGCACCAGCAAGTGCGTGATCCTGTCCAAGAGCAGCCGGCCGGAGCACGACGTGGATTACCTGTACGGCCAGGTCTCGATCGACAAGCCCTTCGTGGATTGGTCCGGCAACTGCGGCAACCTGTCCACTGCTGCAGGCGCCTTCGCCATCCACGCGGGGTTTGTCGACCCGGCGCTCATTCCCGACAACGGCATCTGCACGGTGCGCATCTGGCAGGCCAACATCGGCAAGACCATCATCGCCCATGTGCCGATCACCAACGGCCAGGTGCAGGAAACCGGCGACTTCGAGCTGGACGGCGTGACGTTCCCGGCCGCCGAGATCGTGCTCGAATTCCTCGACCCGTCGGACGACGGCGCCGAGGGTGACGGGGGCGGTTCGATGTTCCCCACCGGCAAGCTGATCGACGACCTCGAAGTCCCGGAGAGTGTGGCAAAAGCGGGCACCCTCAAGGCAACGATGATCAGCGCCGGCATCCCGACCATTTTCGTCAATGCAGAGGACATCGGCTACGAGGGCACCGAGCTGCGCGAGGACATCAACGGCAGCCCCGAAGCCCTCGCCCGCTTCGAGCAGATCCGGGTCGCCGGCGCGCTGCGCATGGGCTTGATCAAGACCCCGGAAGAAGCGACCACCCGCCAGCACACACCCAAGATCGCCTTCGTCTGCCCGCCCAAGGACTACATCACCTCCAGCGGCAAGACCATCGCGGCCGGCGAGGTCGACCTGCTGGTGCGGGCGCTGTCGATGGGCAAGCTGCACCACGCCATGATGGGCACCGCAGCGGTCGCCATCGGCACCGCTGCCGCCGTCCCCGGCACGCTGGTCAATCTCGCCGCCGGCGGCGGCGAGCGCGCGGCGGTCCGTTTCGGCCACCCGTCCGGCACCTTGCGCGTCGGCGCCGAAGCCAGGCTGGTCGACGGTCAATGGACGGTCACCAAGGCCATCATGAGCCGCAGCGCGCGCGTGCTGATGGAAGGCTGGGTGCGCGTACCCGACGACGCATTCTGATTCCCCCGACAATCAAGGAGACTTCATGTCCACCCGAAAGAAACTGAGAGCCCTCGCCGAAGCCAAGCGCGGTGTGATCGTGCCGGGCGCATTCAACGCCTTGTCTGCCCGCGTGATCGCCGACCTCGGCTTCGAAGCCATCTACATCACCGGCGCCGGCGTCACCAACATGTGGTTCGGCATGCCCGACCAGGGCTTCATGGGCCTGGCCGAGATCGCCGACCACACCGCCCGCATCCGCGACGCGGTCGAACTGCCGCTGCTGGTCGATGCCGACACCGGCTTCGGCAACGCGGTCAACGTCTATCACACCGTGCGCACGCTGGAACGCGCCGGCGCCGACTGCATCCAGCTCGAAGACCAGGTCGCGCCCAAGCGCTGCGGCCACTTCAACGGCAAGGACGTGATCGGCACCGAGGAAGCCGTCGGCAAGATCAAGGCCGCCGCCGACGCCCGCCGCGATGCCGATTTCCTCATCATGGCCCGCACCGACGCTGCCGCCGTGCATGGCTTCGAGGCCGCCGTCGAGCGCGCGCAGAAGTTCGCCGAAGCCGGCGCCGACATCCTGTTCGTCGAAGCCGTGACCAGGGAAGAAGAAGTGCGCGCGCTGCCGCAGCGCCTCGCCAGACCGCAACTGATGAACATGGTGATCGGCGGCAAGACGCCGATCTTCAACGCTACCGAACTCGGCGAGCTGGGCTACGGCTTCGTGCTGTACGCCAACGCCGCGCTGCAGGGCGCGGTGGCCGGCATGCAGAAGGCGCTGACCGTGCTGCGCGACGAAAAGGAAGTCAAGGAATCGAGCGGCCTGGTCACGCCTTTCGCCGAGCGCCAGCGCCTGGTCGGCAAGGCCGAGTGGGACGCGCTGGAAAAGCGCTACACCTGAGCAAGGCCCCCTCTTCGCCCCGGGAATGGGGCCAGCATCTGATGCGGTCGCACGGAACGTGCCAGCATACGGAGGAGCACACCCATGCACGACGATCTGCTGCGCCCCCGGGCGCTCTACGAAGCCATCGGCGACTCGCTGCGCGAACGCATCTTCGCCCACGAACTGCCGCCCGGTGCCGCGCTGGATGAAATCGCCCTGGCGCGCGGCTATGGCGTCAGCCGCACGCCGGTACGCGAAGCATTGAAAGTGCTGGCCCACGAGGGCCTGGTGGCGATGGAGCCGCGTCGGGGCTGCTGCGTGGCCGAGTTTTCCCACAGCGACGTGCATGCGCTGTTCGGCGTAATCGAGCTGCTGGAAGCCTGGGCCGTGCGCGAAGCCGCCCGCCGCGGCCCGGCCGACGGCCCGATGGACTATACGCTCCTGTTCGAAAGCGCCGGCAACCGCTATGCCGCCGACGCCGCCACCCGCCTGCGCGAAAAGCTCAGGCTGGCGCTTGGACCTGCTTTCGGCGATCGCGACGCCGAATGCTTCACCCGCATCGCACCATCCCTGCATGCCGCCCTCTCGCGGCATGACGAAGCACAGGCCGGACATGCATGGCGCACCTATGCCGACATGCGCCGGCAAGGAGCGCACACCGTAGCGGCCGTGCCGCTGGCGGCCTAAACATCCGGCTGCGGCTCAGAGCAAAACCGGCCGGACACGGCGAGCCGCGCCCGGCCGCGCCCCTCTCCCCTTGTCAGGCACCGCGCAAGGCCTTGCGCCGCCGCCCTTCGACATCCGCCACCTTCAGCGCCGCCAGCACCCGCTGCGGCGTAATCTCGGCCGGCTCGTTGTGGATCGTCTCGCCCGGTGCACTCGCCGCAGTCGCAGCGATCAACCGCTGCTCGTCGCTGACGCCGCCCAGGCCGATGTCCGCCAGCGTCGTCGGCAGGCCGACAGCCCCACTGAAGTCGAACACGGTATCGATCAGTTCGAGCTTCTGGTCGGCCAGGAACATCATCGCCTGGACGCCGATCGCAACCTTCTCGCCGTGCCATGCGTGGTGGTTTTCCGGTACCCAGAACTCATCCAGACTCACATTCGAACGCCGATGCATCGGTCACTGCTTGCCGGCCTTCGACGCGGCAGGGCTGCACCTTCCAGCGTCGTACTCCGCGCTGCACGAGTCCGGCGCCGAGGCGGTCCAGTTCGTCCCTGCCGAACAGGCCGGCATGCCAGGTCGTTCGGCATTCATGGTCGACGCCGCTGGCCAGCAGCAGCTCCAGCGAACGCTGCACCACGCCTGCACTGCCGGGCGTGGCGGTGATCGCGTCGTAGTGTTCGGCCGGGCCCTTGATGTCCAGCCCCACCCAGTCGAGCAGCGGCAGCACCGCGGCGAGGCGTTCAGGGTACATGCCGGCGGTGTGCAGCGCGGTCTCGAAACCGAGCGCGCGCACGTCACGCAGGGCCTGGGGCAGTGCGGCCTGCAGGGTCGGCTCGCCGCCGGAGAACACCACGCCATCGAGCAGGCCGCGGCGGCGTTCGAGGAAATCCAGCACCGCCTGCCAGGGGCGCTCCGCTTCCGCATCCGCCGGGATCAACTGCGGATTGTGGCAGTAGCTGCAACGCCACGGACAACCCTGGCAGAACACCACGGCGGCCAGCCGGCCGGGAAAGTCGATGGTGGTCAGCGGCACGAAGCCGCCGACGCGCAAACTGGACATGGGGATGCCCGCTTCAGCCGGCGAGGCTGCAGCGGTTTTCGGCGAAGAAGCGGCGTTCGGCGTGCTCGCCTTTCTTGCCGGTATTGAAGCTGGCGACCGGGCGGTGGTAGCCCATGACGCGGGTCCAGACTTCGCAAGGTTGGCGCTCGTCGTCGCTGAGGGTGATGGTGTCGGCGAGATGGCGGGTTTCGGTGGCGGTGTGCATGTTCATGGTGTCCTCCTCGTGGAAAAAATGGGATGTCAGGCCGCGAGCCGCGCCCGCTTGGCGGCCAGGCGCTCTTCGTCGCATTTCGGGCAGAAGACGTGTTCGCCGGCCAGGTAGCCGTGCGCCGGGCAGATCGAGAAAGTCGGCGTCACGGTGATGTAGGGCAGGCGGAAGTTCTCCAGCGCGCGCCGTACCAGCCGTTTGCAGGCTTCGCCGCTGGACAGGCGCTCGCCCATGTAGAGGTGCAGCACGGTGCCGCCGGTGTATTTGCGCTGCAGCGCCTCCTGCCGGGCCAGGGCCTCGAAGGGGTCGTCGGTGAAGCCGGCAGGCAGTTGCGAGGAGTTGGTGTAGTACGGCTGCTCGGTGGTGCCGGCCTGCAGGATGTCCGGCCAGCGTTTCTTGTCCTCGCGGGCGAAGCGGTAGGTCGTACCTTCCGCCGGGGTGGCTTCCAGGTTGTACATATGCCCGGTTTCTTCCTGGAAGGCGGTCATGCGGGCACGCACATGGTCGAGCAGGCGCACGGCGAAGGCGTGGCCCCATTCGGTGGTGACGTCCTCGGTGTCCGCGCTGAAGTTGCGGATCATCTCGTTGATGCCGTTCACGCCCAGCGTGGAGAAGTGGTTGCGCAGCGTGCCGAGGTAGCGCTTGGTGTAGGGGAACAGGCCCTGGTCGATCAGGCGCTGGATCAGCTTGCGCTTGACCTCCAGGCTGTCGCGGCCGATTTCCAGCAGGCGGTCCAGGCGGGCGAACAGGCCGGCCTCGTCGCCGCGATGCAGGTAGCCCAGGCGCGCGCAATTCACCGTGACCACGCCCAGGCTGCCGGTCTGCTCGGCGCTGCCGAACAGGCCGTTGCCGCGCTTGAGCAGTTCGCGCAGGTCGAGCTGCAGCCGGCAGCACATCGAGCGCACCATGTTGGGCTGCAGTTCCGAGTTCACGAAGTTCTGGAAGTACGGCAATCCGTACTTGGCCGTCATGTCGAACAGCAGCGCGGCGTTGTCCGACTCCCACGGGAAGTCCGGGGTGATGTTGTAGGTCGGGATAGGGAAGGTGAACACCCTGCCCTTGGCGTCGCCGGCCGACATGACCTCGATGTAGGCGCGGTTGATCATGTCCATCTCGGCCTGCAGCTCGCCGTAGGCGAAAGGCATTTCCTCGCCGGCGATGATCGGAATCTGCTCCTTCAGGTCGTCCGGGCAGGTCCAGTCGAAGGTGAGGTTGGTGAAGGGCGTCTGCGTGCCCCAGCGCGAGGGCACGTTGAGGTTGTAGATCAGTTCCTGGATGTGCTGGCGCACTTCCTCGTAGTCCATGCCGTCCTTGCGCACGAAGGGCGCCATGTAGGTATCGAAGGACGAGAAGGCCTGCGCCCCCGCCCATTCGTTCTGCATGGTGCCGAGGAAGTTCACGATCTGCCCCACCGCGCTCGACATGTGCCTGGGCGGCCCCGCCTCGACCTTGCCCGGCACGCCGTTCAGGCCTTCGTGCAGCAGTGTGCGCAGCGACCAGCCGGCGCAGTAGCCGGACAGCATGTCGAGGTCGTGGATGTGGATGTCGCCCTCGCGGTGCGCGGCGCCGGCCTCGGGCGAATAGACGTGCGACAGCCAGTAGTTGGCGGTGACCTTGCCGGAAACGTTGAGGATCAGCCCGCCGAGCGAGTAGCCCTGGTTGGCGTTGGCATTGACTCGCCAGTCGGCGCGGGTGAGATATTCATTGACCGAGCTTTCGACATCGACCTGCACCTTGCGCTCACCACGCAGCGCCGCGTGCCGTTCGCGGTAGACGATGTAGGCGCGCGCGGTGGCGGCGAGGCCGTCGGCGATCAGCGTTTCCTCGACCACGTCCTGGATTTGCTCGATGCCGACCGCCTGCTTGCCGAAGCGGTGGGCGAGCACGCGCAGCACCCGTTCGGTGAGACGGGCCGCTTCGTCGTCGCCGTATTCGCCACTGGCCCGGCCCGCACGGCACAGCGCGGAACGGATCTTGCCGGCATCGAAAGCGGTGCGACGGCCGTCGCGCTTGATCACCCTGCGTGCGCCGATCGCGCTGGCGGGTTCGGGCGGGTTCTGCATTTCCGTCTCCTTGATGCACTAAATGTAGTTGAATTTTTTATTAAAACAACTATATGTTGATTTGACATGCATCAATAAGAGGGCTCATTCAGATCTTTTGCCAATGTTTAACCCTATGCAGAAACGATCGTCAGGCTGACCGGATACGGCACCGGCACACTCATCCGCGCGCGCTTGCCATCCTGTCGCCACCGTGTTTTCTGCTCTCGTCCTCGAAGCGGTAGGAGCTCAGGAACTCGGCGTCGACGCTGGTTTCGAGCAGCTTGCCGGCCGGCGGGAAAGCGCGCTGCACGCAGTCGGCACGCGGACAGACGCGGCAGCCCGGGCCGATCGGCACTGCCTCGTGTGCTGCGGCAAGCTCGACGCCGTCGGCGTAAACCAGTTCGCGGGCATGGCTCAGTTCGCAGCCCAGGCCGATGGCGAAGGACTTGCGCGGCACCCGCCAGCCGCCGCCGCCGCGCCCGATGCTGCGGGCGATGCCGAAGAAGCGCGTGCCGTCGGGCATCTCTGCCACCTGGGTGAGGATGCGCCCCGGCTGAGTGAAGGCATCGTGCACATGCCACAGCGGGCAGGCACCGCCGTGACGGGCGAAGTGGAAAGCGGTCGCGCTCTGGCGCTTGGAGATGTTGCCGGCCTGGTCCACCCGCACCAGGTAGAAGGGCACGCCGCGGGCACCGCTTCGCTGAAGCGTAGACAGGCGATGGCAGACCGTTTCGAAGCCGACGTGGAAACGCCGCTGCAGTGCCTCGATGTCGTAGCGCGTGCCGCGCGCCGCAGCAAGAAAATCAACGTAAGGCAGCAGCAGCGCGCCGGCAAAATAATGCGCCAGCCCCTGACGTGCCAGGGCGCTGGTCTGCACATCGGAAAAACCGGCGGCGGCAATCTCCGCCTCGATGACGTCACGGTGTGCGATCAGCGCCAGCTGGGTGGCGATCTGGAAAGCCTGCTGGGCGTCCGACAGGTGCGCCGCCACCGCGAGGCGGCGGCGGCGTGCATCGAAACGCCGCAGCATGCCGTCTGCAGCGGTGTTGCCGAGCCCTTCGACCTCGATGCCATGCTCGTCATGCAGCATCCTGCGCAGGGCCGCGGCACGCTCGCCCGGCACCAGCTCTCCCCTGCTCGCCTGCTCTTCGGCCAGGGTGTCCAGCGACTCGATGTGATTGTCGCGCCGGTTGAAGAAATCACGCACCTCTTCGTGCGGCAAAGGTGCGAGCAGCGTCGGCAACTGGTCGCCGTGCAAGCGGTCGGCCAACTGCGCATATTCGTCCTGTAGCCGCTGGTGGCGCCGGGCCAGGCCGACGAAGGCACTGGCCAGCTCGGGCACCTGCTCGACCATGCGCACCAGTTGCGCCTGGCTCACGCCCTCGCTGGCCAGCAGGCGATCGCGGAATACATCCTTCAACTCGCCAAGCAGGCGCCGGTCCTGCTCTTCCGAAAAGTCGCTCACTTCGCAGCCGAAAGCCTCGACCAGCTTCAGCAGCACGGTGGCACTGACCGGGCGCTGGTTGTTCTCCAGCTGGCAGACATAGCTCAGCGAAATACCCAGCCGGGCAGCCATCGCTGCCTGGTTCAAGCCGGCCTGCTCACGCAGGCGGCGCAGGCGGGCGCCGATGAACAGCTTGTGGTTCAAGACCTAGCCTCCTCGTTCACATGATTCGCAATTCCACGCTTTCCATTGCGAATTTATTTACATTATTTCTCTTTCACATCAATAGCTTATTGATGATTTCAAGGCATGTAAATACGATGCATTCGAACGCGGCAGGCATGTTCGCGCAGCCGCTACGAGAACAGGAAGGAGACACCCATGAATACGAGCCGAAGCAGCACCATCCCCACCGTCAAACTGCTGATCGACGGCGAATTCGTCGAATCGCGCACCACCGAATGGCGTGACGTGGTCAACCCCGCCACCCAGCAGGTGCTGGCCCGCGTGCCGCTGGCGACCGCGGAAGAGCTGGACGCCGCCGTGGCCGCGGCGAAGAAGGCCTTCGCGAGCTGGAAGAAAACCCCCATCGGCGCCCGCGCACGCATCTTCCTGAAGTACCAGCAACTGATCCGCGAAAACATGAAGGAAGTGGCGGCGATCCTGACCGCCGAACAGGGCAAGACCCTGCCCGACGCCGAGGGCGACGTCTTCCGCGGCCTGGAAGTGGTCGAGCACGCCGCCAACATCGGCACGCTGCAACTGGGTGGACTGGCCAACAACGTCGCCAGCGGCGTCGATACCTACACCCTGCTGCAGCCGATCGGCGTCTGCGCCGGCATCACCCCGTTCAACTTCCCGGCGATGATCCCGCTGTGGATGTTCCCGATGGCGATCGCCTGCGGCAACACCTTCGTGCTCAAGCCCTCGGAGCAGGATCCGCTGTCCACGATGCGCCTGGTCGAGCTGGCGATCGAGGCCGGCATCCCGCCGGGCGTGCTCAACGTCGTGCATGGCGCGGTCGATGTGGTCAACGGCATCTGCGACCACCCGGACATCAAGGCGGTGTCCTTCGTCGGTTCGACCCGTGTCGGCACCCACGTCTACAACCGCGCCAGCCTCGCCGGCAAGCGCGCGCAGTGCATGATGGGGGCCAAGAACCACGTCGTCGTGCTGCCCGACGCGCACAAGGAGCAGACCCTCAACGCGCTGGCCGGCGCCGGCTTCGGCGCCGCCGGCCAGCGCTGCATGGCCTCGTCGGTGGTGGTGTTCGTCGGTGAAGCCGCGAACTGGCTGCCGGAGCTGGCCGAGCGCGCCCGCGCGCTGAAGGTCAATGCCGGCCACGAAGCCGGCACCGACGTCGGCCCGGTGATCTCGCGCGCGGCCAAGGCCCGTATCCTGGAGCTGATCGAAGCCGGCGTGAAGGAAGGCGCCACGCTGGAACTGGACGGCCGCAACCCGGACGTGCCCGGCTACGCCGACGGCAACTTCGTCGCGCCCACGCTGTTCTCCGGCGTCAAGCCCGGCATGCGCATCTACGACGAGGAGATCTTCGGCCCGGTACTGTGCACGATGGCAGTCGATACCCTGGACGAAGCCATCTCTCTGATCAACGCCAACCCGAACGGCAACGGCACCGGCGTGTTCACCCAGTCGGGCGCCGCCGCACGCAAGTTCCAGGAAGACATCGACGTCGGCCAGGTGGGCATCAACGTGCCCATCCCGGTGCCGGTGCCGCTGTTCTCCTTCACCGGCTCGCGCGCCTCCAAGCTGGGCGACCTCGGCCCCTACGGCCAGCAGGTGATCCTGTTCTACACCCAGACCAAGACCGTCACCGCGCGCTGGTTCGACGACGGCGTCGTCGCCCCGGTCAACACCACCATCAGCCTCAAATAAGCCGGCCGGGAGCATCGCCCATGGACTTCGAACTCTCCGAAGACCAGCGTGCCTTCCGCGACACTGCGCGCGAATTCGCCCAGCGTGAATTCGCGCCGCACGCCGCGCAATGGGACGCTGAAAGCATCTTTCCGGTCGAGGCACTTCGCCGCGCAGGCGAGCTGGGTTTCTGCGGCCTGTACGCGCTGGAGAAATACGGCGGCCTCGGCCTGCCCCGGCTGGACGCCAGCATCGTGTTCGAGGAGCTGGCCGCGGCCTGCCCTTCGACCACCGCCTACCTGACCATCCACAACATGGCGGCCTGGATGGTGACGCGCTTCGCCAAGCCTGAAGTGGCCGCCGAATGGGGACCGCGCCTGGCCAGCGGCGAGCTGTTGGGTTCGTACTGCCTGACCGAACCCGGCGCCGGCTCCGACGCCGGCGCGCTCAGCACCCGCGCGCGGAAGGAAGGCGAGCACTACGTGCTCGACGGCGCCAAGGCCTTCATCTCCGGCGCCGGCGCCACCGACGCACTGGTGGTGATGGCACGCACCGGCGAAGCCGGACCGAAAGGCATCTCTGCCTTCCTCGTCGCTGCCGACAGCCCCGGCATCGAATACGGCAAGAAGGAACACAAGATGGGCTGGAACAGCCAGCCCACGCGCAGCATCGCCTTCGACGGCGTGCGCGTGCCGGCAAGCCACTTGCTGGGCGAGGAAGGCGAAGGCTTCGCCATCGCCATGAAGGGCCTGGACGGCGGCCGCATCAACATCGCCACCTGCTCGGTCGGCGCCGCGCAGGGCGCGCTCGACGCCGCACTCGCCTACCTGCATGAACGCCGCCAGTTCGGCCGCCCGCTGGCCGATTTCCAGGCGCTGCAGTTCAAGATCGCCGACATGGCCACCGAACTGGTCGCTGCGCGCCAGATGGTGCGGCTGGCCGCCAGCAAGCTCGACGCCGGCGCCGCCGACGCGACGATGTGCTGCGCGATGGCCAAGCGCCTGGCGACCGACTTGGGTTTCTCGGTGTGCAACGAGGCGCTGCAGATCCATGGCGGCTACGGCTATATCCGCGAATACCCGCTGGAACGCTACCTGCGCGACTCACGGGTGCACCAGATCCTGGAAGGAACGAACGAGATCATGCGCGTCATCATCGCCCGCCGCATGCTCGCGGAACACACAACGGAGACCACACGATGAGCACCCACACCTATCCCGGCCTGGTACTGGAAAAACAGGGCCACACCGCCATCCTGACGCTGGACAACCCGCCGGCCAACACCTGGACGCAGGAGAGCCTCGCGGCCCTGGTCGAGGTCGTCGGCCTACTGAACGCCGATCGCGAGATATACAGTCTGGTGGTCACCGGCCAGGGCGAGAAGTTCTTCTCCGCCGGCGCGGATCTCAAGCTCTTCGCCAGCGGCGACAAGGCGGTGGCAGCTGGCATGGCGCACTATTTCGGCCTCGCCTTCGAAACGCTGTCGGCCTTCCGCGGCGTGTCGATCGCCGCGATCAACGGCTATGCCATGGGCGGCGGGCTGGAATGCGCGCTGGCCTGCGACCTGCGCATCGCCGAGGAACAGGCGGTGCTGGCGCTGCCCGAAGCCGCCGTCGGCCTGCTGCCCTGCGCCGGCGGCACCCAGTGGCTGTCCTGGCTGGCCGGCGAAGGCTGGGCCAAGCGCCTGATCCTGTGCGGCGAGCGCCTGGACGCCGCGACTGCGCTGCGCATCCGCCTGGTGGAAGAAGTCACCGGCCGCGGCGAGGCGCTGGAGCGCGCGCTGGAACTAGCCCACGCCGTCGAAAAGCAGAGCCCCACCAGCGTGGCTGCCTGCAAGCGCCTGATCCAGGCCGCCCGCAACACGCCGCCGAGCCAGGCCTTGCCCGAGGAGCGCGCGGAATTCGTCGAGCTGTTCGACTCCGCCGACCAGCGCGAAGGCGTCACCGCCTTCCTCGAAAAGCGCGCGCCGCAGTGGCGCAACGCCTGAGGGGCAGCGATGGACGACAGCAACATGAACGACTGCGTGCTCCTGCGTGAATTCGATACCGCCTGCGGCCGGCGCTTCGGCCATGCCACACTGAACGCGCCCAGGAGCCTCAACGCCCTGTCGCTGGAGATGATCGACCGCCTCGCGCCGCAGCTCGACGCCTGGGCGGCCGACCCTGCCATCGTCGGCGTGCTGCTCGACGGCTCACTGGAGAAGGCCTTCTGCGCCGGCGGCGACGTCGCCGCGCTCTACCACGCCATCAAGGCCATGCCCGCCGGCCAGGCGCCGCAAGCGGCGAAGGACTTCTTCGAGCGCGAATACCGGCTCGACCACCGCATCCACACCTACCCCAAGCCGGTGCTGTGCTGGGGCCAGGGCATCGTCATGGGCGGCGGCATCGGCCTGATGGCCGGCGCCTCGCACCGTGTCTCCACCCCCACCACCCGCATGGCGATGCCGGAGATCACCATCGGTCTGTACCCGGACGTCGGCGGCAGTTGGTTCCTGCGCCACATGCCGGGCCGCAGCGGGCTGTTCCTGGCGCTGACCGGCGTACCGATCAACGCCGCCGACGCCCGCTTCGCCGGGCTGGCCGACTTCATCATCGACGACGCCCAGCGTGCGCAACTGCCGGCGCTGCTCGCCGACACCCGCTGGGAAGCACCGGATGCGGCCGGCAACTCCGCCAACCACGCCCGCCTGGGCGCCCTGCTCGACCGCCTGGCCGAATCCACAGCAGTGCCGGACTCGCCGTTGCGTGCCCATTACGACCGCATCGAGGCATTGATCGGCCACGACGGCCTGGAAGACATCGCCAGCCGGATTGCCGCGCTGGTCGACGATGCCGACCCCTGGCTCGCCAACGCAAGCAAGACTTTCGTGCGCGGCGCGCCGAGTTCGGCACGGCTGTCGTGGGAGCTGTGGCAAAGGACTCGCCACATGTCGCTGGCCGAGGTGTTCCGCACCGAATACCACGTCTCGGTCGCCGCCACCGCCCACCACGACTTCGCCGAAGGCGTGCGTGCGCTGCTGATCGACAAGGACCGCAGCCCGCGCTGGCGCTACGCCTCGCTGGCCGAGGTCGATGAGACCGCGATCGCAGACCACTTCGCCCCGCGCTACAGCGGCCCGCATCCGCTGGCCGACCTGGGCTGAAGCGCGAGGCCCCCGCCAGACCACAATTCAAGCAGGAGGAGACACCAGCATGACAGACAAACACATCGCCTTCATCGGCCTCGGCAACATGGGCGGACCGATGGCCATCAACCTCGCCAAGGCTGGCCTGCAAGTGAAGGCCTTCGACCTCGACGCCACCGCCTGCGCGCGGGTCGCCGAGCACGGCGCCTCCGTCGCCGACTCCGCACGCGCCGCGGCCGAAGGCGCGGGCGTGGTGATCAGCATGCTGCCCGCCAGCCGCCACGTCGAAGGCTTGTTCCTCGGTAACGGCAGCGAACCCGGTCTGCTGACCGCCCTGCCCGCCGGCACGCTGCTGATCGACTGCAGCACCATCGCCCCGGCCAGCGCGCAGAAGCTGGCCGCGGCCGGCCAGGCCGCCGGTATTGCGGTGCTGGACGCGCCGGTCTCCGGCGGCACCGCCGGCGCTGCCGCCGGCACGCTGACCTTCATGGTCGGCGGCGCGGCGGACGACCTCGCCCGCGCCGAACCCATCCTGCGCCACATGGGCCAGAACGTCTTCCATGCCGGCGCTGCCGGTGCCGGGCAGTCGGCCAAGCTGTGCAACAACATGCTGCTCGGCATCCTGATGGTCGGCACCAGCGAGGCCCTGTCGCTGGGCCAGTCGCTCGGCCTGGACCCGGCGGTGCTGGCCGGCATCATGAAGGTCAGCTCCGGCGGCAACTGGGTGCTGGAAAAGTACAACCCGGTGCCCGGCGTGATGGAAGCCGCGCCCGCCTCGCGCGGCTACAGCGGCGGCTTCGGCACCGACCTGATGCTGAAGGACCTCGGCCTCGCGTTGGAAGCAGCCATTGCCCAGCGCACGCCGGTGCCGCTGGGTAGCCTGGCCGAGTCGCTGTACGCCACGCACAGCCGTGCCGGCAACGGCGGACTGGACTTTTCGAGCATCATCAAGCTGCTGCAGGGCAGCGCCAACTGAGCGGCCTGCCGGCACGGTGCCCGCTCGGGTGCCGTGTCTCGCAGCGACGGAATAGACAACATTGACCTCTCTGACGCACGCGACAGAAAATGGGAACGATTATCGATAACAGGTTCAGTCCACGCAGTTCAGCCTGTTAGCGCTTCCTTATCGTTTCCCGGAGCCTGCCGTGCCTGCCGCCCCCGACGTCGCCGCGCTATACACCGATCACCACAAGTGGCTGCACGGCTGGCTGCGAAGAAAGCTCGGCTGCTCCCACCGCGCCGCCGACCTGGCGCACGACACCTTCCTACGCCTGCTCGCGCGCGACGAGCCCATCGCCATCCAGGAACCACGCGCCTTCCTGACCACCGTCGCGCAGCGCGTGCTGTCGAACCACTGGCGGCGCGAATATCTGGAGAAGGCCTACCTCGAAGCACTCGCCCTGCAGCCTGAAGCACTGGCCCCCTCGCCCGAAGAGCGGCAGGTGATCCTCTCCACGCTGATCGAGATCGACGCCCTGCTATCAACGCTGCCCGGCGAAGTGCGCCGCGCCTTCCTGCTGTCGCAGCTCGACGGCCTCAACCAGGCCCAGATCGCTGCGGAACTCGGTGTCTCGGTGACCACTGTCAAACGTCACCTGACACGGGCCGGCGCCCTGTGCTACTTCGCCCTCGATGCCGGCTGACATGAAACACCTGCCACGCCCACGGCCTTCGAGAAATGCCGGCCTTGCACGTCCTGCCCGGCAGAAGGCCTGACATGCCCGTCGCCACGCCACAGCCGTCCGCCGACTTCGATCCGGAGACCGCCCGCCGCGCGGTGGAGTGGCTGTTCGAACTCCAGGAAGACGGCGACGCCGAAGCGCCTCGCCAGGCCTTCGAAGCCTGGCTGGCCGAACACCCCGAACACCGCCGGGCCTGGGAACACATCCAGCACGTCAACGCCCGCTTGCATCAAGTGGCCGACAACGCACCGCCCGTGCGCAAGGCGTTGCTCGCCCCCCGCCGCCGCCAACGCCGCGACCTGCTCATTGCCCTGCTTGCCGCCGGCTCCATCGGCGGCCTGTGGCTGAACAGCGGGCACGGCCGCCGCAGCACCGGCCTGCTGGCCGACCTGCGTACCGGCGTCGGCGAGCGCCGCACGCTGGAACTGGCCGACGGCAGCGAACTGGCGATCAACAGCGACAGCGCACTGGACGTCCGCTTCGACGGCCAGGTACGCCAACTGACCCTGCACCGCGGCGAAATCCTCATCCGTACCGCGCCGGACGAAGCCCGGCGCCCCTTCCTCGTCCTCACCCGCTACGGCACGCTGCACCCGCTCGGCACCCGCTTTGCGGTGCGGGTGCTGTCGGACGCCGGTCACCTCGCAGTCTTCGAAGGCGCCGTCGCCGTCCTGCACCGCGGGGACACCGCGCCGCGCGCCACCGTGCAGGCCGGCCAGCAACTGCGCTTCGCCCCCGGCCTGGCCGAAGCGCCGCGGACCGCCGACGCAAACACCGTCGCCTGGCGCGACGGCATCCTGGTCGCCAGCAACATGCGGCTCGCCGACTTCCTCGCCGAAGTCGGCCGGCACCGCCACGGCCGCCTCGCCTGCGCGCCGGAAATCGCCGACTGGCGCGTCTCCGGCACCTACCGGCTGGACGACACCGACCGCATCCTCGACGTCCTGCGCGCCAGCCTGCCGGTGCGCATCCACTTCCTCACGCGCTACTGGGTCACGGTGCACCCCGCCGCCTGAGCCGCGCACGATCACGCTCCGCGCCACTCGGGGTGGTCTACTTTTGCTTCTCGCGGGACAAGTCAGGTGAAGCCACATTTTTCACCACCCCCCGAGGAAACCCGATGCCCCACCGCACACTGCCCCGCCTGAGCCTGCTGGCCCTGGCCGTCGCCCAACTCATGCTCGTCCCGGCACTCGCTGCCGAACCGGCCGGCGCCGCCAACGCCGCCATCCAGCGCACCTACGACATCCCCGCCGGTCCGCTGGAAGCGGCGCTGAACCGCTTCGGCCACGAGACCGGCATCACGCTGAGCTTTTCCACCGGCCTCTCCACCGGCCTACGCAGTCCCGGTCTGCAGGGCAGCCACGACCTTGCCGGCGGCCTTGCCCGGTTGCTGCAAGGTACCGGACTGGCGGCACAAGCACGCGGGGATGGAAGCTATATCCTGTACAGACTGCCGGCGGCGAGCGGAGAGACCGTGCTGACGCCGATGACAGTGACAGCCGGAGCCGACCGCAGCGGCACTACCGAAGGCACGGGCAGCTACACCACGCACAGCACGAACACCGCCACTGGGCTGGCCCTGTCGCCGCGCGAGACGCCGCAGTCGGTCAGCGTCATCACCAGCCAGCGCATCGAGGATCAGGCGTTGACGGATTTCAACGAAGTGCTGCGCAATATGCCTGGCGTGGCAGTCAAGGCTCAGGATCGTGGCCGTGGCGAATACTTTGCACGCGGCTTCGGCGTTTCCAATTTTCAGGTCGATGGCATCCCGGTGATTGCATCGGGTATTCAATCGGACGTCGTCAGTACGGCGATTTATGATCGCTTCGAGGTGGTGCGTGGCGCCAATGGATTGATGTCAGGCGCCGGCAATCCGAGCGCGTCGATCAATATGGTACGCAAGCACGCTAACAGCAAGATCTTCACCGGTCACATTGCGCTGGAAGGGGGGTCATGGGACCGTTACGGCGGCATGGTGGATTTGAGCACACCATTGAACCAGGAGGGATCGTTACGGGGCCGCGCGGTGATCAACTACCGTAACCAGAACGGTTTCATGGATTTTGAAGAAAGACAAACCGCCGTGTATTACTTCGCGCTGGACGCCGACCTGGGCAGTGCTACCCGGCTCAGCCTGGGTATCAGCGATCAACGCGACGATCGTAATGGCACTTATTGGGGCGGCTTGCCCATGTGGTACGCAGACGGCACGCGCACTCACTGGAGCCGCTCCACAACCACGGCTGCAAAATGGCACCAGTGGGACATCCATACGCAAAACGTTTTCGCCTCGCTGGAGCATGCCTTCGACAATGGCTGGTTGGTCAAGGTCGATGGACAGTACACCGACAGCGATGAAATCAGCAATCTGCTGTGGTTCAGCAGTGCCCGGCCTGATCGGGAAACCGGCCTGGGCATGAGTGCCTCTCCGCTTTTATATGACAAGACGGCGCGGCAAAGCCGCTTCAATGTGCAGGCCAGCGGCCCGTTCGACCTGCTGGGGCGTACGCACGAGATGACGGTAGGCACTGTCTATACGCGCACCAAATACGCCTTGCACATGCCTGACCAGATTGGCTCTCCCGCGCCGGTGGGTAATTTCAACCAGTGGGACGGCAACTATCCCGAGCCGGTCTACGGCCCTCGGTATTTCAGCAACTCCGAGCTTCAGACCCAGACGGCTGGTTATGCTGCCGTGCGGCTGAATCCGGCTGATCCGCTCAAGATTATCGCCGGGGTACGCGTGACCCGCTATGAGCGTGACAATGTCACTGCACGGGGCGCGTCGACTTCCGAACTGAACGAATCCGCCGTGTTCACGCCGTATGCCGGTGTGCTCTATGACCTCAACGACTGGCTGACCGCCTATGCCAGCTACACCAGCATCTTCCAGCCACAGAGTTCCCTCGACCGCAGTGGCAAAACGCTCGATCCGCTGGAAGGGAATAGTTACGAAGCCGGCCTCAAAGGCGAGTTCTTCGGGGGCGCGCTCAATGCATCCGCCGCAGTGTTTCGTATCGAGCAGGACAACTTTGCCGTGCCAGACGGCGATGCACAGGTGCCCGGCACGGGCGGACAAGCATATCGCGGTGAAAGGGGCATCGTATCCGAAGGCTACGAGCTGGAACTAGTGGGCCAGATCAATCCGCAGTGGGACATAGGCCTGAGCTGGGCTCAGTTTCTCGCTCGCAATCCAGACGGCCAGCGTGTTTCGACGCGTTTCCCGACACGGATGCTCAAGTTGTTCACCAAATACGAACTGACCGGCGCGCTTTCAGGCTGGAGTATCGGTGGGGGTGTGGACTGGCAGGGCGATATGCCGCACATCCGCATCAACCCGGTGACCGGCAATGCGGAAGATGTCGGCCAGTCAGCCTATGCGCTGATCAACCTGATGGCACGCTACCAGATCAGCAAGCCACTGGCGGTGCAGTTCAATGTCTACAACCTGTTCGACAAGAAATACTACGAAAACAGTTGGAGCAACTCCGTTACCTATGGCGAGCCGCGCCGGGTCTCGGTCAACATGAAGTACACGTTCTGAAGCAGATGTTTCACAACAATGTCACAGCCGACGTCGACCGTGCAGTCGCTGGCGTGGCGGCGGCCCCGGATAGCGGAGAGCACAAAAAAGGCGATCTGGCCGAGTTGCGGGTCGTGAAGTTCCGTAGCCAGGACCAGCTCTACCTTCTCGGCTACACCATTACGGAACAGGTGCGCCTGGTTTATCTGGAAGCCGTCGGGCCACACGAGAACTTCTATCGTGATCTGGGGCAGAACTGAATCATTCCCCTCGGGAACCTCTGACCAAGTCCGTCATGCCCGCGAAGGCGGGCATCCAGTACGAACGTTGTATCGGGAAAAGCGCTGAGTGCCCGCTGCGCAAGCATGACGACAGGCACAGATCACCTTCCCGTGTCGCGATGTCTGCGCGCCATCTCGATGAAGGCACGCAGGTAATCGATGCCGCCATCCGCCTCGCGGTAGCCCAGGAATATCTGCTTATCCACGCCCTGCGGCCCCAACTTTACGGGGACCACGCCGAAGCGCTTGGCGTTCTCCTCCACCAGCCAGCGCGGCAGCGCAGCCACGCCGCGGCCGCTGGCGACCATCTGCAACATGATGTCGGTGGTTTCGATCGGTTTGTGGCGCTTCGGCGAAATGCCCGCCGGCGTGAGGAAGCGGGTGTAGACGTCCAGCCGGTCCAGGCTCACCGGATAGGTGATCAGGGTTTCATCCGAGAGCTGCTCGGGGTTCACATGGCCGGCACCGGCCAGCCTATGCGCGCGGCTGACCACCAGCACCTGTTCGTAGTCGAACACCGGCTCGAAGACCAGCCCGGTCTTGTGCAGCGGGTCCGGCGTCACCAGCAGGTCGATCTCATAGCCGAACAGCGCACCGATGCCGCCGAACTGGAATTTCTGTTTCACGTCCACATCCACCGCCGGCCACGCCGCCAGATAGGGCGAGACGATCTTCAGCAGCCACTGGTAGCAGGGGTGGCATTCCATGCCGATGCGTAGTGCGCCGCGTTCGCCCTGGGCGAACTGGCGCAGGCGCTCCTCCGCCAGTTCGAGCTGCGGCAGCAGGCGCTGGGCCACCGCCAGCAGGTATTCGCCGGCCTGGGTGGGCCGCAGGCTGCGCCCTTCGCGATGCCAGATCGCGGTGCCGAGCTGGTCTTCCAGCTTGCGCACGGTGTGGCTCAGCGCCGACTGGGTGACGTGGAGCTTTTCGGCGGCGGCGGTCAGCGAGCCGTATCGATCGACGGCACGGACGATTTCCAGGTGGGCGCGTTCCAGGATGGCCATTTTTACATGAACGATATTGATCGATTGATGAAACAATACCATTTTTATTCATGAACGCACTGCCATAGGATTGCGCCACGACCAACCCGTATCCGCATTCCCATGGCACTCACACACAATCTCGGCTTTCCACGCATCGGCGCAAAACGCGAACTGAAGTTCGCCCTCGAATCCTACTGGAAGGGTGAATCGCCCCTCGACGAACTGAAGGCGACCGGCGCCGGCCTGCGCCAGCGCCACTGGAACGACCAGGCCGGCCTCGACCTGGTGCCGGTGGGCGACTTCTCGTTCTACGACCAGATCCTCGACACCAGCTTCATGCTCGGCAACCTGCCCGAGCGCGTGCAGGGCTTCCACGGCGACGTGCTGGACAACTACTTCCGCGTGGCCCGCGGTCGATCCGCGGAAAAGGCCGACGGCCACGCCGATTGCTGCGGCGGCGTCGCCGCCGGCGAAATGACCAAGTGGTTTGATACCAACTACCACTACATCGTCCCCGAATTCACCGCCGGCACCGAATTCCGCCTGGACGCCTCGCTCCTGCTGGAGCAGCTCGCCGAAGCCAGGGCGCAAGGCGTGCGCGCCAAGCCGGTGATCGTCGGCCCCGTCACCTATCTCGCCATCGGCAAGGTCAGGGACCAGGAAAAGGAAAGCTGCGACCGCCTCGCCCTGCTGCCGCGCCTGCTGCCGGTGTATGCCGAACTGCTCGAGACGCTGGCCGACCAGGGCGTCGAATGGGTGCAGATCGACGAACCCATCCTGGTCACCGAACTGGATGCCGACTGGCAGCATGCCTTCACCACCGCCTACCACGAGTTGAAGAGCTGCCGCGTCAAGCTGCTGCTGGCGACCTACTTCGGTCAGTTGGCGGAGAATCAGTACCTCGCCGCCAACCTGCCGGTGGCCGGGCTGCACATCGATGCGATCAACGGCCGCGACGAGGTGCTGTCGCTGATCGGCCTGCTGCCCTCGCACAAGGTGCTGTCGCTCGGCGTCATCAACGGCCGCAACATCTGGAAAACCGACCTGACGGCAGTGCTCGACTGGCTGGAGCCGATCGCCGAGCGTCTGGGCGACCGCCTGTGGCTCGCGCCCTCGTGCTCGCTGTTGCACGTGCCGGTGGATCTCGCCGGCGAGCAGAAGCTGGACCCCGAACTCAAATCCTGGCTCGCCTTCGCGCTGCAGAAACTCGACGAACTGAAGCTGCTTGCCACCGCGCTGCGCGACGGCCGCGCGGCAGTCGCCGGCGAACTGGCGGCCAACAAGGCCGACCTGGACGCCCGCCGCAGCTCGCCCCGGGTACACAACCCCAAGGTACGCGACGCAGTGGCCCGTATCGTGCCCCATCTGGGCATGCGCGAGAGCAGCTATGCGCGGCGCGCGCCCAAGCAGGCCGCGCTACTGAAGCTGCCCAAGTTCCCCACCACCACCATCGGCTCCTTCCCGCAAACCGCGGAAATCCGCCAGGCACGCGCCGACTACAAGGCTGGCCGCATCGGCGCCACGGCCTACCGCCAGGCCATACAGGCCGAGATCGAGCGCAGCGTGCGCGAACAGGAAAAGCTGGGCCTGGACGTGCTAGTGCACGGCGAAGCCGAGCGCAACGACATGGTGGAATACTTCGGCGAACAGCTCGACGGCTACGCCTTCAGCCAGTTCGGCTGGGTGCAGTCCTACGGCTCGCGCTGCGTCAAGCCGCCCATCCTGTTCGGCGACATCAGCCGCCCGCGGCCGATGACGGTGGAGTGGACCAAGTACGCGCAGTCGCTCACACACAAGCCGATGAAGGGCATGCTGACGGGCCCGGTGACCATCCTGAACTGGTCCTTCGTGCGCGACGACCAGCCGCGCGCCGAGTCGTGCAAGCAGCTTGCGCTGGCGATCCGCGAGGAAGTGCTGGACTTGGAGAAAGCCGGCTTGCGCGTGATCCAGATCGACGAAGCCGCGCTGCGCGAAGGCCTGCCGCTGCGCCGTTCGCAGTGGAAGGACTACCTCGGCTGGGCGGTCGAATGCTTCCGCATCACCGCCAACGGCGTGCGCGACGAAACCCAGATCCACACCCACATGTGCTACTCGGAGTTCAACGACATCATCGAGTCCATCGCCGGCATGGACGCCGACGTGATCACGATCGAGACCTCGCGCTCGGACATGGAGCTGCTCGATGCCTTCGACGACTTCAAGTACCCGAACGAGATCGGGCCCGGCGTGTATGACATCCATTCGCCGAACATCCCGAGCACCACGCACATCGTCGATCTGATGAAGAAGGCCGCCGAGCGCATCCCGGCCGAACGCCTGTGGGTCAATCCCGACTGCGGGCTGAAGACCCGCCAGTGGGGAGAGGTCATTCCGGCGCTGGCCAACATGGTGGAAGCGGCAAAGGCGTTGCGCGCCGCCTGAACAGCCACTTCCTCAGGGGCCAGGCCCTGCCGTACTTCATTCAGTTGAGCCCCCTGTCGCCATGGCGGCGGGGGTTCCCGAACCTTGTTCTTCCAACGTCGGCGACACGGGCCACCTGCCCTCGAACCGACAGGATCTCAGGCTGATTCGGAAATTCTGAGCGTCCTGATCAGCAGTTCATGAAGGCTATCCACGGCCTTCGAGCCGCGTGACGCCCTGCTCCGGTACACCGACACTTCCATCGGTTCCAGCGGCCCCAGCCCATGCGCGCTGCCGAGGATTTCCAGGTGGGGCGGTGCACTGCAGCGGGTCAGCACGGCGACGGCCAGCCCACTCTCGACGGCGGCGATCTGCCCCGCCAGGCTCGAGCTGTTGTAGACCACCCTGTAGCGGCGCCCCTGCAGGCCCAGTGAATTGATCGCGCTGCGTTTCGCCAGACTGGTGTGTTCATAGACCGCGATGGGCAGCGGATCACGCCGCCAGGCGTCGAACTGGGGTGAACCCACCCAGACCATCGGCTCGTGGAACAGCAAGGTGCCACGCCGGGCGTGGTCCCGCGAAATCAGCGCCAGATCCAGCTCACCCTTTTCGACCCGGGGGATCAGGGATGTAGATTGCTCGCAGTCCAGTTCGATCTCCACGTTGCCGTGTCTCGGCGCGAAGCGTTTGAGCACGGGCGTCAGGTAGGTGGCGGCGTAGTCATCCGGCACCCCCAGCCGGACACGGCCTGCCAGCTCCTCGCCATGAAAGGCCGTCTGCGCCTCGGCGTGCAGATCGAGAATGCGCCGCGCGTAGCCCAGCAGAACCTGCCCGTCGGGCGTCAGTTGATGCTGCCGCGGGCCGCGCACCAGCAGTTGCCGCCCCACCGCGGCTTCCAGCTTCTTGAGCTGCATGCTCACTGCCGACTGCGAGCGATGCAGCTCCGGCGCGGCACTGGACAACGAGCCCGCATCCACGACCGCGACGAAGCACTTGAGCCAATCGACCTGCAGATCCGGGTAGTTCATGGCGTACTGAATTATTCGATTTACGGATGGTAGATAGCAAAATTATGCGCTTTTCGTCACCCACTGTCTGACTCATCCTTCCCGCTTGCATGCACTTCCGGCCAGCTGTTGGCCATCGCACGCAATCCATGTTTTCGCTGGAGGCAAAGGTGAAGGAGGTCCGGTTTTGACGAGCAATGCTGCAAGAGCATACGAACTCGATCGCCATGAGCTGTGGTCCGGCTTCAAGCAGTTGCTGCCGATCTCCCTTTTCGTCGTCGTTTTTGGCCTGGCGTTCGGCCTTGCAGCGACGCAGTCGGGACTCGATGGCACCTCGATCGTCATCATGAGCACGCTGGTCTTTGCCGGCGCGTCGCAGTTCGCCGCGCTGGATCTGTGGGGCACGCAAGTGCCCTTGATCCCGCTGGCCATCACGGTCTTCGCCGTCAACGCCCGCCACCTGCTGATGGGCGCCACGCTGTATCCCTGGCTTCGCCATCTGCCGCCGGCAAGACGCTACGGCATGATGCTCGTCGTCACCGACGCCAGTTGGGCGATGTCCATGCAGGCATTCGGACGTGGCGAATCGGGCATGGGGCTGTTGTTCGGCGGCGGCATCGCCCTCTGGCTGGCCTGGATACTGGGTTCCTGGCTGGGCCTCCATTTCGGCAGCGCCATCCACGATCCGATGAGTCTGGGCCTGGACATGGTGATGGGCTGTTTCATGCTGGCGATGGCGATCGGCGGACAGAAGAGCCTGCGCATGCTCGCGATATGGACCGTGGCAGCCGGCTCGTCGCTGCTGGCCTACCGGTATCTGCCGGAGAACAGCCATGTCGTCGTCGGCGCATTGGCAGGCGGTCTGCTCGGAGCAATCTGGATGGAGAAAAAGCCGTGAACATCGAGACATCGGCCATCGGCACGCTGGTCGTCATCCTGGTCATGGCCGTGGTGACGCTGGCCACCCGCTGGGGCGGGATCTTCGTCATGTCCTTCGTTCCCATCGGCCGCAGGGTTCAGAATTTCATCAGCGCCATGTCCGGCTCTGTGCTGGTGGCGCTCGTGGCGCCGCTGGCGGTGAATGGCGACAGCGGCGCGCGGCTGGCGCTGCTGGCCACCGCCGCGACGATGCTGCTGTTGAAGAAGCCTCTGCCCGCAATTGCTGCCGGCATCGTCGCGGCGGCCCTGTTCCGGCAGTTTTTCTAAGCGCGTACGGACAAGGCTTCGTCCGTCAGACGCCGCTGCGCCCTACGCCTCGACCAACGCGAGTGCATCGGCCGGCATTAGGCGAATCGTTCGATTCGATCCATATCGACAAGACAAGCTGGACCATCAGGCTGTTCCCCACGCCGGTCGCCTCGGCGCCCTGAAGCCTGTCGTCGAAATGGAATATCTGCTTCACATTGCGCTGCACGTCGCGTGCCCTCGACCGATAAGAAGTCAGGATGGTTCGAATGTGCCATTCAGCACGCCTTCCAACAAAAAAGCGTAGCCGCACTCAGGGCAGACTAGGTAATTGTTAGCAGCGGTGCAGGCACGATCGTAGCGATCCAGCACCACCGGCGTGTGGCAACTCGGACAGTTCAGATGTGGTGTAGGGTTTTTCATCATGGCGTTTCCTTTTATACTGTATTTTCGTACAGCAACCAGAAAGGAGCAAGCTCATGAGGCGTCGTGACGTTGACCTCGAGCTACTGGTCATCGACGACTCCATGGCCCAGCGCTGGCTCGAGGCCTTGCAGCGCGAGTTGCCCTGGCTCGCCTCCTGCGCCGGCGTGAAGCCCTCCCCATCCTTGCTCAAGGCGGTCGGAACGAAGGCCTACATCAGTTCCGGCAACCTGCTCGAACTCTCCTCTGAAGGCAGCTTCGGCAGCCGGACGTCGATCGTCATCGATGGCGAGAACTGGTCGTGGCGCTGAGCCGGCCGGCTTCCAAGCCGTTTGCGGAGACATCGACCCAGCCTTCAAACGGTCGCGCCTGATCTGCCCGAGCCGCCGTCGGCGACGGAATGCTTGCCCGGCAAGCGTGTGGAGCCGAAAATCTCCTCGTCTGCATCGGGCAAAACCCGGAGACGGGCCATGCTCGAAGCGCCTCACCAAGGAGACACGGCGATGTCCTCCATCAAGCATGACTCCCAGTCGGGGCTCCCTCTCCCGGATCTGCCGGATCGCATGCGCGCGATGGTGCTCGAACGTCCTTTCGAGCCATTGAAGGCTGTCGAACTGCCGCGCCCCGTGCCGCAGGCCGGCCAGGTTCTGCTCCGGGTCGAAGCCTGCGGCGTCTGCCGCACCGACCTGCATCTGATCGACGGCGAATTGCCCGACCCCGTGCTGCCGATGATTCCCGGCCACGAGATCGTCGGCCGCGTCGCCGCGATCGGCTGCGGCGTGCACGGCATCCGCCTCGGCCAGCGCATGGGCGTGCCCTGGCTGGGCTGGACCTGCGGCCACTGCGCCTACTGCGACAGCCAGCGCGAGAACCTGTGCGACGAGGCCCGCTTCACCGGCTACCAGATCCACGGCGGCTATGCGCAATTCACCCTGGCCGACGCGCGCTACTGCTTTCCGCTCGACGACATGATCGACGCCGCCGAGGCCGCGCCGCTGCTGTGCGCCGGCCTGATCGGCTACCGGGCGCTGGCGATGGCCGGCGACGCGCGCCGACTGGGCATCTACGGCTTCGGCGCCGCCGCCCACATCATCTGCCAGGTCGCCGTCTGGCAAGGGCGCGAAATCTACGCCTTCACCCGCCGCGACGACACAGCCAGCCGCGACTTTGCGCGCTCGCTCGGCGCCTGCTGGGCCGGCGCATCGGACGAGCTGCCGCCGCAGCCGCTGGACGCCGCGCTGATCTTTGCCCCGGCGGGCGAACTGGTGCCGGCCGCGCTGCGGGCGCTGAGCAAGGGCGGCAGCGTGGTCTGCGCGGGCATCCACATGAGCGACATCCCCTCCTTTCCCTACGACATCCTGTGGGGCGAACGCCGCATCATGTCGGTCGCCAACCTGACCCGGCGCGACGGCGACGAATTCCTCGCCCTGGCTGCCCGCGTGCCGGTGCGCACCGAAGTGAGACGCTTCGCGCTGGCCGATGCCAACGACGCCCTCGACCGGCTGCGCCGGGGTGCGCTGCAGGGCGCCGCGGTGCTGATTCCCTGATGACCCACTAGCCAGGCTTGCCGTTCTCCATCAACTGTTTAAAATTACAGCCATCCACAAGGAGGCTGTAATGAACGTCCGCAGCGAGAAGCTCACCGCCCGCCAGCAGGAAATCCTCGATTTCATCCGCGCCACCGTCGAAAGCGAAGGCCGCCCCCCCACTCGTGCCGAAGTCTGCACCGCCTTCGGTTTCCGCTCACCCAACGCGGCCGAAACCCATCTGCGCGCGCTCGCCGCCAAAGGCGCCATCCTGCTGGAAGAAGGCCGCGCCCGCGGCATCCGCCTGGCCGAAGCGCTGGGCCTGCCGCTGGTCGGCCGCGTCGCCGCCGGCAGCCCGATCCTAGCGGCGGAGCATGTCGAAACCCGGCTCCAGCTCGACCCCGCATTGTTCTCGCCGCGCGCCGACTACCTGCTGCGCGTGCGCGGCATGAGCATGCGCGACGCCGGCATCCTCGACGGCGATCTGATCGCCGTGCATCGCAGCCCCGAGGCGCGCAACGGCCAGATCGTCGTCGCCCGGCTGGAAGACGAAGTCACCGTCAAGACGCTGCAGCGCAAGGGGCCGCTGGTCGAGCTGCTGCCCGCCAACCCCGACTTCTCGCCCATCGTCGTCGACACCCGGCGCGATCCGCTGGCCATCGAAGGCATCATGGTCGGCCTGATCCGCCAGGATCACTGAGTTTTCCCTGTCCTGTCCGCGCCTGCCGCGCATCGACGAATCACGCGGAGCACGCCGTGGCCCAGTTGCTCGAGAACCTGCCCGCCGGCCTCGTCTGGCAGGGCTCGCATCTGGCGCTGCCGCCCGGCGGCATCCTGCCCACCGGCTTTCCGGCACTCGATGCGGAGCTGCCCGGCGGCGGCTGGCCGGCCGGCGCGCTGATCGAACTGCTGGCCGAACACCCCGGCGTGGGCGAGCTGTCCCTGCTGCTGCCGCTGATGCGCAAGGCCGGCGCCGAACGCTGGATCGCCTGTATCGCGCCGCCCTTGCTGCCCTACGCACCGGCGCTGGCCGCTGCCGGCGTGCCGCTGCAGCGCCTGCTGCTGGTCCAGCCAAGCAGCGCGGCAGAAGCCCTGTGGGCCGCCCGCCAGGCGACGGCCAGCGGCGCCTGTGCCCTGGTGCTGACCTGGCTTGCGCGGCCCGACACCGCAGCGCTGCGCCGCCTGCAACTGGCTGCCGAAGAAAGCGCCACGCCACTGTTCCTGTTCCGCACACGCGGCATGGCACACCATGCCTCACCCGCGCCCTTGCGCCTGGCCCTGGCGCCCACGACCGGGGGGCTGCGCATCGACATCCTGAAACGGCGCGGCCCGCCTGCAGCACGCCCTGTGCTGCTGAGCTGGTGCGACGACACCACCGCGACGAACGACGCCTGCGCCGGCACGGCACGGCGCCTCGCCCTCGTCGGCTGAACAAAGATGCCGTGGCTCGCGATCAAGCTGCCGGAGCTGCCGCTGCAGATATTCACCCGCGGCCTGGCCGACGAGGACACGCCGCTCGGCGTGATCGACAGCGGCCGCCGTAACCGCATCCTCGCCGCCAACGGCGCCGCCTGCGCCCAGGGCGTCTTTGCCGGCCAGGCCTTGTCGGCCGCGCAGGCCATGGCGCCAAAGCTGCAGCTGCAAGCTCGCCAGACCGCGCGCGAAGCCGCCCTACTGAATGAAATCGCCTGCTGGGCCGGGCGCTTCACACCTCGCGTCAGCCTTGCTCCGCCCGACACCGTGCTGCTCGAGATCGGTGCCAGCCTGCGCCTGTTCGGCGGCGTGGACGTGATCCGCCAGCAAGCCCGCGAAGGCCTGCTGCAGCTCGGCATCGAAGCCCGCCTCGCCTGCGCACCCACGCCGCTGGCTGCCTGCTGGTTCGCCGCCTGCGGGCAGGCCCCCGCAGGCGGCATCGACTGGCGCGAGGCGCTGGACGGCTTGCCGCTGTCCGTACTCGGCAGCGGCGCGGACGGCGACCCGGCTCTCCCCCAAACGCTCGCTCATGCCGCCACGGCCTGTTCCGCCAGCACGCTCGAACTGCTCGACGGCCTCGGCGCCCGCAGCATCGGCGCGGTACGTGCACTGCCCGCGGCAGGCCTGGCCCGTCGCCAGGCCCAGGCCGTCGGCCTGCTGATCGCCCGCGCCCGCGGCGAACAGCCCGACCCTCGCCCCTGGTTCGAGCCGCCCGCGCGCTTTTCGCACGAACTGGCGCTGCCGGCGCCGACCCATCACAGCGAAGCCCTGCTGTTCGCCGCCCGCCGACTGTTCACCAGCCTGTCGGCCTGGCTGCGGGCCAGGCATGCGGGCATCGACCATTGCCGCCTGTCGCTGGTCCATGAAGGCAGCGGGGAAACGCCGCTGGACATCGTGCTCGGCCATCCTTCAGACGATGCGGAGCATCTCGCCCTGATCACGCGCGAACGCCTGGGCATGCAGGTGCTGCCTGCCGAGATCTGCATCCTGCGCCTGGAAGCCGAGCATCCGCTCGAGCGCGGCGCGCATGCCACCGACCTGTTCGGCACTCCCGGCCAGGCCCGGGACGAAGCGCTGCGGCTGCTCGACCGCCTGCGCGCACGGCTCGGCGACGGCGCGGTGCGCCGCCTCGCGCCGCTCGCCGACCACCGCCCGGAAGTCGCCTGGAAAACCTGCGGGGAGCAGCCCCGCAGCAGCCAGGCAGAACCTTCCCTCACCCGAAACTTGCGTCCCCTGTGGCTGCTCCCTGCACCGCGAGCGATCGACCCACGGCAGTACACGCTGCTCGGCAACGCCGAACGCATCGAAAGCGGCTGGTGGGATGAAGGCGACATCCACCGCGACTACTACCTCGCCCGCCGTGACGACAGCAGTCTGTGCTGGGTTTTCCATGATCTCGCATCGCCGGACGGCTGGTTCCTGCACGGCTGCTTCGGCTGACGCGGTCGCTGCGCCGGGAAGCGCCTTGCGAACGTAGTACACTCCCCGGCACATTTTTCCCGGCCTGCCGGACAAGAACAGACATGCCCTCCCCCTCTTCTCCTCACGCTCCCGACATACCTGCCGAACTGCCGGGCGACGCCGCCCGCCGCCGTGCCAAACGGAGCCTGCTCACCTTCATCATCGCGCTGCCGATCTCGTGGTGGCTGTTCAGCCGGCTCGAACCGATCTGGGACCGGATCCTGCCACTCGAAGGCCTGCCTTTCATGGCCGCGGCCACGCTGCTCGGCGCGGTGCTGGCGATTGCACCGCTGGCGGCCGCCATCGGCTTCCTGCTGGCGGTCTGGTTCGGCGTGGACAGCGTCTACCTGCCCAGGCGCACGACCAGCGCTGCGCTCGACAAACCCATCGTCGCAGTCGGCCTGCTGGTGTGGTTCTCGCCCGCGCTGGCCGCCATTGCCGCCGCCGGGCGCGGCCTGTATGAGGGCCGCATCCATTTCGTGCGCCCGCCGCGCGACTACTTCCTCGCCACCGATCCGATCGCCTTCTGGCAGGGTGTGGGTTTCTGGCTGATCATGGCCGTGCTGTTCGGCTTCCTCGCCTGGCGCTACTGGCGCCCGCGCCTGTTCCCCCGCAGCGCGACGCAAGATTGAGTCCTTCCAGCACGCTCGCCGTGTCGTCAGCCGCGCCGCCGCCGTCCGCAGTGGCCATCGCCCGCCAGTTGCTGCACCACGCCTGGCCGGTGCTGGTCGCACAGGTGCTGTCGATGGGCATGATGATCGCCGACACGCTGATCGCCGGCCGCTACGGCACCGCCGATCTCGCGGCGGTCGCGATCGGCAACGGGCTGTACATCTCGGTGGTGATGCTGCTGGTCGGCGTGCTGCAGGCGGTGGCACCGACGATCGCCCACCATGTCGGTGGCGGAAGAACCAGCGCGATCGGGCCGGCCCTGCAGCAGGGCTTCTGGCTGGCGCTGATGCTGGCCGTACCGGGCTGCCTGGTGCTCGGCCAGCCGGAGCCCCTGCTCCGCTTCGCCCGCGTGCCGCCCGAGATTGCCGAAGGCGCCGGCGCCTATCTGCGGGCCACCGCCTTCGGCCTGCCGGCGGTACTGCTGTATCGCACCTTCTACGCCTTCAACAACGCGGTCGGACGGCCTCGGGTGCTGATGGTCATCAGCTTCATCGCCGTCTGCGTGCATGTGCCGCTCGCCTGGGCGCTGACCCACGGCCTGTTCGGCTTCGTCGGCCTGCCCGCGCTCGGCGGCATCGGCTGCGGCATCTCGACCGCCATCGTCAGCTGGCTGGGACTGGGTTGCGGCCTGCTGCACCTGCTGCGCAGCCCGGCCTACCGCCAGTATGCGATCTTCTCGCAGTGGCAGGCGCCCCGCCCGCGCGAGATCGGCTCGCTGCTGCGCCTGGGCGTGCCGATGGGTTTTTCCACCTTCATCGAGATCACTTCCTTCACGCTGATCGCGCTGTTCGCCGCCCGCCTCGGTTCCGAAGCGGTGGCCGGCCATCGGGTGGTCGCCAACCTGTCGGCGCTGGTCTACATGCTGCCGCTGGCGATGTCGATCGCCACCCTGGTGCTGGTCGGCCAGGCAGCCGGCGCGCACGACTGGGCACGTGCACGCGCGACGGTGAAAGTCAGCCTGTGGCTGAGTTCCGGCTTCGCCATGCTGATCGGCATCGGCCTGTGGCTGCTGCGCGAGCCGGTGATCGGCCTGTCATCGACCGACCCGGCGGTACGCACGGTGGCGCTCGGCCTGATCGTCTACATCTGCATCTATCAACTGACCGACGCGATCCAGACCGTGGCCGCGCATGCCTTGCGCGGCTTCAAGGTCACGCTGCTGCCGATGCTGCTGCACACCCTGTGTTTCTGGGGCATCGGCCTGGGCGGCGGCTACTGGGCCACCTACCACGCCTTCGGCCGCGAGGCGGCGCCCAGCGTCGCCGGCTTCTGGGAGGCCAGCGTGGCGGCGACCGTGCTGGCTTCCGTGCTGTTCGGCTGGCTGCTGGCGCGGGTGATGGAACGTCAGCGCATCTCGAACAATTCCTGATGAAAGGCTCCCGGGGGAAGCCCGTGAGCCAGCAGATCGACACGCAAGGCCCGGCCGAACGCCGAAGGACCGCAGAACCAGACGCTGGCATCCTTCCAGCCGGGCACGGTGCGGCGCAGGCGCTCACCATCCAGCCGGTCCTCGCCATCGCCTACCAGCAGGTGCAGCCTGACACCGGCAGCCCCGGCCGCTTCGGCCAGAATCTCGCGAGCCTGCGGTGCCAGCACGGTCGTGGGGTGAAACAGGTCGACCTGGCGGCTTTCAGCGGGGCGCCCGGCAAGATACTGCAGCCGGGCCAGGAAAGGCGTGATGCCGATGCCTGCGCCGATCCAGATCTGGCGCCGCTGGTCCGAGAAAGTGAAGCAGCCATAAGGCCCTTCGACCGTCACCGGATCGCCGATCTTCAGGCGCTCCGGCAGGCGCCTGGTGTGGTCACCCAAGCCCTTGGTGACGAAGGTGATCTGCCGCTTGCCGGGGTCCCATGCCGACGCGATGGTATAGGGGTGAGCGCCTTCGCGGGGATCCGAAGTGACGAAGGCGAACTGGCCGGTCTGGTGCCCCTTCCACCCTTCGTCGAGCTGGATGCGCGTGACCAGGGTTTGCATTTCGGGGTAATGGATCAGTTCCTCGATGCGCCCGCCCACCTGGCGCTTGCGGCCGATGCGGCCGGCCAGGCTGATACAGGCGGCCAGGCTGCCTGCGGCCATCAGCAGCGCCATGACGATGCCGATCGGCTGGGTCCAGTATTCGTGCTTGATCAGGATGACGCTGTGGAAGACCAGCAACAGGTAACCGGCGGCCAGCAACGTGTGGAGCCTGGCGAACAGGCGGTAGGGAAAGCGCTTGACCAGCGCCAGCACGATCAGGATCGCAACCGCGTAGAAAGTCCATTCGCCGACGGTTTCGGCCAGCCCGCGCTGGGTGCGCAACAGCGCCTCGATGCCTTCGTATGCCTGTCCGCCGCCCTTGCCCGGCTTGACCAGCCAGCCCCAAGCGACGGCCCACTTGGTGCCCTTGGCGAACAGCCAATGGACGGTGCCGGCCACCAGCGCAGTGATGCCGAGCCATTTGTGCAGGCGGTACATCTTGTCCAGGCCGTCGAACATCGGCTCCAGGCGCACCGGGCGCAGCGCCAGGATCATGGCGGCGCTCATGGCCCCCATGGCGATAACACCGGAGTACTGCACGAATACCTTGCGGAACGGAAAATAACCGAAAGGCTGGGGAAAGAAGCCGTCCGCCATCAGCCACAGCACGCTCAGCCCACCCAGCAAAACCACGAGGCCTGTCTTGATCGGTTTCATCGCCGTACGCCTCCCGCCGTACTTTTTCGATTGACGATGCCCAAGTTTCGCCCGGCCTGCCTGAACGCAGCCTGAATCCGCCTGGCTCGCACCGACGTGGAGCCGAGGTCTGCCGGCCGGGAACTGCGGGAATCCGGCGCCGGCAGGGATGATCCTGCTTCTGCAGCCGAGCGCTCAGGCGGCCCGGCCCAGCCAGCCCCTGCGCAGCTTCAGCGCTCCGGCGGAAGCCTTTTCCGCAGGCTTCAGGCTGATTTTGTCGACGACGGGTTCGCCCAGCACGACGCTGAACACCATCAGCTCGTCGCGGCGGAAGGCGTGGATCTCCACTTCGTCGCCGGGCCGGCGCCGGCCGAGCATGTCGTCGAGCGCTTTGCCGCTGCCCAGTTTCAGGCCGTCGAGCGCGATCAGCACGTCGCCGGCCGACAGCCCGGCCGCCTGCGCCGCACCGCCGTCATGGACGCTGGCAAGCCTGCATTCGCCATTGCCGGCCGCCAGCTTGATACCGAGCGAAGGCGCGGCGGCCGTCGGCTCGGCCTGCCAGTCGATGCCGAAGCCCTTCAGCAGCTTCGCCAGCGGCAGGTCGTCGGTGCCCTCGACCGTTTTTTTCAGCCAGCGCGCGAGCTTGCTTCCCAGTGTGCTGCCGCCCACCTCGCGCACCGCGTCGAAGATGCCCTCTTCCACCACCCCCAGCCCGGTCTGTCCATGGCGCTGCCACAGCAGGCGCATGACGTCGTCCAGGCTGGTCCGGCCGTCGCTGCCGGCGCGCAACTGCAGATCGAGCGCGAGCGCGATCAGCGCGCCCTTGGCGTAATAGCTGACGATGGCGTTGGGTGCGTTCTCGTCCTGGCGGTAATACTTGGTCCATGCATCGAAGGACGACTCCGCCACGCTTTGCTTGGTCCGTCCGCTGCCGCGCAGCACGGCGGAGACGGTCTTGCCGAGCAGGCCGAGGTAGTCCTCGGGCGTGATCACGCCGCTGCGTACCAGCGCGAGGTCGTCGTAATACGAGGTGAAGCCTTCGAAGGCCCACAGCAGGCGGGTGTAGTTTTCCTGGGTCAGATCGTAAGGCGTGAAGGCCGCCGGCTTGATGCGCTTGACGTTCCAGGTATGGAAATACTCGTGGCTGCACAGGCCGAGAAAGCTCTTGTAGCCGTCGGGCAGGCCTTCCATGCCCTTCCACGGCAGGTCGGCGCGGCTGCACAGCAGCGCAGTCGAAGCGCGATGCTCCAGCCCACCATAACCGTCGCCCACCACCATGGTCAGGAAAGCGTAGTAATCCATCGGTGGCGGCGCGCCGAACAGCTTGATCTGCCATTCGCAAATCCGCTGCAGGTCCTTGCACAGCCGCTCGAGGTCGCAGTCGTGACGGCCGGTCAGCACCACGTCGTGGGTGGTGCCGGCAGCCTCGAAATGGCCGAGAGCGAAGCTGCCCATCTCGACCGGGTGATCGATCAGCTCGTCGTAATCGGCGGCGCGATACCAGCCGAAACCGTAGGGCCGCGCCGCGCCGACGACGCCATGCGCAAGCGGCAAGGCGGTGGCGACCTTCCAGTCGCGGTAGTCGACGCCATCCGGCCGCTCGATGTCGACCAGGCAGGCTCGATCGGTGCGCCCTTCCACCGCCAGGAACACGCTGGTGCCGTTGAAGAAGCCGTGGGTGCTGTCCAAATGGGCGGCGCGCACCGACAGATCCCAGGCATAGACCTCGTAGTGCAGGCAAAGCACGCCGCCGTCCGGCAAGGGCGCGGCGCGCCAGCTGTGCTTGTCGAGCTTGTCGATCCGCCAGGGCTCGCCATCCAGCTCGGCGCGCAGCGTGACGATGTTGCGCGCGAACTCGCGGATCATGTAGCTGCCCGGAATCCACGCCGGCAGGCGGAAGACCTGGCCGGCCGGATCGGGATCGCGGACGGTGCAGCTCACATGGAAAAGATGGGCGCCGGGATTGGCAGGGCGGATACGGTATTCGACGGCGGGCAAGGCGGAAGGCATCGTGTCGCGGGTCCGGTTGTCAGCGGGATTGGCACGGGGCTCGAACCTTCGTGCGGGAAGCCCTGTATTTACCATCCTGCATCGCCCGCGTCGACCCGGGCTGCCGTAGCGCGTGCGTCGCCTCGCAGCCCTCGTGTCCGCTGCTCCAGCTCCGTCGCTGCTCAGCCTTCGGCCGAACGCCGCTTCAGCAGCAGGCCGCTTTCGAGATGGTGGGTATAGGGGAACTGGTCGAACACCGCGGCGGCGGCGATCTCGTGCGTATCGTGCAGCGCGGCGACGTTGTCGCGCAGCGTGGCCGGGTTGCAGGACACGTACAGGATGCGCTCGAAGCCGCGGGCGAGCTCGACCGTGGCCGCGTCCAGGCCGCTGCGCGGCGGATCGACGAACAGCGTCGAAAAGCGGTAGCCGGCCAGATCGACGTCCTTCATGCGGCGGTATTCCCGCCCGCCGGCCAGCGCGTCGCTGATCTCGTCGCTCGACATCCGCACCATGGCGACGTTGCTGATGCCATTGGCGTCCAGGTTGTAGTTGGCCGCGCGCACCGAGGACTTGCTGACCTCGGTCGCCAGCACCTTGCCGAAGGCCGGCGCCAGCGCCACGGTGAAGTTGCCGTTGCCGCAGTACAGCTCCAGCAGGTCGCCGCCGGCATCCGCCACCTGGCGGCGGGCCCAGCCCAGCATCTGCCGGTTAACGCCGGCATTGGGCTGGGTGAAGCTGCCTTCGATCTGCTGGTAGCGCAGCGTGCGGCCGTCGAGTTCGAAGGATTCCAGCAGCCAGTCGCGGCCGAGCACGATCTTCTGCTTGCGGCTGCGGCCGATGAGCTGCACGCCGAAGCGGTCCGCCAGCGCCTGCGCCGCCTGTGTCCAGTCGTCGCCGAGCGGGCGGTGGTAGATCAGGCTCACCATCAGCTCGCCGCTGTGGGTGGCGAGGAACTCGACCTGGAACAGCTTGCGCTTGAGCACTTCGCTGTCCTGCAGGGCGTCGCGCAGGCGCGGCATCAGTTCGCGGATCGGCTGCGCCGCGGCGGGGAAGTCCTCGATCAGCACGACTTTCTTGTCGTCGCCGGCGGTCTCGAACATCGCATAGTCGATGCGCCCGCCGTGGTGCCACAGGCGGAACTCCGCGCGCATGCGGTAGTGCAGCGGCGCCGAGCGGAAGATCTCCGGCTCGGGCAGGCCGAAATCGGCGAAATCCTGCTTGAAGGCGGCGAGCTTGAGGGCCAGTTGAGATTCGTACTGGGCGGGGTCGATGCGGTCGGACGGCATGGCAGGCAGGGCGGTGGTGAGGGCGGAAGCCGAAGGGCGCAAGAGTATACGACGGCCGGCGATGCCCGGCCATGGACGGGAAAAACGGATGAGAAAAGCCCCCACGCTCATCCGCTGCGCGGACTCGCTGCCCCCCAAGGGGGCCTTTTCGTCCTGGGACGGCCCAAGACGAAAAAAAGCCCCGGAACGGGTTCCGGAGCGCAAGTGCCGACGACCGAGGAGATGGGGAGAGGCCATCAGCATGAAAAGGACGGGGCCGCGATCAGGCCCGGCCGCGGCCCCTCATTCGCCGGCGCCATCGGCCGCGCCCGCCGTGCGCCCCGCGCATACGCACTTCTGCATCCGGCCCAGCACCTCGAGCACGAGGTCGCTTTCCGGCATGACCCGGCACGCCAGCACCACGCCCGCCGCGAGGTCTTCGGCGCCGACGTGCTGGCAGCTCATCGCCCGGCAGCGGTAGCGCCCCGCGGTGATGCGGATCTTGCACACGCCGCAGCCGCCGCCCCGGCAGCCCAGCGGAATGCCGCGCCGGCCGAGCCGCGCCATGCCGTCGAGCACCGATTCGTCGCTGCCGCAGGCGTAGTGCTCGCCGGTGCCGGCGATCTCGACGTCGTGCCTCACGCGCCCCGGCCCCGCCGCGCTCACGCCGCGCCGTCCGCCGCCCGCAGCGCCCGCGCGCGCACTTCGTCGGCGCGCAGCTCGCTCGCCGGGCGGCCGCCGATCGCCCAGTCCTCCGGATGCACGCGGGTGCAGCTACCCCTGACCAGCGTCCGCTCCACGCCCAGGATGTCGACGAGCAGCGTGGTGAAGCCGGCGAGCAGGCGCTGGCGCTCTTCCAGCGGCCGGCCTTCGAGGACGATGAAGTCGAACACCGGCGCATGCGGCCCGCCATCGCCGACCAACTCGCCGGCGACCAGAACGTGCGCCGGCGCGTGCCGCGTGATGAAGGCCCGCACCCGCTCCAGCGGCGCGTGCAGCACCTCGCAGTAGAGCGCGCAGGCGGCCTTCAGCAGCGCCGCTTCCTGCTGCGGCGTCGCCCGTCCTTCGACCAGATGGAAATTGACGACCGGCATGTGAGTCTCCTTGTCAGGCAGGCCCCGGCCCCGGGGCTCAAGGCAGTCCGCGCCGCCGTCCGGCGTCGAGCATGAAGGTGCTGCCGGTCATCGCGTCGGCTTCGGGGTCGAGCAGCAGGGCCACCGCCCAGGCCACCTGCGCCGGCGTCGTGAACGCGCCGATCGAGGATTCGGCGCGCATCTGCGCCATCACGTCCTCGACCGTGATGCCGCGCAGCGCGGCGCGGTCGGCGGCGACGCGGTGCAGGCGTTCGGTGTCAGCCGGCCCGGGCGCGATCAGGTGGGCGGTGACGCCGGCCGCGCCGTGGGCGAGGCTCAATTGCCGCATCAGGTTGCCCAGCGCCGCGTTGGCGATGCCCGCGGCGGCGGCGTAGGCGGTCGGCTCCAGCCCGTAATGCCCGCCGATCGCGACCAGCCGCGAACCCCGCACCAGCCGCGGCTCGACCGCGCGCACCAGCCGCAGCATGCCGCCCACCTTGATGTTGACCGCATCCACGACCGCCGCCGCCGGCGCCGAGGCGATGCCGCCGGCCACGGCGACGCCGGGGCCATGCACCACCATCCGCACCGGACGGTCGACGCTGGCGGCGATCTGCGCGATGGCTTCGTCGGCGGCGATGTCGGCGACGCAGGCGCGCACCCGCGGATGGCGCGCGAGCAGCGCGTCGAGCGCGGCCGCGGTGCGCGACACGGCCACCACGCCCAGCCCGCGATCGCACAGGCGGGCGACGATGTGCTGGCCGAAGGCGCCGGTCGCGCCGACCACCACGGCGAGTTCGGACGGCTCGCCGGACATCAGGCCGCGCCCGCCAGCCCGCGCGCCTTGGCCATGGTCATGGCGGTGTCCATGATCATGTCCTCCTGGCCGCCGATCATCTTCTTGCGCCCCAGCTCGACGAGGATGTCGCGCGCGGAGACCCCGGTGCGCTCGGCCGCGCGCCTGGCGTGCAGCAGGAAGGTGGAATACACGCCGGCGAAGCCCAGCGTCAGCGATTCGCGGTCGACCCGCACGAGGTGATCCATCATCGGCACGATGATGTCCTCGGCGACATCCATCAGCTTGAACAGGTCCACGCCAGTGTCCATGCCCATGCGCTCGCAGACTGCGGCGAACACCTCCAACGGGGTGTTGCCCGCACCCGCGCCCAGCCCGGCCACCGAGCCGTCGATGCGGGTGGCGCCGGCCTCGATCGCGGCGATCGAGTTGGCGATGCCCATGCCCAGGTTGTGGTGGCCGTGGAAGCCGATCGCGGTCGCCGGGTCGAGCGCCTCGCGCAGCGCGACGACGCGCGCGCGCACGTCCTCCGGCAGCATGTAGCCGGCCGAGTCGGTGACATACACGGTGTGGGCGCCGTAGGACTCCATCAGCTTGCCCTGCTCGGCGATGCCGGCCGGGTCGTTGAGGTGGGCCATCATCAGGAAGCCGGTGGTGTCCATGCCGAGCTTGCGCGCGAAGGCGATGTGCTGCGGCGAGGTGTCGGCCTCGGTGCAGTGCGTCGCCACATGCACGCTGCGCGCGCCGGCGTCGAAGGCCGCCTGCAGCTCCTTCATCGTCCCCAGGCCGGGAATCAGCAGCACCGAGACCTTGGCCTGCTTCATCCGCGACGCCACCGCGGCGATGTATTCCTCGTTGCTCGCCAGCGCGAAGCCGTGCTGCAGCGAGTTGCCGCCCAGGCCCGCGCCGTGCGTCACCTGGATGTAGGGGATGCCGGCATCGTCGAGCGCGCAGGCGACTTTCACCATCTGCTCGACGCCGATCTGTTCGCGCTTGGCATGCATGCCGTCGCGCAGGCACATGTCGTGCAGGACGACCTTGCGGCCCTTCAGGGATTGCGTTGCGCTCATCACGCCACCTCCGTCGCTTTCAGCTTGATCTTTCCGGCCAGGATTTCCTCGGCGAACATCTCGGCGGTGCGGGTCGCGGCCGCGGTCATGATGTCGAGGTTGCCGGCGTACCGGGGCAGGTAGTCGCCCAGGCCCGCGACCTCCATGAACACGGAAACCTTGTTGCCGTCGTAGATCGGGCCGTTGACGAGCTTGTAGCCCGGCACGTACTGCTGCACCTCGCCGATCATGCGCAGGATGGAGTCGGTGATGCGGGCCTCGTCCGGCGCTTCGTCGGTCAGGCAGTAGATCGTGTTGCGCATGATCAGCGGCGGCTCGGCGGGGTTGATGATGGCCAGCGCCTTGCCCTTCCTGGCGCCGCCGACGCGCTCGATGGCGCTGGAGGTGGTGTAGGTGAATTCGTCCAGGTTGGCGCGCGTGCCCGGCCCCACCGATTTCGACGACAGGCTGGCGACGATCTCGGCGTAGCCCACGCCCTGCACGCGCGACACCGCGTTGACGATGGGAATCGTCGCCTGGCCGGCGCAGGAGATCATGTTGACGTTCATCTCGACCCGGTCGGCATGCTCGCGCAGGTTGACCGGCGGCACGCACAGCGGCCCGATGGCGGCCGGCGTCAGGTCGATCATCATCACCCCCAGTTCGTTGAGCTTGCGGCTGTTCTCCGCATGCACGTAGGCGCTGGTGGCGTCGAAGGCGATCTGGATGCCGTCCTCCAGCACGTGCGGCAGCAGGCCGTCCACGCCTTCGGCGGTGGTCTTGAGGCCCATTTCGCGGGCGCGCGCCAGGCCCTCGGAGGCGGGGTCGATGCCCACCATCCAGACCGGCTCGAGCACCGGGCTGCGCTTGATCTTGTAGATGAGATCGGTGCCGATGTTGCCGGAGCCGATCAGGGCGCATCGAATCTTCTTCATGGGTTCTGCTCCTGCAATGCCGTGCGCCGCTGGCGTTCCGCGCGCTCGGCCATGGTCAGTCCGGCGACGAAGAATTCCTCCGTGCCGTGTTCGGTGATGAGGATGCGCACCGTCTCCGGGCTGCATCCCAGGCTGCGCGACACCGCCTCGGTGACGGCGCCGGCCACCGCGCGCTTCTGCTCGTCGCTGCGGCCCTGCATCATGTGCATTTCGATGATTGGCATCTGTCGTCTCCGGCTTTCCGCCCCGCTCAATCGACGAAGCGCATCGACACGCTGCCCAGTTCCTGGAAGCGCGCGACGACGCTGTCGCCCGGCCGCACGGGGACGGCCTCGGTGATGCCGCCGCTCATGACGAAGCTGCCGGCGGGCAGGGTCTCGCCCAGCTCGGCAAGGATGTTCACCAGCATCGCGACCGCGTCCGCCGGATGGCCGAGCACCGCCGCCGAGGCGCCCATACCGACGATCTCGCCGTTCTTCTCCAGCACCGCGCCGAGCGTGCGCAGGTCCAGCTCGTCCACGAGGCGGGCGCGGCCGCCGCCGACGAAGCGCGCCGACGAGCCGTTGTCGGCGACCACGCTGGCGAGGTCGAACTTGAAGCCGGAAAAGCGCGAATCGATGATCTCCACCGCGGGCAGCACGTAATCCGTGGCGTCGAGCACGTCCTGGCGCGTGCAGCCGGGGCCGGCGAGCGCCTTCTTCATAACGAAGGCCACTTCGCACTCGACGCGCGGATGGACGAGGTCGGAAGTCGATATCGCGGCATTCTCGGCGCGCGCCATGCGGTCGGTCAGGAAGCCGATCGAGGGCACGTCGACGCCCATCTGGCGCATCTTCGCCTGCGAGGTCAGCCCGGCCTTCCAGCCCACGTGCCGGTGCCCCTGGGCGACGAAGCGGCGGCGCAGCTCGGTCTGCACCGCGTAGCCGTCGCCGATGGTCATGCCCGGGTATTCGTCGGTCAGCTTGGGAATGGCGCGGGCGCGCAGCTGCGCCCCCTCGACGCGCTCGCACAGGCGCACGACATCCTCGCGCGACAAGGTGATGTTCATGCTCATGCCGCGCTTCTCCCGGAAAATTTCACCCTGCAACTGCCGAGCCCGCCGACGGTGCACACCAGCTCGTCGCCGTCGGCGACCGGCACCAGCGTCGACTGCGACCCCGACAGGATCACCTCGCCGGCCTTGAACGGAATGCCCAGTTCGCCCAGCGTGTTGGCCAGCCAGGCCACCGCGTTGGCGGGCGAGCCCTGCACCGCCGCCCCGACGCCGGTCGAATGCAGCTCGCCGTTCTTTTCGAGCACCATGCCGGCCAGCGTGATGTCCAGCCTGCGCGGGTCGCCGCGGCTGGCGCCGAGCACGAACACGCCGCAGGAGGCGTTGTCCGCCACGGTGTCCTGGATGCGGATCTTCCAGTCGGTGATGCGCGAATCGACGATCTCGAAACACGGCACCACGTAGTCGGTGGCGCGGATCACGTCCATCGCCGTGACGCCCGGCCCCTTCAGGTCCTCCTTCAGCACGAAGGCCAGCTCGGCCTCCGCCTTGGGCTGGATCAGCGTGCCGAGGTCGATGGCCTCGCCCTCCTCATGCACCATGCCCGAGGTGAGCTGGCCGAAATCCGGCTGGAACACGCCGAGGAAATCCTGTACCGGCTTGCTGGTGACGCCGATCTTCTTGCCGACGATCGTCTCGCCGGCGGCGAGGCGGCGTTCGATGTAGCGCGACTGGATGCGGTAGGCATCCTCCAGCGCGATGTCGGGCTCGCGTTCGACGAGCGGCGCCACCGTGCGGCGCGCGCGCCAGGCGTCGAAAAGCTCGTCGCCCAATTGCCTGATCCTGCTTTCGTCCATGATTCGGCCTCAGAGCTTGACGCAGATGTTGCGCGTCTCGGTGTAGAACTCCAGGGAATGCACCCCGCCCTCGCGCCCGATGCCGGACTGCTTCGAACCGCCGAAAGGCGTGCGCAGGTCGCGCAGGAACCAGCTGTTCACCCAGGTGATGCCCACCTCGACGCGCGCGGCGACGCGGTGCGCGCGCGCCAGGCTGGTGGTCCAGATCGTCGTGGACAGGCCATACACGGTGTCGTTGGCGAGGCCGACGACCTCGTCCTCGGAATCGAAGGGGCGGACATGGCAGCACGGCCCGAAGATTTCCTCGCGCACCACGGCGGCGTCGTCGGCCAGGCCGGTCCAGATCGTCGGCTGCACCCAGGCACCGCCGGCGAGTTCTTCCGGCATCTCGGGCACGCCGCCGCCGGTGACCACGGTGGCGCCCTCCTCCACCGCCTTGCGGTAGTAGGACAGCACCTTGCGGCGGTGCTCCTGGCTGATCAGCGGCCCGTAGTCGGCATCGCGCGCCTCGGGGCGGCCGTACTTCACCGTCTCGGCCCTGGCCTTGAGCGCCTGCACGAAGCGCGCGAAGATCGGCCGCTCGACATAGACGCGCTCGGTGCCCAGGCAGACCTGGCCGGTGTTGAGGAAGGCGGCGCGGAAGATGCCCTCGACCGCGGCGTCGAAATCGCAGTCGGCGAAGACGATGCCGGCGTTCTTGCCGCCCAGCTCGAAGGAGACGTCGCGCATGCCCTCGGAGGCGGCCTTCATGATCGCCGCGCCGGTGCGCGTCTCGCCGGTGAAGGTGATCGCATCGACGCCGGCGTGATGAGTCAGGAATTCGCCGGCCGAGTCCGGCCCGAAGCCGTGGACGACGTTGTAGACGCCCTTCGGCACGCCGACGGCGTTCATCACCTCGCCGAGCAGCGCCGCCGTCTGCGGCGACTCCTCCGACGGCTTGACCACCACGGTGTTGCCGCAGGCCAGCGCCGGCCCCACCTTCCAGGTCATCAGCATGAAGGGCGCGTTCCACGGACAGATGACCCCGACCACGCCCTTGGGCACGCGGATCGCGTAGTTCAGCGCGCCCTGCCCGTCCGGCGTCGCCATGCGGAAGGACTCGGACGCCACGTTCTTGACGACGTCGGCGAAGACCTTGAAGTTGGCCGCGCCGCGCGGGATGAACACGTGGCGCATGACGTGGCCCGGCTGCCCGGTATCGGCCATCTCGGCGGCGACGAAGTCCTCGAAGCGGCGGGTGATCTCGTTGGCGACGCCATGGAGCAGGTCGACGCGCTGCTCCGTCGTCAGCGCCCCCCACTCGCCCGCCAGCGCCGCGCGGGCGGCGCCGACCGCGGCATCGACCTCGCCGCGCCCCGCCTCGGCGACCGAGGCGATGACGCGGTCGTCGAGCGGCGAGCGCTTGTCGAAACGGCGGCCCGAGGCTGACGCCAGATATTCGCCCGCGATGAAATTGTCTACAAGACGCATGCTCCCCCCAGGTATGGATGTGTCACTCGTGCCGGCGGCGATACGCATCGCCCCGACCTTCGAAAACGAGTCTAAGAAAGAAGAGAAATACCGTCTAATACTTTGTTATCTAATTATCGATACCTTTAAAGTATCGATCTGGCGCAACGAAAAGGGAGGCGCGGACACGCGCCTCCCCGCGCGCAAACCGGCTCAGATCGCCTTGAACAAGGGGCTGCGCACCTGCTGCGCATCGGCCGCCGAGATGAACTTCTCGGTGTAGATGTCGCGCTCGAACAGGCGCCCCTGCATCAGCGTCGTGATGCAGGCGTCTATCATCAGCGGCGGCCCGCACAGGTAGGCCTTGTGGCCGCGGAAGTCGTTGTCGAAAGCCGCTTTCGCCGCCTCGTGCACGAAGCCGCGGAACCCCGTCCAGTCCGTTCCTTCCGGCTCGTGCGACAGGGCCGGCACGTAGCGGAAGTTGGCATGCTTCCCGGCCAGCGCGACGAACTCCTCGTGGTAGTAGAGCTCCTCGCGGCTGCGCTGCCCGTAGACGAGCGTGACCGGCAGCGCGAAGCCTTCCTCGAGCAGGTCGAGGATCATCGCGCGCGGGCTCGACAGGCCAGAGCCGCCCGCCATGAAGAGCAGCGGAACGCGCGCCGACTTCTTGACGAAGAAGCGCCCGTAGGGGCCGGTGATGCGCACCTGTTCCCCCGCCTGCATGCGCTCGTGCACGTAGGCCGTGCCTTCGCCGCCGGGCACGATGCGGATGTTGAGTTCGACCTCTCCCGCCCGCGACGGCGCGCTCGCGATCGAGAACGCGCGGCTGCCGATGCCGCCGGGCAGTTCCAGGTTGATGTACTGCCCGGCCTGGAAGCGGATGCCGGCGGGCTCGTCGAGCGCGATCCACACGCCCTTGATCGTCGGCGTCAACGTTTCGATGCGGCTGACGACGCCGTCGAAATCGCGCACCGGCAGGTTCTCGGCGTCCAGGTCCTCCTCGATCTCGGCCTCGATCACGAGGTCGCTTTCGGCCCGCGCACAGCACGCCAGGCACTTGCCCTCGTCGCGCTCGAAATCCATCAGCGCGAAGCTCGAGGCCTCGCCGTGGTCGATCTCGCCGTCGCTGACCTGCACCTTGCAGGTCGCGCACAGGCCGTGGCAGCAGGCGTGGGGCAGGTAGATGCCGGCGCGCAGGGCCGCGTCGAGGATGGTCTGCCCCGCCTCGATCTCGATCGTCTGGCCCAGCGGCTCGATGGTCAGTTCGTAGCTCATCCTCGCCCCTTCATGCGGCGGCCAGCAGGGTGTTCCGCCCGGGCGTGCGGAAGCGGAGCTGGTCCTTGTGGCCGATGCCGTTGCCGGCGAGGCTCAGCGACGGGTCCGGGACGAAGGGCTGGTTGTCCTTCAGCCACTCGACCTCGTTCCAGTCCAGCGCGGCGGCGTCGGGGTCGGCCTGCAGCAGCGCCGCGAGCGGCCCCCGCAGCACCTCGCCGAACGGCGTGGCCGGCGGCAGGCACAGCATCAGCGGCGCGGCGAACAGCAGGTGGTGGTCCCAGCTCAGGTACACGATCTGCTTGCCGCCGTAGTTCTCCACGCGGTCGCGGGCGACGCCGATGTATTCCTTCAGTGAGGTGACAGCCATTGTCGAGTCTCCTTGTGTTGGTGGGCGCGGGTCACAGGTTCGAGGTCGCGAGCCCGCGCCATTCGTCGAAGTGGCGCTGGTCCCGCGAACCGTCGTAGTCGCCGTTGTCGGCGCCGTCGCGCAGGCTGACCCAGTCCATCCATGCGGCGACGTCGCCGCCCAGCTCGCTGAACAGTGCCGGCATCGGCAGCCAGGCCTGGATGTACTTCTCGGGCTCGTGCTCGAAGATGTCCTTGCAGCCGTCGGAGCAGAACTGGTACTTCTCGCCCTTGTAGACCGTCTCGCGGTGGCAGGTCAGCGTCGGGTCGCCGGGCTCGGTGAACACGCACGGCAGCTGGCAGCACTGGCACAGCCTGGCCAGGCCGTAGTTCTTGAACGGCGTGCCGGCGGCCTTGAGCTTCTTGATGTGCGCCCAGCGCGGGCGGTAGTAGCGGTCGAAGGTGTCCGGGTACTTCGCCGACAGCCAGGCCATGTCGTCGTCCGACGGAATCCAGCTATGGAAGGCGGTGCCGAAGCTCCACTGGTAGAGGCCGAGCATGAACTGGTGCGACATGTGGTCGATGGCCTGCTCGGCGTCGTCCCAGCCCTTGGGCGGGCGGATGCCGTAGCGCGCCAGGTCGCGGAACAGCGCGCCGCCGTTCTCGACGCCGTAGATTTCCCAGGCCTCGCGCCACGACATCACGCGCTTGGGCAGCATGTAGTCCATCATCGTGCTGACCAGGCCGAGCACGCGGAAGCCGCGCCAGAACCACTTGTCGATCCAGCCCTGCACGATCGGCAGGTTGTCCGGATCCTGTTCGAGCATGAACTTGATGCACTCCAGCCCCAGCGTCATGTGGCGCGCCTCGTCCGACTGCGCGGAGAAGCCGAAGGTGACGGTCGCCATGTCGCCGTTGTAGGCCGCGCCCGACATGAAGGGCACGAACAGCAGGTTGGTCAGCACATACTCGAACGAGAAGCCGATCGCGATCATGAACTCGAAGGGCCCGGCCGACATCGCGTCGTCGAAGAACGAGCGTGCGACCGAGGTGTACCAGATGCGGTCGCGCGCATCCGCGAAGGCATGAAAGCCGTCGTAGTAGCGGTTGTAGTTCGACATCGCGTGGATCTGCGTCTGGGCGTGGCGGATCTCGTCGATCGCCTGCATCTGGCAGGCGACCTGCGTGCCGACGCCCGGAAACTCGCGGCCGATGCGGGCGAAGCCCTTGTGCGCGGCGTATTCGCCCGGGCTGATGGCCTGCAGGAAGATCTTCAGCGCCGACAGGTAGCGCGCATCGGTCAGGTTGAGGTGGCCGTTGTTCTGCGCATGGGCGTCGATGATGGCGTAGAACTTGCGCTCCTTCTCCGCCTGGTACTTCCAGTAGGCGTCCATCGTCAGGCGGAAGGGGTCTTCCCATTTGTCCCAGTCGTGCACCTTGATGCCTTCGTACTCGACATAGGGGAAGATGGCCTTCTTCGACTGGTAGCCCGGTTCCCAGCCCAGGTCGCGGGTCAGGATGCGGTAGCGCTCCTTCATGCCCAGCTTTTTCTTGGTGGCTTTCATATCCATGGTGTTTGCCTCGCTCATTCGTTCCAGCTCAGGGTCAGCGTGTCCTCGTCCTCGTCCACGTTGCCCGACAGGGTGATCAGGTTGATCTGCAGCTCCTGCAGGTCGTAGGCGCGCCCGAGCTGCGCCTCGATGGTCTCGCGGCGCACCACGAGCCGCCCCGGCGCGTCGATCTTGACCATCGCCGGCTGGCGGTTGACGACCGCCTGCGGGTTGTCGATCTCGATGGCGTCGATGATCGGGCGGGTTTCCTCATTGGCCTGCAAGGCGATGAATACGGTGGACATCGTGTTTCCTCAGAAAGGGATTCCGGTCTTGTGGATGCGGGCCTTGAACGCGGCGATGTGCGCGGCGACGGCCTCGTCGGCGTCCGCGCCGAGCACCAGCTCGACGACCGGCACCAGCGCGGCGGCGGCGCGGTCGCTCCAGTGCGCCATCCAGCCCTGCAGGACCTCGCGGTTGTGGTCGGACTCGGCGGCCGCGGTCTTGAGCACCGCATCCACCCACTTGCGCGTCTCGTCGAACCACTCGGCCATGAACTGGGTCAGCATCGCCACCGCGCTCGCCCCCCTGGCCGACAGCTCGTCATCGACGATGCGGCCGTAGACCAGCGGATACAGCAGGCCGTCGAGCGCGGCGTTCTGCGCCACGAACAGCTCGAACGGGTCGCGCACCACCATGCAGTCCTCGACGTAGCGCCGCAGCGGCTGCCAGGCCGGACCGTCGAGCCAGGCGGCCTTGCCGGCGTCGAGCGCGTCCACATCGCCCAGCAGCATGCCCAGGCGGGACAGGTACTGGGCGATGCCGAGGCTGTCCATGGCGTGGTACATGCAGGGCTGGGTGAAGGTGGTGCCGAAGCCGTAGCCGCAGATGAAGGTGTTGTTCTGGTTGGCGCCCCAGGCCGCGTGGCGCAGCGGCACCAGCAGGCGCAGCACGGCCTCGCGCAGTTCGGGGGCCAGCCTGTCGGCCAGGCCGCGCGACTCGACGAAGGCGAAGTTGGCCTCGGTCGTGTCCTGCTGGCGCGCGCGCGTCAGGGTGTAGGTGCTGTAGTAGAACTGGCGCGGGTCCTTCAGCGCGTACCAGTCCCGCATGACGATGCGGGTGATGCCGGCGTCGTAGAGCTGCTGCTCCGGGTCCCAGGTCGGCCGGTAGTGCAGGTTCTCGGCGGCCTGGATGTCGTAGCTGCCTTCCTGGTAGCGCGACGCCGGCTTGTCGCCGAAGCGGCGGACCAGGTGGTCGAAGGCGTTGCGCTGCGGCTGGATGCTGACGGTGCGAAGGTCGATCTGCATGTTTTCCCTCCTGCGCCGCCCCCGGGGGGACGGCGCCTGCTGTTCATCGGAATCGGGTGTGGGTGGCGTCGGCGAGCCGCCAGTCGAAGTCGTCGGGCGTCTTGCCGCCCGCGTCGCCGTCCGCCGGCGGCAGGAATTCCACCGCGTTGGCGGCGCAGAACTCGCTGAAGGCGTCGCGGCCCAGGATCAGCTCGACGAAGAGTTCGGGCTCGCCGATGGCGAAGTCGAATTCGACGAAGCCGTTCGGCCGTTCGCCGGTGACGCGCACGAAGCGCCGGGCGGTGTCGAAGGCCGGCGCCGCACTGGTTTCGGTGACTGCCATGGCGGCCGCCTCAGGTCACGACGGTGAGGAAGGTTTCGTGCAGCTTGCGCTGGACGTAGTCCAGCCCGCCGCCCGCGCCCAGCGCCTCGAAGGTCCAGGTCAGCGGCTCGTGGTCGGGATAGGGCTGGCGGTCTTCCTTGAAGGTCTCGAAGCGGTTGCCGGAGGGGTCCCAGGCATAGATGGTGCGGCCGCGCGTGACGCCGTGGCGGGTCGGCCCGATGTCCACCGGCACCTTGTGCATGGACATGATGTCGCCGGCGCGCAGCACGTCTTCCCAGCTTTCCATCAGGAAGGAACAGTGGTGCAGCTTGCCCGGCTCGGGGTACTCGGCGAAGGCGATGTCGTGCGACTTGATCGAGCAGTTCAGGAAGATGATCAGGTTGGCGTTGCCCTCGGGGTTGAGCACCCGCTCGACCAGCGTGAACCCCAGCACCTCGGTGAAGATCTTCTGCACTTCGCCGATGTTCGGCCCGTACAGCAAGGCATGGTCGAGACGCAGCGGCGCCATGCCGCGCTTGTTCTCGGGCGCCCACGGCGTCGGGTCGACCAGCCCGCAACCGTTGCCGACGGCGCTCTTCTTCGCGTACAGCTCAAACCAGTGCCCGGACGGCACCTGGAAGCGCACCCTCTCGCCGGTCTCCAGCAGGTCGCCCGCGGGCAGGCGCGTGGTGTCCAGGCCATAGGCGCGCAGCTCGGCTTCGAAGCGGTCCAGCGTGGCCTCGTCGAGCACCTTGAAGCCGATGAAATCCAGCCCCGCGCAGTCGGCTTCGCGCAGCACCACGCTGTGGTGGTCGATCTCGTCGCGGCATTTGAGATAAACCCGCCCCCCGGCGTCGCGCCCGGTTTCGGTCAAGCCCATGATGTCGCGGTAATGGCGAACGGCATCGTCGAGATTCATCACCCTGAGCTGCACGTGCCCCGGTCGCAGGACTCCTGTCATGGCCATCTTCTTGTCTCCTTGTTCAACGGTGAGTGCGGGCAAGGCGCCTGACCGATCCGTCAAGCATCAAACCCACTTATCAAAACTTCACCATTCTTTATGCAGAGACCGTGCCATGATCGACAAGCTCATGTATTCATTGACATTTCATTGAAATCGGCAGGGGCCCCGCGGCGCCAGGCCTGACGCTTTGGTCCGCCCGCGCCGCCAGCCTGACGAAAACGTCACGGTGCAGCGCAGCAATGCCGCGGAGCCGCGCCGCCGCCGGTCGTCCTCGGCGCCTCCAGGCCAGGCAAGGCTCCGCCGCCGCGCTCACTGAGGAACGAATCTGATCCAAGCTGAAAACCGGGCCGCGAATCGGAGGAGCACTGCCATGGAGCCGGTGGTTCTGTTCTACAGCTACGCGCACGGGTGCCTTCGGCGAAGCGGTCGGCCCCGGCGAATTGCTCGCCCTGGTCGGCCGCACCCTGCAATCGGCCTGATGCGGCCCGGCCCGGCGGCTGGGCCGGCCTTCAGTCCGCGCGTGCTTCCCCGGCCTGCTTCAAGCGATAGGCAAGCTGGCGCCGGGTGATGCCCAGCAGACGGGCGGCATGGGTGAGATTGCCCTGGGAGCGCTGCACGGCCAGGTTCAGCAGCCGCTTCTCGTGTGCATCGAGGTCGAAGCCTTCCTCGTTCAGCAACGTTTCGCACAAGCGGTCGCGGGCGGCATCGACGGCGCGGCAGACGCCGCCTTCGTGATCGACCGCCGCAGCGGCGCCGACCGCCGGCGCCCCGCCCGCGAACAGATGGTCCACCTCGATCCGCCCTCCGGCCGGCGCCAGCAGCACGCCGCGCTCGACGAGGTTTTCCAGCTCGCGGATGTTCCCCGGCCATTGGTAGCTCATCAAGGCCTGCATCGCGCGGTCGGTCAGGCCTTCGAGCGTCTTGTTGTACTGCGGGGCGAACTTGTCGAGCATCGCCGCGACCAGCAGCGGCACATCCGATTTGCGCTCGCGCAGGGGCGGAATGGTCACCGGATAGGTGGCGAGGCGGTAGTACAGGTCGGAGCGAAAACGCCCTTGCGCGATCGCCTGCTGGAGATTGACGTTGGTCGCGGCGACGACGCGGACATTGACCTTGCGCGTCTTCTCGTCCCCCAGGCGCTCGACCTCGCCCGTCTGCAGGACGCGCAGCAGCTTCACCTGCGCGGCCAGCGACAGCTCGCCCAGTTCGTCCAGGAACAGGGTGCCGCCGTCGGCGCGCTCGAAGCGACCGGCGCGGGACTGCTGGGCGCCGGTGTACGCCCCTTTCTGGACGCCGAACAGCTCGGCCTCGATCAGGTCGTTCGGGATGGCGGCGCAGTTCACGGCGACGAAAGGCTGTTCGCGGCGGTCGCTGTTCTCGTGCAGCCAGCGCGCGAAGACTTCCTTGCCCACGCCCGTCTCGCCCAGCAGCAGCACGCTGATCGGGCTGTTGGCGGCCTTGCTGAGCAGGTCGAAGGCGGCGCGGAAGCCCGGCGAACGGCCGACCAGCTGGCCGAGCTCCTTGCGCTCGCGCAGCTGGCCGCGCAGCTCGACCAGCTCGGCCTCCATCTCCTGCAGTTTCCAGTCGAGGTTCTCGGGCTTGAAATGCGCCAGGTAGGGATCGTCCCCCCAGGCCTCGGCCGGCTTGCCGACGATGACGCACTTGCCGTCGCCCTTGCACAGGCAGTGCGTCTCGCGGAACACGATCAGGCGCTTGAAAAAACCCGTGACATAACCGGAAGCGTAGCCCACCAGGGTCCAGCACGCGGCCTCGTGGCCGCTGCCGAACTGCTGCAGGTGGGATTCCGCCTCCCACGAATTGTCCCATTCGACCTCGCCGAAGAAGCTGCCCACCTCCCAGTCGATGTCGGCCCGCGTGATCGTCGCCCTGACCAGGCCCTCGAAGGCATGCAGCTCGGGGCCGATGCGGAAGACGTCGTAGTTGTCGCCGCTGCCGTACAGCGTGGAGGCGAGGTCGGCGTCCTGCTGGCCGGAGACGAAGCCCATGCGCAGCAGCAGGCCCTGCGCCCGCCGCGTGCCGAGGGAATCGAACAGTTCCTTGCGCAGCGCGCCCATCGCCCGCGCGTGCAGGAGCAGCATCCGGTTCTCGTCGAGCCAGATCTGCCCCTGGTCGATGTTGAACCGCAGCCTCGAACGCAGGTTGAACTGTTCGATGAGTCGTTGCTCTGCCATGTCCTCGCTCCGCATCCGGCTCTGAGACGCGCCGCGCCGCCCGCATCGCGGGGGGCCCGGCGCCGGCCGGTCTGTTCCAAGTGGCCTCGGCCGGCCACACGAGGCGCCACGTTACGCGACTGGCGCACCAAAGTGTAGAGGCCGGCAAGGCGCGGGCCGGCCTGAAGCGGCCCGCGCGCGCACCGCCGTATCCGATGTCAATACGTGGGGCGGCCGGCGCGCAGGTTCATCAGGCGCGAGAACAGGCGGCGGAAGGCCTCGTCCTGCGCACCCGCCTTGCCGAGCTCGGCGTTCTCGCGGAAGGCCAGCGCAATCTCCGCCCAGTCCTCGTCCCGCAGATGGCGGGCGGCGAGCGGCAGCAGCAGCTTTTCCTCGGTGTTCAGGTGGCGCCACTGCCCTTCGACGAAACGGTCGATGTCGTCGCCCAGGCGGGTACGCGCCCGGGCATCGCCACCGGCTTCGCCCAGGCGGGCCACGGCCTCCTCAAGTTCGGCCAAGCGGCGGCCGCCCTCCGCGTGCTCGCGCTCGAGGTCGGTGATCAGCGGCCCGGCCTCGGCGCTACGCTGCCCGAGCCTGGCGAACAGGTGCCGTTCTTCCTTGGGGTGGTGGAGCCGCTCGGGAAAGGCGCGCAGGTAGTGGAGCAGCGACGCGGTCAGCGTGTGGTCGATCTCGGCGCCGGAACGCAGGCGCGCCGCCTGTTCCCGCAGCCCGGCGCAGATCGCGGCGATGGCGCGGTGCTCGTCCTTGATGATGTCGACCGCCGCCGCGGCCGGCGTGCCGCGCACGTTGGCCTCGACCGTCGCCACCAGCACCGGCAGCGTGGCATGGGCCAGCACCTTCTGCGTCTGCGAACCGATGATCAGCGCGCGCACGCCGCGCCGGCCGTGCGAGGCCATGTAGATCAGGTCGCAGCCGCGCTCGGCCGCCACGTCCAGGATCAGCTCGTAGGGCCGCGCGCCGGTGCGCGCCACGCCGTCGCAGTCGACCCCGGCGCCGCCGGCCGCGGCAACGGCCTTGGCCAGGATCGCGTTGGCCTCGCCCATCGCCAGCTCGGCGAAGGCCTGCGGCGACAAGGTCCGCGCCAGCGCTCCCTCGCCGCAGGCGCCGTAGTCCTCGCGCATGGTGAAGAAGGTGATCTTCGCCCCCAGCGCCGCGGCGAAGGCGACGGCCCGGGTGACGAGGCCCGTGCCCAGTTCGGAGCCGTCGAGCGGCACCAGCAGATGTCGATACATGTCCCGTCTCCTTCGGATCAGACCGCGATCGCTTGCTTCGGCCGCAGCAGGAAGTGCCCCAGCGCCGGCAGCAGGATCAGCGCCCCCAGCATGTTCCAGACGAACATGAAGGCGAGCAGGATGCCCATGTCGGCCTGGAACTTGATCGGCGACCAGACCCAGGTCGCCACGGCGAGGCCGAGCGTGATGCCGGTCAGCACGACGACCTTGCCGGTGAAGATCAGCGCGCGGTAATAGGCCTCGGACAGGCTCATGCCTTCCTTGAGCCGGGCCAGCGTCACCGTCATCACGTACAGCGCGTAGTCGACGCCGATGCCGACGCCGAGCGCGATCACCGGCAGCGTCGCCACCTTGACGCCGATGTTGAGCCACACCATCAGCGCCTCGCACAGCACCGAGGTGATCATCAGCGGCACCACCGCGCACACCACGGCCCGCCACGAGCGGAAGGTGATGAAGGCCAGCACGATCACCGCCGCATAGACCAGGAACAGCATCTGCACGTTGGCCTTGCGCACGACGATGTTGGTCGCCGCCTCGATGCCGGCGTTGCCGGCCGCGTTCAGGAAGCGCAGCGCGTCCGTGCCGTGGCGCGCGGCGAAGCCCTCGACCACGTCCACCACGCTGGCCAGGGTGTCGGCCTTGTGGTCCTTCAGGTAGGCATAGACCGTCAGCAGGTCGCAGTTCTGGTTGAACATCTCGCGCGGCGCGCGGGTGATGATGGCGTTGAGCATGTCCTGCGAGCGCGGGATCTCGAACCACTTGAGGCTGCCCTCGTTCATGCCGGCGTTGGCGACCTTGGCCAGGCCGGCGAGCGAGCTGGTGGCCTCCACGCCGGGCAGTTGCTGCAGCGCGCGCTCCAGCGCATCGACCGCCATCAGCGTGCCGTACTGGCCGCAGGCGTACTGCGGCGTCCTCACCATGACGATGTAGACGTCGCTGCTCGCGGCGTAGTTGGCGGTCATGAAGGCGTTGTCGCGGTTGTAGCGCGAATCCGGGCGCAGCTCGGGGGCGCCGGGGTCGGTGTCGCCGATCTTGAGCTGGAAGCTGACCGCCAGGCCGAACGCGCCCATCGCCAGGCCGCAGGCCACGGCGACGGTGGCCCACTTGCGCCGGGTGAACAGGTCGAGGAAAGCCCAGAACGGGTGCTTGGCATGGCCGCCGTCGCCGGCCTCCATCAGCTCGGCCGCCAGGCTGCGCTGGGCGGCGACCGGGCTGACGCCGGTGTAGGACAGCAGGATCGGCAGCAGCACGAGGTTGGTGAAGATCAGCACCGCGACGCCGATGCTGGCGGTGACCGCCAGGTCCTGGATGACCTGGATGTCGATCACCATCAGCACCGCGAACCCCACCGCGTCGGCCAGCAAGGCGGTGAGCCCGGCCAGGAACAGGCGGCGGAAGGTGTAGCGCGCCGCCACCAGGCGGTGGGTGCCGCGGCCGATGTCCTGCATGATGCCGTTCATCTTCTGCGCGCCGTGGCTCATGCCGATGGCGAACACCAGGAAGGGCACCAGCACCGAATAAGGGTCCAGCTCGTAGCCCAGGGTCGGCAGCAGGCCCAGCAGCCAGACCACCGCGACCACCGAACACGCCACCACCAGCAGCGTGCTGCGCAGGCAGCGGGTGTACCAGAACAGTACCGCGGTGCAGATGGCGATCGCCACCGCGAAGAACACCATCACCTGGCGCAGGCCGTCGATCAGGTCGCCGACGACCTTGGCGAAGCCGGTGACGTGGATCTTCACCGTGTCCGACTCGTACTTGCCGCGCAACTGCTCGATGCGCTGCGACAGCGCGTGGTAGTCGATACGCTCCCCGGTGTCGGCGACGACGTCCTGCAGCGGCACGAAGAGGATGCTGGAACGGTAGTTGGCGGCGACGAGCTGGCCGATCTCGCCGGAGCGCTCGACGTTGATGCGGACCTGCTCCAGGCTTTCCGGCGAGCCGTCGTAGTCGTCCGGGATGACCGGGCCGCCGTCCAGGCCGTCCTCGGTGACCCCGGTCCAGCGCACCGACGGCGCCCACAGCGACTTCATGTAGGGGCGGTCCACCCCCGGCATCAGGAACAGCTCGTCGCCGAGCCTGCGCACGGTGTCGAGATAGGCCGCGCTGAAGATGTCGCCTTCGGTGGTCTCGACCGCGATCCTCAGGCTGTTGCCCATGCCGGCGAGCTGGCTGCGGTTTTCCAGGAAGTTGACGATGTAGGGATGGCTCGTCGGAATCATCTTCTCGAACGCCGCGTTGAGCCGCAGGCCGAACGCCTGCCAGGCCAGCACCACGGTCACCAGCAGGCAGACGGCGACGACGGCCAGGCGGTTGTTGAAGAGCAGGCGCTCGGGCAGCGAGCCCGAACGCGCATCGAATTCCGCGATGTCCGCGATCACAGCCTCGGCCGGAAGGGTATGTGCGACAGCCATTATCTGGATTCCACAGCAAGTCGAGCCGGTTCGACACGGCTCAGTCCGCGCGCGCCGGACAGCACGAGCGTCCCGTCGTCGCCCTGGGCGATGCCGGTGAGGCCGGCCGGGAAACTGCCCGCCACGGGCGTGAAGCTGCGTGCGCCATCGACGCTGCGCAGCAGGCGCCCGCTTTCGTCGGCGAGCACGATGGAGCGGTCCGCCAGCACGCTGCCGCTGGTCAGCGTCACCGCCTGCCCCAGCTCGATCTGCCGCCAGCTGGTGCCGCCGTCCGCGCTGCGCCAGACGTTGCCGCGCAAGCCGTAGGCCAGCAGCGTGTCGCGGTCGAGCGCCAGCGCGCCGAACCAGGTCCCGGGGTAAGGGGTCTCGATCGCGCTGAAGCGCTGCCCGCCATCGAGCGACCTGAACAGCGCCCCCTGCTCGCCGGCGATGAGCACGTCGGCGCCGCTGGCACGGACCGTGTACAGGTGCTTGCCGCGCGGGTTGGGGATGCGCCCCGTCAAGGAATGCCAGCTCCGCCCGCCATCGCCGGTCGCCAGCGCGAGTCCGTAGGCCCCGACGGCGAAGCCGCGCTGCCCGTCCAGGAAGTGGACGCCGAGGAAAGGCTTGTCCGGCCCCTCCTCGACGAGGCGCTGGGCGTCGCGCAGCGCGCGGGCAGCAGCGGCGTCGCCCGCATCCGCGTCCGCGCGGGCCCGGGCATCCTCGAAGACGATGCGCGCGGCCTCGCGCCCATCGAGCCGACGCAGCCAGGTCTCGCCCCCGTCCGTTGTCTGCAGCACCACGCCGCCGTGGCCGACGGCCCAGCCGTCGGTGGATGTGACGAAGTGGACGTCGGTGAGCGCGACGCTGACCGGCACCGCCCCGGCCTGGCGCCAGGTGCGCCCGGCGTCGTCCGACAGCAGCACGAGGCCGCGCACGCCGACGCCGACGAAGCGGCTGCCCGCCGCCGCCACGCTCAACTGCGGCGACTGCTGCGCGCGGACGTCGGCGCCGGCCGGCGCCTCGAGAAGATCGGGCACGGCCTGCGTTTCGGTGGCCAGGACCATTGCCGCAGCCAGGACGGCAGGCAGAACGACGGCCGCGCGCGCAATGCCGCGCCGGCCTGGAACCCTGATGGACATGATTCGGAACCCGTGTCCTCGCCGCGCCCCGGCCCGCCTGGTGGCGGGCGGCGGCGGCGAGCAATCTGAAGAACTGGGGAAGCGGCGACCGGCGGCCCGGCGCCGCGCAGGTCAGCGTGCCGCGTCGGCCGCCACCGCGTCGCCGGTGAAGTAGGTCTCCGCCTTGCGCTCGACGACCTTGAAGTCCTCGTCGTTGAGCGCCTGAATGACGCTCATCGTGCCCGCCTGCAGGTTGAAGACGGTGGCGGTTTTCATCAACGTGGCCGGAATCTTCGGCACCACGAAGGGCGTCACCTGGGTCGTGCGCCACAGCTTGCCCTCGGCGTCGTAGCCGTCGATCAGCGCGATCAGCCAAGTGTCCTCGTCGAGGTAGTAGCGACGCTTGGGCACCGCATGGCGCTTGCCGGCGGCGACGTTCGCCTCGACCACCCACACGCGGTGGCGCTCCCAACGCACCTGATCGGGGTTGAGGTGGTGGCGCGACAGCGCCTCTTCCAGCTTGGCGCCGACCAGCCCGTTGTTGTTGTACGGGATCAGCATCTCCTGCTTGCCCACCAGCGTCCACTCGAAGCGGTCGAGCTGGCCGAAGAAGCCCTGCACCTCGTCGAAGTAGTTGGCCCCGGAGGCGACGAAATCGGGCGTGTCGTAGGACACCGTCGGCGCCCGCCGCACGCGGCGCTGGCCGACGAGGTACTGCCAGGCCTGGCGCGCGTTCTTCTGGTCGATGCCGTCGCGGATCACCAGCGACTCGCCCGCCTTGAACGGCGGCTCCAGCGTGTTGAAGCGGAACATCGCGTATTCGCCGGACCATTTCTCGATGGTCGCGTCCTCGTAGTACGGCGGGTACTGGAAGGCGATCTCGTTGCGCGTGGCCAGCGTGTGCGAGCCGTCGGCGTTGCCGACGATGTTCTTGAAGCGGTATTCGATCGACGGCGCCTCGACGCGCAGCAGGAAGTTCCACATCACCTCGACGCCTTCCTTCGGGATCGGGAAGGGAATGCCGCCGATGCAGCCTTCGAGCGAATAGCCGCCGTCCCTGGTGCTGCAGCGCGTCGCGTTCAGCGCGGTGTTGTCATAGACGCGCTGCGGCGCCGCCGCGGCGCGGTGGGTGGGGTAGACGTCCAGCCGGAAGCTGTCCGGGTACTTCTGCAGCAGCGCCTTCGTCCCTTCGGACAGTACGGCGTCGTGCTGCCCCATGTTCTGGGCCGTGACCTGGTACAGCGGCTTCTCGGCGGCAAAGATCTCTCCCGGGATGTCGCCCACCTTCCGGCCCTGCAGCGGCTTGGTGATGCCGCCGTCCCAGGCCGGGATGCTGCCGTCGGCGTTGCCCGCCTTCTCGGCGCCCAGCGGGGTCAGCGCGCTCTTCAGCCTGGCGGCCTCGTCGGCCGTGACCGCCGCGCCGGTGGCCTGCGCCATCAGCATGGCGGCCGTCGCGGCCAGCGGCAGAATCTTGTGCTTCATCATTGTCGTCTCCTGAAATTCTCGTGTCCGGGGGTCAGAACGTGCGCTGGATCGACAGCGAGACGAAATCCCGGTCGCGGTGGAAGTTGTCGTACGAAAGCTCGGGCACCGCGGTGTCGTAGCGGATCACGGAGCCGCCCGCACCGAAGTAGCGCGTGTAGTTCAGGCCCGCCTGCCAGGTCCGCTGGTAGTCGGCCTTGACGCCGATGCTGAAGTTGCCGCCGCCTTCGGACGGGAACAGCACGCCATTCACCGAGGAGCGGCCGCTGAGGCCGTAGCTGAGACCGATCGGCACCTGCAGGTCGAGCCCCGGCGCCACCTGAAAGTACTCGGGCGTGAACACGAGCTGGATCGCGCTCGCGCTGCGCGTGGCGAGGCGGTCGAGCTGATGGGCGTTGTCGGTGACCTTCAGCCGCCGGTTGTAGGCGAACTCGCCGATGAAGGTCGCACCGTCCCACAGCGCGCTGCCGCCCAGCACGCTGATGGCCGACAGGTTGAGGTGCATCGTCCGGCCCTTGGGGAAGGCCGCGTCGTCGCCGCCGTCGGCCGTGGCGTCGCCCGGCAGGATCATCGTGATGCCGCTGCCCACCAGCGGCATGTTGTCGCGGAAGGACAGTTCGCCGGCGACGTTGGTCTCGCCCAGCAGGGTGCTGAAGCTGGCGCCCACGGTGCGGATGTCTTCCGCATAGACCATGACGTAGTCGCCGATGCTGCCGGGCTGGACGTTGACGCCCGGGCGCACGTAGAACTGGGGCATCTTGTCGTGGAACTGGGCAGCATAGAAGCCATATTCCGAATCCCCGGCCTTGAAGCGGAGCTGCACCCCGCCCTGGCCGGAATCCTTCGCCTCGATGTCCTTGCCCCGGAAGACCTCCTGCCCCGGCCCAAGGATGAGGCGCTCGCCGCCCTCATCGACGAAGTCGGCAAAGCTGAAATAGCTGCCCGCCGCCGGCAGGCGCGACTTGCGCCACTCGGCCTGGTAATAGGCGCCGAGCGTCACCTCGGGGTTGATCTGCAGCGTCACCGACACCTGCCCGACCGGGCGCGCGACCTCCTTGAACTGCGAGTTGGGTACCGACAGCGCACGCGCGAGGTCGAGCGGCGTCTGCGCCCCGGCGATGCCGTTCGAGCCGAAGAACAGACTCTCGCCGTAAAGCTGGGTGAAGCGCCCCGCCTTGAGGTTGAGGTTCATGCCGGCCGGCTCGAAGCTGCCATAGACGAAGGCATCCAGGAACTCGGCCTTGCGCCCGTGCAGCTTCTTCGTCGCCCGGGTGAATTCGTTGTAGCGCGCCGAGCGCTGGTTCAGCAGCGCGCCGCCGAGGGCGCCCGGATTGTCGTTCGACTCGTTGTAGACCTGGTCGTACCAGGCCGCCCCGCTGATGCGGAAGCCGTACTTGCGCATATAGCGGAAATCGAGCTCGGACAGCAGGTCGAGCCGGTTCGAGACCAGCCCCCGGCCGAAATTCTGGTCGCCGTCATTGGTGTTCGCCTGCGGCCCGATGGAGTCGTCCGCCACGCCGCGGTCGATGCCGTTCACGCGCCAGCTCGCGCTGTACTTGACGGTGTTGTCCCAGCTCATCCTGATGTCCGGATTGCCGGTATCGATCTGAAACGCGAGCGCGGCGCCGGAGGCCGCAAGCCCCGCGAACGCGCCGGCAACGGCACGACAGACGGATTTGATGCGAAAACGGGTACGGCCGTGCGGGTGTGCCCTCTTGTCCATGCCTTCCTCCTCCAATCGTTATCTGGATCCCGGATCCGTATCCGACCTACCGGGATGGCACGAACCTTATAGAGCAGTCGAAATGCCGTCCAATACCGATTTATGGACCGATTAATACCTTTAAAGTATGATCATCCCGGATCAATACCGGAGAAAGCGCATGGACCTGCGCCACCTGAGATATTTCATCGCCGTCGCCGAGGAACAGAACATCGGCCGCGCCGCCACCCGGCTCCACATCTCGCAGCCGCCGCTCACCCGGCAGATCCAGCAGCTCGAAGAAGAACTGGGCGTCCGCCTGCTGAACCGCACGCCGCGCGGCGTCGAGCTGACCCAGGCCGGGGCGCTGTTCCTCGACGAAGCGCGCAACATCCGCGCCGTCGTCGAGCAGGCCACCGAGCGCACCCAGCGCGCGGGGCAAGGCAAGCTCGGGCGGCTGGACGTCGGCATCTTCGGTACCGCGATCCTCGACGCGATCCCCAAGCTGCTGCTGGCCTTCCGCCGCTCCTACCCGGAGGTGAAGATCGTCCTCCACACCATGAACAAGGGCGAACAGATCGAAGCCCTGCGCCAGCGCCGCATCACGGTCGGCTTCAACCGCATGCTGGCGCCACTGCCCGACATCACCACCCGGCTGGTGGCCAACGAGAGGCTGCTGCTGGCCATGAGCCACACCAGCCCGCTGGCCGCGCAAGAATCGGTGCCATTCCCGGCGCTGCGCGATCACCCGCTGGTGCTCTTCCCCACCGGCGCGCGCCCGAACTTCATCGACAAGGTGATGACGCTGTGCCACGAAGCGGGCTTCGAACCCCTCGTTTCGCAGGAAGTGAGCGACGCCATCACCGGCGTGGCACTGGCCGCCGGCGGCTTCGGCGTCTGCCTGGTACCGGAATCGACCACCTCGCTGGCCCTGCCCGGGGTGATATACAAACCCCTCACCGGCCTGCCGGACCATGCCCAGGTCGATCTGAGCTGCATCTACCGCAGCGACGATCAATCCCCGATTCTCGAAGCCTTTCTCGGCACCATCGAGCAAATGCGTTCCACTCTTCAGTCAGGAGCGGCCTTGACGGAATGAGCCTCGCATTCAGCATACGGGAGCACAAAACGAAAACCCCAGCCGGGACGGACTGGGGTTTGGATTCTGGTGGGCGGTACTGGGATCGAACCAGTGACCCCTGCCGTGTGAAGGCAGTGCTCTACCGCTGAGCTAACCGCCCGATCCGGCGAAAGATTCGCGCGATCGGTCTGCGAAAGGAGGCGCTTGAGGCCTGGTGGGCGGTACTGGGATCGAACCAGTGACCCCTGCCGTGTGAAGGCAGTGCTCTACCGCTGAGCTAACCGCCCTTCCGCAAAGAGGGCGCATTGTAGAAGCGGCACCCTGGCCCGTCAAGCCGGCTTTTTGTCGGTCGCTTGACTGCCGGGCAAATCCTGTCTTGACAGCGGCTCCACTTGCCCGCAGCACCGCCCTTCATCCGCACCTTCTCCACACCAGTTCGGCCACCATCCACCAGCCCAGGGCCCAGGCCGCGCCGGCCGCCCAGCCTGCCAGCACATCGGTCGGCCAGTGGACACCGAGATAGACCCGGCTCAAGCCCACGATACCCGACAGAAAAAGCGCGGCCCCCATGATGTAGAGCTTCTGCGCCTGTGCATTCGCCAGGCGGGCGAGCAGGACACCGAGCGTCAGATATACGACGGCCGACATCATCGCGTGCCCGCTCGGAAAGCTCGCACTCGTCACGAAGTCGCCGTGCGGGATCACATCCGGCCGCGGCCGGGAAAAGACACCTTTGAGCAAGGTGCTGAGCAAGGTCCCGCCCAGGGTCGACGCCAGCACGAACAGCGCCATGCCTCTTCGCCCGGACAGCAGCAGAAACAGCACGGCCATGCACACCAGCAGGCTGAGCACCGTGGTACTGCCCAGCGCGGTGGCGTCGCGCGCTGCCGACTGCAGCCACATCGGCCCGCCGGTATCGGGTTGCGGGTGCAGCGCCAGCATGATGGCGCGATCCAGGGTCACGGTATCGCCATCCGCCACTTCGTCCGCAACCGCGATGAAAATCCAGGCCGCCGAAGCCAGCAACAGCACCACCGCAAGAATGCGAGGTTCAAGCCATGTGCGCAGAAACTTCATTTTTCCTCCCTCGTTCTGCGTTTCTCCGATCGCTGCGGCGATCCACTTCTCATACGGCAACAGCCTGTCGCTGTGCCGCTAGAATGGTCAATCGCTGTATGACACACCACGCCACAGACCACACCATGCACGATCTGAATGCCGATTTCATCCACTGCGCCCGACTCATCGCCCAGGCCGACGGGCTTCTCATCACGGCCGGCGCCGGCCTGGGCGTCGATTCCGGTCTGCCGGATTTCCGTGGCAACGAGGGCATGTGGCAAGCTTACCCCGCGCTCGGCAAAGCCCGCATGCACTTCCAGGAAATCGCCAACCCGGCCGCCTTTCGCCGCCGGCCCTGGCTCGCCTGGGGTTTCTACGGCCATCGGCTGGCCTTGTACCGGCAGACCCGCCCCGGCCCCGCGTTCACCATGCTGCGGGAGATTGCACAGCACCTGCCGCAAGGCGCTTTCGTATTCACCAGCAATGTGGACGGGCAGTTTCAGCAAGCGGGGTTCAGCGCCGATCGCATCGTCGAATGCCACGGCTCGATTCACCATCTGCAATGCATGGAACCTTGCAGCGCCGCGATCTGGCCCGCCGAGGGCTTCAGCCCGGAGATCGATGCCAAGGCCTGCGAACTGATCAACGCCCCGCCCCTGTGCCCCCGCTGCGGCACGATGGCGCGCCCGAACATCCTGATGTTCGGCGACTGGGGCTGGATCGAAAACCGTTCGGAGGCACAACACGCCCGACTGGATGCCTGGCGGTGCACGGTCGAACGCCTGGTCGTGATCGAGATCGGCGCCGGCACGACCATTCCTTCCGTCCGCCTGTTCGGCGAAAGACAGGGGGCGCCGCTCATCCGCATCAATCTGCGCGAAGCGGGCACCACATCAGGGAAGAAGGTATGCCTGTCACTGAGAGGCAGCGAGGCCATGAACGCCTTGCGCGAAGAAGGTTTTCCCCTCGCCTGAAAGAACCCGCGCCTGTCGCTCAGCTCCCGAACATCGGTTTTGCCTTGTTCGGCGACGGAAAAGCAAAAGCCCGGCTTGCCGGGCTTTTGAATTGCTGACTGGCAGCATGTCTGGTGGGTGCTGACGGGGTCGAATTTGGCTTTCAAAATATTGATTAAAAGCACCTTCTTCAATTCGAACTTTTACATACCCCATTAGTACCCCACACTACGCACCACTGGCGTGGGCGGTGACGCTGGTGCGCAGCAGATTTCCTCAACAACTCGTTGTAGTGTAGCTCGGTAGGCGATCCTGTGTTCTGGTCGCGCGGGGTAGAATCTATGCAGACGGAGGGAACGCCGGAGCGCTGGAAAAAGCGCTATACGCCGTGTCGCGCCGAGGACGCACAGCGTTTGAGCCCGCCCGAGAACATCAGGACCTGGGGGAGTTCTTGTTCCCAGAATTGCAGCCACTGCCATAGGGTACGACAGCGTATCGTGATGTCGGGCGGCAATGCGCTGGTCACCTGCCGCTCGGCCGTCAGGCGACGGCGAATGACAGCTTCTCCATCCTGCGAATTGGAACTACCGACCCTCAACAGCCGTTCGGCCTTTTCGCCCCAATGACCGGAGTGCAGCGGTTGCCGACTTTGGTTGCGGGTCGACGTACTCACGCTGATTGACACCAAGCGGTCCCTTGGTCAGCGCATGAGCGCAGCTCGTCGGTGCTCAACGCCACGTTTCCGGGCCTTGTGGCACGCCACATCCACCGTGATCGGGGATGCATTGATCCCGAGAACGCCGAGATGAACCTGCACGCGGTCGATACCGGTGAGCGCATCCTCTCGGCCTACGCCATCTATCCCGAGAAGCCTTGTGCGGGTTTTGGCGACAACTGCCTCTGGATCATGACCGAAGCCGCCCGGTCAGTGGCGACGATTCTGTTGCCCAACGAATACTGACCACACGGCTGTCGCCCGCACCCTCTCCGGGTTGCGGGTGGCATCGGCATGGCGACTTGTCAAAGGCGCGCAAGCGCCTGTTTGCGGACCGCTTCCGGCAAGCACAGGCAGCCCGCCACACGCTCATCGCCGATGACGCCGACTACCCATGCGATGTGATGCGGCAGCACACGCATCCGGGCACCGGTAAGGGCGTTGTGAAGCGCATCGGCAATGCCTCCTATGCCGAGTGCGCGCTCAACGCTGGCATGCTTGAGGAGATCCACCGTGCAGCCGAGCGGCACGGCCGTATATTGATCGGCAGCCAGACGGCGCGCCTTGCGCTCTTCGATGAGCGCATGCGCACCGATATCGGCGGCGTAGGCAATCGTGGCGGCTTCGCCGTCGTCGAGGGTCCCGCCGGACGCGCCGATCACCAGATTTTCGAATTGAATCAGGCCGTGTGACCTCAGCGTCACCACTTCGACCAAACCAGAGTCGATGAGCTGCGCCAGCCTGACTGCATCCTGACGGCCTTTCCGGAGGCCGCCTTTGATCTCGTCAACGACGACATCAACCACCGCAACGCGATGAGGCAACGCCTTGAGAAGCTTCTCAGCACAGCCCGTCGCGTTTATATTGATTACGACACTTGTATCCGCGATCAGGAGCGCGGGTTTCTCAGGCAAGGAGGGTGGGGGCGCCATCAGCCTCGTCCTCCTGCAGCTCGATGTCTTGCAGCATCTCACGGAGCTCGATGCGATCAAGATGGAGAAGCCGTGCAAGCTGCCCTTCACTCAATAGCGTGCGCCGATAGGCTTCGGCGGCCAGCAGATTGAGCCTCAGAGTGGTCGGCTTGTCTGCCTCTGCCTTTTGGTGGTCGGCCGTGCGCAGGTCGCCCAGCACCTGCTGCGCCTGCGCATCGGTGATGCCGCCGTTTGCCGCGAACCAGTCCCACGTACCCTTCCTGGTCAGACCCAGCTCTTCAAGCCGCCGGACCATAGCTTCGCGTGATACGCCGAAGAAGTGCGCCAGCACGATGATGTGGCGGCGCGTCAGATGCGTCGAGCCTGCAGTGATCTCTTGAAATTTCTGGCGCACGCCCCCTGCAGGCGTCAGGAAGGAACGGCCGAAGGCATTGGCGTAACGCTCTTCTCGGGAGTTCTCCGGCTCGTCCGCATGCAGGACCTCGGGCTCGTGCCGCACCGAAATGAAATGCCCCAGCTCGTGACCGCCCGTCTGGTTGCGGCGTTCGCGCGGATGATTGGCGTTGAGCAGGATGCATGCACCGAGCGTCTCATCGTAGACGAAGACGCCTGAGACCGATCCTTCGAAGCGCCGGACATACACCCGTATGCCAAGCTCCATCTCCAGCAGAGTGACGATGTCGGCGATGGGGGCGAAGCCCAAGCCTAGGCGTTGTCGTAGCTCCAGTGCATCCTGTTCGGCCTGCACTCGCACGTCACCGGGAAGGATCGGCCGCTCCGGCGGGTAATTGCGGGCGCGCTTTACGCCCAGTACGTTCTCCAGTTCCACTTCGGCGCGCGCCAGGTTGGCAAGCAGTTCGGTCGCCGCGGCAGCGGCAAAGTCTTTGGCGTCGAAAAGTTTACGGAAGCGGGGCACCAGATCGACATGCACGGCCTCGCGACGCAGGATGGCGTTGACGGACACGCCATACGTCTTGGCGAGCTGCTGCAGTTCATCGATCCGCACACGGCGCTGGCCTTGCTCGACGGCAACCAACGTCGTGCGCGCAACCGATATGGCATCAGCGGCTTGCTTTTGCGTCATGCGGACGGCTTCGCGGGCAAGGCGCAGGCGCTCGCCCACTTCGGCAGGTGACATCGCGCTTAGCGGGGATTCGGTCATGGCCGCCCCACCCAGTTCATCACGAAGGCCTCTGGTCCGAGGCTATCCAGAAAACTCATCCATTCACTCTCATGTTGATTTAGTAGGCGGTTCAGCGAAGCGCGGACCGTGTCTTCGGGAAGCGCACGGGAGTGGCTAAGCTGAGAAATAGTGAGGTCGATCATTCCCTTGTTCATCGGCGATTTTTGTAGCGTCGCCAGGTGGTCAAGGTGAAGCGTGCCCGCGATAGCGTATTCGCGCAGCGCCTTCGTGGTGTGTGCGAAACCGGGCGCTGCACCACCCTCAAACGTCTGTGCCGAGAGGTTCTCCCACACATACATCTCTGGCGCTTCGCTCAGGCCTGCGGCATGGACGCTCAAGCGCCTGAGCATGCAGGCCGCGCAGATGCCGCATTGGCGTCTGTGTCCGTCAACGGAGGATTGCCGGTTTTGCTGCCAGCATGACCAGGTCGTGCTCCACGCCCCCCCATCGGTGCACGCGCGCACGAAGGCGGCCAGCGTTTCGCCTTTGGTGTACCAGAGCCGGGGAAACTCAAACTGTACGCGGTAATTGAACAGCGCTTGAAGGAAGACTTCCATGCGGTCCATGAACGGCGGATAGCTGCGGTAGTCCTCGTAGCCCTGACCCACGGTTACGAGCACAGGTCCGAGCGAACCTTGACCGCTCTCCGTCACGATGATCCGCTTGGCCTTGACCAGATAGGCAGCGATGCCGCTTACCAACGAAAATTTGAAGCCGCGCGAGCGTGCGCTCGACTCTCTGAACACGCCGGTCTTGGGCTTCACCCGGTAGGGAATCGAGGTAAAGGGCTGCTTCACATCCGATGCGCCGGTGCCCGGCAGGAATTCCTTGGTGCCGAGCCGCACGCGTATCAGGCCGTCTCTCATTTCGCGGTGCATCAGGCCCGCGACGGCGCGAGAGTCCAGCCCTTCGCTGAAGGGGATCACAGCCTGCGCGTCGCTCGACAGATCAAAAGGAAACTGATGCGGCACATAGGCGGGAGCCTTGCGCGAAACAAAAGACATCTCCCACCGGTCCCCGGTGAGGAATTCAAGTGCGTCCTTGAGGCTAGTGCTTACGGCGGCAGCGCGCCAGCGGTCAGGATCGTGAACGGGAATGCAAAGCTCGAAGATCCGGCCCCAATGCTGGGTTTTGCGCCGCTGCATGCGATCACAGAACTCCACAGCCGCTGCGACGACCAGCGCGTCAAAGATGATCGGCTCCCACTGCGCCAAGCAGTAGCTTTCTAGATGCTCAGTCGTGAAGGTCAGGTCGCCGCCGATCTCGCAGGGCGTCCGGCCGCGCCGGGGGCGCTGGCCGGTCTCGACGACATCGACGCGCAAGGACGGGACTGCAGCCTTGTCATCATCAAGTTTCACAGCGCAACTCCTGCGTCAATGTCGTCATGCTTGCGGATGCCCCTCCCCAGTCGCGCGCGGGGCTCCAGTCCTGCACACTGGCGTGCGAGCGTCGTGATATCGGCACTGCCGATAGCGTCCGAGATACGGGTACGGACTTGCGCAGTCAGACGCGCGGATGCTTTGCGGCAGTAATGCTCTTCGATTTGGCGCACGGACCGTGCCGCGTACGACTCGAGCGCGCGCCTCGTCGCTTCCGTGAGGCCTGCTTCACCGGTGAGCCCCTCGGCGAGGACGGATGAGGCATGAGCAGCCAGCAGGCGGCCGAGCCCATAGCCCGCCGTGTCGGCGACTACAGCCTCGACGCGCGCAAGGCGCGTATCGGCGAAGAGCCCCGGTTCCTTCTCTAAAAACACGTCGCGAAGACCCTTGACGACGATGGCGGGGACTTCGTTGGTCCAGGTCGTCTTTAGGGCGTGGCTGGCCGCCGCGCTGGTATCAGCGCGATCGAAATTCACGTTCTCTGCAAACTCCGCCAATCGCTTCCATCCGCGCGACATGGGCAGGCTTCTGTAAGGGCCATCGCTCATCAGCACCTCCAATGTCAAAACTATGAAGCAAAATAACTGACAATGTCAAATGTGATTCTGCAGGCGTGGCAGCCCCGGCCCGGGAGGCGCTCCCAAACTTCTTGTGCCCTGCCCGGATGTCTTGCTACCCGAACGCCGCAGTACTGATGGCGACGAAGGAGGATCTGGAAGGCGATCGCCGGCGCGACCCTCGAGGGTATTTCCGTGGACATCGGCCACCGGCGGATCGTCAGCGCCGATGCCGTGGGCGACGCGCTGCGTAGCCTGGTGAAGTCCGCGAAGGAAGACCTGCGAACGGCAAGCCACCCGGTCGAACGGATCGTGGGCCGCTTCGGCGGCTTCGAGCTGGGCATCCGGGCCACCCGCGGCGGCGAGGTGCCGAATCTGTATCTGGCCGGAAACTGCCAGTATCACGCCGACCCTTACCAAACGAGGCCGGCGCTGGTCGCGGCGCTGGAACTGATGGGCAAGTCGCACGCCGATGCGGTGAAGTCGCAGGCGAACCGGCGCAAGCGCCTGGAAGACCTGCAACTGGAGCTGGCCCGGCCCTTTGAACACGAAGGCCGGCTCGCCGACCTGCTGGCCCGCCAGCGGGCGCTGGAGAAGGAACTCGATCTCGACCGAGACAAGGCGGGCAGCGGCCGAGCCGATATGGAAGAAACGAGGCGAGCCGCATGAGCGGATCCCCCATGGCCGAACGCCGTGGTTTTTTTTGTGCCAGAAGCGGCAGCGCGCTTCTCGTCGCCCCACCGTCTTGGGCGGGATGATCTTCAGTGCATTCAACTGCGCCGAACTCAGCCAGTCGCCTTCACCGAACACCTGCCGCAGCGTGCCCATGCGGTGCACGCGATCTTCGAGCAATTCGCTGCTCGGCTCGATCAGGCCCCGGCGCTCTCGGTCAGGCGTCCCGGCGTGCGTCGACCTAAGGCCACGGGGTCACTCGATGATGGGCGCCGGCTCGCGATCCTCGAACGCGGACTGCACGGCCTCGACGACGCGCAAGGCCAGGGCCTTGTCATGGAGCACCGCATACTCCTTCGCGAGCTTGCCCGAGATTCGCCATCCGTTCTCCTTGATCGACCGGATCATGCGCACGGCGTCCGGGTCCGGCATCTCCAGCACGTCCTTGATGCGCCGCTGCGCGAGCTCGAACCGCACCAGGACGCGAGCCTCGTCCGCCATCTCGTGCCGAATCGTGTGGGCGACGAGTTGGGCAGTATAGATCGCGTGCTCGGTGAGGTCCGGGTAGCGCCAGGCATGGTTGGCGTCGTCGTAGGCATCGAACACGAAATTTGACCGCACACCGTCTTCGTACGTGACCATCTCCCCGAATCGGTGCGCAGTGTCGTATCGCCGCATGAAGGGGCGCGAGAACACCTCCAGCACCCGGTCGTATCCGTGGCCGAACTCGCGCACGCCGGTGATGGTCGCCGACACGGGCAGGACCACACCGGCCGGAATGGCCTTGTCGCGCTGCAGCGTGTCGTTGATGAGGAAGCGGTGGATGCGTCCGTTGCCATCGCTCATCGGGTGGATGTAGACGAAACCGAACGCGATAGCGGCCGCCCGCGCCAGTACCTCCCGTCCGCGAGTCGCCTGCTCGAACGCCTTCAGACCGTCCAGCATTCCATCCAGCACCGAAAAGTGGGGGCCGATGTAGTGGACGATGTCGTCGCGAAGGGTTGCCTGGCCGACGAAGACCGGCGATCGGCGCGTGCCGAGCCGAAGCGCCGTCTCGCCGAGGATGCCCTTCTGCAGCACGGTGAGGCTGCCGATGCCGAGCGGCACTTCGAGCTTGCCGCAGTGCTCGGCCATGACGTGGGCAAAGCGCTTGATGCGGTCGGTCTTGTCTGCCTCGTGCTCGATCAGGAAGCTCGCCCGTGACTCCTTGAGCGTGAGCCACGCCGCGGCGCGCATCAGCACGTCCTCGCCGAACTGGCGATCCAGTTCCACGATCGCGCCGAACGGGTCGAACTGCAACGCTTGGCCGAGGGTCGGGGTGCGGCGGATGAGGGGGCAGAACGCAGGCGTACCCGGCAGGTTGTTGTTGATCCGCCAGCGCCGCTCCCGGACGGCCTCGGTGCGCGTCAGGTAGGCATCGGCGGACACCGCGTCGACATAGGTCCCGCCGGTCAGGTCCGGGACGTCCAGCCGGCGCCCGGTGAGCCACTCGTAGAAGAAGGCCGCACGGCGCGCGTACTGACCGAACGGTTCCGCCCTGCACCACCGTTCGAGCGGCTCCGGCCCGCAGGCGGTGAACAGCCGCGCAAAGAATTCGAGGTGGATCTCCTCGTACTTCAGGCCGAACTCGAAATGCCCGGCAAAGGTATCGGCCGGCCTGTAGACTCCCGGGTACTGGTTCTGGATGCGCTCCGGCGACTCCCGCATCGAACGGGTGGTGCCGATGGTGGACTCCACGCGCAGGGGCTGTACCAGGACGATGCCGAACTGGGCCTCCAAGGCCTTGAAACCGATCTGCATGTTACATAAATCCCCTTATGGTCATCAAAAAACGATGATGACCAGCCATGAGAAGAGAAAAATGATGACTGAAATGGTTACACAAATCCAATGAATGGCGAAGAAAAACGATGACGGAAAAGCCAGTCTTTCGAAAAATGATTAGAAGAACCTGGTGTCAAGGCGCCGCGGGGCTCCGATCCGCCCGGCCAGTGACGATGCCATAGCGAAAAACCTGGCCAGCGATCTGCTTGGCACGGTGGGCGGAGTCGATCGCGCCTCGCACCTTGATACGCCTGAGCGTGCTCAACAGCTCAGGCGCCATGATCTCCGCGATTGGTCGAGCGCCCGATCCTCTCGCCTTGCGTGCATCGGCAAGCGCTACGTCAGGATAGCCTCCCAGGGCAAGCGTCTTGCGCTTGCCGTCGTAACGGTAGTCCAAACGCCAGAGTTTTCCGTCTGTGGGCCGGATCAACAGGTACAATCCGCGCTCGTTCGCGAGCTTGTAAGCCTGCGTCGTTCAGAGGCATCTCAGCACCCCATAAAGCGGTATACCGTCAAAGATAGCGCCGCTTTTGACGGTATGAGGTGCCACGGCCTGATCCTGCCTGACATAATAAAAAACCCGCAAAGCCGTTAGCGATGCGGGTTTCTGGTACTTCTTGCCACCGTGTGACAATTGTTCTTGGTGGGTGCTGACGGGGTCGAACCGCCGACATTCGCCTTGTAAGGGCGACGCTCTACCAACTGAGCTAAGCACCCGCGCTGAAACCGCCTTTGGCAGGCGGCCCAGTAAAGCCCATCAGTTTACTGCATCTTTCAGGCCTTTGCCAGCACGGAATTTCGGGACTTTCGCTGCCTTGATCTTGATGTTCTTGCCGGTACGCGGATTGCGGCCGGTGCGCGCCGCCCGCTCACCGACATAAAACGAACCGAAACCCACCAGCGTGACGCTGTCGCCGCCCTTGAGGGCCTCCACCACCCCCGCGACGACTGCATCCAGGGCTCGGCCTGCCGTGGCTTTGGAGATTTCGGCCTGTGCTGCGATGACGTCGATCAGTTCTGATTTGTTCACTTGAATCCCTCCGAAAGTGCACTGCGATGGGATGACGCTCACTGCTTATCCGCGTCGGTACGGATGTCCGGTACGGCCTGCTGTCCCGCCGATTCCGGTTTTTATAGCGCGCGCACTTCGGCGGGTCAACGCGTGATACACCACATGACAAAGCCGCAGCGTGCATGACACACGCTACGGCTTTGTCTGGGTGGATGCCAGGAACTACGCCCGGTGGATCTGCCGGAACTCAGTGCGGCCGCTGAGCCGCGCTGACCCCGTCCGGATCCGAGGCCGCCACCGGTGTCGCCACCTTTTCGGGCAGCGGCTCCGGACGCCGTTCCAGCGCACGCTCCAGCACCTGGTCGATCCACTTGACCGGCACGATCTCCAGAGCGTTCTTGATGTTCTCCGGAATCTCCGCCAGATCCTTGACGTTCTCTTCCGGAATCAGCGCCATGCGGATGCCGCCGCGCACTGCGGCCAGCAGCTTCTCCTTGAGGCCGCCGATCGGCAGCACTTCGCCGCGCAGCGTGATTTCGCCGGTCATCGCCACGTCGCAGCGCACCGGGATACCGGTCAGCACCGACACCAGCGCGGTACTGATCGCAATGCCGGCGGACGGACCGTCCTTCGGGATCGCGCCTTCCGGCAGGTGGATGTGCATGTCGCTCTTCTGGTGGAAGTCCTCGTCGATGCCGAGCGAGCGGGCTCGCTTGCGCACCACCGATAGCGCCGCCTGGATGGACTCCTGCATCACTTCGCCGAGCTTGCCGGTATTCAGCACCTTGCCCTTGCCGGGCAGCTGCACCGCTTCGACGGTCAGCAGTTCGCCACCGACTTCGGTCCATGCCAGACCGGTGACCTGGCCGATCTGGTTCTGCTTCTCGGCGATGCCGAAGCTGTACTTGCGCACGCCGAGGAACTTGTCGAGGTTCTTGGCGTTGACGACGATCTTGCTGCTGCGGCTTTCGAGCACGAGCTGCTTGACCACCTTGCGGCAGATCTTCGAGATCTCGCGCTCCAGGCTGCGCACGCCGGCTTCGCGGGTGTAGTAGCGCACCACGTCGCGCAGGGCTTCCTCGGTGACCGAGATTTCTTCCTGCTTGAGGCCGTTGTTCTTGATCTGCTTGGGCAGCAGATAGCGCTGGGCGATGTTGACCTTCTCGTCCTCGGTGTAGCCGGACAGGCGGATCACTTCCATGCGGTCGAGCAGTGCCGGCGGCAGGTTCAGCGTATTGGCGGTGGCCACGAACATCACATCGGAGAGGTCGAAATCGACTTCGATGTAATGGTCCTGGAAAGTGTGGTTCTGCTCCGGATCGAGCACTTCGAGCAATGCCGAACTCGGGTCGCCGCGGAAGTCCATGCCGAGCTTGTCGACTTCGTCGAGCAGGAACAGCGGGTTCTTGACGCCGACCTTGCTCATGTTCTGCAGGATCTTGCCCGGCATCGAGCCGATGTAGGTGCGGCGATGGCCGCGGATCTCGGCTTCGTCGCGCACGCCGCCGAGCGCCATGCGGATGAACTTGCGGTTGGTGGCCTTGGCGATCGACTGGCCGAGCGAGGTCTTGCCCACGCCCGGGGGGCCGACCAGGCACAGGATCGGCGCCTTGACCTTGTCCACGCGCTGCTGTACGGCAAGGTATTCGAGGATCCGTTCCTTGACCCGCTCCAGGCCGTAGTGGTCCTTGTCGAGCACCTTCTCGGCCTCGGCCAGATCCTTGCTGACGCGGGACTTCTTCTTCCACGGCAGGCCGATCAGGGTGTCGATGTAGTTGCGCACGACGGTGGCTTCGGCCGACATCGGCGACATCAGGCGCAGCTTCTTGAACTCGGACTGGGCCTTGGCGAGCGCCTCCTTGGGCATGCCGGCGGACTTGATCTTCTTGTCCATTTCCTCGAGGTCGGCGCCCTCTTCGCCTTCGCCGAGCTCCTTCTGGATGGCCTTGACCTGTTCGTTCAGGTAGTACTCGCGCTGGCTCTTCTCCATCTGGCGCTTGACGCGGCCACGGATACGCTTTTCGACCTGCAGGATGTCGAGTTCGGCTTCGAGCTGGTTCAGCAGCTTTTCGAGGCGCTCGCCGGTGTCGAACATCTCGAGCACCTCCTGCTTCTGCTCAAGCTTGAGCGGCAGGTGGGCGGCGATGGTGTCGGCCAGGCGACCGGCTTCCTCGATGCCGGCCAGCGAGGTCAGGATCTCGGGTGGGATCTTCTTGTTCAGTTTGACGTACTGGTCGAACTGGGCAACGATCGCTCGGCGCATGGCCTCGACTTCGTTGGTGTCGACCTCGGTCACCTTCACCGGCGTCACCTTGGCGACGAACAGGTGGCGCAGATCTTCGACCGAGTCCACCCGCGCACGGCGCACGCCCTCGACCAGCACCTTGATGGTGCCGTCGGGCAGCTTCAGCATCTGCAGGATGTTGGCGATGCAGCCGATGGAATAGAGATCTTCGATCGAGGGCTCGTCCTTGGCCGCCGACTTCTGCGCGACGAGCAGGATGCTCTTGCCGGCTTCCATCGCGCTTTCGAGCGCCTTGATCGACTTGGGCCGTCCGACGAACAGCGGGATGACCATGTGCGGAAACACCACCACGTCGCGCAGCGGCAGCAGCGGCATTTCCAGTTGTCCGTTGGGGAGTTCAGCGGAACCCGACATTTTAATTTTCCTTATGAGAAAGGTCATACCCATGTATGGGCATGACCTGGAAATTCAAGCGACGGGTACGACCCACGGCTGGACGACGATCACACGAGTCCGCTTCGCCGGTCTCAGTTGGCACCCGACACTTTCGGCTGCTCGGCGTAGATCAGCAGCGGCTTGCCGCCTTCCTCGATGGTCGCCTCATCGACAACCACCTTTTCGACACCGTTCAAGGTCGGCAGGTCGTACATGATGTCGAGCAGCGAGGCTTCGAGGATGGAGCGCAGGCCGCGTGCCCCCGTCTTGCGCCGGATCGCCTTACGGGCAACCGCATGCAGTGCCGCAGGACGAATCTCGAGTTCGACGCCTTCCATCGAAAACAGTTTCTGGTACTGCTTGACCAGTGCATTCTTGGGCTCGACCAGAATCTGGATCAGCGCGGCCTCGTCGAGTTCCTGCAGTGTGGCGACGACCGGCAGGCGGCCGATCAGTTCGGGGATCAGGCCGAACTTGATCAGATCCTCGGGTTCGACCTGGCGGAAGGTGTCGGTGAGGTTCTTGCCTTCCTTGCTCTTGACCTCGGCGCCGAAGCCGATGCCGACCTTTTCGGTACGGTTGCGGATGACCTTTTCCAGGCCGTCGAAGGCGCCGCCGCAGATGAACAGCACGTTGGTGGTGTCGATCTGGATGAAGTCCTGGTTCGGGTGCTTGCGCCCGCCCTGTGGCGGGATCGAGGCCACCGTGCCTTCGACCAGCTTCAGCAGCGCCTGCTGCACGCCCTCGCCCGACACATCGCGGGTGATCGAGGGGTTGTCGGCCTTGCGCGAGATCTTGTCGATCTCGTCGATGTAGATGATGCCCTGCTGCGCCTTGTCGACGTCGTAGTCGCACTTCTGCAGCAGCTTCTGGATGATGTTCTCGACGTCCTCGCCGACGTAGCCGGCTTCGGTCAGCGTCGTCGCATCGGCCATCACGAAGGGCACGTCGAGCAGGCGCGCCAGCGTCTGCGCCAGCAGCGTCTTGCCCGAGCCGGTGGGCCCGATCAGCAGGATGTTGCTCTTGGCGAGCTCGACGTCGTCTTCCCGCGCCTCGATGTGGCGCAGGCGCTTGTAGTGGTTGTACACCGCCACCGCAAGATTGCGCTTGGCCTGTCCCTGGCCGATCACGTACTGGTCGAGGATCTCGCAGATTTCGCGCGGCGTGGGCAGCGCGCCCTTGGTGCCTTCCGGGTCTGCGGCGCCAACGACCTCGTCACGGATGATGTCGTTGCACAGTTCGATGCATTCGTCGCAGATGAAGACCGAAGGGCCGGCGATCAGCTTGCGCACCTCGTGCTGGCTCTTGCCGCAGAAGGAGCAGTACAGCAGCTTGTCGCCGCCAGCCTTCTTGTCCGTCATGTCGGGGGTTCTCCTGAATCAGGTGTCGTCGCGGCTGGTCAGTATCTTGTCCACCAGGCCGTACTCGACCGCCGCCGCGGCTGACATGAAGTTGTCGCGGTCGGTGTCCTTCTCGATGCGTTCGAGCGGCTGGCCGGTGTGCTTCGACAGCATCTCGTTCAGGCGCGAACGCAGGTAGAGGATTTCGCGGGCGTGGATCTCGATGTCCGAGGCCTGGCCCTGGAAGCCGCCCAGCGGCTGGTGGATCATGACGCGCGAGTTGGGCAGGATGAAGCGCTTGCCCTTCTCGCCCGCCGCCAGCAGGAAGGCACCCATGCTCGCCGCCTGGCCGATGCACAGCGTGCTGACGTTCGGCTTGATGAACTGCATGGTGTCGTAGATCGCCATGCCGGCGGTGACCGAGCCGCCGGGCGAGTTGATGTAGAACGAGATGTCCTTGTCCGGATTCTCGGATTCGAGGAACAGCAACTGGGCGACGATCAGGTTGGCGGTCACGTCATTGACGGGCCCGACCAGGAACACCACCCGCTCCTTCAGAAGGCGCGAATAGATGTCGTAGGCGCGCTCGCCGCGACCGCTCTGTTCGACCACCATCGGGACCAGGCCGAGGCCGACCGGGTTCCAGTCGCTGCTGTGCTGGGGTGTTCCTTGCATCATTGGTCAGACCCTTTGCGGACTCAGGCCGCGTTGCCCATCAGTTCGTCGAAAGTCACGTCCTTGTCGGTGGTCTGGGCCTTCTCGCTGACCCAGGCGACGACATTGTCCTCGATCACCACGGCCTCTGCCTGGGCCAGGCGCTCGGGTTGGGCGTAGTACCAGCGCACCAGTTCGGACGGATCCTCGTAGCTCTGCGCCATTTCCTCGACCAGCGTGCGGATCTGCTCGGGCTTGGCGTGCAGCTCGTTGGCCTTGACCAGCTCGGCCATGATCAGGCCCAGGCGGACGCGGCGCTCGGCCTGCTCGGTGAACCACGACGGATCGACCGGGATGTCCTTGGTCTTCATGCCGCGCATCTCCAGATCGCGGCGGGCATTCTCGGCCAGTTGCTGCGACTCGCCCTGCACCAGCGCCTTCGGCACTTCGATCGGGGTCACGGCGATCAGCGCGTTCATCACCTGTTCCTTGACCTTGGCCTGGATGCGGCGCTTGACCTCGCGCTCGAGGTTGCCCTTCACTTCCTCGCGCAGCTTGGCGACGTCACCGTCGGCCACGCCCAGCGAACGGGCGAAGTCGGCATCGATCTCCGGCAGCACCGGGCCTTCGACCTGCTTGACCTTGATCTCGAACTGGACGGTCTTGCCGGCCAGTTCGGCAGCATGGTAGTCGTCCGGGAAGGTCATGTCGAAAGTCTTGCTCTCGCCCGCCGTCAGGCCGGTCACCGCGGTCTCGAAGTCCTTCAGCATCGCGCCGGCGCCGATCACGAAGGGGAAGTCCTCGGCCTGGCCGCCCTGGAACACTTCGCCGTCCTTGCGGCCGGTGAAGTCGATCACGACACGGTCGCCTTCGGCAGCGGCACGATCGGCCGCGGTGAAGGAGGTGCGCTGCTTGCGCAGCACGTCGAGCGTCTTGTCGACTTCGGCATCGCCGACCACCAGGGTCGGACGTTCGATCTGCTGGCCGGCGAGATCACCGATGGCGACTTCCGGGTAAATCTCGAACACGGCACTGAATTCCAGCGTGCCTTCAGTGGCAGCGTCCTTGGGCTCGATGTTCGGGTAGCCGGCCACGCGCAGGTTCTGCTCGCGCACCTTGTCGCCGAAAGCCTTCTCGACCGCCGCGCCGACCGCTTCGCCGCGGGCCTGGCCGCCGTGCGTCTGGGCGACGATCTTCATCGGCACCTTGCCCGGGCGGAACCCCGGCATCTTCACCGTACGCGCCATGCGCTTGAGGCGGGCATCCACCTCTTTCTCGATGTCCGCCAGCGAAACGGCGATGTCGATACGGCGCTCGAGTGCGCTCGGGGTTACCTGGTTCTGCTCCATTGGGTCGATCCTGAGAAGTCAAAAAAACCGTTCTCGCCGGCGTCGGCATGCATCTTCGACAAGGACGCACGCACACATCGCCAGCGCAAACGCGTTGAACGAAGAGCGGGATTCTAGCACAGCGCCCGCGTCACGCTTGGGGACTGGATGAGACCGTGATGCCATGCACGAAAACGCCGCTGGCAGGTGCCCGGGCGCGGAACTCGCACCCGCGCGGAGCCTCTGATGCTACAGAGCCGGCATCCGCGCAGGCGCGCGTCCGCGCTCACCGTCATACGACTGGATGCAGGTGGCAGGACACAGGTCGCGTATCATCATCAGGCACGCACCCCTCGCATCGATCGTCAGGGAGATTGCCATGTCCATCTTCAATGCTTACCAGGCCCGCTTCGAGGCATCGCGCGAAGAGGAAATGTCGCTGCAGGAGTACCTCGAACTCTGCCGCAGCGACCGCATGGCCTATGCCTCGGCCGCGGAACGCATGCTGGCCGCGATCGGCGAGCCCGAACTGGTCGACACCCGCCTCGACCCGCGCCGCTCGCGCATCTTCTCCAACAAGCTCATCCGCCTCTATCCGGCCTTCCGCGACTTCTACGGCATGGAAGAGGCGATCGAGCAGATCGTGTCCTACTTCCGCCACGCCGCGCAGGGGCTGGAGGAGAAGAAGCAGATCCTCTACCTGCTCGGCCCGGTCGGCGGCGGCAAATCCTCGCTGGCGGAAAAGCTGAAGTCGCTGATCGAGAGGATCCCCTTCTACGCGGTCAAGGGCTCGCCGGTGCACGAGTCGCCGCTCGGCCTGTTCGATGCCCAGGAAGACGGCCGCATCCTCGAGGACGACTTCCACATTCCGCGCCGCTACCTCGACACCATCATGAGCCCGTGGGCGGTCAAGCGCCTGCACGAGTTCGGCGGCGACATCACCCGGTTCCGCGTCGTCAAGCTGATGCCGTCGGTGCTGCGCCAGACCGCGGTCGCCAAGACCGAGCCGGGCGACGAGAACAACCAGGACATCTCCTCGCTGGTCGGCAAGGTCGATATCCGCAAGCTCGAGCAATACTCGCAGGACGACCCCGACGCCTACAGCTACTCCGGCGGCCTGTGCCTGGCCAACCGCGGCCTGCTCGAATTCGTCGAGATGTTCAAGGCGCCGATCAAGGTCCTGCACCCGCTGCTCACCGCGACCCAGGAAAGCAACTACAAGGGCACGGAAGGTTTCGGCGCGATCCCGTTCGACGGCATCGTGATGGCGCACTCGAACGAGTCCGAATGGGTCGCGTTCAAGAACAACCGCAACAACGAGGCCTTCCTCGACCGCATCTACACGGTCAAGGTGCCCTACTGCCTGCGGGTGTCGGACGAAATCCGCATCTACGAGAAGCTGCTGGCCCACAGCTCGCTGTCCGAAGCGCCCTGCGCCCCCGACACGCTGAAGATGATGGCCCAGTTCTCGGTACTGTCGCGGCTGAAGGAACCGGAAAACTCCAGCATCTTTTCCAAGATGCGCGTCTACGACGGCGAGAACCTCAAGGACACCGACCCCAAGGCCAAGAGCTACCCGGAATACCGCGACTATGCCGGCGTCGACGAAGGCATGACCGGGCTATCCACCCGCTTCGCCTTCAAGGCCCTGTCCAAGGTGTTCAACTTCGACCACCGCGAAGTCGCCGCCAACCCGGTGCACCTGATGTACGTGCTCGAACAGCAGATCGAGGCCGAGCAGTTCCCGCCCGAGACCGAGGCGCGCTACATGGGCTACATCAAGGAGTACCTGGCGCCGCGCTACGCCGAGTTCATCGGCAAGGAAATCCAGACCGCGTATCTCGAAAGCTATTCCGAGTACGGCCAGAACATCTTCGACCGCTACGTGACCTATGCCGACTTCTGGATCCAGGACCAGGAGTTCCGCGACCCGAACACCGGCGAGATCCTCGACCGTGGCGCGCTCAACGACGAACTGGAGAAGATCGAGAAGCCGGCCGGCATCAGCAACCCGAAGGACTTCCGCAACGAAGTGGTGAACTTCGTGCTGCGCGCCCGCGCCAAGAACGACGGCCGCAACCCGAGCTGGACCTCCTACGAGAAGCTGCGCGCGGTGATCGAGAAGAAGATGTTCTCCAACACCGAGGACCTGCTGCCGGTGATCAGCTTCAACACCAAGGCCAGTGCCGACGAGCAGAAGAAGCACCAGGACTTCGTCGACCGCATGATCGAGAAGGGCTACACCGAGAAGCAGGTGCGCCTGCTGTGCGAATGGTATCTGCGCGTACGCAAGTCTTCGTGAATCCGTGCGGATGAGGTGCGCGCCCGTCATGGCGCGCACCCTTGCCGGCTTCGGCCCGAGGAGGAGGCATGGTCCGCATCATCGATCGACGCTTCGACAGCAAGAACAAGAGCACGGTTAACCGCCAGCGCTTCATGCGTCGCTTCAAGCAGCAGATCCGCAAGGCGGTGTCCGGCGCAATCGAGGGCCGTTCGATCCGCGACCTGGAGAACGGCGAGGAAGTCGCCATCCCCGCGCGCGACCTGTCCGAGCCTTCGCTGCATCACGGCCGGGGCGGCATCTGGGAACAGGTCTTCTCCGGCAACGACCAGTTCAGCGCCGGCGATCTCATCAACCGCCCGCTCGGCGGCGGCGCGGGCGGCTCCGGCCAGGGCAAGGCGAGCAACGAAGGCGAGCACGAGGACGATTTCGTCTTCCAGCTCTCGCGCGAGGAATTCCTCGACCTGTTCTTCGAGGATCTCGAACTGCCGCGCCTGGTCCGCACCCAACTGGCCAAGGTCACCGAATACAAGACCCAGCGCGCCGGCTTCACCGCCGACGGCGTGCCGGCGAACATCAACATCATCCGCTCGATGCGCAGCGCGCTCGGCCGCCGGCTCGCGCTCGGCTCGCCCTACGCCGGCAAGCTGCGTGAACTCCAGCAGCAGCTCGACGAACTCCTGGCCCGCTGCAGCGGCGAAGAAGCCTGCGGGGACAGCGAGGAAGCCCGCGCGCTGCGCGAGGAAATCGCCAGGCTGCGCGAGAAGATCGAGCAGATCCCCTTCATCGAGCGCTTCGACCTGCGCTACAACAACCGCATCCGCGTGCCCTGCCCCACCACGCGAGCGGTGATGTTCTGCCTGATGGACGTCTCCGGCTCGATGAGCGAGGAGCGCAAGTCCACCGCCAAGCGCTTCTTCATGCTGCTCTACCTGTTCCTGACGCGCAGCTACGAACACATCGAAGTCGTCTTCATCCGCCATCACACCGTGGCCAAGGAAGTCGACGAGGACGAATTCTTCCACTCGCGCGAATCCGGCGGCACCGTGGTATCCAGCGCACTGCTGCTGATGCGCGACATCCTGCGCCAGCGCTACGCCAACGGCCAGTGGAACATCTACGGCGCGCAGGCCTCGGACGGCGACAACTGGGACAACGACTCGCCGCTGTGCAGTCAACTGCTCACCCGCGACATCCTGCCCAGCTGCCAGTACTTCGCCTACATCGAGATCACCGCCGGCGAGCCGCAGAACCTGTGGCGCGAATACGCCCGCATCGCCGACGAACAGCCCCACTTCGCGATGCAGCGCATCGAGTCTCCGGCCGACATCTACCCGGTGTTCCGCGAACTGTTCAAGAAGACGATCCTATGACGGCCACGACCACCCGCAAGCTCGACCCCCTGCCGCGCGGCTCGGAATGGTCGATCGAAAGCATCGACCGCTACCACACCGAAATCGCCCGCGTCGCCGGCCACTACCGGCTCGACACCTATCCGGTGCAGATCGAGATCATCACCGCCGAGCAGATGATGGACGCCTACGCCTCGGTCGGCATGCCGGTGAACTACCACCACTGGTCCTTCGGCAAGCACTTCCTCGCCACCGAGAAGGGCTACCGCCGCGGCCAGATGGGGCTGGCCTACGAAATCGTCATCAACTCCAACCCCTGCATCGCCTACCTGATGGAGGAAAACACCCTGACGATGCAGGGCCTGGTGATCGCCCATGCCGCCTACGGCCACAACAGCTTCTTCAAGGGCAACTACCTGTTCCGCACCTGGACCAACGCCGACGCCATCATCGACTACCTGATCTTCGCGCGGAACTACATCGGCGAGTGCGAGGAGCGCCACGGCGAGGAGGAGGTCGAAACCCTGCTCGACGCCTGCCACGCGCTGATGAACCTCGGCGTGGACCGCTACAAGCGCCCGCCCAAGCTCTCGCTCGCCAAGGAAAAGCTTCGCCAGCAGGACCGCGAGAACTACCTGCAGAGCCAGGTCAATGAACTCTGGCGCACGCTGCCGGCGCACGACATCCATGCCCGCGCCGAATCGCCGGGCCGCTTCCCGCCCGAGCCCGAGGAGAACCTGCTCTACTTCGTCGAGAAAAACGCCCCGCTGCTCGAACCCTGGCAGCGCGAGATCGTGCGCATCGTGCGCAAGATCGCGCAGTACTTCTTCCCCCAGCGCCAGACCCAGGTCATGAACGAAGGCTGGGCCACCTTCTGGCACTACACCCTGCTCAACCACCTGTACGACGAAGGCCTGCTCGCCGACAGCTTCATGCTCGAGTTCCTGCAGTCGCACACCAACGTGGTGTACCAGCCGCCCTACAACGCCACCTGGTACAACGGCATCAACCCCTACGCGCTCGGTTTCGCGATGTGGCAGGACATCCGCCGCATCTGCGAGCACCCGGACGACGAGGACCGCCGCTGGTTCCCGGAGATCGCCGGCAGCGACTGGCTCGAGACCTTCGACTTCGCGATGCGCAACTTCAAGGACGAGAGCTTCATCGCCCAATACCTATCGCCCAAGGTCATGCGCAACTTCCGCATGTTCGCGGTACTCGACGACGACCGCCAGAACAAGCTGAAGGTCTCGGCCATCCATGACGACGAAGGCTTCCGCCACGTGCGCGACGTCCTCTCCGACCACTACAACCTCGGCGCACGGGAACCCAACGTCCAGGTCTGGAACGTCGATCTGCGCGGCGACCGCTCGCTGACGCTGCGCCACCAGCAACACAGCCGCCGCCCGCTGGGCGATTCCACCAGCGAAGTCATGAAGCACCTGGCCCGCCTGTGGGGTTTCACCGTGCGCCTGGAGACGGTCGGGGCAGAGGGCCAGATCGAACTGCACACCGAGATACGCAGCGACAAGCGCCGCATCGGCGACGCCGGCTGAAACTCGCCCGCTTGCGACTTTTCGCCGTCGGGCTTGTTTATCTCGGCCTCATTGACAATAATGATTCTCATTACTTGAAAATGACCGCGCAACGGCCACATGCCACCTTACCTCGACCGCAAACAGCGCTGGCTCTGGGCTGCGATCCGTATCCGCTGCGCCCTGCAGCCGGACGAGCCGCGCCTGATCCCGCACTACCTCGCCGAAGCCGACGCCCTGGTACGCCGCATGCGGCTGTCGCCCTGGGAAGCCGCATGGCGCGCAGCCGAGCTGCTGGCCGGTACCGCCGCGGACCGCGCCCTGCCCGGCCACTGGCGCCACCTGTGCCTGGATCATCTGCATCAGCCGCTGGCTCGACTGGCCTGCTGCGCCTTCACTCCTCAGCGGCAGGCGCGGCTGGCCGCGCTGCGCTGGCGCGTCGCCAACCTGGACCTGTCCTCATCCATGCAGCTCGACGGCCCGGACTCGCCTTTTGCCTGAAAAGCCTTTCTCCAGCTCATCCGCTCGAGGCGGCGCCGGCGCGCGCCCGCCTTCCACCTCACCAACAGGAGCCTCCTCCATGAGCACACGCCAGGAATACGACACTTTCGGCCCGATCGACGTCCCCGCCGACCACCTGTGGGGCGCACAGACCCAGCGCTCGCTGATCAACTTCGCCATCTCCACCGAGCGCCAGCCCACCGAACTCATCCACGCCCTCGCCCTGGTCAAGCGCGCCGCCGCGCGGGTCAACCACGGCCTGGGCCTGCTGCCCGCGGAAAAGGCCGACGCCATCATCGCCGCCGCCGACGAAGTGCTCGCCGGCATGCACCCGGACGAATTCCCGCTCGCCGTCTGGCAGACCGGCTCGGGCACGCAGACCAACATGAACGTCAACGAAGTGCTCGCCAACCGCGCCAGCGAACTGATGGGCGGCGAACGCGGCGAAGCGCGTCTCGTCCACCCCAACGACGACGTCAACCGCAGCCAGTCGAGCAACGACGTCTTCCCCACCGCGATGCACGTCGCCGCCACGCTGGCGATCGTCCAGAAACTGCTGCCGGCGCTGGCCCGGCTGCGCGCCACGCTGGAAGACAAGTCCCGCGCCTTCGCCGACATCGTCAAGATCGGCCGTACCCACTTGCAGGACGCCACGCCGCTCACCTTGGGGCAGGAAATCTCCGGCTGGGCCGCGCAACTCGCCCACGGCGAGCGACACCTGCGTGCCGCCTTGCCTCACCTGAGCGAACTGGCGCTGGGCGGCACCGCGGTCGGCACCGGGCTGAACGCGCCCAAGGGCTACGCCGAAGCCGTCGCCGCCGAGATCGCCCGCCTCGGCGGCCAGGAATTCGTCACCGCGCCCAGCAAGTTCGAGGCGCTGGCCAGTTGCGACGCGCTGGTGCACGCCCATGGCGCGCTGAAGACCCTGGCCGCCAGCCTGATGAAGATCGCCAACGACGTACGCTGGCTCGCCAGCGGCCCGCGCAGCGGCCTGGGCGAAATCTCGATCCCGGAGAACGAACCCGGCTCCTCGATCATGCCGGGCAAAGTCAATCCGACCCAGAGCGAAGCGATGACCATGCTCGCCGCCCAGGTCATGGGCAACGACGTCGCCATCAACATCGGCGGTGCCTCGGGCAACTTCGAGCTCAACGTCTTCCGCCCGATGGTCATCCACAACTTCCTGCAGAGCGTGCGCCTGCTCGCCGACGGCATGAACAGCTTCAACGACCACTGCGCCGCCGGCATCGAGCCGAACCGCGCCCGCATCACCGAACTGGTCGAGCGCTCGCTGATGCTGGTCACCGCGCTGAATCCGCACATCGGCTACGACAAGGCTGCGCAGATCGCCAAGAAGGCGCACAAGGAAGGCAGCAGCCTGCGCGAGGCCGCACTGGCCCTGGGCCATGTCTCGGCGGAAGACTTCGACCGCTGGATCGACCCGGCGAAGATGGTCGGCTGAGCGCGGACACCCGCACGGCCGGCCGCAAATGCGCGCCGGCCGCCACGACAATACAACACAAGGCGTGCCGAGCGCCGTCCATCCACCCGAAGGATCCGATGTAATCGCTACCACCATGCCTCATCCACGTCACGACCATCCCTGGATCGCGTTTCACGCCTGTTTCCGCCCGGCCTGAGCCAGCGCCGTGCGGCAGTGGCAGGCCGGTCGATGTATCGACCGGCCTCGATGGACGCATTCATGGAGACGCAGATGAAGGCAAAGCACGGTTTTCCGCGTACCCGGCAGCAGGCCTGCACCCTCGGCCTGCTGGCCGCGGCATTCGTTCCCCACGCCCTGGCGCAAGACGAGAGCACCCCCACGACGGCGGCCGAGCTGCCGGAAGTACGGGTGACGGCGACCCGCATCGACTCGGACATCGACAGCATCGCCGGTACCGTGACGGTGATCGACAGCGAACGCATCCAGCGCAACCAGGCCCACGATCTCGAAAGCCTGTTCCGCTACGAACCCGGCGTGTCGGTGCGCGTGGCGCCCTATCGCCCCGGCGCCGCCCTCGGCACCACCGGCCGCGCCGGCAACGAAGGCATCAACATCCGCGGCATGGAAGGCAACCGTGTGCTGCTGCAGACCGACGGCGTGCGCCTGCCGGCCAGCTTCACCCACGGCGCCCAGTTCTCCGGGCGCGGCGACTACCTGGACGTGGAAGGCTACAGGACGGTGGACGTGATGCGCGGCCCCGCCTCCACGCTGTACGGCAGCGACGGGCTGGGCGGCGCGGTGTCCTTCCGCACCAAGGACGTGGACGACCTGCTCACGCTGGGCAACTCGCAGGAGTTCGGCCTGAAGGCCGGCTATGCCTCGGTCAACGACGGCTGGCTGCTGTCGCCCTCGTTCGCCGCGCGCGGCGAACGATTCGAAGGCATGGTGCTGGGCGCTTTCCGCAGCTACGGCGAACCCGAGAACATGGGCGGCAATTCCGCCCGGGACGCCAGCCGCGACAAACCCAACCCGCAGGACAACGATTCGTCCTATCTGCTCGCCAAGCTGGGCTGGCAGGCCGACGCCCACCACCGTTTCGGCCTCACTTACGAACGCCTGCGCCGCGACATCGACGGCGACGTGTATAGCGGGCGCACCGCCACGGTATCGGATCTCGGCACCCGCGACCGTGTCGAACGGGATCTGCTGCGCCTGAACTGGCGCTTCGACGACGCCAGCCACCACTGGGTGCAGAACGCGCGCGTCAGCGTGCACTACCAGGACAGCAGCAACCGCCAGTTCTCCGACGAGCGCCGCCCCACACTGGGCGACCGCACGCGCGACGCCTGGTACGAAGAGCGCCTGCTCGGCCTCAGCGCCCAGTTCGAAAGCCGGATCGGCGACCGCCACCGGCTGAGCTACGGCATCGACATCGACCAGATGGAGATCACCAACCTGCGCAACGGCACACCGGCCGCCGGCACCTTCCCCGAGAAAGCCTTTCCGGACACCGACTACCGCATCATCGGCGCCTTCGTCCAGGACGAGATCACTGCCGGCAGCCTGCTGATCATTCCCGGCCTGCGCGTGGACCACTTCGTGCTCGACCCGAAGCGCAACGATCCGCTGTACAAGGGCCTCAGCCCGGAGAAGCTGTCTGACACCGAGCTGTCGCCCAAGCTCGGGCTGATCTGGCAGGCCCATCCGGCGCTGATGCCCTATGCGCAGTATGCGCACGGCTTCCGCGCGCCCACGCCGTACGACGTGAACAACGGCTTCGTCAATCTCAGCAGCCCCTTCTTCGCCTATCAGACCATCAGCAATCCCGACCTGAAGCCGGAAACCAGCCGCTCGGTGGAAATCGGCCTGCGCGGCCGCGTCCAGGGCCTGGCCTACGCCCTCAGCCTGTACCGCAACACCTACCGCGACTTCATCGAGAACGCCACCGTCGGCGGCACGGGCATACCCTCGGACCCGCTCATCTACCAGTACGTCAACCGTTCGCGGGCCCGCATCCACGGCTTCGAACTGAGCACCGAGTGGGTGATCGACAGGCACTGGACGCTCGCTGCGAGCTATGCCCGCAGCCAGGGCAAGAGCCGGCAGGACGACGACTGGGTGGCGCTCGAAACCATCGACCCGGCCAGGGCGGTGATCGGCCTGCAATACGCCGAACCCGGCCGCTACGCCCTCGAAGCCGTGCTGACCGCCGTCGAACGCAAGAAGCGCGCGCACGACGACACCGCCTACCGCCCCTCGGGCTTCGCCGTGCTCGATCTCACCGGCCACTACCAGTTGAACCGCCATGCACGCATCGACGTCGGCCTGTTCAACGTCTTCGATCGCAAGTATTTCCACTGGGCCGACACCCGCTCGCTGAGCTCGACGAGCAGCGTCATCGACGCCTACAGCCAGCCCGGACGCAACTTCGCCGCCAGCTTCAGCTATCGCTTCTGACCCACGGCCCCTGCTTCGGCGGGGGTAAAGCGTAGCCGCTCTGCGGCACGCGGACGATGTGCGTCCCTGGTATGAATTCGTTTCAATAATGATTCTTGTTTATAATTCTAGGCATCGCCCCTCCTTCAGCCCAACCGATGAAACCCACCGCTGCCGAGTTCGACCTGCCGTTCGAGCAGCTCTATGCCGAACACAATGGCTGGCTCAAAGCCTGGCTGAAGCGGCGGCTGTCGTGCAGGGATCAGGCCTGCGATCTGGCGCAGGACGTTTTCATCCGTGTTCTCGCCCAGCGCAGGGCCGAGGAACTGCGTCAACCGCGGGCCTACCTGAGCAGCATCGCACGCAGCCTGCTGGTCGACCTCTTTCGCCGCCGCAGCATCGAGCAGGCCTGCCTCGATGCCCTGGCACCGAGCGCAGCGGCCGCGTTCGAACCCTCTCCCGAGGAAAGGCAGCAGATCGTCGAAGCCTTGCTCGAAATCGACCGCCTGCTCGACCAGCTCGGCGAGCGCTCGCGCGAGATATTCCTGCGCGTGCAGCTCGACGGCCTCAGCATGGCCGAAGTCGGCCGGCAGATGGGCCTCTCGGCCAATACCGTGCGCAAGCACTTCATCCGTGCCATGGCCCAGTGCCTGGCCCTGATGGATGACTGAGGCGCTCAAGCGGCGGCCCGACGCGGCGACGCTGGAACGCGCCGCCGCCTGGTACCTCGACCTGCGCGATGCCGCGCCGGATGCGCCGCAACACCAGGAGCACGCCCGCTGGCTGGCGCTCGATCCCACGCACCGGCAGGCCTGGGAACGTGTCCAGCGTCTGCGGCAGGTCTTCGAGCAACTACCCGAACCGATCGGCCACGACACCTTCCGCGCCGCGCACGGCGCGCGCCGGCAGATGCTGAAGACCCTCATCGTGCTGCTGACGACCGGCGGCGCCGGCACGCTGGCCTGGCGAGAGCGGGAAACGGTCCGGGCGCTAGCGGCGACACACCGCACCGGCACCGGCGAACGCGGCGAAATCATCCTGGCCGACGGCGCGCAGCTGCAACTCAACACCGCGACCGCACTGGACGTGCGCTACGATGCCAGCCAGCGTGAAATCCGTCTGTATGAAGGCCAAATCCTCGTCACCACCGCACCCGATCCACAGCAGCGCCCCTTCATCGTCCGCACCCGGCACGGCAGCATCCGCGCGCTCGGCACCCGCTTCACAGTGCGCGACGCTGTTACGGACAGCCTCGTCCAGGTCCTGGAGCACGCCGTGGAAATCCGCCCGGCCGGCGGCACCGCCCCGCTGCTGCTGCAAGCCGGCCAGCAAGCCCGTTTCACCGCCGCGGCAGCCCATATCCCGGCGCCGCTCGAAGCCAATGCAGACGCCTGGGGCAAGGGCCTGCTGGTCGTCGACGGCTGGCCGCTCGGCCGCGTCATCGACGAACTGGCACGCCACCACAAGGGCCATCTCGGCTGCGATCCGGCCGTCGCCCATCTCACCCTGTCGGGCGCCTTCCACCTCGACGACATTCCCGACGTACTCGAGAACCTGTCGGCCACGCTGCCCATCCGGGTCATCTACCGCACCCGTTACTGGGTACGCGTCACTGCCGCGTGAAGGCACGGAGAAAATTTTCCGCAGGTGTTGTTGATTCGCGTTTCTCGAACGACTTGAAGGCATGAGCGCCCGATATGCGCCATGCCACCCAAGCTTCGAGGAACCCACGTAATGATCAAAAAACATCCACCCAAACTTCTGCGCCCGTTGGCGCTCGTCCTGCGCTTCGCCTTTGTCGCCTCCACGGGCGCCACGCTGGCCCTGCCTGTGACTGCGCAGGCGCAGGAAGCCATTTTCGACTTCAGCATCCCCGCCGGCCCGCTGCAAGGCGCACTGGCAGCATTTTCCGCACAGACGCGGATCAATGTGTCCTTCACCCCGGAGATTGCCGGCGGCAAGCGGAGCCCCGGAGCGCAAGGACGACTGGGCGTGGATCAGGCACTGAGTCGCCTGCTGGCTGGCAGCGGCTTGATTGCGGTGAGGAGGGGGAATGGTTTTACGCTGGAACGGGCGCCAGCAGCAGGCGATGTGACGCTGGCGCCCGTCACTGTCACGGGGCGCAGCGTATCTGACGCTACAACAGAGAGTACAGGCAGCTATACGACCAGAAGCATGAGTTCTGCCACTGGCCTTGGCCTTACGCTACGCGACACGCCGCAATCGGTCACTGTGATCACGCGGCAGCAAATGGATGATCAAGGGTTGATCACACTGGCCGAAGCCTTGGAACGTACGGTCGGTATCACCATGAACCGGTACGAAAGCAACCGTACCCTGCCCAGTGCACGCGGCTTCGACATCACCAAGATTCGCCACGACGGGGTATCTTCGTCCGACAGCGGCTTCGGATTCGACACCGATTGGTTTTCCGATAATGCCATCTATGATCGGGTAGAAATCGTGCGCGGAGCCGCAGGCCTATTGAGCGGCACCGGCGAACCTTCCGCTGCCATCAATCTGGTGCGCAAAAAACCGACCAGGGAATTCCAGGGGTACGCGCAACTGGGTGCCGGTAGCTGGGATGCCTATAGAGGCGAGATCGATCTGTCGGGCCCGTTGGCGGCAGAAGGAAAAATCCGCGGACGGCTGGTCGCTACCCATGCCGACCGGAAATCCTACCTCGACTATTACGACAAGCGTAGCACCGGGATATACGGTGTCCTGGAAGCCGATTTGCCCACCGACATGTTGTTCACCGTGGGCATTGATTACCATGATAGTCTCACTAAAGGTGCCACCTACGGCGCGCCGGTGCCGATGTACTACATCGACGGGAGCAAGGCGAATTTTTCGCGCTCGACCACGACCGCCGCAGACTGGACTTACATCGACTCCGAGCGCCTGGCCGGTTTCGCCAGCCTGGAAAAGCAGTTTGCCAACGGTTGGCACGCCAAGTTGCAATACAGCTACCGGAAAACCGAAACGACTCCCAAGCTGCGTACACTCGAAGGGGCTTTCGATCGTGAAACCGGCGCAGGCAGTTTCTGGCTGAGCGGCGCGTATTACGACATCGACAAGCAGGAAGATACCTTCGATCTTTCCGCTTCCGGCCCCTTCACCCTGCTTGGGCGGAAACATGAACTGATGCTGGGCTACTCCCACTACCAATACGACGAAAGCCGGCTCTTCTACAGGCGCTTGCCAGTTCCCCCACTAGACAGCTACTACAATCAGCGTTCATTCCCCTATCCGCAATTCGGCTCGGTCCACCGCACAGACAATCCCATCTACATCGACCATAGGGAAAAAGCCGCCTACGTTGCCAGCCGTCTGAGTCTGGCCGATCCGCTGAAACTGATACTCGGTGCGCGTCTGACCGATGTCGATTACTCATTGACGGACTGGGGCGTCACCTCAAGCGCAAGCTATCACCGCGAAGTGACGCCCTATGCCGGAGTGATTTATGACTTTTCCGAAAACTACTCGGCCTACGCCAGTTACGCCGACATCTTCAAAACCCAAACGGCTCGCGACCGCAACGGTGCACTGCTTGCCCCCATCATCGGCACGAACTACGAAGGAGGAGTGAAAGGAGAATTTCATGGCGGTAGACTCAATTTCTCGGCAGCGGTCTTCAAGGTCAAGCAGGACAATCTGGCCGAGTTCGACACCATCATAGACGGCGAATACCGCTACAGAGCCATCGATGGCACCACGACGCGCGGTTATGAACTGGAGATCTCGGGCGAGCCACTACTCGGCTGGAATGTTGCCGGCGGTTTCACCCGACGCATCTCCAAGGATGGAAACGGCAATGGCATCCAGACCATTCAGCCGCAAAAGCTGCTGCGCCTGAGCAGTTCGTATCGTCTCTACGGAGAGTGGAACCGATGGCTCCTTGGTGGCCATCTCACTTGGCAAAGCCAAATCTACGAGAAAGGGCAGCGTCCTGGTGGTGGTGATGCGAAGCAGCCGGCCTATACGCTGGTTCACGCGTTTGCCAGCTACCAAGCCGGCAAGGATTTGAGCCTGCAACTGAACATCAACAATCTATTCGACAAGAAGCATTACACGGGCATTTACTTGAACTACGGTAACTACGGTGATCCGCGTAATTTCACCCTGACAGCCAAGTACCAGTTCTAAACGATTCAGTAGGAGCAGGATAGGTAGAGCCGTAGATGAAACCCATCATTCGACCCATGGAGACTATGATTGATGGGTTCCGCTACGCTATCCATCCACGACCCTTCCCAAGCGTCGTAGGTGAATTCACAAAGCGCCGTGCCCTGCCTGACACTGGTTGCCACGGTCGCTCATGAAATCGTCGGTGGCTAGAACATTATCATCGAGGAAGAGGCTGCCCAGCAGCATGGAAGCAGCGAGTTCGCTGAAACGCTCATATAATGATAAAAGTTATCATTAACATATGGCCTGGCGCCCACTCCTGTGTCTTCCCCAAGCCCCTCCGTTGCCGAAGCCCTCACCCACTACCGTGAACTGCGCCGCTTCCTGACCCGCAAGCTCGGCAACGGCACCGACGCCGACGACATTGCCCAGAGCAGCTTCGAACAGCTCCTGCTCAGCGTGCAGCGCAAGCTCGACGTCGCCATCGAGTCGCCGCGCGCCCTGCTTTTCCGCATCGCCCACAACCTCTGCATCGACCACCATCGCCGCCAGCAGACTGCCAGCAACTGGGTTGCGCGACATGGTGCCCCGCAAGCGCGCCAAGCCGCGCCCGCATCCGACTACGTGGTCGCCCAGCGCCAGATCATCGAACGGGTCGTTGCTCAACTGATGAGCCTGCCTCGGGTTCGGCGCGAGGTGTTCATCCTGTTCCGCGCCTATGGCATGAGCCGGGCCGAAATCGCCGCCCAGCTCGGCATCCAGGAAAGCACCGTGGCCAAGCACGTGGTTCGCGCCGCACTCGACTGCAGCCGTGTCTTCGCCGAACTGCAGGCAGAACTGCCGGAGCACGTCGAACCGGCCGGCGGCTATGTGGACTTCGATCAGCAGCCATCGGGGTGGGACGCCTGATGCATGCCCGTGCGGACGAACGCCTGGTCGAGAAAGCGCTGCGCCTGATCGCCAAGGCCGCAGTGGAGCGGCCCGAAGTGGCAGCCCGCGCCGAAGCCGAGCTTGCACGCTGGCGGGTCCGCTCTCCGGCCAATGCCGCAGCGGCAAGCGAAGCCTGGCAACGCTGGCAGATGCTCGGCGACCTGGCGCCCGAGCTGCGGGAACGCTTCGCCCCGGCGACCTCGGGAAATCCCTCGCCACGCCGGCGCCAGATGCTCGCCCTGTTGCTGACGGGAAGCGGCGCCGGCCTTCTCGGCGGCGGCGCCTGGCTGTACCGGCAGCAGACCGTGCAATTCGCCCGGCAATACCGCAACGACGGTTTCGACACCTTGCTTGCCGAACTGCCCGATGGCCCGGACGGCACCCTCGGCAGCCGGCTCCAGCTTGCGCCCGGCACCGTGCTCCACACCAGCTTCAGCCATGCTGCGCGCCATGTCGAGCTGGCCGGAGGCGAAGCGTATTTCGCCGTTGCCCGCGACACTGGCCGTCCTTTCCGCATCGACACCTCTGCAGGCCGTATCGAAGTGCTCGGCACCGCCTTCAACGTCGCTGCCCGAGGTGGAGTGCTGGAGATCGCCGTCGAGCACGGCCACGTCCGCTTCACGCCGCGCGCTGAAGGCCTTGCCCGTCTGCCCATGTTCGGCCCGCCGGCCATCGACTTGCGCGGCGGCGAGGCACTGAAGGTGAGCAATGGCCGCCCCGAAGCCATCCGCCCGATCCGGCCCGAGCAGGTCGCTGCCTGGCGCGACGGCTGGCTGCTTTTCGACGACGTGCCGCTGGCCGACGCCTTGCCCGCCATCAACGCCTACCGCCGGCAGCCCATCGTCCTCGCCGACGCCCGTACCGCCGCGCTACGACTGACCGGCCGCTTCCGCGCCCAGGATCAGCGCAGCCTCGTCCAGGCGCTGCCTGCCATCCTGCCGCTGCGTGCGGAAGTGCTCGACGATGGCAGCATCCGTCTGGCGGCACGCTGACCCCGAAACGCAGCGGCGAACCGAAAATCGCTCCGCCCCTGTCTCCGTTTTTCTCTCCCGAACGTCTCCTGCCCTGAAGCGCGCTTCTTGGTCGAAGCACGCATGTCCACGAACAGGAGCCGACATGCCCCATCGCAAGCCGAGCAGCTTCCGCCTGCTGCCCATCACCGCTGCTCTGTGCGGCACTTTTGCCTTCGTCGCCGCACCGGCGCCGGCGCTGGCCCAGCACGCCGTGCAAGAGGCGGCACGAGGCTTCGACATCGAGCTGGCAACCCAACCGCTGGGCAGCGCGCTGAACGAACTCTCGCGCCAGACGGGTGTGCAGATCTTCGCCGACGGCGCATTGCTCAGCGGCCGCCAGGCGCCCGCAGTCTCCGGGCGGATGAGCGTCGAACAGACCCTGAGCCGCCTCCTCGCCGGCAGCGGCCTGAGTGCCCAGGCCAGTGGCAGAAACGGTTTCACCATCGCGCCGACCCCGGAAGCGCCCACGCGGGAAGCAGTGCTGCCGGCCGTCACCATCTCCGGCAAGGCCTTCGGCTCCACCACCGAAGGCACCGGCTCCTACACCACCTGGTCCACCAGCAGTTCCACGCGGTTGAACCTGACGCCTCAGGAAACCCCGCAGGCGGTTACCGTGCTGACCCGGCAGCGGCTGGAGGATCAGCGGCTGGACACGCTGGTCGACGTACTCAACGCCACGGCTGGCATCTTCGTCCAGCAAAGCTCGATCGGGCAGGATAGCCCCAACATCTACGCGCGCGGCTCCAGCCTGGGCAACTTCCAGATCGACGGCGTGCCGACCTCCACCGGCATGAGTCCCTTCCTCGCCAATACGGCCGCCTACGACCGCGTGGAAGTGGTGCGCGGCGCCACGGGGGTCATGAACGGCCTCGGCACGCCGGCGGCCACGGTCAACCTGATCCGCAAGCGGCCGACCGCCGACACTCAGCGCACGCTCACGCTGCAGGCCGGCAGCTGGGACCGCCATGGCGCCGGGGCCGACGTATCCGGCGCCATGAACGAAAGCGGCACGGCACGCCTGCGCCTGGTCGGCGACTACAAGCAACAGGGCGCCTGGGTGGATCGCTTCAAACAGGAGAGCCTCGCGCTCTACGGCATCGGCGAGTTCGACCTGAGCGAACACACGCTGCTCACCGTCGGCTTCAACCATCTGCGGCAGGATAGCGACTCCGCCATCATCAGCCGGCCGCTCTATTTCAGCAATGGCCAGCGCATCCCGCTGTCGCGCTCGGACAATACCAGCCAGAAGTGGCGCTACTACAAGCACGACATGGATGGCATCTTCACCTCGCTGGAACACCGCTTCGGTTCCGGATGGGTCGGCAAGGTGGAGTACAGCCATACGCGCTATGACTACGATGGCCTGGTCGCGAGCTTCCTCGGCACGGTCGACCCGGCAACCGGCGCAGGCGTGACGATTCGGCCGAACCGTTGGGAACACCAACTCGAGCAGGACAACCTCGATGCCTATGTATCAGGCGCGTTCCCGCTGTTCGGCCGCGACCATGAGCTGATTGCCGGCCTCACGCTGTCGAAGCTCAGGTCGCACGGCCCGGCCTACACCCTGGATGCGGGCTATCCCGTTGCGACCACCGTCCATCAGTGGGCCAATGCAGCGGCTCCGACGTTTGAAAAAACCGGCAGCTCCCGTGGAGAAGAGCGCAACTACGGTGCCTTCGTGAATGCCCGCTTCACGCTCACGGATGACACCAGCCTGCTGCTCGGGGGGCGCACCACCCGCTGGGCGCGGGATCATGACGAAACCAGCGTTCTGTGGGGGGACTTCTCCACCCGCGAGCGCAAGAACACCTTCGTCCCGTATGCCGGCATCGTGCACGCGCTGAACGACACCTGGTCGGTCTATGCCAGCTACACCAAGATCTTCCGCCCGCAGGATTCCTGGCTCAGCGAGTTCATCCCCACGGCGCTGAAACCCGAGGAAGGCGTCAGCTATGAAGCGGGCGTCAAGGCCGGCTTCCACGGCGGCCGCCTGACGGCCAGCCTTTCGGTGTTCCGCAACGAAGTAGACAACCTCGCCGTCTGGAACAATGACGCGTTCACATACGACCTGCTGGGCAACACCCGCGCCCGAGGCGTCGAACTGGAGCTCAACGGTGAACTGGCGCCGGGCTGGCAGCTTGCGGCGGGTTACACCCATGCGACCACCGAAGATGGCGACGGCCAACGCGTGCTCACCCATGTTCCCCGCCAGACTCTGAAGCTGTTCACCAGCTACCGCCTGCCCGGCGCATGGGAGAAACTCACGCTGGGCGGCGGCCTCCATTGGCAGAATGCCATTACCAGCGGGAGCGGTTTCAACTACCGGCAAGGCAGTCTCGCCCTGGTCAGCCTGATGGCGCGCTACCAGATCGACCGGAGTCTGTCCGTTTCTCTCAACCTGAACAATGCGCTGGACCGGCGTTATTTCAGCGGTATCGGCGAAAACGGTCTTTACGGCGCCCCGCGCAACTTCATGGCCTCGCTGAAGTACAGCTTCTGACCCGCCAGCCGGACCCGGCACACCGGCGCGGTGCCGAGCCGCTCCGGTGTTCAGCGCCTCGGCACGAGCTTCACAGACAACTGAAAGGAACCGTAGTGACATCTCATTGGATGTCGATAATGATCAACGGCAGGCATGGCATCATGCGTTCGACTCGACGCTCGTTCACGCTGCGCCGCAGCGCGCCTTACAATTCCGCCTTTACCTGACGGCGCGCCCATCATGTTCCTGTCCGCCCTACCCATCTATCCCGTCGCCGGCATCCGCGAAATCGAAGGCAAGCTCATCCCCAGCGCGCGGCCGCCGCTGATGGAGCGAGCCGGCCGCGCCGCCGCGGAAGACGCGGTCCGCCTGATCATGGACCGCCCCGGGCCGATCCTGATCGCCTGCGGGCCGGGCAACAACGGCGGTGACGGTTTCGTCATGGCCCGCCAGTTGGCCCAGGCCGGGCGCGAAGTGCAGGTCGCCTTCGCCGCCGACGCCCAGAATCTGCCCGCCGAAGCCGCCAAGGCCTACGCGGACTATCTCGCGGCGGGCGGCCAGATCATTTCCGACCTGCCGGCGGCGCCGGCGCAGGGCTGGGCGCTGGTGGTGGATGCCATCTTCGGCATCGGCCTCAAGCGCAGGATCGAAGGCCGCTACGCCGGCTGGATCCAGACCCTCAACGCCCAGCCGTCGCCGCGCATGGCGCTCGACGTGCCCAGCGGCCTCGACGCCGACACCGGCCAGCCGCACGGCACGACCTTCCGCGCCACCCACACGACCACCTTCATTTCGCTCAAGCCCGGCCTGCTGACCAACGACGGCCCCGACTACTGCGGCGACATCAGCGTGCAGCGGCTGGACATCGACGCGCCGGCCTGGCTGCCCGCCGCCGGCCATGCGATCACGCCCGCGCTGTTCCGCAGCCTGCTGGTGCGCCGACCGCGCAACAGCCACAAGGGCCTGTACGGCGATGCCGGCATCCTCGGCGGCAATGCGGGCATGGTCGGTGCGGCGCTGCTGGCCGGGCGTGCGGCGCAATGGCTGGGCACCGGCCGGGTCTATGCCGGCCTGCTCGACCCCAACGGCCCGGCGGTCGACTTCTCGCACCCCGAACTCATGCTGCGCCGCGCCGCGCAACTGCCCGAGCGCCTGAGCGCGCTGGCCGTGGGGCCGGGCCTGGGCACCGACGCCAACGCTGCCGCACAGTTGGCCACCGCCCTCGCCCGCGACGTTCCGCTGGTGCTGGACGCCGACGCACTGAACCTGATCGGCACCGACACCGCGCTGCAGAACCAGCTCGCCGCACGCAGGATGCCGACCGTGCTGACGCCGCATCCGGCCGAAGCCGGCCGCATGCTGGGCATCGGCACCGCGGCCGTCCAGTCCGACCGCCTGCAGGCTGCGCTCGACATCGCCCGCCGCTACAATGCGCTGACCGTGCTGAAAGGCTGCGGCTCGATCATCGCTGCACCCGACGGGCGCTGGTTCATCAACACCAGCGGCCACCCCGGCATGGCCAGCGCCGGCATGGGCGACGTGCTCACCGGCCTCGTCGCCGGCCTGCTCGCCCAGGGCTGGCCCGCCGAATCGGCACTGATCGCGGCCGTCCATCTGCATGGCGCCGCGGCGGATCGCCTGGCACGCGAAGGCACCGGTCCGATCGGCCTGAGCGCCAGCGAAACCATCGTCGCCGCCCGCGGCGTCTTCAACGGCTGGCTCATCGAAGCGCAGCAGGATACGAACCGCGACGGCCAGCGCGACTCCCGCCCGCTGATCACGCTGGGCAAGCATTGATCCCGGGGGCACCCCCCGGTCTGTCCGCAGCGGGCGCGATGCTAGAATCGCGCCTCCTGCAACCTGTCCGCTCACCCCCCATGCTCTCTGAACAGCTTCGCGTCGAAATCCAGCGCAACATCGCCGCCTCCCTGGCCGAAGACATCGGCACCGGCGACCTGACGGCGCGCCTGATCGCGCCCGACACCGAGGCCCGCGGCCGCGTCATCACCCGCGAGGACGCGGTGATCTGCGGCACCGCCTGGTTCGACGCCGCCTTCGCCGCGCTCAGCCCGGCGGCGGTGGTCGACTGGCACGTCCACGACGGCGACGTGGTCAAGGCCGGCGACGTGCTGTGCGACATCATCGCCCGCGCGCGGGTGCTGCTGACCGCGGAGCGCACGGCGCTGAACTTCCTGCAACTGCTGTCCGGCACCGCCACGGTGACACGCCGCTTCGTCGATGCCGTCGCCGGCACCAAGGCCAGGATCGTCGATACCCGCAAGACGCTGCCCGGCCTGCGCCTGGCGCAGAAGTACGCGGTTGCGATCGGCGGCGGCACCAACCACCGCGTCGGCCTCTACGACGGCATCCTGATCAAGGAAAACCACATCATCGCCGCCGGCGGCATCCGTGAAGTGGTCGAGCAGGCGCGCCTCATCGCGCCGTCAAACGTCTTCATCGAAGTCGAGGTCGAGAGCCTCGACGAACTGAAGGAAGCGCTTGATGCAGGCGTGAAGATGGTGCTGCTCGACAACATGAGCCTGGACGACATGCGCGAAGCCGTCGCCATCAACGCCGGCCGCGCCGAACTCGAAGCTTCCGGCGGCGTCAGCCTGGAGCGGGTGCGCGCCATCGCCGAAACCGGCGTCGACCGCATCTCGATCGGCACCCTGACCAAGGACGTGCGCGCACTCGACCTGTCGCTGCGCCACGTCGAGGCCCAGGCCTGAGCGCCGCCCGATGGCCGACGGCGCCAGCGCTTCCCTGCCGCCCTGGCCGACGGTGCCGGCCTGCTACGGCTGGCTGTCGCTCGACGCCCGCGGCCGCTGGCGGCTGAAAGGCGAAACGATCTCCCATCCCGGGCTGATCGCTTTCCTGAACGCCCATTACACCCATGACGCAGAAGGCCGCTGGCTGGTGAACAACGGCCCGCAGCGGGTGTACGTCGCGCTGGAAAGCGCGCCCTGGGTGCTGCGCCTGCAGCCTGACAGCAGCTTCGTCACCCACACCGGGCGCAGCGTCACGGCGACCTGCCCGCTGCTGCTCGACGCCGAAGGACGGCTGTTCCTCGCCACCGACGCCGGCCCCGCCGCGCTGGACGACCGCGACCTGGCGATGCTGCTGGCCGAGGTCCTCGATCCGGCAGGCGGCACCGCCGGCGAAGAAGCCTTGTCGGCGCTGATGTCGGGCGCATCCACGCCGGACGCCGCCGCGCCCCGACTGCAATGGAAGGGCCTGGAGCTTCAGGCGCTGGCAGCCGCCGACCAGCAGACGGCTGCCGCCCGCCTCGGCTTCATCCGGGATCCGCAGCCCGAATCGGCTTGAAGCCTGCCCGGTACCGGCTACGGCCCGAACACCGCGGAGCCAGGGCTCCGCGGCACTGGCCGCCTCAGACGCGCTCGGTGATGAAACGCTTCACCGCATCCACGTCCGGCGCCATCACCTCGACGCGCTGCGGCAGCTTCTCGATGCCTTCGAGGTCGGCCGGGCGCTCCGGCTCGCGGCCCAGCGCCTCGACGATGGTTTCGGCGAACTTGACCGGCAGCGCGGTTTCCAGCACCAGCACCGGCACGCCGGCCGGCACTTCGGCGGCACGCTCCCAGGCCACCTTGACGGCGTCGGCGGTGTGGGTGTCGATCATCACGCCGTACTGCTCGTAGACCTTGCGGATGGTCGCCAGGCGGTCGGCGTGGCTGCTGGCACCCGAGATGAAGCCGAAGTCGCCGATGCGGGCGAATTCGGCCGAGGTCGACAGGTCGAAGGGACGGCCGGCATCGACTTCCGCCCACAGCGCAGCGACCTTCTGCGGCTTGCGCCCGACCAGGTCGAAGACGAAGCGCTCGAAGTTGGAGGCCTTGGAGATGTCCATCGACGGGCTGGAAGTGACGTGGGTCTCGGCGGCCTTGCGCGGACGGTAGACGCCGGTGCGGAAGAACTCGTCGAGCACGTCGTTCTCGTTGGTGGCGAGGATCAGCTTCGCCACCGGCAGGCCCATCTGGCGGGCGATGTGGCCGGCGCAGATGTTGCCGAAGTTGCCCGAGGGCACGCAGAACGCGACCTGCTCGTCATTGCTCTTCGTCGCGGCGAAATAGCCCTTGAAGTAATAGACGATCTGCGCCGCGACACGCGCCCAGTTGATCGAATTGACCGCACCGATCTTGTGCTTCGCCTTGAAGGCATGGTCGTTCGACACCGCCTTCACGATGTCCTGGGCGTCGTCGAACATGCCGGTGACGGCGATGTTGAAGATGTTGTCGTCCTGCAGCGAATACATCTGCGCGCGCTGGAAGGCGCTCATCTTGCCGTGCGGCGACAGCATGAACACGCGCACGCCACGCTTGCCGCGCATCGCGTATTCCGCCGCCGAGCCGGTGTCGCCCGAGGTCGCACCGAGGATGTTGATCGTCTCGCCGCGCTTGGCCAGCACGTACTCGAACAGGTTGCCGAGCAACTGCATCGCCATGTCCTTGAAGGCCAGCGTCGGGCCGTTGGACAGCTCCAACAGACCGAGGGGACGAGAATGAGTGCCCTCCTCCAGCCAATGCACCGGCGTGATGTCGCCGGCCTTGTCGCCCTCGCGCACGTGGCAGTAGACCTCGGCGGTGTAGGTCTTGTCGCAGATCGCCTTCAGGTCGGCCGGCGGGATGTCGGTGACGAACTTCGACAGGATGGCGAAAGCCAGCTCGGCGTAGGAGAGATTGCGCCAGGCATCGAGTTCGGCGCGCGTCACCTGAGGATAGGTCTCGGGCAGGTACAGCCCGCCATCGGGTGCGAGGCCGCCGAGCAGGATGTCGCAGAACTCGGGATTGGCGGGCTGGCCGGCATGGCCTCGGGTGGAGATGTATTTCACGGAGGAAGTCCTCGGAGACTGGGCTGGAATCGGGCCGGACGAAGCGTCCGGGTGCAAATGCGCGATTTTAACGAATGGCGCGGCAGCCGACATACCGTTCCAGGGCCGGCAGGCGGCTACAATTCCTGCGCCTCACGACAAAAACCGGAGAACACCATGAGTTTCGGCAACATCATCGGCCAGATTCTGCAGCAAGGCATGGCCAGCCAGAGCCGTTCGCGGCTGGATCACACGCTCGGCTCGTCCGGGCTGGGCGGTGCCGGCGGCCTGGGCGATCTGCTCGGCACGGTCCTGGGCGCGGGCGGCGGTGGCCGCGGCAGCGCGGGTGGCGGCCTGGCGGACGTACTGGGCAGCGTTCTCGGCGGCCAGGGTTCGGCCAGGGGCGGAGCCGGCAACCTGGGTGATCTGCTCGGCGGCCTGCTCGGCGGCGGCGCCGGCGGCCGCGCTGCGGGTGGCGGCCTCGGCGACGTGCTCGGCGGCATGCTGGGCGGCGGAAGCAGCGGCACCGGCCGCGCCGGCTCGGGCAACCCGCTCGGCGGTGCCGGCATGGCCATCCTCGCCACGCTGGCGATGGCGGCGCTAAAGAACTGGCAAGGCTCGCGGACCGCGGCCGGCTTCACCGGCGCCCAGGCGGCGATGGCACCCGACCAGATCGAGCCGACCCAGCTGGCGGCGATGACTTCGCCCGAGACCGAACAGCTCGTGCTGCGCGCGATGATTGCGGCGGCCAAGGCCGACGGCGAGGTGGACGAAAGCGAAATCCAGCGCATCGTCGGCAAGATCGGCGAAGACGGCGTCACGGCGGAAGAAAAGCAGTTCGTCGTCGCCGAGCTGCGCCGCCCGCTGGATCTGGAATCGCTGATCGCCGCCGTGCCCAACCAGGCGGTCGCAGCTCAGGTCTACGGTGCTTCGCTGCTGGCGATCGACCTCGACACCGAGGCCGAAGTGGCCTATCTGCGCCAGCTCGCACGCGGCCTGGGGCTGGATGCCGGCACGGTCGCGCGGCTGCACCAGCTCACCGGTGTGCAGGGCTGACATGCGCCGCTGACGGAAAGGGCCGGTTTGCGCCGGCGAAACTGCGGAAACGGCCGTCGGGCATGGCGCTCGGCGGCCGTCGCCGTTCATGGCGTCCGGCCCGATTACAGCCGCATCCATCGAAAAAATGAATCGTTGACGCTGGCTGCGCTTGCCATTACATTTTTTTGAGCGACGAGTCAAGTGGTATTACCAATATAATCAAATCGGTCCCGCAGCGCTGACGGGCACCTTGAGGAGGAGACATGAGCAACCCGTCGAACAGCCTTGCGCGCGCCTATCCGCCGCGACCGGCAGCCGTGTATTTCTACGCCACCTGTCTGGTGGATCTGTTCGTGCCGGAAGCCGGCATGGATGCCATCAGCCTGCTCGAACGCGAAGGCATCCGCGTGATCTTCCCCGAAAACCAGTCCTGTTGCGGCCAACCCGCCTTCACCACCGGCTTTCCGCAGGAAGCGCGCAAGGTGGTCGTCTCCCAGCTCGAGCTGTTTCCCGAGGAATTGCCCATCGTCGTCCCTTCCGGCTCCTGTGCCGGCATGTTGCGGTGGCACTGGGAGAATGTCGTCGGCGACGATCCGGCGCTGCGCGCCAAGGCGGCGGCAATCGGCGCCCGCACCTACGAGCTCGCCGAATTCCTGTTGCACGTGCTGGGCTTCCAGCGCCACGACGAGGGCGAGCCCGTCACCGTCGCACTGCACACCTCCTGTTCGGCGCGGCGCGAGATGGGCACCCATCTCGTCGGCCGCGAACTGCTCGCCCGCCTGGGCAACGTCACCCTCGCCCACCACGATCACGAATCCGAATGCTGTGGCTTCGGCGGCACCTTCTCGCTGAAGCACCCGGACATCTCGACCGCGATGGTCAGCGACAAGGTTGCCGCGCTGAAGGCGACCGGCGCGCGCGAAGTGGTGACCGCCGACTGCGGCTGCCTGCTCAACATCACCAAGCGTGCGGAAAAGGAAGATCTCGACGCCGGCCGCCGCCAGGCTTCGCTGCCGGGCGAGCACCTCGCCACCTTCCTGCTGCGCCGCACCGGCGGCCAGGTCGCGCAGAGGAGCTGACATGAGCGCCAGCCGAGAACGCATCCTGTCCAGGCTGCGCGCCAGCCGCCCCGCCCAGCCCCTGCCGGTGCCGGACCTGGACCAGCATTACCAGCCCCGCCTGCGCGACGAGAGCCTCGCCGAACGCGTGGCGCGCTTTCGCACCGGCATCGAGAGCTTCCATGCCGAAGTGCATTTCTCCACCGAAGCCGACTGGCCCGCACTGCTCGCCCGCCTGTGCGCGGACAAGGGCGTCGCTTCGCTGCTCTACGGCGCCGATACGCCGGCCGGCAGCCGGCTGGATCCGGCCGGCTTCTCCACTACGGCACTGCGCCCCTGGGCCGGGCGGGTCGAGGATTTCAAGCGCGAGCTGTTCCACCAGGTCGATGCCGGCTTCACCCAGACGCTGGGGGCCATCGCCGAAACCGGCACGCTGATCCTGTGGCCGTCCGCTGCCGAACCGCGCACCCTGTCGCTGGTGCCGCCGATCCATTTCGCTTTGCTGGATGCGCGCCGCATCCACCAGACCTTCTTCCACGCCATCCGCGACGGCGGCTGGGCTTCCGGCCTGCCCACCAACGCGCTGCTGGTGTCCGGCCCGTCCAAGACCGCCGACATCCAGCAGACCCTGGCCTACGGCGCCCACGGCCCGAAGGAACTGGTCGTGATCGTCACCAACGCCGAAGGAGACGGGCAATGAGCACCCCCCAATCGAATACCGCCCAGCCGCTCGCCTTCGTATCGGCACAGGCGCTGCGCAAGCGCATCCACGAAGCGGTGAACGACACCCATCTGCGCACGAGCTTCCGCGGCGCGATGGATTTCCTGATGGCCAAGCGCGCCGCGCAGTTTCCGGATGCGTCGGAGCTGTCCTCGCTGCGCGACCTCTCCGAGAGCATCCGCCAGTACAGCCTGTCCAAGCTGCCCGAGCTGCTGGAGCAGCTGGAAGCCAACCTGACCCGCAACGGCGTGCAGGTGCACTGGGCCTCCGATGCCGACGAAGCCAATACGATCATGCTCGGCATCGCCCGCCGCCATGCGGCGAAATCCATCGTCAAGGGCAAGTCGATGGTCAGCGAGGAAATCGAATTCAACCACGCCATGGAAGCCGCCGGCATCGAAGCGCTGGAGTCGGACATGGGTGAATACATCGTCCAGCTCGCCGGCGAGAAACCCTCGCACATCATCATGCCGGCGATCCACCAGACCAAGGAACAGATCGCCCGCCTGTTCGCCGACAAGGTGCCGGGCGTCGATTACACGGACAACGTCGATGCGCTGATCCAGATCGGCCGCCGGGTGCTGCGCGAGAAGTTCGAGCATGCCGACATCGGCCTGTCCGGCGTCAATTTCGCCGTCGCCGAAACGGGCACGCTCTGCCTCGTCGAGAACGAAGGCAATGGCCGCATGTGCACCACGGTACCGAAGGTGCATATGGCGATCACCGGCATCGAAAAGGTCGTCGAGAAGCTGGAGCACGTGGCGCCGCTGTATTCGATCCTGACCCGCTCGGCCACCGGCCAGGCAATCTCGACCTACTTCAACATGATCTCCGGCCCGCGCAAGCCGGACGAGAAAGACGGGCCCGAGGAAGTCCACCTGATCCTGCTCGACAACGGCCGCTCGCAGGCCTATGCCGACGAACAGTTGCGCAAGACGCTGCAGTGCATCCGCTGCGGCGCGTGCATGAACCACTGTCCGGTGTATACCCGCATCGGCGGCCACGCTTATGGCACGACCTATCCCGGCCCCATCGGCAAGATCGTGTCGCCGCACATGATGGGCCTCGAACAGACGCATCTGCTGCCGACGGTGTCCTCGCTGTGCGGAGCCTGCGGCGAGGTCTGTCCGGTGCGCATCCCGATTCCCGAACTGCTGATCCGCCTGCGGGGCGAGGCGCAGAGCGAGCCTCATGCCGACCCGGCCCTGGCCGGCCAGGGCGCGGGCTACAGCAAACCGCTGTCGCTGCTGTGGCGGACCTGGGCGGGCATTTATGCCAGCCCGGGCAACTACCGGCTGTTCACCTGGCTTGCTTCGCGCTTCCGGGCGCTGACGCCGAAGCAGCAAAGCGGCTGGACGGCGGCGCGCACGCCGCTCAAGCCCGCGCCGCGACGGCTGCGGGACATGGTGCGGGAACGGCACTGAATCCGTCCGCACGCGGCGTTCTCCATGCGGAGCGCCGCGTCCCTCACACCTTTCTCCATTCCCACCGAGGGACGAATCTCCATGTCCGCACTGATCGAAGCCCTGCGCCGCCGGCTGCCCGCCGAGCACGTGATCACCGACGAACTGCGCCGCCTCGCCTACGGCACGGACGGCAGCTTCTACCGCCTGATTCCGGAAGTCGTCGCCGTCGTCGATAGCGAGGACGAAGTGCGCGACGTGGTCGATCTCGCGCGCCGCCACCAGCGGCCGGTCACCTTCCGTGCGGCCGGCACCAGCCTGTGCGGCCAGGCGGTGACCGACGGCGTGCTGGTGCTGCTCGGCGAAGGCCTGGCGACCTGCCGCATCGCCGCCGACGGCACCACGGTGGACGTGGGGCCGGCCATCATCGGCGCCGAGGTGAACCGCCGGCTGGCGCCGCTGGGCCTCAAGATCGGCCCCGACCCGGCATCGATCAACGCCGCCAAGATCGGCGGCATCGTCGCCAACAACAGCAGCGGCATGTGCTGCGGCACCGCGCAGAACAGCTACAACACGCTGGCCGCGATCCGCGTGCTGCTGGCCGACGGCAGCCTGCTCGACACCGCCGACGCGGCCAGCGTGACCACCTTCCGCAGCAGCCATGCGGCACTGCTCGAGCACCTGGCCGCGCTGTCCGCCGGCATCAAGGCCGACGAGGCGCTCTGCACCCGCATCCGCAGCAAGTACAAGATCAAGAACACCACCGGCTACAGCCTCAACGCCCTGGTCGATTTCGACGACCCGGTGGATATCCTCGCCCACCTGATGATCGGCTCGGAAGGCACGCTGGGCTTCATTTCCCGCGTCAGCTACCGCACCGTGCCGGAATACGCCCACAAGGCCAGCGCGCTGGTGTTCTTCCCCGACATGGAAAGCGCCTGCCTGGCGGTGGCCGGGCTGAAGTCGGCGCCGGTGGATGCGGTCGAGCTGCTCGACCGCGCCTCGCTGCGGGCGGTGGCCGACAAGCCGGGCATGCCGCCGGTACTGCGCGACCTGGCCGACGGCGCCACCGCGCTGCTGATCGAGACGCGGGCGCCGTCCGCCGAGGAACTGACCAACCGCATGGACGCCGTGCTCGCCGAGCTGGCCCGCCATCCGCTCCTGGAGCCGCCCGCCTTCACCACCGACACCACCGAGATCGCACGCCTGTGGAACGTGCGCAAGGGCACCTTCCCGGCAGTCGGCGCGGTGCGCAAGCCCGGCACCACCGTCATCATCGAGGACGTCGCGGTGGCGGTGCCCGACCTGGCCGCCTGCTGCCTCGATCTGCAGCAACTGTTCGCCAGGCACGGCTATCACGAAGCGATCATCTTCGGCCATGCGCTGGAAGGCAACGTCCACTTCGTATTCACGCAGGATTTCGGCATCGACACCGAAGTCGCCCGCTACGCCGCCTTCATGGACGAGCTCTGTACCCTGCTGGTGAAAAAGTACGACGGCTCGCTGAAGGCCGAACACGGCACCGGGCGCAACATGGCGCCCTTCGTCGAGCTGGAATGGGGCGCGCAGGCCTATGCACTGATGAAGGAGATCAAGCAGCTGTTCGACCCCGAAGGCCTGCTCAACCCCGGCGTCATCATCAACGACGACGCCGAGGCCCACGTCAAGCACCTCAAGCCGATGCCCGCCGCCGGAGACCTGTACGCGCCGGTGGATCGCTGCATCGAGTGCGGCTTCTGCGAGCCGCAATGCCCCTCGCACGGCCTCACGCTGTCGCCACGCCAGCGCATCGTCGGCTGGCGCGAGCTGTCGCGGCGCAAGGCGGCGGGCGAAGCGCCCGGCGAGCTCGGCCAGGACTACCTCTACATGGGCCTGGACACCTGTGCCACCTGCGGCTTGTGCGCCACCGCCTGTCCGGTCGGCATCGAGACCGGCGCGCTGACCCGCGCGGTGCGCGGCGAAAACCTGTCCTCGGTCGCGCGTTCGCTGGGCCGCGTCGCCGCCAACCATTTCGGCGCCACCCAGGCACTGGCGCGCACGGCATTGAAAGCCGGCCATGTCGCCGAATCCGTGCTCGGCACGCCGCTGCTCGCCCGCCTCAGCGGCAGCGCCTGGAAAGCCGGCATGCCGAAGCCGCAGCCGGCGGGCCGCGCCACGCCCTCCGCCGGCGGCGACAAGGTGGTCTATTTCCCGGCCTGTGCCGGCCGCATGTTCGGCGCCGACACGCCGGAGAATGCGCTGTCGGCAACCGTCATCCGCGTGCTCGAACGCGCAGGCTACGCGCCGGTCGTGCCCGACGGCATCGATGCGCTGTGCTGCGGCCAGTCCTTCGCCAGCCGCGGCCTCGCCGAGGACGCCGAGCGCAAGTCGACCGAACTGGAAGCCGTGCTGCGCCGCGCCAGCGACAACGGCCGCCATCCGATCGTGTTCGATGCCAGCGCCTGTTCACTGCGGATGAAGACTTTCCTCGGCGAGCGCCTGCCGGTGTACGATCTCGTCGAGTTCGCCCACGACGCCCTGCTGCCGCGCCTGATGCTGGCGAAGAAGAGCGCGCCGGTGCTGGTGCATCTGAACTGCAGCGCGCGCCGCATGGGCTTCGAAGACAAGCTCACCCGGCTCGCCCGCGCCTGTGCCGAGCAGGTGACGCTGCCGGCGGAAGTCAAATGCTGCGGCTTCGGCGGCGACCGCGGCTTCGTCGTGCCCGAACTGAACGCCCACGCATTGCGCAAGCTGGCCGCCGACATCCCGGCAGGCTGTTGCGGCGGCTACTCCAGCAACCAGACCTGCGAGATCGGCCTCACCGCCGCCACCGGCCTGCCCTACCGCTCCATCGTCCATCTACTGGACGAATGCAGCCGGGAGGCGATGGAGCAGGCGCGCTGCTGAGCCGCCCGTTCGGACGGGGCGGCGGGGCGACAGCGCCACGCCGCCTCGAACAAACCACAGGACGCCCGATGCTGCGAACCCTCGAATCCATCGTCCGCTTCGTGCCGGACATCGACACTGCTGCGGCCTGGTACGCGGAGCTGCTGGGCAGCAGCGTCCGCCACGAGAACCCGCAGTACGCCTTCATTCATGTGGACGGCCTCACCATCGGCTTCCATCCCGCGGACTCGAAATGCCCGGGCGGTATCGGCGGCACCACCGTGTATTGGGAAGTCCCGGACATCGACGCCGCGATCCGCCACCTCGAGCAACGGGGCGCAGTGCTGCACCGGGGCCCCGTCACCACCGACTTCGGCGCACGCGCCGCGATACTCCTCGACCCCTTCGGCTGCACCATCGGCCTCAACCAGGGCAGCGCCCGCTCGCGCGCCCTGATCTGCGGCGGCTGAACGGGCGACGGGTGACGAAAGCGAGAAGCCTCAGTCGGCCTCGAGCCGGAAGCCGATCTTCAGCGTGACCTGGAAATACGCGATCTTGCCGTCGACGACGTGACCGCGGGTTTCCACCACCTCGAACCAGTCGATGTGGCGGATGGACTGCGCCGCAGTCTCGATGGCATTGCGAATGGCAGCATCGGTGCCTTCGCGTGAAGAGCCGACGACTTCGACGAGCTTATAGACGTGATCGGACATGCCTGTCTCCTGTGTTGGTGGATTGACGCTCGGCAACCGGCACCCTCAGCCATCGTCGTCGCTGTCACGGCCCTGGCGCGCCTCGAACCCCTGTACCGAGGAGCGGTAGGCGCGAACACCGAGCACGGCGACGGCGACGAGAATGCCGATGAAGACGATGAGCTTGAATGCCATGAAAGCCGATCCTGTTTGCCGCCGGCACGACCCTCGCGCCAGGCGACGGCTGCGCATATGTCCAGTGTAGCCGCCAGTCCTCGCTGGCGCTTGCCGCATGCCGCTCGTCGCGCGCCGGCTTTCAGCCGGCATTCGCCTCCAGCCAGGCCGCCCTCTCCAGCCAGCGGCTGGCCTTGTCCGCCGCGAGTCCGGGTGCGGCGGCGATGCGGCGCAGCGCCGCGGGATCGGGCCGGTGGGCAATCACCGTGTCCCAGTATTCGGCCAGCGTCAGCCAGGGATTGGGCCGCTCGAGCAGCTCGATATCGTCGCCGGCGCACAGGCGGCCTTCCCGCAGCACCCGGTAGTACCAGCCGGTGACGCCCGCCGCCTCGACGAAGCGCGAAGCGTCCTTCACTTTCAGCCGGAGATCGATCTTCCAGCACGGCGAACGCGGCTGGCTGACCTGCACCTCCGCTTCACCGATGCGCAGCACGTCGCCGATGCAGAGATCGTGCTCGGTCAGGCCACGCGTGCTGACGTTTTCACCCAGGATGCCCGGCCCCACCATCGCCGCGCACTGCGGCCATTCCTCGGCCAGCAGCGCGTAGTGCTCGGCCGGGTAATGGTGCAGCGCCTTGTCCGGTCCACCGTGATGGCGCAGATCGGCCTGCTCGTCTCCTGCCAGCCCGGTCGGGCCCAGTTGCACTGGACCGTCGACCGCCGACTTGAAGATTCCGCTGGCTTCGCCTTCGGGCAGCATCAGGCGCACGCGCCCGATGAAGACCTGATCGACCGTGCTCGTCAACGCTGCGCCTGCCATTTCCTTTCCATGCTCCCGAACAAGGCGGCCAGCTTACCGGGGCTTCTCTCCCCACGCCAGCGTATCGCGGAAATGGCAGCGACACCCGGCCGGCACTAGGGAAATTTTCTTATACCCATGCCAGTAACGAGGAAATAAGCTTCCGACAAGTCAGATTGTCATGAGCCAAAGGGAGCTTTCCATGAATACGCGAGCGATCCTGCGAACTGCCGGCATCGGCTGTTCGCTGTTGCTGGCCTCCGCTGCCGCCTCGGCCGACACGGCGCAAGCCGATGCGGTCAAGCGCGGCGAATACATTGCCCGAATGGGCGACTGCGTCGCCTGTCACACCGCGCCAAACGGCAAGCCGATGGCCGGCGGGCTGGCGCTGGAAACACCGTTCGGCACCCTGTACTCCACCAACATCACGCCCGACGAGAGGACCGGCATCGGCCGATACACGTTCGAGCAGTTCGACCGCGCGATGCGCAAGGGCGTGGCCGCCGACGGCCACAACCTCTACCCCGCGATGCCCTACCCGTCCTACGCCAGAATGACCGAAGCGGACATGCGTGACCTCTACGCCTACATGATGAAGGGCGTCGAGCCGGTCGAGCAGGCGAACAAGGAAAACGACATGGACTGGCCCTTCAGCATGCGCTGGGGCCTGTCGCTGTGGAACGCCTTCTTCCTAGACGACGAAGCATTCACGCCCGATCCGAAGCAGTCAGCGCAATGGAACCGTGGCGCCTACATCGTGCAGAGCCTGGGCCACTGCGGCGCCTGCCACACACCGCGCGGCTTCGCCTTCCAGGAAAAGACGATGGGCGACAAGGGCGGCAAGGGAGACACCTTCCTCGCCGGCGAAACCGTCGAAGGCTGGCGCGCCTTGAGCCTGCGCAACCTGTGGACGCCGGAGGACACCGCCGAGCTGCTCAAGACCGGCCGCAACAAGCACGGCACGGTGTCGGGCAACATGGTGGATGTGGTGCAGCACAGCACCCAGTACATGACGAACGAAGACCTGCTCGCGATGGGCGTCTATCTGAAATCCCTGTCCCCGGGCAAGGATGACCTGCCGATGCAGATCGCCCAAGGTCCGGCACCTGCCATCGTGCCGCTGCCGGCCGGCATGGGCGCGGCACCGGAAGATGACGTGCCGACCACGATCTTCACCACCCGCGGCGGCCTGGGCTACCTGCAGTTCTGCGCCGACTGCCACCGCGCCAACGGCAACGGCGTGCCCAACGTGTTCCCGCCGCTGACCGGCAACCACACGCTGCAGTCGCAGGATCCTTCGACGCTGATCCATATCATGCTGACCGGCTGGCGCGCACCGGTGACCGAGAGCCACTCGCGGCCGCTGTACATGCCGGCCTTCGCCCAACTGGCCGACCAGGAAATCGCCGACATCCTGAACTTCACCCGTCGCAGCTGGGGCCCCGGCGATGCACGTGAAGTGCTGGCGAGCGACGTCGCCAACGGACGCAAGCACCTCGGCGCCAAGAGCATCAACGAGCGGCCGTTCGAGACGCCTCGCCTGGCCGACATGCTGAAGGAGCCGAACGCCGAACAGCTCGTGCTGGGTGCGCGCCTGAACATCGACACCGCCCGCATGCTGCCCAACCACGTCGGCGCGGCGATGAACTGCGCAAGCTGCCACCTGAACGCCGGTACCGTCGCTGATGGTTCGCCCTATGTCGGCGTGTCGGCCTTCTTCCCGAGCTACGGCGCCCGTGCAGGCCGCGAAATCACCCTGGAAGAACGCATCAACGGCTGCTTCCTGCGTTCGATGAACGGCAAGGCGCTGCCCAAGGAAGGCGAGGAAATGAAGGCCATGGTCGCCTACTTCGACTGGATGAAGCGCGAGACCAAGCCCGAAGACCGCGTCGAAGGCCGCGGCATCGGCAAGATCGACCGCAGCATCGTGCCGAACCCGGAAAACGGCAAGCTGATCTACGCCGAACAGTGCGCGATCTGCCACGGTGACGAAGGCGAAGGCATCAAGGACGCCAAGGGCCGCTGGGTCTACCCGCCGCTGGGCGGCAACGATTCCTTCAATATCGGCGCCGGCATGGCCCGCATCTACACTGCCGCGGCCTTCGTCAAGCGCAACATGCCGATCGCCTTCCACGACCGCTTCCCGCTCGGCCAGGGCGGCCTGTCCGACCAGGAGTCGGTGGACGTGGCAGCTTGGTTCAGCCACTTCCCCCGTCCGGACTTCCCGCCGAAGGTCAACGACTGGCCCAAGGGCGGCAGGCCTTCGGATGCCCGTTATTGATGAGGATTTGAGAGCCTCTCCTGTATGAGCTTGGGCCGGCGAAAATGCCGGCCTTTTTCTTGCCAGACCTGGAAAAACCGGTATTGCTCAGTCCAGTGCTTCAGGATCGGCACGCAGGAATAGCCGCGCCAGTTCTGCCGCAGAGGAAATGCCCGCCTTCTCCATCACGTGCTGGCGATGGATATGCACCGTCTTCTCGCTGATGCCGAGCTCGGCGGCGATGAGCTTGTTGGGCAAGCCGCGCGCGACCAGGTGTGCGACTTCCTGCTCGCGCGGCGACAGGTGGGCGAGCGCGGCACGGGCGCCGTCGCGCCGCTGCGCCTCGTCGAGCATCGACGCGCAACGCTCGATGGCCTTGGCGACGGCATCGATGATCGCCTGATCGTCGAAGGGCTTTTCGATGAAATCGCAGGCGCCGCATTTCATCGCCTGTACCGCCATCGACACGTCGGCGTGCCCGGTCATGAACAGGATCGGTGCCTCGAAGCCGCGCTCGCGCAGCACCTGCTGCAGTTCCAGCCCGCTCATCGCCGGCATGCGGATGTCGAGCAGCAGGCAGCAAGGCTGGCCTGGGCCGGCGCGGCTGCCGATTTCATCGAGGAACGCCTCCGCTGAACCGAACAGGCGTACCGGCCAGTCTTCGGCTTCGAGCAGGAAACGCAGGGAGCGGCAAAGTGCGGGATCGTCGTCCACCACGTAGACGACGGCATTTTCAGTTTGCAGCGACATGGCAAGGCAGGGAAAAGGAGAAACGCATGCCGGACGGTACATTGCTTTCGGCCCACAGGCGACCTCCGTGCGCTTCGACGATGGTCTTGCAGATCGGCAGCCCCAGGCCGAGGCCATCCGGCTTGGTGGTGAAGAAAGGCTCGAACAGATGGGATTGCTGTTCCGCGGTCAACCCGCAGCCCTGGTCGATGACGTGGACCAGCAGGCGCTTGTCGGCGGTTTCCAGGCGGATGGTGACGGCCTGGCGTTCCGGCGGCAGATCGCGGCCGGCGTCGATCGCGTTCTTCACCAGGTTCAGCAGCACCTGCTGGATCTGCGGCCCGTCGGCCAGCACTTCGCAGCCGGGCGGCAGCTCGTTCTCGCAGATGATCGCCGGCGCGTGCAGCAGCATGCCTTCGATCAGCTTGCGGGTGCTGTCGACCAATGCCGGCATATCCACCGGCTCGCGCACCGCGCTGCGCTTGCGGGCGAAATCGCGGATGCGGCGCATGATGCCGCCGGCCCGCTCGGCTTCACTGCCGATCTCGGCGCAGGCTTCGACCACCGCCGCGTCGCTCAGGCGGCCGTCGGCATGGCGGCGCAGCAGGCTGCGGGCGTAGTTGCCGATGGTGGTCAGCGGCTGGTTGATCTCGTGCGCCAGGCTACCCGACAGCTCGCCGAGGATGGACAGGCGGGACAGGTGCTCCATCTGCTCCTGGTGGCTGCGCACCCTCGCCTCGGCGTCTTCGCGGGCGCGCAGCGAGGCGCGCAACTCGGCGGTGCGGCGCTGCACCAGATGCTCGACCCGCACCGTATGCACACCCCAGGCGGTCAGCACCAGGGCGAGTACCAGCAAGGCGGGCCAGAAGCGGCGCAGCAGGCCTGCCAGCGTGACGTCGCGCAGATGGGCATAAGGGCCAGTGCGCAGTTCGCGGTACAGCTCGTGCACCGACTGGTAATCGGCGGGTACCGTCCACGCCATGCCGGTGTCGGCCGGCATCGCCAGCAGCGCCTGCGCCACCTGCTTTGACAGGCCGTGGCCGATACCGCGCGTCACCGCGATCGGCCAGTCGGGATACAGCGCGGTCGACAAGCCGCAGGGAAAGGCCGCAACCGCGGGATCTGCGCTGCGGCGGTCACCCAGCACGCGGAAATCCTCCTGACGCAGCACGCCGCGTGCCGCGGCCTGCTCGATGAAGCAGCTGCGCACCACGCCGGCATCGGCTTCGCCGCGCTGTACGGCTGCGACGATGCGCATCATCGGCACGCCGAGGAAATGGATCTCCTTCAGATGCGATTCCGCGTCGATGCCCTGCGCCAGCATCTCCCGCACTACCAGCAGGTAGCCGCCGAAAGCGTCCGGCGCCATCGCCGCCAGGCGCTTGCCGCGCAGGTCGCCGAGCGTCTGCAGGTCGCTACGCTCGCTGCGCACGATCAGCGCGGAGCCGGTTCCCTTGTCCGGCGACAGCGCCTGCGGCGAATCCAGCGTGGCGATCCGGCTGAGGCCGAATTCGTTCTCCATCGCCACGTAGTAGCCGGGATTGGTGACGACCAGATCGACGCGCTGCTGGCGGATCGCCTCGTGCAGGCTATCGGCATCGAAATGTTCGAGATCGAAGCGGTAGCCGGGGATACGCTCGTTCAGGAAACGGGTCAGTGGCGCCCAGTCGAGCGCCGCCGCCAGTTCACCCTGGTAGGCGAGCACACCGATGGTCACATCCTGAGGGCGGCTGCCGTTCTCGGCCTGCGCCGGGCCGGACAGCAGGCCGAAAGCGGACAGGATCGGTAGACAGAACCGCATGGCCCGGTGCAGCAAGGCCAGCCCGCGACGTCCGGCTGACACGCGCCGCCCGAACAGGCCCATCCTGCCGGTGTCGCGCCCGTGTCGCACCGATCAGAGATCCGGCGTCGAGCGCTCGGACACGCCGAAGGCCACACCCCCGCCCCCGCCGCCCATCCCCATGCCGCCTCCGCCACCGCGGCCACCGCCGGCACCGCCGCGGCTGCCCGGGCCCGACGGCCGCGCGGGGCCCTGAGCCGGAATCTCCGCATCGGCCGGAACCGGCGCCAGATCCAGCGCCTGGCGGATGAAGTCGCGCAGCGAGACGACCAGTTCGTCGGTATGGACGTGCTCGCCGGCGACCAGCTGGCGGCTCGCCGCCGCGGCCAGGCGCACCTGTTCCTCGGTGCCGAGCAGGATGATGTCGGACAGCGCCGCTTCCACCGCGTCGCGGATCCGCCGGGCGCGCTCCGAATTGGAGGCCTGCTGCGCGGCGTCCTCGCCGCCGGCCGGGGTGTCGGCCTCGCGGCGAAGATCGCGCATGTGGGTGGGATCGACGGTGAGCGTGCCGGTGAAGGAGCCGCCCAGCGTCTTGTAGGCGGCGATCAGCGTCTTCAGGCGTTCGTTGATCTGCCTGTTCACCCGCTCCCGGCGCTGCTGGATCGAGAACATCATGATCAGCCGGATGCCCATGCTGATCAGCGTGAACAGGGCCAGGCCGATGACGGCCAGCAGCAGATCCGGCCAGGAAGTGAAGTCGAAGAAGCGCACTTGGGTTCCGGGATGGTCGAGTTCCCGTCGAAGGATAGCGGAAATCCACGCCGGGACCGGGCACGTCCCGCGCGTGCGGTGCTGCAGCGCTGCTGCCGGGCAGCAAAAAGGCCGCAGCGGGAGCCGCGGCCTTTTCCCTTTTCGTCCATGCAGTCCCGGACGAAAACTTACTGCAGCGCTTCCATCCTCAGCCGCGTGACCTGTCCGCGCACCACCGGCAGCGCCTCGATACGGCCGATGGCGGCATTGGCGTTGCGCTCGACGGTCCGGTGCGTGAGCATGATGATGTCGGTCTGCGATTCGCCTTCGGCGGCTTCCCGCTGCAGTAGGGCCTCGATCGAGATGCCGCTGTCGGCCAGGATGCGGGTGATGTCGGCCAGCACGCCGGGCTTGTCGTCGACCCGCATGCGCAGGTAGTACGAGGTGACGACGTCCTCGATCGGCAGCACCGGCACGTCGCGCACCTGGTCGGGCTGGAAGGCCAGGTGAGGCACGCGGTGCTCCGGGTCGGAAGTGTGCAGGCGGGTAACGTCGACCAGGTCGGCGATGACGGCCGAGGCGGTCGGCTCGGCGCCCGCTCCCTTGCCGTAGTACAGCGTGGCGCCGACCGCATCGCCCTGCACCAGCACTGCGTTCATCGCGCCTTCGACGTTGGCGATCAGGCGCTTGGCCGGGATCAGCGTCGGATGCACGCGCAGCTCGACGCCCTGCTCGCGGCGGCGGGCGATGCCGAGCAGCTTGATGCGGTAGCCGAGCTGTTCGGCATAGGCGATGTCGACCGGATCCAGTTTGGTGATGCCTTCGACGTAGGCCTTGTCGAACTGCATCGGGATGCCGAAGGCGATCGCGCTCATGATCGTCGCCTTGTGCGCGGCATCCACGCCCTCGATGTCGAAGGTCGGATCGGCTTCGGCGTAACCCAGCGCCTGCGCTTCCTTCAGTACCTCGGCAAAAGGCAGGCCCTTGTCGCGCATTTCGGACAGGATAAAGTTGGTGGTGCCGTTGATGATGCCGGCCAGCCATTCGATGCGGTTGGCGGTGAGGCCTTCGCGCAGCGCCTTGATGATCGGGATGCCGCCGGCCACCGCGGCCTCGAAGGCCACCATGACGCCCCTCGCTTGCGCCGCGGCGAAGATCTCGTTGCCATGCACGGCGAGCAGCGCCTTGTTGGCGGTGACGACGTGCTTGCCGTTCTCGATCGCCTTCAGCACCAGTTCCCTGGCCACGCCGTAGCCGCCGATCAGTTCGATGACGATGTCGACTTCCGGATCACCGACGACTTCGAAGGCGTCGTCGGTCAGCCTGGCTTCGCCGCCGGTGACCTTGCGGGCGAGTTCCAGGTTCTTGTCGGCCACCGCGGTGATGCGGATCGGACGGCCCGCGCGGCGGGAGATTTCCTCGGCGTTGCGCTTCAGGACGGTGAAGGTGCCGCCGCCTACGGTACCGATGCCCAGCAGGCCAACATTGATCGGTTTCATGCAGTGTGTTCCGTGGTGTGTGAAGTGTGTCGGGGGGGAAGAGTCTGCCGGATGGCCGGCGCGGTGCGCCGGCCGGCTGTCAGGCGCCGTGGCGCTTGCGGTAGTTCTCGAGGAAGCGCGCCAGGCGGCCGATGGCCTCGCGCAGGTCGTCCTCGTGCGGCAGGAAGACCATGCGGAAATGCTGGTTGTCCGGGTAATTGAAGCCCGAGCCCTGCACCAGCATCACGCGGGTGGCGCGCAGCACTTCCATGAAGAACTGGCGGTCGTCCTCGATCGGATAGACCTTGGGATCGAGCCGCGGGAACATGTACAGCGCCGCCTGCGGCTTGACGCAGCTCACGCCCGGGATCGCGGTGATCAGTTCGTAGGCGATGTCGCGCTGGCGGCACAGCCGCCCGCCGGGTTTGACCAGGTCGTTGATGCTCTGGTAGCCGCCCAGCGCGGTCTGGATGGCCCACTGGCCCGGCACGTTGGAGCCGAGCTTGAGGTTGGCCAGCATGTTCAGGCCTTCGATGTAGTCCTTGGCGTCGTCCTTCGGCCCGGAAATCACCATCCAGCCGGCGCGGTAGCCGCAGGAGCGGTAGGCCTTGGACAGCGAATTGAAGGTCAGCGTCAGCACGTCGGTCGACAGGCTGGCCATCGACGTGAACTCGACGCCGTCGTACAGCACCTTGTCGTAGACCTCGTCGACCATCAGCACCAGGCCGTACTCGCGGGCGATCTGGACGATGCCTTGCAGCACGTCGTCGGGATAGATCACGCCGGTGGGATTGTTGGGGTTGATGACGACGATGCCGCGGGTGCGAGGCGTGATGCGCGCGCGCATGTCGTCGAGGTCGGGCAGCCAGCCCTTGTCCTCGTCGCAGCGGTAATGCACCGGCGTGCCGCCGGCGAGGCTGGCCGAGGCGGTCCACAGCGGGTAGTCCGGCGTCGGCACCAGCAGTTCGTCGCCATCGTTGAGCAGCGCGTTGGTCGCCATCACGATCAGTTCGCTGGCACCGTTGCCCAGGTAGATGTCCTCGAGGGTCACGCCCTCGATGCGCAACTGCTGAGTGTAGTGCATCACCGCCTTGCGCGCGGCGAAGATGCCCTTGCTGTCCGAATAGCCCGCCGAATCCGGCAGGTTGCGGATCATGTCCTGCTGGATTTCCTCGGGCGCATCGAAGCCGAACGGCGCCATGTTGCCGATGTTCAGCTTGATGATCTTCTGGCCCTCGTCCTCCATCTGCTTGGCCGCATCCACGATGGGTCCGCGCACGTCGTACAGCACGTTGTTCAGCTTGGCCGACTTGCGGATCGGACGCGCGACGGCCGCACCCGCCTCGGCCCTGGCAGCCGGTTCCGGGTTGGGCATTGCGAGCTCGACTGTCTTCTCCGCTTTCATGGCTGGCCTTTTCGTGCTGGGAGGGAAGGAACGGCTGGGAAGAAACCCGGGGCTTACCCCTTGCCGCAAAAGATTGTTATCTTAGCCGCGCTGCCGCACTGCGGCAATTTCCCGGCGCGCACCGACGGCCGCATCGAATACCTCATCGAGGCAACGACAAGCGACGAACGATGAAACTCCATCAGGACAGCAACGACAAGTTCAACGTCGTCACCGGCTACGGCGACGACCACGTGATGGTCAACAAGGTGCGCCACGACGGCAACCTGATCGTGACCGCGGACGGCATCCACACCGGCTGGGCGCCCGCCGCCACCGGCGATCTGGCCGCGTTGACAGCCGACGACCTGGCGGCGGTGGCCGAACTGCGGCCCGAGATCCTCATCGTCGGCACCGGCCGGCGCCAGCGCTTTCCGTCCCCCGTCCTGCTCCGCCCGCTGATCGAGGCGCGCATCGGCTTCGAGTTCATGGACCTGCCGGCAGCCTGCCGCACCTACAACATCCTGGTCAGCGAAGGCCGCTCGGTGGCGGTCGCGCTGCTGTTCGAGGCCGCGGACTGAAACGGCCTACGGATCGATCCAGTTTTCCAGTCGAAGCCCGGGAACACGCTGGAACTCACGCAGGTTATTGCTCACCAGCGTCAGCCCCCGGCTCCGGGCATGCCCGGCGATGTGAAGGTCATTGACACCGATGGGCTGGCCCTGTCGCTCCAATGCGGCGCGGATCTGCCCGTAGTGAGCCGCGGCAGCTTCGTCATAGGCCAGAACCTGAAGGCGGCTGCTGAAATCCTGCACAGCGAGGAAATTGCGTGCCGGATCGCTGCTTTTTTCCACCCCATGCATCAGCTCGGCCAGCGTGATGCTGGAAATGGCCATGCGGCCGTGGTGGCGGTTGAAACTGGCGAGCGCGGCGATAGGCCGGCGTTTGATGACGTAGATCGCAATGTTGGTGTCGAGCAGATGGCTGAGCAGCGCGGGCGCATTCATAGCCCTTCGCGCTCCGGCTGCGATTGATCCGCCCGCTCGCTGATGAAATCGTCGCTGACCGTATGGCTACCGAGAAAGAAGCTGTCCCAGGCCGACTCGGCTGGCGCGATGATGCGTTCGTTGCCGACCACGCGCACGCTCACTTTCTTGACCTCGGCCGGAAAGCGGGCTTCGGCAGGCAGGCGCACGGCCTGTGTGCGGTTGTTGGTAAAAACGGTCGTGGTGGTCATGATCGCTCCTCCTTCACCTGCGATATACATCGACTATATACACTGACCGCGAGACGGACAAGGATCGCATCGCACTCGGCCAGCGGCCCGCATGGCCGGACGACCGGCTGCCGACGGACGATTGCGGGCGAAACCTTGCTCCGCTACCCTGCGTTGAAACGTATGCGCGCATGGCGAGGCCGCTCCGGCCTGCAGCCATGCACGGAATACCCCGCTTTCCGCCGCTCCCGACGCTCGAAGAACATACGGAGAACTGCATGAGCCTTGCCCCCGATTTCACCCTGCCCGCCACCGGCGGCCGCAAGGTCACGCTGTCCGAACTGCGCGGCCGCAAGCTGGTGATCTATTTCTATCCCAAGGACAACACCCCCGGCTGCACCAACGAAACCAAGGATTTCGGCGCCCTGCACGGCGAATTCGCCGCCGCCGGCTGCGAGGTGTTCGGCATCAGCCGCGACAGCATCAAGAGCCACGAGAACTTCAAGGCCAAGCTCGAGCTGCCCTTCGATCTCGTCTCCGATCCGGACGAAGTGGCCTGCGAAGCCTTCGCCGTGATGAAGCTGAAGAACATGTACGGCAAGCAGGTGCGCGGCATCGAGCGCAGCACTTTCGTGATCGACGCCGACGGCCGGATCGCCCGCGAATGGCGCGGCGTCAAGGTCCCCGGCCACGCCGCGGAAGTGCTTGCCGTCGTGCAGTCGCTCTGATCCCCACCGTCGACGCGCGCGATCGTCCCGCGCGCCTTTCCTTCACCTTCCGAGCCCCGATCATGCCCCCGACCGCCAAGAACAAGGCACCGAAAGCGCAGGCCAAGATCCCCAAAACCGCTGCGACCGCTTCCGCCAAGCGCGGCAAGACGGTGAAGAAAAGCGCCTGCAAGCACGACTGCAAGCTCTTCGTGCTGGACACCAACGTGCTGATGCACGACCCCACCAGCCTGTATCGCTTCGAGGAGCACGACCTCTACGTGCCGATCATGACGCTGGAGGAGCTGGACAACAACAAGAAGGGCACGACCGAAGTCGCGCGCAACACCCGCCAGGCCAGCCGCATGCTGGACGAGATCGTCAACACGTCTCCCGACGGCATCGACGAAGGCATCGCGCTCGACCTGCCGTCGCACGGGCTCGCCACCGGCCGGCTCTTCCTGCAGACCGAAGCGATCGATGCCGCGCTGCCCGCCGCGTTGCCCACTGCGCGCGGCGACAACCAGATCCTGGCCGTCGTCACCTACCTGGCCGAGCGCCATCCCGAGCGTGAAGTCATCCTGGTGTCGAAGGACATCAACATGCGCATCAAGGCCCGCGCGCTCGGGCTGGCGGCGCAGGATTACTTCAACGACAAGGTGCTCGAGGACACCGACCTGCTGTACTCCGGCACGCGCGAGCTACCGGCCGACTTCTGGGAGACCCACGGCCGCGGCATGGAATCGTGGAAGGAAGAAGGCCACACCTATTACCGCGTGGGCGGCCCGCTGGCACCCGACCTGCTGGTCAATGAGTTCGTCTACGAGACCAGTGGCGACAATCCGCTGCAGGCCTGGGTCAAGGAACGCGACGGCGGCAAGGTACTGCTCGAGACCGTGCTGGACTACGGCCACCAGAAGAACAACGTGTGGGGCATCACCGCGCGCAACCGCGAGCAGAACTTCGCGCTGAACCTGCTGATGAACCCGGACATCGACTTCGTCACCCTGCTCGGCCAGGCCGGCACCGGCAAGACCCTGCTGACGCTGGCCGCCGGCCTGACCCAGGTGCTGGAAAGCAAGCGCTACTCCGAGATCATCATGACCCGCGTGACGGTGTCGGTGGGCGAGGACATCGGCTTCCTGCCCGGCACCGAGGAAGAGAAGATGGCGCCGTGGATGGGCGCGCTCGAGGACAACCTCGACGTGCTCAACGGCACCGCCGGCGAAGGCGGCGACTGGGGCCGCGCCGCCACGCGCGACCTGATCCGCAGCCGGATCAAGATCAAGAGCCTGAACTTCATGCGCGGGCGCACCTTCCTGAACAAGTTCCTGATCATCGACGAGGCGCAGAACCTGACGCCCAAGCAGATGAAGACCCTGATCACCCGCGCCGGCCCCGGCACCAAGGTGATCTGCATGGGCAACATCGCCCAGATCGACACGCCCTACCTGACCGAAGGCTCGTCGGGCCTGACCTTCGTCGTCGATCGCTTCAAGGGCTGGGCGCATTCGGGCCACATCACGCTGCAGCGAGGCGAGCGCTCGCGCCTGGCCGACTACGCTGCCGACGTGCTGTAAGTTTTCGCCGGCACGCTTTTCGTCCCCACTCTCCGCGCGCAAACCGCTGCCGACGGGCGGCCGCTTGCGCGCGGACAAGCCATTGTTCCGGCGGCCCCCTATAATCGGCGCATCCGACCGACGACAGAACCGTCATGACCGCCATCGCCGCCGACCTGCTGGTGGGAGCCAGCACGGACTTCCTGCGCCGCTTCTCGCCCTTCGACCGCATGGAAGCCGAGGCCCTCGCCTTCCTCGCCGAGCGCGCCGCGCTTGCCTTCCACCCACGCGGCAGTGAGATCCTGACGCCCGAGATGGGCGTGCCGCGCCATTTCCACATCATCCAGCGCGGCAAGATCCAGGCGCGCCAGGTGGCCTCTTCCGCCCTGAGCGAATACGCCAGCCTGCCGCTCGGCCCGGGCGAATGCTTCCCGATCGGCGCGATTTCCGCCCAGCGTCCGTCGACCAACGCCTATGTGGCGGTCGAGGACAGCTTCTGCTTCCAGATCGATGCGGACGACTTCCTGCAGTTGATGGAAATGAGCCCGGCCTTCCATCTGTTCTGCACGCAGTACATCGCCAGCCTGCTGAACCAGTCGCGCGAGCAATTGCAGGCTGCCTTCGCCCAGCGCGCGGCCGAGCAGCAGACGATGACGACCACGCTGGGCCAGCTCGTCAAGCGCGAGCCCGTCTGCTTCTCTCCCGACACGCCGGCACGCGAAGTGCTCGAACAGATGGACGCACAGCACGTCGGCTGCGCCGTGATGACCGACCAGGAGCGCCACCCCGTCGGCATCCTGACGCAGAGCGATCTGCTGCCGCGCGTGATCCTCGCCACCTTCGATCTCGGCAACCCGGTCGGCGAACTGATGACGGCCAACCCCCACCAGCTCGCCACCACCGCTTCGGCCTACGATGCCGCGCTGGCGATGGCCACGCACGGCGTGCGCCACATCCTGGTGGTGGACGCCGAAGGCCGGCTCAAGGGCGTCGTCTCCGAGCGCGACCTGTTCTCGCTGCAGCGCATCGGCCTGCGGCAGATTCGCGCGGGCATCGACAACGCTGCGGACGTCGAATCGCTGCAGCGCGCCAGCAAGGACATCCGCCAGCTCGCCCTCAACCTCATCGCCCAGGGCATCGCTGCGGAGCAGCTCACCCAGTTCATCTCGACGCTCAACGATGCGCTGACGCGCCGCATCATCCAGCTCGCGCTCGAAAACCACGACCTGACCGGCATCAACTTCGGCTGGATGGCTTTCGGTTCCGAGGGTCGGCACGAACAGACGCTATCCACCGACCAGGACAACGGCATCATCTGGCAGTGCGCCGAGTGGGAAAACCCGGTATCGATCCGCAGCAGGCTGATCGCCTTCGCCAAGGAGGTCAATGCCAGCCTCGCCCTCTGCGGCTTCCCGCTGTGCACGGGCAACATCATGGCGAGCAACCCCGAGCTGTGCCTGACGCTGGACGAATGGAAGTCGCGCTTCGGCGCCTGGATCCGCGAACCCGACCCCGAAGCCCTGCTCAACGCCTCGATCTTCTTCGACTTCCGCGTGCTGTACGGCAACGAACGCCTCGGCGACCAGCTCCGCAGTTGGCTCAACAAGACGGTGCGCGGCAACGCCGCCTTCCTGCGCATGATGGCGGCCAATGCGCTGTCGGTGACGCCGCCGCTCGGCCGCCTGCGCGACTTCGTGGTCGAGGAGAACGGCCGCATCGACCTGAAGAAATCGGGCGCGCGGCTGTTCGTCGATGTCGCCCGCATCATCGCCCTGCGCATCGGCATCGATTCCAGCAGCACCGCCCAGCGCCTGCGCCAGGCCAGCGGCAAGATGGGCGTGTCCGCCGACGAAGTGTCGGCCATCATCGACGGCTTCCACTTCATCCAGCTGCTGCGCCTGCGCTCCCAGCACCTCGAAACCGAGCATGGCGCGCCGGACGACAACCAGGTCGATCCCGACACCCTCAACGAACTCGATCGCCGCATCCTGAAGGAAGCTTTCCGCCAGGCCCGCAAGCTGCAGATCCGGATCAAGCTCGACTACCAGCTATGAGCAAATGGCTGAGCCGCTTTCTCACCCCGTCGCAGACCGAGGCGCCGCTCTCGGACGAGGGCGCCCTGGCCCTGCAGCGCTGGACCGAACTGGCCCCGGCCGACGCCGGCACGGCGCATTTCGAGACCCGCTACGTGGTGCTCAACACCGAGGCCACCGGCCTGGACCTCGACAAGGACCGGCTGATCGCCGTCGCCGCACTGGCCGTGGATGGCGGCCTGCTCGCCCCGCGCGACAGCTACTACGGCAACCTGGCCCCCAACCCCGCCTCCACCCTCGCCGAACTGCTCGGCGTGGCCGGCAAGGCGCCGCTGGTCGTGTTCAACGCCGCGCTCAACCGCAGCATGCTCGAACACGCCTTCGACGAACATCTGGGCATCGAACCCGACGACTTGTGGATCGATCTCTATTTCCTGCTGCCCGCGCTGTTTCCCGAACGCATCGAGCGCCCGGCGAAGCTCGCCGCCTGGATGGAGAGCTTCGGCATCGAGACTTTCCAGCGCCACCACGCGCTGGGCGACGCCTGGGCCATCGCCCAGCTGCTCCTCGTCGCGCAGGCCCGGGCTGCCGAGCAGGGGATGCATACGCCACGCGCATTCGCAGACCTCGAACGCAGCCAGCGGCAGTATCGCAACCGGCTGTAAACAGGAACTGTCCGGCAATTGCACGAGCTGTCCGCAACCCTGCCCGGCGCGCATGCCAGCCGCTTGTTTACAAGCCTGTTACATTTGCGTATATTCCGCCGAATGCAAATTCGCCCACTCCTCCTCGTGCTGACGCTCGCCCTCTCGGGAATCCAGGCCACGCACGCGGACGAACCCAGGCAGCAGGTGGCGATGAGCGTGGCGAGCAGCGAATCCCCGGGCAACGGCGACGCGGGCAGCGACTACGTTTCGGCTGCCGAACAGCTCGTCGATCAGGCGCTTACCTATCTCGGCGTACGCTACCGCTTCGGCGGCACCTCGCCTGAAACCGGCCTCGACTGCAGCGGCCTGGTGCTGAACGTCTTCCGCAACGCCATCGGCTTCGATCTGCCGCGCACTGCCGCCGAGATGTCCCGGCTGGGCGACAAGATCGGCCGCCAGGAACTGAAACCGGGCGACCTCGTCTTCTTCAACACGATGCGCCGCGCCTTCTCCCACGTCGGCATCTACCTGGGCGACGGCAAGTTCGTGCACGCGCCATCCAGCGGCGGCAAGGTACGCGTCGAGGCGCTTTCGAGCAGCTACTGGTCCAAGCGCTTCAACGGCGCCCGCCGCCTGATCGACGAAGACAGCAGCGCCACCGCCGACAGCTTCGCCGCCATCCGCTGATCCGTCACCTGCGTCGACGATCCATCGTTAGCTGTCCATCAAGAACGTGAAAGGCGCTGGATTGCCGCAAACAAGCGGCAATCCAGCGCCTTCGTCGTCTGCGGCGACCGGCTACGGACCCGGCGCCGTTCCCGCGGCAGCTCTCAGTGCTTCTGCCGACACTTCTTTGCCACGGTACACGTCGAACACTTCTCCGCCATGCGCTGGCCCAGCGCCTGCTGCAGCGCGCAGGTCGAGCGTCTGCAGCATACGAACATCACGCCTTCGCGGTTGGCCGCCTCGCGGAAGCGCTGCATGACGTTGTGGCCGATGAAATCGGTGAACAGGATCACCATGCCGATTCCCGCAGGCAGGGAGCTGCTGCGGCGCTGGTGGGTGGTGTCCCGGCCGCTGACGTGGCCGGCGATGCGAATGCCGAAGTTCGACAGAATGTCGGGAATGTTGCCAAGCCGATCTGCGCCAACGAGGAGTGCGTCCATGTCCGTATCCGATAGTTGCGAATGATTATCACTATTAAGACATGAAATGAGCGCCTTTGCAACTGCGAACTCTTCTCGTTTAATATCCGGACTCAACGACAGCCACGGAAGACCTCCAACATGATGAAGAAAGCCACCGTCATCGCCCTGCTCTCCACGTTCGCCATTGCGGCGCCGAGCGCGTACGCGGCTGACACCGAACTGAACATCTACTCCGCCCGCCACTACCAGACCGACGAAGCCCTGTACGGCAACTTCACCAAGCAGACCGGCATCAAGGTCAACCGCATCGAAGCCAAGGAAGACGAACTGCTGGAACGCATCCGCAACGAAGGCGCCAACAGCCCGGCGGACATCTTCATCACCGTGGACATCTCGCGCCTGGCCAACGCCGACAAGATGGGCATCTTCACGCCGGTGAAGTCGACGGTGCTGGAAGAACGGATTCCGGCCAATCTGCGCACCGAGCGTTGGTTCTCGTTCTCGCAGCGCGCGCGCATCATCGTCTACAACCCCGAGCTGGTTCAGGCCGAACAGGCCCAGACCTACGAGCAGCTCGCCGACCCGGCGCTGAAAGGCAAGGTGTGCACCCGCTCGGGCAGCCACCCCTACAACCTGTCGCTGGGCGCCGCGCTGATCAAGCACAACGGCGAAGAAGCCACCGCCAAGTGGGCGAGCGGCGTGGTCGACAACTTCGCGCGCGCACCCAAGGGCGGCGACACCGACCAGATCAAGGCCGTCGCGGCCGGTGAATGCGGCGTCACCATCGCCAACAGCTACTACCTTGCCCGCCTGATGAATTCGCCGCGCCCGGCGGATCAGGAAGTGGTCGCCAAGGTCAAGGCGGTGTGGCCGAACCAGCAGAGCTGGGGTACCCACGTCAACGTTTCCGGCGCCGGCATGCTGAAGAGCGCGCCGAACAAGGAAGCCGCGGTCAAGTTCCTCGAATACCTGGCCTCCGACGAAGCCCAGGCCTATTTCGCCAACGGCAACAACGAATGGCCGGTGGTGCCTTCGGTCAAGGTCGAAAACGCCGCGCTCGACAAGCTGGGCGAATTCAAGGCGGATTCGATCCAGATCGGTGAACTGGCCGACACCGTCGCCGAAGCGCAGAAGATCTACGACCGCGCCGGCTACCGCTGACAGCCGGAGCCGGCGGACGAGCCCCGTCCGTCTTCGGGGCATTCCCGGCTGACGGGCTTCGCGTCGTTGTGGGACGCGAAGCCCGTTTCTTGTTCATCGTCTGCCCTGCCCGCCGTCAAGTGCATGCCCTGCCAGCACCGCACGGTTGCGGCCCGTGCGCTTGGCCTCATAGAGCGCCTCATCGGCACGCGTGAAGATTTCGTCGAAGCCTTCATCTTCCGGATCGAGCATGGCCATGCCAATGCTCACGGAAAAGCACAAGGGCTTGCCATCCACGATGGCCGGGTTCGACGCGATCAGTTCGCGCAGACGCCTGGCCGCGCGCAGCGCGCCCGCATCGCCCTCGATACAGGGCAGCAGGACGCCGAACTCCTCGCCGCCCAGACGGGCGAACACGTCGGCCTCGCGCAGATGGAGAGAAACCAGTGCGGAAAAGTGCCGCAACACCTCATCGCCAGCCGCATGCCCGTGCGTATCGTTGATGCGCTTGAAGTGATCGAGGTCGAGCAGCAACAGGCAGGCCTGCGAGCCATGGCGGCGTACCCGGCCCAGTTCGCCATTGACCATCTCGGCGAAATTCCGCCGGTTCCACAGCCCGGTCAGCGGATCGCTGGTCGCCAGCAGCAGCAGGCTCTCCTCCATCGCCTTGCGCGAACTGATGTCCTGATGCAGGCCGACGGCCCGCAGGGGCTTGCCTTTGTCGTCGCGCTCCAGCACGCGTCCGGAATCCTGCACCCACACCCAGCGGCCGTCGGCGTGGCGGAGACGGTATTCAGCGGCGTAGGACTCGGTTTCTCCCCGCAGATGAGGTTCCAGCGCGGACTGGATGCCGCTCCAGTCGTCCGGATGCACGAGCACCTCCCATGACGACACGTCCGGCACAAGCTCCTCGGGCCGCCGCCCCAGCATGGATGCCCACAAGCGGCTGAAGCTCATCCTGCCGGACGGAATGTCCCAGTCCCACACCCCCAGTGAAGCGCTCTCCAGCGCCATCAGCAGGGCACGCTCGTCCATCAGCGCCATGTGCGGCTCCCTATGGCAGACAACACCTGGAGCGCCAGGATCGAGCGAATCGGCGCGAGTTCGAGCGCTTCAGCGGCCGTGCGGAGCGGAGCGGGGGCATGAATGGGCTTTGTTGCTATCTGCATGTTTTCGCATCGTCGGAAAATGACAGGCGCGCCGCGCCGGCAAAGCGCCGCGCCGGCAGAACAGCTTGCCCGTGCGATTATCCTCGATGCGAACTGGCCGGGAAAGGCGACGGCATCACGTTCCTGCCCGTCTTTGTCGTCTTTGCAACCAGCGCGGACGGCTCCGCATGAAGATCGGACTGCTCAATCCTTCCGCCTGCTGGTCTTCAGTATCTGACGCGACAGCACGATCATCGGCAGCAGGCCGACGGCGACGATGGTCAGCGCCGCGGTCGATGCCTCGGTCAGGCGCTCGTCGGCTGCCAGCGTATGCGCCTGCGTCGCCAGGGTGTCGAAGTTGAACGGCCGGATCACCAGCGTGGCCGGCAGCTCCTTCATCACATCGACGAACACCAGCAGCGCCGCCGACAGCAGGCTGCCACGCAGGATCGGCACATGGACCCGGCGCAGCGTCGCCCACTTGCCGAAGCCCAGGCTGCGCGCCGCGTCGTCCATGCTCGGCGTGATCTTGCCCAGGCTGGATTCGACCGCATGCAGCGCCACCGCCAGGAAGCGGGCGAGATAGGCATAGACCAGCGCAGCAATGCCGCCGGTCAGGATCAGGCCCGGATTGACGTCGAACGCTGCCTGCCAGGCCTGCGCCAGCCAGGCGTCGAGCCGCGTCACCGGAATCAGCACGCCAACCGCGATCACCGAGCCCGGCACCGCGTAGCCGAGGCCGACGATGCGGTTCAGCGCCGCCGGCAGCGACGAACGGGCAAGCCGCGCCGCATAGGCCAGCACCACCGCCAGCACCACCGCCAGCACTGCCGTCACCGCCGCCAGCACGAAGCTGTTGCGCGCCAGTTGCAGGAAGCGCGGGCCGAACTGGGCGTCGCCCTCGACGAAAGCCATCTGCAGCAGCAGCCCGGCCGGCAGCAGGAAACCCAGCAGCAGCGGCATGAAGCAGGCGAAGCTCGCCAGCAGCCCCCAGCCCGGCGACAGCCGCTTGCGTGCCGGCGCACCCTGCTGGCGCGAGGTGTTGTTGAAGCGCGCCCGCCCGCGGCTGGCGAACTCCAGGCTCAGCACGATGACGACGAAGGCCAGCAGCGCGGCGGCGAGCTGGGCCGCGGCGACGCGGTCGCCGAGCGAGAACCAGGCGCGGTAGATGCCGGTGGTGAAGGTCTGCACGCCGAAGTACGACACGGTGCCGAAGTCGGCCAGGGTTTCCATCAGCGCCAGCGCGGTGCCGGCCACCACCGCCGGCCGCGCCAGCGGCAGCGACACGCGCAGGAAGCAGGCCCAGGGCCCGAGTCCCAGCGAACGCCCCGCCTCCAGCATGCCGCCGGCGCGCTCGAGGAAGGCCGCACGAACCAGGATGTAGGCGTAGGGATAGAGCACGAACATGAACATCGTCACTGCGCCGCCGACCGTGCGCACGTCCGGAAACCAGTAGTCGCCCGCGCGCCAGCCGAACAGTTCGCGCAGCCCGGTCTGCACCGGCCCGACGAACTGCAGGAAGTCGGTATACACGTAGGCCATCACGTAGGCCGGCACCGCCATCGGCAGGATCAGCGCCCATTCGTAGAAACGCCGCCCGGGGAAATCCAGCATCGTCGTCAGCCAGGCGGTAGTCACGCCGATCGACGCCACGCCCAGGCCGACGCCGACGCACATCACCACGGTGTTGAAGACGAATTCGCCCAATACCGTTTCGCTGAGATGCGTCCAGGTCTCGCTGGTCCCCCCGCTGAAGACGTTGGAGAACACCGACAGCACAGGCGCGGCGATCAAGGCCGCGATGATCACCGCGGCCACGGTCAAAGATGACCAGCGCAGGCCGGTGGCGGCCTGCCCTCCCTTGTTGTTCATTCTGGTTCCGTCGTTGTCGGGCTCCGGCTGCCGCCGTCTGGCCCCTTGCAGAAGAGGAGAATTATAATTGATCGCATTTGTTACGCGTTGCAATGCAATAATCCTCCCTCTCCACAGCCCGACGATCCGACATGGCCCATCTCCAGCTCACCGACATCGACCTCGCTTTCGGCTCTCACCGGATCGTCCAGCAGCTGTCCTTCAGCCTGGAAAAAGGCCGTATCGGCTGCCTGCTGGGGCCTTCCGGCTGCGGCAAGACCACCGTGCTTCGCTGCATCGCCGGTTTCGAGCGCGTGGCGGCGGGCGAGATCCGGCTCGATGGCCGGGTGGTCAGCACCGCCGGCGAGCATCTCGCCCCCGAACAGCGGCGCATCGGCATGGTGTTCCAGGACTACGCGCTGTTTCCCCACCTGACGGTGGCGGACAACATCGCCTTCGGCCTGCGCAAGGAGAACGCCGAAGGGCGCAAGGCGCGCGTCGCCGAACTGCTGAAACTGGTCGGTCTCAGCGACCAGGGCCGCAAGTATCCGCACGAAATGTCCGGCGGCCAGCAGCAGCGCGTCGCGCTCGCCCGCGCGCTGGCACCCCGCCCCAGCCTGCTGCTGCTCGACGAACCGTTCTCGAACCTCGACGTCGAGCTGCGCGAGCGCCTGTCGCACGAAGTGCGCGACATCATCAAGGCTACCGGCACCACCGCCATCCTGGTGACACACGACCAGCACGAAGCCTTCGCCGTGGCCGACGAGATCGGCATCATGCACGAAGGCCGCATCCAGCAGTGGGACACGCCCTACAACCTCTACCACGAGCCGGCCAACCGCTTCGTCGCCGACTTCATCGGCCAGGGCGTGTTCGTCGACGGACAGATGCTGGACGAACGCCGCGTCCGCATCGAGCTCGGCGTGCTCGACAGCCATGTCCCGCTGTCCTGCGGCGACCGCAAGGCGTGCAGGGCCGACGAGGCGGTCGACGTGCTGCTGCGCCCGGACGACGTGGTCCACGACGACGCCAGCCCGCTGAAGGCCGAAGTCCTGCACAAGGCCTTCCGTGGCGCCGACATCCTCTACACCCTGCGCCTGGCGAGCGGCGCCCGGGTGCTGTCGCTGGTGCCGAGCCACCACAACCACGCGATCGGCGAGCATATCGGCATCCGCCTGGACGCCGACCACGTCATCACCTTCCAGGACTCGCCGGCGGCCGGCGCAACGGCCTGAGCGCGGCATGATTCCCTGGCTGGACGGCCCGCCCGGATTTCCGCCGGTCGAGCATGCGCTCCGCGAACCGAACGGCCTGCTCGCCGCCGGCGGCGGCCTGAACCCGGAATGGCTGCTCGCCGCCTACCGGAAAGGCATCTTCCCCTGGTTCAACCCCGGCGAACCCATCCTGTGGTGGAGTCCCGACCCGCGCCTGGTGCTCGCCCCGGAACGGATCCACATCAGCCATTCCCTGCGCAAGATCCTGCGCCGGCGCCATTTCGAGGTCCGCTTCGACACCCGCTTCAGCGCCGTCATCGACGCCTGTGCCGCAGCGCGCACACCTGGCCTCGGCACCTGGATCACGCCGGAAATCCGCGCCGCCTACTGTGCCATGCATGAACTCGGCCACGCCCACAGCGTCGAAACCTGGCGCAACGGCCGTCTGGTGGGCGGCCTGTACGGCATGGCGCTGGGGCGGGTCTTCTTCGGCGAGTCGATGTTCTCGCTCGAGTCGAACGCCTCGAAGGTCGCGCTCGCCCACCTGGCCCGCTTCCTGCACATGCGAGGCTATGTCATGATCGACTGCCAGATGACGACGACGCACCTGCTGTCGATGGGCGCAAGCGAGATTCCGCGCCGGCAGTTTGGCGACATTCTCGCCCGGCACGCATCGGCCGGCGCGGCGGCAGCCAGATGGCCGGCAGACGCCGCGCGCTACATCGACTGGGGCTAGATACACGGCCGGGAGCGAAGATGCAGAAAGACTACCCCTACGCCCTGATACAGTTCTACGCCACCGCGCCCTACGCCTGTTCCTACCTGGCGGGCCGCAATGCACGTTCGCAGGTCGCCACCCCCGGCCACCTGATCGATACCCAGGTGTATGGCGAGCTGGTGCGGCGCGGCTTTCGCCGCAGCGGCGTGTTCACCTACCGGCCGCATTGCGACACCTGCCACGCCTGCGTGCCGGTGCGCATCCCGGTGCAGGACTTCCGCCCCGACCGCAGCCAGCGGCGCGCCTGGACGCGCCACGCCGGGCTGCGGGCCGTGGAACGGCCGCTGGCCTTCGTCGAGGAGCACTACCGCCTGTACCAGCGCTACCAGGCCACCCGCCACGCCGGCGGCGGCATGGACCTCGACAACCGCGAGCAATACACCCACTTCCTGCTGCAGACCCACGTCGATACGCGACTGGTGGAATTCCACGACGGCGACACCCTGTGCATGGTCAGCATCATCGACCGCCTGGAAGACGGCCTGTCCAGCGTCTACACCTTCTACGAACCGGAGCTGGCCAAGGGCTCGCTCGGCACCTACGGCATCCTCTGGCAGATCGAAGCCTGCCGCCGCATGGGCCTGCCCTACGTTTATCTCGGCTACTGGATCGGCGAAAGCCCGAAGATGGCCTACAAGGCACGCTTCCACCCGCTGCAGGCGCTGCAGGCCGGACAGTGGGTGGCAATGGAGACCGTGGCCGGCCACGGCAACCCGCCTTCACGGCCGCAGACTCCCGACGCGGATGCCGGCCCCTCGTCGCACACACCTCCCGGCACGCCCGGCGCCATCGCCTGACACGCAGCGAATCGCTACAATCCGCCGATGCTCTACGACATCGCCCGCCCCCTGCTGTTCTCGCTCGACGCCGAGACCGCCCACGAATTCACCATCCATGCCCTGAACCTCGCCGGCCGCGTACTGCCCGCCGGCCAGCCCGAGCCGGCCGAGCCGGTCGAAGTCATGGGTCTGCGCTTCCCGAACCGCATCGGCCTTGCAGCCGGCCTCGACAAGAACGGCGAAGCCATCGACGGCCTCGCCCGCATGGGCTTCGGCTTCATCGAGATCGGTACCATCACGCCCCGTCCGCAGCCCGGCAACCCCCGTCCGCGCATGTTCCGCCTGCCCGAAGTGCAAGGCGTCATCAACCGCATGGGCTTCAACAACCACGGCGTGGACGTGCTGATCGCCCACGTCAAGGCGGCCAGGTTCCGCGGCATCCTCGGCATCAACATCGGCAAGAACTTCGACACCCCGATCGAGAACGCCGCCGACGACTACCTCGCCTGCCTCGACAAGGTCTATGCGCTGGCCAGCTACGTCACCGTCAACATTTCCTCGCCCAACACCAAGAACCTGCGCCAGTTGCAGGGCGAGTCCGAACTCGACGACCTGCTCGGCCGACTCAAGGCCGCCCAGACCCGGCTGGCCGACACCCATGGCCGCTACGTACCGCTGACGCTGAAGATCGCCCCCGACCTGGACGAAGCCCAGGTCATCAACATCGCCGACGCGCTGCGCCGCCACCGCATCGACGGCGTCATCGCCACCAACACCACCATCGCCCGCGACAAGGTGCAGGGCATCCGCTACGGCGAGCAGCAGGGCGGGCTGTCCGGCGCACCGGTGTTCGAGGCCTCGACCGCCGTCGTCCGCCAGCTCGCCGCGGCGCTTGCCGGCGAACTGCCGATCATCGCCGCCGGCGGCGTGCTCAACGGCAGCAACGCGCTCGCCAAGCTCGAAGCCGGCGCGGCCCTGGTACAGGTCTATAGCGGCCTGGTCTATCGCGGCCCGGCGCTGGTGCGCGAATGCGTGCATGCCACGCGCAACTGGAAAGCGCCCGCGGCCTGAACCAGGCCTTTGCAGCCGGCTCAGAAGCTCGAGCCCGGCTGCTTCAGGAACTCGATTTCCTCGGTGCTGGACTGCCGCCCCAGGATGGCATTGCGATGCGGATAGCGTCCGAAGCGGTCGATGATGGCCTTGTGGCGCAGTTCATAATCATGACTGTCCTGCGACGCCCAACGCCTGAACAAGGGTTCGGCCTCGACATGGATCAGTTCCGACTCGCTGTGCATGTAAGGCATCAGCAGAAAGGCACGTTCGGCAGGCCCGAGCGCGTCCAGCGCACCGCCCGCGACCGCTTCCTGCGCCAGCACCAGGGCCATGCCGTCCTGCGCGAAGGCACGCGGCGTGCCGCGATGGATGTTGCGTGAGAATTGGTCGAGCACGATGATCTCGGCCAGGCGGCCGCGGGCACTGCCGCGCCAGGCATGGCATTCGCCCTGCGCAGCGCTTTGCAGCACAGCCGCGTAACGTTCGCGCAGCAGGGCATCGAAGGCCGGATCGACTTCCCACCATTGGGCTGGCTGGATGTCCTCGAACCAGAATCGCAGGATTTCTTCGTGCATGCTTGTCTCCTCGTTTCAACCTGCGTGGCGAGAAAGCCTGGCCACGACATTCCTTGCTGCCAGCCGCCCTGCCTATTCGACACTCGGCTGCAGCGGCGGCCCATCCGCAGTCTCTTCGTCATCGGCCGGCTGGCCTGCAGCCAGGCAGGCCGCCAGCGCGGTGGCGATGCCATCGGCCATGCGGGCGATGCGCGCGGAATCGCGCAGCAGCAGTTCCTCGTCGCGGTTCTTGATCACGCCGGCCTCGAACAGTACTGCGGGCATCGTCGCATGCCGTAGCACCGCCAGGCCATCGTAATAATGCACGGCGTGCACGGGGTCCGCGTAGGCGCGGCGGCGGCCGTTCTTGTGGGTGGGCTCGAAGCCCATGTGCTGCAGGCGTGCGCCGATGATGCGGGCGCACAGGATGCTGCGCGCGGTATCCGGGTTGTCGCGCGAGACGAACAGCGAATGTCCGGCGAAATCGTCGTTGTAGTCCAGCGCCCGCCCCTGCCACTGCCAGGGCTGCAGTTCGAAGGCATTGACCGAGTCGTGGTGGATCGACAGCAGGAAGGCAGCTCCCTCGGCCGCCTGCGGCCTGGCCTTCAGGCTGGGAATGAGGCCGTCCTCGTTGATCAGGCGCGCGGACCAGCCCCGCGCCTGCAGCGCCGCCGTCACCTCGCGTGCCAAGTCGAGGTTGAATTCGAACTCGCTGCGTCCACGCGCGCTCGTCGCCCCCGGTGCCGCCAGGGTATGGCCTACATCCACCACGATCTCGCCGTGGGGCAGCGCAATCGCCGGCAAGACCGGCAGCGCGAGCATGGCCATGCAGACGCGATGCGCTGCGGATGCCATCCCGTTCATTTCCATCCACGCTCTCCAGCCCGGTCGGCGGGCGCATTTCGGCTGCCCGGTCAATCTTGATTCAAATCATGGTGGGGGAGCAGCGGGCTCCCTACCATGCGCTCACCATCGGCTCAGCCGTGGGAATGTAATCCCCCTTACCACTGACACCAATCCAATCCTGAAAACGAGACCAATGATGAGGAGTGCGCGATGAGCGGCATTTTCACAAAATCGATGGCGCGGAACATCTTCTATGGGGGGACGGTTTTCTTCTTCCTCCTGTTCCTGGCGCTGACCTTCGACACCGAGCGCGAGCTGCCATCGCGCGACAACTCTCACAACATCACCCCGGCAGTCGCCGCCGGCAAGCATATCTGGGAAACACGAAACTGTATCGGATGCCACTCCCTGCTGGGCGAAGGTGCCTATTTCGCGCCTGAACTCGGCAACGTCTATGTCCGCCGTGGTCCGGAGTTCATCAAGGCCTGGATGCAGGCAATGCCGACGATGGCGCCCGGCCGTCGTCAGATGCCCAATTTCAATCTGACCGACGAGGAGCTGGATGAACTCGTCGAGTTCCTGAAATACACCTCCGAGATCAACACCGCCAACTGGCCGCCGAACATCGAAGGCTGAGCCACAGAACCGCTGACGCAATAGGGGATCATCCATGCAATACAAATCACAAGCGGTCGCCATGCCCTACTTCATCGCGGCGATCGGTCTATTCGTGGGGCAAATCATCTTCGGCCTGATCATGGGCATGCAGTACGTCGTCGGCGATTTCCTGTTCCCGGAAATCCCGTTCAACGTCGCCCGCATGGTCCATACCAACCTGCTGATCGTGTGGCTGCTGTTCGGCTTCATGGGTGCGGCCTACTACATGATTCCGGAAGAAGCGGAAACCGAGCTCTACAGCCCGAAGCTGGCGCTGGCGATGTTCTGGATCTTCCTCGTCGCCGGGGCGGCCACCATCCTCGGCTATCTGCTGGTGCCCTACGCCACGCTGGCCGAGATGACGGGCAACGACATCCTGGCCACGATGGGGCGCGAGTTCCTCGAACAGCCCTTGGTGACGAAGATCGGCATCGTCATCGTCGCCCTCGCCTTCCTGTTCAACATCACCATGACCTCGCTCAAGGGCCGCAAGACCGCCATCAGCATGGTGCTGCTGCTCGGCCTGTGGGGTCTGGCGATCTTCTTCCTGTTCTCCTTCTACAACCCGGTGAACCTCGTCCGTGACAAGTTCTACTGGTGGTGGGTGGTGCACCTTTGGGTGGAAGGCGTGTGGGAACTGATCCTCGGCGCGCTGCTGGCCTTCGTGCTGATCAAGGTCACCGGGGTCGACCGCGAAGTCATCGAGAAGTGGCTGTACGTGATCATCACGCTGGCCCTGGTCACCGGCATCATCGGTACCGGCCACCACTACTACTGGATCGGTGCGCCGGAATACTGGCAGTGGTGGGGTTCCATCTTCTCCGCGCTGGAGCCGCTGCCCTTCTTCGCCATGACCGTCTTCGCCTTCAACATGGTCAACCGCCGCCGCCGCGAGCACCCGAACCGCGCTGCCGTGCTGTGGGCCCTGGGCACCGGCGTGATGGCCTTCCTCGGCGCAGGCGTGTGGGGCTTCCTGCACACCCTGGCTCCGGTCAACTACTACACGCACGGTTCGCAGATCACCGCCGCCCACGGCCACATGGCCTTCTACGGTGCCTACGTGATGGTCGTGCTCACCATCATCAGCTACGCGATGCCGATCCTGCGCGGCCGTGCCGCCAACTCGAACAAGTCGCAGGTGCTGGAGATGTGGGCCTTCTGGCTGATGACGATCGCGATGGTCTTCATCACCCTGTTCCTGACCGCCGCCGGCATCCTGCAAGTCTGGCTGCAGCGCGTGTCCGACACCCCGATGTCCTTCATGGCCGCCCAGGACCAGGTCACCCTGTTCTACTGGATGCGTGAATGGGCGGGCGTGATGTTCTTCATCGGCCTGCTGGTGTACGTGATCAGCTTCTTCGTCAAGGGGGAAACCCCGCCGGCAAAGGCATGACGATGACCGGTGTCTCTCCGCAGTAACTCCTGGGCGACCAGGGGAAGGGGTTGGGGCGGCTTTGGCCGCCCCTTTTTTCGTCCACGGCCCGTGGTCCGGCGCTCCGCCAGCGGCAGGTCACTTGCCTGTCGCGCCACAGCCTGTACGATCCCTGCTTCCCGACAAATCCATCACTGGAGCCCGCACATGCAGACCTACGGTTATGCCGCCTACAGCAAGGACACTCCCCTGGCGCCTTACAGGTTCGAGCGCCGCGCGCTGCGGCCGAACGACGTCGCAATGGAAATCCTCTACTGTGGCGTGTGCCATTCCGATCTGCACACCACGCGCAACGACTGGGGCAAGAGCTATTACCCGATCGTGCCCGGGCACGAGATCGTCGGCCGCGTCACCCGGGTCGGCGCCGAAGTCACCCGCTACAAGGCCGGCGACCACGTCGCCGTCGGCTGCCTGGTCGACAGCTGCATGGAATGCGACCTGTGCCAACGGGGCGAGGAACAGCTCTGCCGTAAAGGTTGCACCGGCACCTATGGCGGACACGACCGCATCACCCGGGAGCCGACGCAGGGCGGCTATTCCAAGCATCTGGTGGTGCGCGAGGAATTCTGCCTGCGCGTGCCCGAAGGGCTGGATCTGGCCCGGGCGGCGCCCTTGCTGTGCGCCGGCATCACCACCTGGTCGCCGCTGCGCACCTGGCAGGTCGGCCCCGGCAGCCGGGTGGCCGTGATCGGCCTGGGCGGCCTCGGCCACATGGCGGTCAAGCTGGCGGTCGGGCTCGGCGCAGACGTCACGGTGCTGAGCCGCAGCAAGGACAAGGAAGCCGACGCGCTGGCATTGGGCGCGCACCGCCTGCTGGTGTCGGCGGATACCGCAGCGATGCGCGCGGCCTCCAGCAGCTTCGACCTGATCATCGACACCGTGCCGGTCCAGCACAGCCTCAAGCCCTATCTGCCGCTGCTGGAAGTGGACGGCACGCTGGTGCTGGTCGGCCAGATCGGCCCGCTCGACGAACTGAGCACGGTGCCGCTGCTGTTCGGCCGCCGCCGCATCGCCGGCTCGCCGATCGGCGGCATCCGCGAAACCCAGGAACTGCTCGATTTCTGCGCCGAGAGGAACATCCTGCCCGACTGCGAGATGATCCGCATGGAGCAGATCAACGAGGCGTTCGAGCGCATGGAGAAAGCCGACGTGCGCTACCGCTTCGTGATCGACATGGCCACGCTGGCCACCGGCGACTGAGGCTCAGACCGCCCGCCTCTGTGCGGGCCACCTGGCGCCGGCAGCCGCATTGCTCTGCCCCGCCGGGGGGCCGGGGTTACAGCCTGGAACCCCTGTCACGTCCAGCCCGCGGAGCAGGCCGCAGAGCGACGGCGAAGCGCAGCAGTGGCCGTCTGCCTCAGGCCGTCACTTCGAGGCCGCCATCCCCCGAGGTGGAGCATCCGGCTCGACGGCAGCTTCTTGCTTCGCGGACCAGACGCTATCGGCATGGCCTTCCCGCATCCGCTTGCGGGTGTGATGTGCCAGCAGCAGGAACACCGGCACGGCTGCCAGGGCGGTGGCATCGACGGCAAAGCCCGTACCGGGATGGTTCCAGGTACCGCCGACTCCCCAGATGCCCGCCAGGCTGCCGAGCGGAATCAGCAAAGTCGCCAGTGCCGCCAGCCGCAGCAGCTCGTCGGCGCTGCGGGCAGCCCCCCGTACGAAAGCCCAGGCCACGGCGGCGAGGAAAACTGCGTAATAGATGCCCTCATGCCATGCAGCGAGATCATCAACCTGCCCTGGCAGCCATTTGGTCGCAGCCAGCGTCGCCGAAATACCGATCACGCAGCCAAGGGACACGCCGACGGTCAGGCAGCCCAGCACCCGGGCCGAACGCTTTTGCCCGGGAACGACGCCGTCGCGCTGCTTCCTGCGGCGTGATTCGATCCACAGCAGGTTTCCGGTGTAGAACAGCATGGCACCGGCCAGCCCCATCGCCACGTAGAGCCAGCGCATCGCATTGCCGCCGTAGCTGCCGAAATGCAGCATGAAGAAGGTATTGACGGTCGCGTCCCATGGCTCCATGTGCCCGGGCAGATCATGCGGGTCCACTTCGCCGGTATAGGGATTCAGGTGCGTGCTCGCATAGGTTCGCCCACGGGTGCCGTAGCGGATGTCCAGGCCGGTGACGCTCGCCTCCAGTTGGCCATGGTCCTCCCGGAAGATGAAGCTGTAGACCTCGAAGCCCGGCAGTTGCGCCTCGACTCTGCGCAGCAGTTCGTCCGCCGGCAGCGGGTATTCGTGGGGGCCGGGCAAGGGCGCAGGCGCGTGCTGCCCCCAGGGCAGGCCATGGGGATACACCACTTTCTCCTGCACCGCATAAAAAGGCGTATGGAAGGCGAACACCACGCTGGTCAGCGCCATGACGAGGTGGAAGGGCAGGCTGACGATACCCAGCGCATTATGGACGTCCATCCACATGCGCTTGATGTTCTTGCCCAGGCGCAGGGCGAAGAAATCCTTGACCAGCGTCGGCAGCACGATGATCAGCCCGGAGACGAGCGCCACGGCATACAGCAATGCCACCGCGCCCATGATCGGGCGCGCCACCGCATCGGCAAACGGCAAACCGACCAGTTGATGGAGCGTGTCGACCAGTTGCGCCACCTGCGCCCTGGCCAGCTTCTCGACCTGCAGGCTGCCGTCGGCAGCGAAGCTCGCTCCATACTCGGTAAAGTCCCGACGGGTCTTGCCAGGTTCGCGCCATACCACTCTTGCAGGCATTTCGGCAGTCGGCTGGACAACGACGGCATGGAACTTCGCCGCCTGCGGATGCCTGGCGAGGACGGCCTCCCGCAATTCGTCCGCGCGCTCGATCGGTGGCGGCGGCGCCAGCGCCGACGGCGGTGTCGCCCAGCGTTCGAGCGGCTTCTCGAACATCGTGATGGCGCCGGCGTAGAAGGCGATGAACAGCATCAGCCCGCTGACGATGCCGACCCAGATGTGCACGTCCTTGTATACCTTGATGACGTCGTTGCGGATTTTCATTGCTCAACCCATGCCCAGCCGCAGCGCGCCCAGCAGGCCGAAAGCAGCCAGATTTGCCGCGCCCAGCCACAGCCATGCACGCAGGCTGTCGCGAAACAGGAATACGAAGGACAGCACACCTGCCCAGATCGGCGCGATCAGCCACATGTTGAATTGCGTCTTGCCGCCTCCGCCCTCGATGCCTCCCGGGCCGAGCCAGGCAAACAGGCCGGAAAGCGCCACCGCCAGGCCGAAACCGAGCAGCACGCCGGCACAGCTCTTGCCGAACCAGTGGCGGCTCTCGAGCCGCCGCACATTCCCCGTCGCCGCCTTCCCGCTCACGACGACCTCCGCTGCCGTGCCCGCCATGCAGCGACGAACGGAGCCGCCGTCCATACCAGCATCGCCAGCACCATCCAGCTCGCCACCGCGGCCATCGCCCCCATCATCGACAGCAGCAGCGCCAGGGACAGCAGCAGGCAACCGCTGCCGAGCCAGGCAAGGCCACGGGGAGAGGGTCGGCGTGCCAGCCACAATTGCTGCGGCGATGCCAGATAGAGCAGCCATGCACCCGCCACACCGGACAGCGCCGAAAGCAGGACCATCCACGCATTCATCGTACTGATCTCATTCGAAAGATACGGCCGCAGCGGGAATCATCACTGCCGCCCCCGCCTGCGTCACTGCCCACAAGGTATGCCATGACGCGGTCCGCCCCGGCGGGCGGACCTGCCGCCACGGACTCACCAACTGAAGGTCGCGGTCGCGTTGACGGTGCGACCGGTCCCGTAGAAGCATGAAGAAACGCCGCCGCAGGTGGAAACGTAGCGCTTGTCCGTCAGATTGCCGACATTGAGCGCAAGCTGGACGGGCGTGCTGCTGTCGCGGCCGATGATGTAGCGGATTGCCGCATCATAGAGCGTGAAGGACGGAATCTCGTAGAGATTGGCACTGTCGCCGTAGCTTCTGCCGTTGTAGCGCACCCCGGCCGCCAGGCTCAGGCCAGCCAGGTCTCCGCCGAGGAAAGTGTAGTCGGCCCACAGCGACACGGTTTTCTCCGGCACGCGTGCAAGCTCCTTGCCCTTCAGGCCCGCCGTGCTGCGGGTGATCTCCGAATCCATCCATGACACCGCGCCAATCACGCTCAATCCCTTCTGCAGCGTGATCCGGCCTTCGACCTCCACGCCCGTCACCCGGCTCTCGCCATCCTGGACCTGGCACTGGCTGGTTCCGTTCGAACCGCATGTGTTATGGGCAGGATCGGGGTCGTTGACCAGGATGTCCTGCTGGCGCAGGTCGTAGATGGACACGGTGACGAGACCATCATGGTTCGCCGGCTGGTACTTGATGCCGAATTCCCATTGCTTGCCCGTCACCGGATCGAAGGGTTTGTCGGTGAAGCTCATGCTGGTATTGCTGCCGGCCGGCTGGAACGACTCGGCATAGCTGAGATAAGGCGACAGGCCCAGATCGGAAACATAGAGGATTCCGGCATTGCGGGTGAAGGCTTCGTTCTTCACCCTGCTCGGGCTGCGGGCGCCGTAGACACCGGAAATGGCAGAATAGGACTGTGAGTAGGTGTCATCCTCGGTCCAGTCGTAGCGGCCACCCAAGGTCAGCCGCCACTTGTCGATGGCCATCTGATCCTGCAGATAGACCCCGGTCTGCTCGTTCTTGCCGCCGCTGTAGTTGATACTGGTGGTGGTCGGCCTGAAGCCGCCGTACACCGGGTTGAAGATATCGATGGGCGGAGGGCTGATCATCGCGCCGCGCGCACCGGTCCAATCCGCCTTCTGCCAATCCAGCCCGGCGAGCAAGGTGTGTGCAACCGCGCCGGTGGCAAATTTGCCGGTCAGGCGCGTATCCACGGTATAACCCCTGGAATCGCCCTCACCCCATACTGCGCGGCGGTTCTGGGTGCGGCCATCGGCATTCAATGCGCCGCTGGTGACCACCGTACGGAACAGGGACTCCACGTCCGTCACGCGCGCACTCTGGCTGAACTTCCAGTTGTCGTCGAATGCGTGCTCGAAGACATAGCCGGCAGTCCAGATCGTACGATCATAGGTATTCCAGTGCGGCTCGCCGATGAAGGTGGTGTTCTTCATCCGCCCGAACGGCGTCGCGACGAGCGTTCCGTCCATTGGCAGAAACTGGTAGGTCGAACCGCCGTCGTCGCGCTGGTACAGGCCCAGCAGCGTCAGCTTCGTCGCGTCGGAGATCTGCAAGCTGTAGCTCGGCGCGATGAAGTAATGCTCTTCCGGCGTGTGCTTGATCTGGGTATCGCCCTTGCGGTACAGCCCGACCAGACGGAACAGATGGCGGTCGTCCTCGCTGCCGCCGCCGACATCGAAGGCAGTGTTGAACTGGCCATGGCCGTTGATGCCGAGCCGCAGGAGCCGCTCACGGTCGGCCGACGGCATCTTGCTCACCTGGTTGACCATGCCTCCCGGTGCCACCTGGCCATACATCACCGCCGACGGCCCCTTGAGGACTTCGACGCGCTCCAGGTTCCAGCTATCGACCATCGTCCGGTTCCACTGGCTGCCCTGCGGCGCCCGCATGCCGTCGACGGTCACGTTGTTGCTCCAGCTGCCGGCATCGAAGCCGCGGATGCTGAAATCATCGACGCGATTGTCGATGCCGGAGCTTTCGAGCGCGACCCCGGCGACGTAGCGCATCGCGTCGTTGAGGTTCTGCACTCCGCGCGCGTCGAGTTCGTCACGCACGATCACCGATACCGACTGTGCCGTTTCGGCAACCGGCGTATCGGTCTTGGTTGCACCCGACGTCGTTTCCGCCGTTCGGTAGGCATCGACGGTAACCGCCTTCAACACCGTGGGTGCCAGCCCGTCGTCTGCGGACGCCTGCCGGCTTTCCTGTGCGGCTGCCAGTGCGGGCATGGCCGACAGGATGGCCAGGCATACGGTTTTCCTCTTCAAACTTGCGATGCGGGCCTTCATGGTTTCCTCATGAGAACAGGCGATGAATTTTAATGAAAACGGTTCTCATTGTACTAATAAAAACGAGAATCAAATAAATAGTCTTGAAACCGCAGCAAGCCTGCTCCTGCCCTGCACGAATTCCGGCACAGGGCCATCACCCATTAGAATCCCGTTTTTCCCGACCCGAACACCGGAAGCCGCCGTGTCACGCACCCAGCCCCTCGCCCCGCCCCGCCCGCAACGCATCGCCATCAACGGCTACGGCCGCATCGGTCGCTGCTACCTGCGTGCGCTGCACGAGGCCGGGCTGGCGCAGCAGTTCCGGGTGGTGGCGATCAACGAGCCGGCGGACCTGGCGAGCATCGCCTACCTGACCCGTTTCGATTCCACCCACGGCCGCTTTCCCGGCCGGGTCGAGACGCGCGACGGCCGGTTGCTGATCGACGGCCAGGCCATCGCGGTCTCGCATGCGAGCACGCCCGAAGCGGTCGACTGGACGGCCGGGGGTATCGACCTGGTGGTCGAATGCTCCGGGCAATACGGCAGCCGCGCCGAGCTCGAACGCTTCCTGCATGCGGGCTGCCCGCGCCTGCTGCTGTCGCAGCCGGGCAACAGCGCCGAGGACGTCGACGCCACCATCGTGCACGGCATCAACGACGACAGCCTGCGCGCCGATGCCCGGCTGGTATCGAACGCGTCATGCACCACCAATGCCGCAGTGCCGGTGCTGGCCCTGCTGCATCGCGAACTCGGCCTCGAGAACGTGCTGCTGACCACGCTGCATTCGGCAATGAACGACCAGCCGCTGATCGACGGCTACCACCACGCCGACCTGCGCCGCACGCGCTCGGCGATGCAGTCGATCATCCCGGTGTCGACCGGCCTGGCGCGCGGCGTCGAGCGCCTGCTGCCCGAGCTCGCCGGCAAGGTGCAGGCCAAGGCCATTCGCGTGCCGACGCACAACGTCTCGGCCATCGACATGGTGCTGCAGCTCGCCGGCGATACCGACGCAACGCAGATCAACCATCTGCTGCGCGCCGCCGCCGAAGGCGCGTGGCGCGGACTGCTGGCATGGTCGGACGACCCCCACGCCTCGATCGACTTCAACCACGACCCGCATTCGGCGATCGTCGACGGCGGCCAGACCCGCATGATCGGACCGCGGCTCGTCAACCTGGTGGTATGGTTCGACAACGAATGGGGCTTTGCCAACCGCATGGCGGACGTGACGCGGTATTGGCTGGGCAGTGCGGCCGAATTCCGTGCGGAAAAGCTCAGTTAACCACGATCAAGTTAATTCCATGCCCCGCTGCCTAGACTTCGATGCATGGAACAGGACACTTTACCCGCCATTGCAACACCCCCGGACGACACCGGCCCCCGGCTCGCGGGCGACCTGGCGATCTGGTTCTTCATCCTCGCCGAACTGCTGGCCTTCGGCGTGTTCTTCGCCGCCTACGCCTTCACCCGTGCCAACAACATCGAACTGTTCGACGCCGAACAGGCGGCACTGAACCGCAACGCCGGCGCGCTCAACACCGTGCTGCTGCTCACCGCCAGCTATTTCGTCGTGCGCGCGGTGCAGGCCGCCGAGCACAGCCTGTCGCAGCCCTGCGCGCGCTGGCTGCTGGCCGCGATCGCCTGCGGCGCCGGTTTCCTGGTGGTCAAGATGTTCGAATACGCGGCGGCCTTCGAGCACAACATCAGCCTGTCGAGCAGCCCCTTCCACATGTTCTACCTGTCGCTGACCTTCTTCCACTTCATGCACGTGATCCTCGGCATGGTGATCCTGGTCGCGATGTGGAACGGCGCACGCCAGGGCCGCTATCGGCCGGGCGAGATGAACGGCATCGAGACCGGCGCCGCCTACTGGCACATGGTCGATCTGGTGTGGCTGATCCTGTTCCCGCTGGTCTATGTCATCCACTGAGGAGGAGAAGATGAGCTCCGACGTACATGGCACGCCGCGACGCGCCACCCTGCTGTGGGCGACGCTGATCGTCGCCACGCTGCTGACCTGGGGCATGGGCGCGCTGGGCGCCACCGGCAAGGGCGCGATCGCCGCGCTGGCCGCGATCTCGTTCTGGAAGGGCGCGGTCATCATCCTCGACTTCATGGCCCTGAGACATGCACCGGCGCTGTGGCGCATGCTGACGCTGGGCTGGATGATCCTCGTCTGGGTGGTCATCGCCATCGCATACATCAAAGGAATGCCGCAATGAACATGGACAACCGCGCCGAGACGCAACAGCTCGACATCCCCTACTACCAAGCTGCCGGCGACGAAGTCGCAGTGTTCGAGCACGCCTGGAAGAACCGCCTGCCGCTGCTGATCAAGGGCCCCACCGGCTGCGGCAAGACCCGCTTCGTCGCCCACATGGCCGCCCGCCTGGGGCTGCCGCTGCACACCGTGGCCTGCCACGACGACCTCACCGCCGCCGATCTCGTCGGCCGCCACCTGATCGGCGACGGCAAGACGGTATGGTGCGACGGCCCGCTGACCCGCGCGGTGCGCGAAGGCGGCATCTGCTACCTGGACGAAGTGGTCGAGGCGCGCAAGGACACCACGGTGGTGCTGCACCCACTGGCCGACGACCGCCGCATCCTGCCGATCGACCGCACCGGCGAACTGCTCGAAGCGCCGCCCAGCTTCATGCTGGTGGTGTCCTACAACCCCGGCTACCAGAACCTGCTGAAAGGCATGAAACCCTCGACCCGCCAGCGCTTCGTCAGCCTGCGCTTCGACTTCCCGCGCGCCGAGCAGGAAGAAGCGATCCTGATCGGCGAGACCGCCTGCCCGCCCGATCTCGCCCGCCGCCTGGTGGCGATCGCCGGCGCGCTGCGCGCACTGAAGGACCGCGACCTCGAGGAAGCCGCCAGCACCCGGCTGCTGATCTATGCCGCACTACTGATCAAGGACGGCATGGACCCGGTCGCCGCCTGCCGCGTCGGCATCATCGAAAGCCTGACCGACGACCGCGAAGTCGCCGAGGCACTGATGGAAGTCGTGTCGGCCACTTTCGGCCGCTGACCCGAACGGCCATGTCGACCGAACGCCCCGACCCGCTCCGCCACGCCGTCCCCGGCCCGCACCTCGCCATCGCGGCGGAGGCACTGTTCCTGATCAACCTGATGCTGGCGCCGGGCCTGGCCTTCCTGGCGCTGATGTTCCTGTGGATCAAGCACCGGAACCATCCCGACCCGCTGGTACGCAACCACCTGCGCCAGACCGGCTGGACCTGCATCTGGGGCGGCACCCTGCTGGTGAGCCTGAGCGTCGCCATCTTCGTCCTCGGCGGCTTCGACAACCCGTGGTCGTGGGTGATCGGTGTGCTCTACTTCACCTTCGTCCATTCCGGGCTGATCCTGCTCGGCGTGCTCGGCCTGTCGCGTGCGGTCAATGGCCGGCCCTGGCGCTATCCGATCTTCGGGCCGCGCGAAAAGGATCTGGAGCGCTGAACCATGGAAGAAACCGTCGGCAAGCTCTGGCACCGCTTCATCACCCGCGCCGCGGGCGGCCACTTTCCCCAGGCCGTGGTCAGGCTGAAGGAAATCGAACGCATGACCGGCGTGTTTTTCCGCGCCCTCGGCGGCGACCCCGGTCTGCGTGTCGCCGCCGCCACCGCCGACGTCCATGGCGCGCGCCGCAGCCTGCTGTCGCGCATCGCCGGCAGCGACGAACGCACGGCCCGTGCGCGCATGGACGCCGTCACGCTGCGCCTGCCGATGGAGCTCGACACCCTGCCCGAGCGCAGCCTGAACCGTGACCTCTACCTGTGGCTGGCCGCGCTCGCCGCTGCCAGCGGCGCGCCGGCCGGGGCCGAGGACGAAGCCGCACTGGCCGAGGCCCAGGCCCGGCTCGCACCGCTGCCCGAAGGCGCCAGCGCCGACGCGGCGACGCTCGAACTGCGCCTGAACCAGCTCGCCACGCTGCGCGCACTGCTGCGCTGGCCCGGCCTGCAGCCGCGCTACGAGCGCCTGGTGGCCGCAGTCATCCAGCAGCGCATCGAGCCCGCCCGCCTGCCGCCGGCCGAAGCCGAACGCGAGAACCTGATTCGCCAGGCGCTGCAGCATCCCGGCAGCGTCGCCGTCCTGCCGCCCTTGCCGCCCAAGGGCATGCCGCAGCAGCCGGTGCTGCTGTGGCTGGGCGACCTGATGCCCGGCGAGGCCGCCGCCGCCCGCGGCGGACGCGGCGCCGAAGCCAGCGCCAACGCGCAGAACAAGCGCGACGAGCGCGAAACCGAACGCCAGGCCCACCGCGTCGAGCGCGTCGACCAGCCGCAGGAAAAGCACGGCCTGCTGATGATCTTCCGCGCCGAGAGCCTGCTGTCGGTGGCCGAATTCCTCAAGGTCAAGCGCAGCACCGACGACGACCCCGACGACAACGCCGCCGACGCCGCCGCCAACCTCGAACAGCTCGCGCTGTCGCGCGACGAAGAGCGTGTCGCCTCCAAGGTGCGCTTCGACCTCGATCTGCCGTCCGCCGCCGAGGACGACGTCGTTCTCGGCGACGGCATTCCGCTGCCCGAATGGGACTACCGCAAGGGCCTGCTGCGCGAGGACCACGTCCGCCTGCAGGAGTTCACCGCCTCGCCACATGACCCACGTGCCGCGCCCACGCCGCTGCCGCCCCACCTTCATCGCACCGCGCGCCACCTGCATCGCCAGTTCGCCGCGCTACAGCCGGGCCGGCGCTGGCTCAAGGGCCGCATCGACGGCAGCGAGCTCGATCTCGACGCGGTGGTGCGCGCCGCCACCGATCGTGCCATCGGCCAGCACCCATCCGACCAGCTCTACCTGTCGCTGGAAAAGCGCGAACGCGACCTCGCCTGCCTGGCGCTGGCCGATCTGTCGCTGTCCACCGACGCCTGGATCTCGTCCGAAGCGCGCGTCATCGACGTCATCCGCGATTCGCTGCTGCTGTTCGGTGAAGCGCTGTCGGCCACCGGCGACCGCTTCGCGCTGTGCGGCTTCTCCTCGGTCAAGCGCAGCAACGTCCGCTTCCACCACCTGAAGACTTTCTCGCAGCGTTTCGACGACGCCGCGCGCGGCCGCATCATGGCGATCAAGCCGGGCTACTACACTCGCCTGGGCGCGGCGATCCGCCACGCCACCAGCGTGCTCGAAAAGCAGGCCGCCGCCCGGCGCGTGCTGCTGATCCTGTCCGACGGCAAACCCAACGACCTCGACCTCTACGACGGCCGCTACGGCATCGAGGACACCCGCGTCGCCGTCATCGAGGCGCGCGGCCGCGGCATCGTGCCCTTCTGCGTCACCATCGACCGCGAAGGCGCCAGCTACCTGCCGCACCTGTTCGGCCCCGGCGGCTATGCAGTGATCCGCCAGCCCGACGAGTTGCCCGCCCGGCTGCCGATGTTCTACGCCCAACTGACCCGTTGATCGACGCCATGAACCATTTCGACACCCCATGCCAGGAAGCCATGCGCGAAGCCGACCCGGCTGCCGGGGCCGTTCCGCTGGCACCCGAAGTCGAACGCCTGTGCCGCCTGCTCCGCCATGCCTCGCTGTTCCAGGGCCTGGGCTGCGGCGAAATCGCCCGTTTTGCCCGCGGCGTGCGCGAAGTCAAGGCGACCAAGGGCGAAATCCTGTTCCATCGCGGCGATGCCTGCACCGGCTTCCACCTGATCCTGTCCGGCCAGATTAAGCTCGCCTTCACCTCGTCCGAAGGCAACGAGAAAGTGGTCGACATCCTGCGCCCGGGCCAGAGCTTCGGCGAAGCGGTGATGTTCATGGACAAGCCCTACGTCGTCATGGCGCAGGCGCTGACCGACAGCGCCCTGCTGCACATCGGCAAGCAGGTGCTGTTCGAGGAGATGAGCAACGACCCGGACTTCTGCCACAAGATCATCGCCGGCCTCTCCCAGCGTCTGCACCGCCTGATGGGCGACGTCGAAAGCTACTCGCTGCGCTCCGGCCGCGAGCGCATCATCGGCTACCTGCTGCGCGAAGAGGAGCTGAGCGGCGAATGCAACAACAACGGCCGCGTCTCCATCCGCCTGCCCACCAGCAAGGGCACCATCGCCTCGCGGCTCAACCTGACGCAGGAACACTTCTCCCGCATCCTGCACGAACTGACCAGCTCCGGCTTGATCGAGGTCGAAGGCCGCACCATCCACATCCCGGACATCGAGCGGCTGCGCAGCAGCCTGGATTGAAGAAAAACCCGGCCCTGCTTCCAGCAGGGAAGCAAGGTCCGGGACGTACAGCAAAAAACCAGCCGATGCGGCTGGTTTTTTGCTGTATCGAAGACTGAACTACGTCACTGGCCTCTGCGGCACTCCCCCTACCCCGCCTTGCCATCCACCCTCGCCTTCAGCAGGAAGGGCGTGTAGCGCCACAGGTAGAGCGCGAAGCCGATCGCCCACAGCGTGGCGGCGGCGTGGATACCACCGGTGGCGGCAACGGGGACGGCGGCCACGGTCAGCACCCGGGCCAGCGCCGCCAGTTGCACCACCACGTAGGCGGCGGTCTCGATCGGGCCGGCCACCAGCATGCGGCCGGTATGGCCGAGCGCGGTGCGGGTGATCATGCCGATGATCAGTCCGCCGGTGGCGCCGATCGCCAGCGCGTGGATGCCGGCGGTGCGCGGCAGCAGGCCGAGCTGGGCCAGGCCGATCAGGGCCAGGCCGATCGGAATCCACAGGTAGGACAGGTGCAGGATCCACAGCAGCGGCACCTTGCGCGTCGCCCACGGATTCCAGCCACCGACACGCAGCAGTTGCAGCACCGCGGCGACGAAGGACAGCACGGCAGCCCAGGCGCCCGCTCCGGCCGCCCACAGCAGCAGCGCGATACCGGTGGAGACCGCCGCCGCCCAGTCGAGGCGCACGTCGCGCCACTGCTTGATGCCACGGATCACGTTGAAGGTGAACATCGGAATCACGCGTCCGCCGATGACGGTCTCCAGCACCACGATCAGGCCCAGCGCGAGATGCATCGCCGCCAGCGGATCGGCGCCGATGACGCCCAGCACCGCGAGATGGAACACCAGGTTGGCCAGCGACAGCAGGCCCGGCAGCACGCCGACGAAGTAGTTGCGCTTGCTCTTGGCACGCGTCAGCACGCGCAGCAGCAGCGCCGCGGCCACCGGCAGGAAAGCGAGGTCGATCACCGCCACCCATACGCCGCTGCCGAAGGCCATCGCCAGCCGGCCGGCCAGCCACAAGGCGACCAGCGCCGCGAGCTGGCCGCCGGCCGGCGTGTCCAGCCCGGTCCAGTTGCGCGCGGCAGTGAACAGGAAACCGATGATGACCGCCGCGGCGAAGCCGAAGATCATCTCGTGCGCATGCCACCACATGCCGGGAATCGGCGTCTGCAGCGCACCGGAAAAGACCACGACCCATATCGGCACGGCAATCGCGGCAAAGGCCGCGGCCAGCAGGTAGAAGGGGCGGAAGCCCAGCGCCCACAGCGAGAAGGTGTCGGGCGGGATGCGTTTGGTGGTCGGTTCTTCGAGGGGGATCAGGGCCATGGTCTTACTCTTCGTCAGGGATTGCGGGGGCACTCAATGGCTGGTGCCCTCTTCGCGTGTGATCTTGTTCCACACATTGTATTTGCCCACCGGCTTTCTCATCGGCAGGCGTTTCACTTCCTCGAGGGTCTGGGCGTCATAGACGATGACCGCACCCTCGTCTTCCCACAGGCTGGCCAGCGCGTAGCGGCCGTCGCGGGTGAATTCGATGTGGGCCAGGGTCTTTCCCGGCTCGCCGGTGATTTCCTTGACCACTTCCAGCAACTGCTTGTCGATGACCTGCAGGATGTGCTTGGCCTGCGGGCTCATCATCGAATCGACGAAAGCATAACGGCTGTTGGCGTGGCTGCGCAGGAAGAAGCCGGGACCACGGGTGGGGATGCGCTTGATGACCTCCCAGCTCTTCATGTCGATCACCGTGACTTCGCCCGCCTTCAGGTTGGTGCTCGCCATCACCGTGCGCGGCTTGCCGTCGGCGCCGGTCCGAGTGTCTGTCCACTCCCAGGTGATGCCCGAACCCAGGTGCGGCATGCCGTCCAGCGGCAGGTCGGCGATCTTGCGGCGGATGTCGAGGTTGACCACCTGGCCGACGCCTTCGCGCGAGGCACCCATCAGCTCGGCGTAGTCCTGGGTGAAGAAGAAGTCGTCCAGCACTTCCTGCAGGATGGTGCGGCGCGGGTTCAGGTAGCCGGGAATGAAGCTGCCCTCTTTCTGCGCGTAGTCGTGGATGAAGCCGGTGGGGATGTCTTCCACCGCCTTGGTGTAGCTGATCTCCCACACTTCCGGCACATCCTTCAGCGCGGCGATGAAGGACTGGCGCGGCGTGGCGTCATACACCGCCGACACGCGCGAGCTGTGCTTGCCGTCGCGGTCGGTGGCGGCGATGGTCTTGACCAGGTTCAGGTCGCCGTCGAGCAGCACCAGGGTATTTGGCAGGTAGTTTGCCACTGCGACGTGCTGGCCGTCCGGCGACGCGGCGACGTTGCGGGTGTTGATGCCCGCCCTCACCTCCGCCACCACCTTCAGGTTCCACAGGTCGTACTTGGTGATCCAGCCGTCGCGCGAGCCGAAGAACACGTAGCGCCCGTCGGCGGCGAACTTGGGACCGCCGTGCAGCGCGAAGCGCGACTGGAAGCGGTGGATGGGCTCGAGCTTGTCGCCGTCGAGCACGCTGACGTGGTGATCGCCGCCCTCGACGACGAGGAAGACGTTCATTGGATCGGCATCGAACACGGGCTTGTCGGACAGCGTAGCCGGATCGACATGCCGGATCCAGGACGCGCGAATGTCTTCGTCGGTCCATCGCGGCGGCGGCTCGACCGGGCTGTAGATCCAGTCGACCAGCGCGGCGATTTCGTCCTTGTCCAACTGCCCGGCGAAGCCCAGCATCTGCGTCGCGGTGCGCCCCTCGGCAACGATCTTCAGCGCCTCGGGCTTGCGCAGGCGGGACAGGTTGTCCGGCAACAGCGCCGGCCCCATGCCGCCGAGGCGGTCGGGAGCATGGCAGGCGGCGCAATGCTGGGCATACAGCGCGGAAACGTCGGGACGGGCCGTGTCGGCTGCATTGCCGCTGCCGGCCGCCAGCATCGCGGCACCGAACAGGATCGCGCCCAGCGACGTCTTCATCGCCGGACTACCCCAGGAGGAAAACACTCCGTCAAAGGACAGCGCCGCAACATTGCTGCGAGCGCAGGAATTCTTTCTCATGCCGGCACCTTCGCGATACGCGTCCAGGGTGTGGTGACGACGCGCTCGCCGCCGCCGGCGAAACCGATCTCGTCGTCGTCCAGATAACAGCCCGGATCTTCCGCCCACGGGTTGCCGGTGATCTGCGAGGCACGCACGCGCGAGCTGCCGTTGCAGATGTCCAGGTAACGACAGCCGCCACAGCGGCCTTCGAGCACACGCGGGTGCTGCTTCAGCCCGGCCAGCAGCGGATTGTCCAGATCGTTCCAGATCTCGCCGAAGGCACGCTTGCGCACGTCGCCCAGCGGCACGTGCCACCACATCGTGTCCGGATGCACGATGCCGAGGTTGTCGATGTTGGCCACGTTCACGCCGCTGGCGTTGCCGCCCCACTGGCGCAGCTTGGCCTCGATGTGCGCCGCACGCTCGGGGAAGCGGCGCTGCACCCACTGCAGCAGGAATGGTCCGTCGGCATCGTTGTTGCCGGTGACGAAGTCCTTCTCGATGCCGCGCCGGTGCAGCTCCAGACAGGTCTCGAACAGCAGCTCCATCGCCTCGCGCGTGGTGCGGTGGCGGGCATCGCCGGCGCGGTTCTTGTTGCCGCGGCCGGCGTAGTTGAGGTGGGAAAAATAGAACTTGTCGATGCCCTCGTCCTCGACCAGCTTCAGCAGCGCACGCAAGTCGTGGGCATTGCCTTCGGTCATGGTGTAGCGCACGCCGACCTTGATGCCGCGCTCCAGGCACAGCCGGATGCCGGCCATCGAGGCCTCGAAAGCGCCCTGCTTGCGGCGGAAATGGTCGTGCGTGACACCGATGCCGTCCAGGCTGACGCCGACGTAGTCGAAGCCGATGTCGTCGATCGCATCGATGTTCGAGGCGTCGATCAGCGTGCCGTTGGACGACAGCGCGGTATAGAAGCCCATCGACTTGGAGCGGCGGGCGATGTCGAAGATGTCCGGCCGCAGCAGCGGCTCGCCGCCCGACAGGATCAGCACCGGCACCCGCGCGGCCTTCAGGTCGTCCATGACCTTGAACACTTCGGCCGTGTTCAGCTCGCCGGGAAAGTCCTTGTCCGCCGAGATCGAGTAACAGTGCTCACAGGTCAGGTTGCAGCGCCGGATCAGGTTCCAGATGACCACCGGGCCGGGCGGATTGCGGCGCGGGCCGACCGACGTGGGTTGATCGAGTTCGCGGATGAAGTTGGCGATGCGGAACATGAGGGCTCTCCTGTGTGGAGCCCATTAGAGCCGAGCGCCCGGCGGGGGAAAATGATGCGGGTCAAGGGACGGCCGGAAACGGGCTGCCGCCGCATCCGGCCTTGCGCTCAGGCTCGCCCGAGCAGATCCGCGACCGCCTTGCCCATCACGGTCGTATCTGCATCGCCGCCCAGGTCCGGCGTGCGCGGGCCGTGCTCCAGCACCTGCTCGATCGCACGCAGCAGTTCCTGCGCCGCTGCCGCGCAGGCGGGCTGGCGCTCGCCGAGGAATTCGAGCATCAGCGCCGCCGACCAGATCATGCCCACCGGGTTGGCGATGTTGCGGCCGTAGATGTCCGGCGCGGAGCCATGCACCGGCTCGAACAGCGAGGGGAAGCGGCGCTCGGGATTGAGGTTGGCCGACGGCGCGATGCCGATGGTGCCGGTGCAGGCCGGACCGAGGTCCGACAGGATGTCGCCGAACAGGTTGGATGCGACGACGACGTCGAAGCGCTCCGGCGACAGCACGAAGCGCGCCGACAGGATGTCGATGTGGTACTTGTCCCAGCGCACCCCGGGGTGGCCGGCGGCAACCGCTTCGAGGCGCTCGTCCCAGTACGGCATGCTGATCGCGATGCCGTTGGACTTGGTCGCCGATGTCAGGTGCTTGCGCTCGCGCCGGGCGGCGAGCTGGAATGCGTATTCGAGCACGCGGTCGACGCCGTGGCGCGAGAAGACCGATTCCTGGATGACGATCTCGCGCTCGGTACCGCCGTAGATGCGGCCGCCGAGGTCGGTGTATTCGCCTTCGGTGTTCTCGCGCACGACCAGGAAGTCGATGTCGCCCGGCTTCTTTCCGGCCAGCGGGCACGGCACGCCGGGCATCAGCCGCACCGGGCGGAGGTTGATGTACTGGTCGAATTCGCGGCGGAACTTCAGCAGCGAACCCCACAGCGAGATGTGGTCCGGCACGACCTCGGGCCAGCCGACGGCACCGAACAGGATCGCATCGAAGCCCTTCAGGCGCTCGAACCAGTCCGGCGGCAGCATCTCGCCATGCTGCTGGTAGTACTCGGCGCAGGCCCAGTCGAAATGCTCGAACACCAGTTCGAGGCCGTGCCGCTGCTGCAGCACCTCCAGCGCGCGTATCGCTTCGGGCATGACTTCCTTGCCGATTCCATCCCCCGGGATGACGGCGATCTTGAGTGCGGACATTTTTCTTCCTTGTCGAGAGGTTCAGCAGCGCTCGCGCTGCCAGGTGAATGCTTGTCGCAATGCCTCGGGTCCACGCATGCCCGCTGCCAGGGCGATCGCCAGCCGGATGCGGGCCTTGCGTGCCGAAAGATGGGCCACGGCGAGCGCGCCCGCCTGTTCAAGCTCGTGCAGCGAACCCGCGAACTGGTAGCTCTGGTGGGTGGCGCCGTGCAGCGTGCTGCTGCACACGAGCACCACCAGCCCGCCGGCGATGGCTTCGCGCAGCACCGGCATCCATTCCGGCGGCACATGGCCGCGCCCCACGCCATCGAGCACCAGCCCTGCCGGGCCGCTGGCGATCACGGCCGCCAGCATGGCGCCGGCCGCGCCGCCATAGGCCGGGACGACGTCCACCCTGGGCAGCGCCGCTTCGTGGCTCAGGCGCGGCTGGCGCGCCGGATGTTGCAGCAGCGCGACGCGGCCGTTGTCGATGAAGCCCAGGCAGCCCAGGCCGGGCGCATCGAAGCCGTCGAGCCGGAAGCTGCTCACCTTGCGCACGAAGCTTGCGCCGTAGAGTGACTCGTTGAAAGCAACGAGCACGCCCGGGCCGCGGCAGGCATCGTCGGCCGCAGCCTCGATCGCGCGCCGGAGGTTGATGTAGGCATCGCTGCCCAGCGCATGCGGCACGCGCTGGGCGCCCGTCACCACCACCGGCACCCGGTTCGTATCGAGCACGCATTCCAGATAGTAAGCGGTGTCCTCCAGCGTGTCCGTGCCGTGGGTGACGACGATGCCGTCGGCCTTCCCCGAAGCCATCAGCGCGGTACACTCGCGGGCGATCAGGGCCCAGTCGCTGGCGTCGATCGCATTGCTCGGCTTCTGCAGCACCGAATGCACTTCGAGCCGGATCTCGCTGCCCAGGGCCAGCGCCTGCACCAGCGCCTCGCCGGGCAGTGCGCCGGAAATATTGCGCCCGTCCTGGCCCGGCGCGCTGGCGATGGTGCCGCCGGTCGATAGCAGGTGGATGGTTTTCATCGACGTCCTCAATACAGGGTGTTGGGCAACAGCATGCTGATCGTCGGGATGTAGGTCACCAGCAGCAGCGCGATCAGCATCAGGGCGATGGTGGGCATCGCCGCGCGGAAGATCTCGTACAGCGTCATCTTGGCGATGCCCATGGCGACGAACAGGTTCAGGCCCACCGGCGGCGTCAGCATGCCGACCGAAAGGTTGACCAGGGTGATGATGCCGAAATGCACCGCGTCAACACCCACCTGCGCGGCGATCGGCTGCATCAGCGGCGCCAGGATGATGATCGCCGAGGCGCTGTCGAGGAAGCAGCCGGCGACCAGCATGATGACGTTGAACAACAGCATGATCAGCAGCGGCGAATCGGTGCTCGACAGCACCTGGGTGGCGATCTGGGTCGGCGTGCCGGTCGAGGCCAGGATCCACGAGAAGGCCGATGCGCCGGCCGTGATCAGCAGCAGCGTACCCGACAGCAGGCCGGTGTTGCGCAGGATCTCGAGCAGGCTGCGCAGGCCGATGTTGCGATAGATCACCGCGCCGACGAACCAGCCGTACAGGCATGCGCTCGCTGCCGACTCCGTCGGCGTGAATACGCCGCTGTAGATGCCGCCGAGCAGGATCACCGGCAGGCCCAGGCCCCAGGCCGCGCGCCCGAAGCCATGGCCGATCTGGCGCAGCGTCGGGAAAGGGTCGCGCGGATACTTGCGCAGGATCGAATACCAGGTGGTATAGCCGATCAGCAGGCTGCCGATCAGCAGCGCAGGCAGCAGTCCGCCCGCGAACAGCTTGCCCACCGAAGTGCCGGTGACCGAACCGTAGATGATCAGCGCGATGCTCGGCGGCACGATCGGGCCGAGCGTGCCGGCGGTGGCGATGAGGCCGATGGCGAAGTACTTGTCGTAGCCCGCCTTGACCATCGCCGGGTACATGATCGTGCCGATGGCGATCACCGTCGCCGGGCTGGAACCCGAGATCGAGCCGAAGAACAGGCAGGCCAGCACCGTGGCCGCCGCCAGCCCGCCGGGCAGCCAGCCGATGAGCACCTTTGCCAGCTCGATCAGGCGGTCCGACAGCCCGCCGATGCGCATCAGTTCGGCCGCGAGGATGAAGAAAGGAATGGACATCAGGGAGAAGTTGTTCATCCCCGAGAACATCCGCATCGGCACCACCAGCGGATCGATGCCGCCGGAGACGTTCAGTACCGCGGTGACGGCAAAAGCCAGCGCGGCGAAGATCGGCAGGCCGAACAGCAGCAAGCTGAAGAAAATCGGAATCAGGGCGGAAATCATGATTCGGCTCCCCTCAGGTCGTCGGGCTGATCGAAGCCAGCAGCGGCCGGTATTCCCGCCCGCTCCACAGCGTCCGCAGGATCAGCAGATAGCGCAGGGCCATGAACACGCCGGCGATCGGGATCGACAGATAGACATAGGCCACCGGAATCTGCATGGCCGGCGACAACTGGCCCATGTTCAGCGTGTTGATGAACAGCCGGCCGCCGTAATGGATCAGCGAAACGGCGAACAACAGGCCGAGCACCACCGCCACGTACTTCAGCACCCGCGTGAGCCGGGGTCCGGCAAAGGCGTAGAGCATCTCCACGGAAATATGGGCGGCGTATCTCACTCCCATGCTGGCCGCAAGGAAACTCATCGTGATCAGCGAATACAGGATGAGCTCCTCCGACCAGTACAGGGAATTGTTGAAGACATACCGCGCCGCGACCTGAACGATGGCGACGACGGTGGCGACCAGCATCAGGACCACCATCATCACGTTCTCGATCCAGTCGATGCATTTGTTGAGTGCTTCGAGCATTGCCGTCCCCTCTCACGATTCCAGGATCAGTTGCCGGCCGCGGCCTTGACGGCCCTCTCCAGCAGGGCCGGCGTCACCCGGTTTTCGAACTGCTTGTAGATCGGCTGCGACTTCTCGATGAAGGCAGCGCGCCCTTCCGGGGTCAACTCGCGGATCTCGATCTTGTCCTTGATCTCGGCGACAATCCGCGCCTCGTCGTCGTCGGTAAGCTGGCGCCCATGGTCGCGGCCCGCATCGAAGGCATCGCGCATGACCTGCTTCAGATCGTCCGGCAGCGAATTCCAGGCGGCCTTGTTCATCACCGCGACATAGGTGTGGTAGGCATGACCGGTCAGCGTCATGTACTTCTGTACTTCGTGGAAACGCATCGAGTAGATGTTGGCGAGCGGGTTCTCCTGGCCTTCGACGACGCCTTGCTGCAGGCCGTTGTAGACCTCGGTGAAGGCCATCGCGGTCGGGTTGGCGCCGAAGGCACGGTAGGTGGCGAGGATCGCCGGCGCCTGCAGGGTGCGCATCTTGATGTTCTTGAGATCATCCGGTCCGGTGATCGGACGGACGTTGTTGGTCATGTGGCGGAAGCCCGCGCCCCAGAAATTCACCCCGTACAGATTGCTCTTGTCGAGCGTGTCGAGCAGCTCGCGACCGACTTCGCCGTCCAGCACGCGCTTCATCGACGCGGTGTCTGGGAGCAGGAAAGGCAGGTCGAACAGATACATCTTCGGCTCGAAGTTGGCCAGGTTGCCGGTCGGCGGAATCGCGATGTGCACCAACCCCATCTGGGTCTGCTCGATGATCTCGACGTCACCGCCCAGTTGCGCCGCAGGACGGATGTTGATCGCGATCCGCCCGTTCGAGTTGCGCTCGACCTCTTCCTTGAACTTCACCGCGGCCTTGGCGTTCGGTGTGCTTTCGACCAGCACGTGGGCAAAGGTGAAATTGAAGTCCGCGGCATTCGCCGCACCTGCGAACAGCGCGCCGACGACGGATGCGGCAACGATCTTCTTCCAGCTCTTGTTGTTGGCAAACATACGAGTCTCCTCCTTGGTGAACACACAGCAAAAAAACGACGGAATGCGGCAGGGCCGCTTAGGCAGGGCCGCTCAGGCAAGGGCTGGCGCACGGCCGAGAATGTCCGGCCCGCGGCCGATCAGCGCCTCGACCGCCAGGCCGATGCCGATCAGGCGCGCTTCAGCCATCGGCGCACCCATCAGTTGCAGGCCCACTGGCATCCGCCGGGCATCGAAGCCCACCGGCAGGGTCAGCGCGCACCAGCCGAACAGATTGCCGATCACGGTATTGCGCAAGGCCATCATGTTGGCTCGGGCATAGGCGGTGCCGTCGGCGATGTCGCCCAGCAAAGGCGGCGTGACGGCGACGGTGGGCGCCAGCAGCGCATCGACGTCGGCGAACACCGCCGTCGCCTGCCGCGCGCTGTCCAGCAGCACCTGTTTGCGGCGCAGGTACTCGACCGAGGACACCTGCTCCGCCGCAGCGACGCGGGCGCGCACGACCGGATCGAGGCGCGCGATCCGCTCCGGGAATTCCATGTTCATGAACGCGGCAAGCTCGGACGCCGCCAGGCCGCCCTGGCGGAAGATGTCGTACACCTCGTCGCAATGCGGCACCCGCAGCCGGACGACGTGCGCTCCGGCGCGCGCCAGTTGGTCGATGGCGGCGGAAACGCTTTCGCCGATGCCCGGGTCGAGCGACTCCCAGAAGAAATTGTCGGCCACGCCCAGACGCAGGCCGGCCAGCAAGGGCATGGCGCAGCCGGGCCGGCTTTCGCCGCACGGAGTGTCGATGGCGGCAAAGGCGAAAGCCATGTCCTCCACGCTGCGGGTCAGCAGACCGGCGGTATCCAGCGAGGGCGACAGCGGCACGATGCCGGCCAGCGGCCAGCGGCCATGCGTGGTCTTGAGTCCGACCTGGCCGGTCATCGACGCCGGCACCCGCACCGATCCGGCGGTGTCGGTGCCGAGCGCGACGAGCGCACTGCCCTGCGCCAGCGACACTCCGGCGCCCGAACTGGAGCCGCCGGGCGTCCGCGGCCCGTCGGCACTCCAGGGGTTGAACGGTGTTCCCCAGTGCGCATTGACGCCGAGCCCGCCGAAGGCGAATTCGACGGTATGCGTCTTGCCCATCACGATGCCGAACTGGCGCAGCACCGTGCCCGCAACCGGGCCGGCCGCCTCCCAGGCCGCGGGCAGCGCCTGGTCGGTGCCGGCGAACACCGGCATGCCCGGCACGCCGTAGAGATCCTTGACCGACACCGGCAAGCCCATCAGCGGGCCGAAGTCCATCCCGCTGTCGAACAGCCCGTCCACCGACTGGGCGAGCAGACGTGCTGCGTCGCCGTTCCAGCTCTTCCAGGCATTCAGCAGCGGCTCGCTGCGTTCATGCGCAGCGCGGCAGCAATCGACGATTTCGACCGCGCTGAACTTGCGATTGCGCAGCCCGTGGGCAAGTTCGGCAAGCGAGAGATCGGTTGCGTTCAAGCTCTTTCCCCTTCCCTGGAATCGTTTGATGGATCGATAAGTTCAATTCATCGTACGATCCGGGGCGGGGCCGAACAAGCAGCCGAAATTGAAATCAGTTTTTACGAATCGTGAACAACAAATTCTCCATCGAAGACCTGCAGGTGTTCTGCGAAGTGGTGCGGACACTGAATTTCTCACAGGCGGCGCAGCGTCTCGGCGCCTCGCCGGCCTACATTACCAAGCGCATCCAGACCCTGGAAACCCAGCTCGAATGCAAGCTTTTCCACCGCTCGACACGCCATGTCTCCCTGACCGAACAGGGCGAGCAGGTGTATGAGCTGGGGCGCAGGATTCTCGACAGCGTCATCGAGCTGCACGAGGAACTCGGCGTCAAGCGCAACGAACCGCGCGGCGTGCTGCGGGTATCCACCAGCTTCGGCTTTGGCCGCCGGGTGGTCGGCGAGAGCCTGGCCGAATTCTCGCGCAAGTACCCCGAAATCCAGGTCCGGCTCGACGTGCTGGATCACCTGCTCGACCTCGCGCAGAACAAGATCGACCTCGACATCCGGATCGGCGACGTCATCTCGCCGCACTACATCGCCAGGCGCCTGGCACGCAACCACCGGGTGCTCTGCGCCTCGCCCTCGTACGTCGAAGAGCATGGCGCGCCGGCCGACCTGCGCGCGCTGACGCAGCACAACTGCCTGATCATCAAGGAGCGCGACCACCCGGTCGGCTTGTGGAAGCTGACGCGGCGCGGCCACAGCTACAACGTCAAGGTGCGCGGCTCGCTGGTCACCAACAACGGCGAGATCGCCGTCGCCTGGGCGCTGCGCGGACACGGCATCACGCTGCGTTCGATCTGGGACGTGGGCAGCCATCTGCAAACCGGCGCGCTGGTGACGGTACTGCCGGAATACACCCAGGAAGCCAACATCTGGGCCGTCTATCCGGAGCGCCTGAGTTCATCGGCCAAGATCAAGCTCTGCGTCAAGCACATGGAAGAATATTTCCAGCGCTGGGAACAGGAGCAGACGGCCTCCTAGCCAGACCGCCTCCGCCATCCACGCCGCCCTCGCTATACTCTCGCCACACATCCACCCACAGGGGAGACCCGTCGCATGAAGCTCGAAACCATCGCCGTGCATGGCGGCTATTCGCCGGAACCCACGACCAAGGCCGTCGCGGTGCCGATCTACCAGACCACGTCCTACGCCTTCGACGACACCCAGCACGGCGCCGACCTGTTCGACCTCAAGGTCGCGGGCAACATCTACACCCGCATCACCAACCCGACCAACGCGGTGCTCGAGCAGCGCGTGGCCGAGCTGGAAGGCGGCATCGGCGCGCTGGCGGTGGCTTCCGGCATGTCGGCGATCACCTATGCGATCCAGACCATCGCCGAGGCCGGCGACAACATCGTCTCGGCGACGGCGCTGTACGGCGGCACCTACAACCTGTTCGCCCACACCCTGCCCCAGTTCGGCATCGAAGTGCGCTTCGCCGACTCCGGCGACCCCGACAGCTTCGCCGGGCTGATCGACGAGCGCACCAAGGCGATCTACTGCGAATCGGTCGGCAACCCGCTGGGCAACATCACCGACATCGGCCGCCTGGCCGAGATCGCGCACAAGGCCGGCGTGCCGCTGATCGTGGACAACACCGTGCCCTCGCCCTACCTGTGCCGCCCCTTCGAGCACGGCGCCGACATCGTCGTGCACGCGCTGACCAAGTACCTGGGCGGCCACGGCAACTCGCTCGGCGGCGTGATCGTCGATTCCGGCAAGTTCCCGTGGGCCGAGCACAAGGCGCGCTTCCGCCGCCTGAACGAGCCGGAAGTGTCCTATCACGGCGTCGTCTATACCGAGGCGCTCGGCCCGGCGGCCTTCATCGGCCGGGCGCGCACGGTGCCGCTGCGCAACACCGGCGCGGCGCTGTCGCCGTTCAACACCTTCCTGATCCTGCAGGGCATCGAGACCCTGGCGCTGCGCATGGACCGCATCTGCGACAACGCCGTGAAGGTGGCGCAGTACCTGAAGGGCCACGCCAAGGTGGAATGGGTGAACTACGCCGGCCTGCCCGACCACCCCGACCACGCCCTGGTGCAGAAGTACATGGGCGGCCGCGCCTCGGGCATCCTGTCCTTCGGCGTCAAGGGCGGCATCGAAGGCGGCACCCGCTTCCAGGACGCGCTGAAGCTGTTCACCCGCCTGGTCAACATCGGCGACGCCAAGTCGCTCGCCTGCCACCCGGCCTCGACCACCCACCGCCAGCTGTCGCCGGAAGAACTGGCCAAGGCCGGCGTGACGACCGACATGGTGCGGCTGTCGATTGGCATCGAGCACATCGACGACCTGATCGACGACCTGGAACAGGCGCTCACCGCCGTCTGACCGAAAGCGCCGCCCCCGGCGGCGCATCCACGCCCGGCGCCCTTCGGGGCGCCGGCCTGAAGGCTCCCGAAAAAATGCTCGCAGTCCTGCAGCGCGTCTCCGAAGCGCGCGTCGTCGTCGATGGCGACACCATCGGCGAAATCGGCCCCGGCCTGCTCGCGCTGGTCTGTGCCGAGCACGGCGACACACCGGCCGAAGCCGACAAGCTGCTCGCCAGGATCCTGAAGCTGCGCATCTTCGCCGACGAGGCCGGCAGGATGAACCACTCGCTGCAGGACGTCGCCGGCGGCCTGCTGGTGGTCAGCCAGTTCACGCTGGCAGCGGACACCGGCGGCGGCAACCGCCCGAGCTTCAGCAAGGCCGCCGACCCGCGCACCGGCGAGGCGCTGTACGAGCACTTCGTCGCCAGCGCGCGCGCCGCACATCCGGTGGTGCAGACCGGACGCTTCGCCGCAGACATGAAAGTCCGGCTGGTCAACGACGGGCCGGTGACGATTCCGCTGCGGATTCCGCCCGCCTCCTGATCGGTGCTACGGAAGCCCGCATCAAACCCGGCGTCCGTGCTTCGCTCTTTCCCCCATCTCATCCAGAGGAAGTCAGCTCGCACATGCACGACATCCAACGCTTTCCCCTGCTTGCCGGCGCCCTGCTCGCCGCGCTCGGCGTCGCGCTGGGCGCCTTCGGTGCGCACGGCCTGCGCAGCCTGCTCGATGCCAGCGCGCTGGGCTGGTGGCAGACGGCGGTGCAGTACCAGATGTGGCATGCGGTCGGCCTGCTCGCGCTGGGGGCGGCCCGGCTGCCGCGCAGCCTGCTGCCTGCCGCATTGCTGACGGCGGGGACGGTGGTCTTCGCCGGTACGCTGTACCTGATGGCGCTGGGCGGGCCGCGCTGGCTGGGCGCGGTGACGCCGATCGGCGGCAGCCTGATGATCCTGGGCTGGGTCGTGCTCGCCTGGCAGGTGCTTCGCACGGGCAGGCACCAATCCTGAACCCGGCCTCCGAACTTCCGTCCTCAGCGTCCCCGCCCGGATGGCGGACAGGTTCCGAAGCAGCGGTCCCAGAAATCCGTCAGCGTACCGAAAGCCAGGCTTTCGTCCCTGAAGTGATGCCAGGCGTGGTGCTCGCGCAGGTACGGCAGCCAGTGGCCGGACACTTCATGTGCATGCAGCCGTTGATGGACGCTTTCCTGCAGGATGTCGCCCAGCAGCAGGCCGGCCGAAAACGGTGCCGCCAGGCTGTCCGGTCCCAGCACCATCAGCGGCAGGCCGAGCATGGCCAGCACCAGCATCAGGCTGAATACGACCGGCACCCGGAGCGGCGCCAGCGGCTCACGGTGATGCTGCAGGTGCCACGCGGTGAAAGGCTCGACGCCGTGCATGAAGAAGCGATGCAGCAGGTATTCGACCAGCGTCCAGGCAGCCAGCCCGGCAAGCAGCGCCAGCATCAACGCCCCCGCGCCGGCCGCCTGCGGCCACGTCTGCCAGGCGACGCCCAGACCGAGCGCCGGCAGCACCAGCGAGGCGGGAAAAGGCAGCGCGACACGAATCCACCACGGCTCAGCCATCGCACTCTCCCTCCGGCAGCAGCTCCCAGGCGTAGAGCACGCCCGACTCGTTGAAGCCCGTGCCGGTCTCGGTGTCATGCCACCAGGCAAGGCCGCGGCCATCGCGGCCATCGAAGCGCCAGGCGCGGATTTCGCCGCTGCACAGGCGCACCGGATAGACCCGACCCACTTCCAGCTCCATATCGCTTCCTCCTGCATGCTCCTTTTCGCATCATAGGCCCGGCGGCGCATCCACGCGCCATTCCGGCGGCAGTTCCCGTGCATTCTTCGACCGCCATCACTGGCCGTGGTGCCGTCTTGCAAATACAGTACTAATTTAGTACAGTTTAGGCACGCTAGACAGCAAGGCCACCCCGGAGGCCCTTCATCATGCTACGGATCAGCAAACTCACCGACTACGGAACCCTGATCGCGACCCACATGGCGGTGACGCCGACGCAGGTCGTCAGCGCCACCGAACTGGCCGACGCTCTCGGCCTCGGCCTGGCCACCGTCAGCAAGGTCCTGAAGGCGCTGGGGCGGCACGGGCTGGTGGTCAGCCAGCGCGGCACGCACGGCGGCTACCTGCTGGCGCGGCCGCCCGAACAGATCAGCATCGCCGACATCGTCGATGCGCTGGAGGACCAGCCTTTCGGGCTGACCGAATGCAGTTCCGGCAGCGGTACCTGCACGCTGGAAACGGGCTGTCGCATCCGCGACGGCTGGCTGCGCATCAACACCGTGGTCCGCGAGGCCCTGCAGGGCGTGAGCATCGCCGAGATGACGCCACCCCCCAGGTTTGCCGACACCTCTTCCCCAGCCGCCCAGCGCATGCGCGGCCCCAGCCGCCTGGTACGCCACCCGGGCTGAACGACAGGAGAAACCGAGATGAACGCCCCAACCCCAGTCACCACCCCAGCCTCCCCCAAGAGCGCCTCTGCCGCCACGCGCGGCGACGCCCTCGGCGCCTTCCTGGAACAGGACTACACCGCCGGCTTCGAAACCCGGCTCGAAACCGACACCGTGCCCAAGGGCCTGTCGGAAGACACCATCCGCCTGATCTCGGCGCGCAAGGGCGAGCCGGACTGGCTGCTCGACTGGCGCCTGGAAGCCTATCGCCGCTGGCTGACGATGAGACCGCCGACCTGGGCCGCGGTGAGCTTCCCGCCGGTCGATTTCCAGGACATCGTCTATTACTCGGCGCCGAAGTCGAAGAAGGACGGGCCGAAGAGCCTGGACGAAGTCGATCCCGAACTGCTGCGCACTTTCGAGAAGCTCGGCGTGCCGCTGCACGAGCGCGCCCGGCTGGCGGGCGTGGCGGTGGATGCGGTGTTCGACTCGGTATCGGTCGCCACCACCTTCCAGAAGGAGCTGGGCGAGCACGGCATCGTCTTCTGCTCCTTTTCCGAGGCGGTGAAGACGCATCCCGAGCTGGTGCGCCAATACCTCGGCAGCGTGGTGCCGCCGGGCGACAACTTCTATGCCGCGCTCAATTCGGCAGTGTTCTCGGACGGCTCCTTCGTCTTCATCCCCAAGGGCGTCAAGTGCCCGATGGAGCTGTCCACCTACTTCCGCATCAATGCGCGCGACACCGGCCAGTTCGAGCGCACGTTGATCATCGCCGAGGAAGGCGCTTCGGTCAGCTATCTCGAAGGCTGTACCGCGCCGATGCGCGACGAGAACCAGCTCCATGCCGCGGTGGTGGAGCTGATCGCGCTCGACGACGCCAAGATCAAGTATTCCACCGTGCAAAACTGGTACCCCGGCGACAAGGACGGCAAGGGCGGCATCTACAACTTCGTCACCAAGCGCGGCGACTGCCGCGGTGCGCGCTCGCACATTTCCTGGACGCAGGTCGAGACCGGCTCGGCAATCACCTGGAAATACCCGAGCGTGATCCTGCGCGGCGACGACTCGGTGGGCGACTTCCATTCGGTGGCGCTGACCAACAACCTGCAGCAGGCCGACACCGGCACCAAGATGATCCACATGGGCCGCAACACCCGCAGCACCATCCTCTCGAAGGGGATCTCGGCCGGCCGCGGCAGCAACACCTTCCGCGGCCTGGTGCGGGTCACGCCGAGGGCCGAAGGCGCGCGCAACTACACCCAGTGCGATTCGCTGCTGATCGGCGACCGCTGCGCGGCGCACACCTTCCCGACCATCGAGGCGCGCAATCCGACCGCCCGTGTCGAGCACGAGGCCACCACTTCGCGCATCGGCGAAGACCAGCTGTTCTACGCGATGCAGCGCGGCATCAGCGCCGAGGATGCGGTATCGATGATCGTCAATGGCTTCTGCCGCGAAGTGTTCAAGGAACTGCCGATGGAGTTCGCGGTGGAAGCGCAGAAATTGCTGGGCGTGAGCCTCGAAGGCAGCGTCGGCTGAGTGAAACAGGGAAAAATGACATGCTGAAGATCGACAAGCTGCACGCCGCGGTGGACGGCAAGGCCATCCTGAACGGCCTGGACCTCGAAGTGAAGGACGGCGAGGTGCACGCCATCATGGGCCCCAACGGTTCGGGCAAGAGCACGCTGGCCCAGGTGCTGGCCGGGCGCGACACTTTCGAGGTCACCGCCGGCAGCGTCGATTGGGACGGCACCGACCTGCTCGCGCTGCCCGCCGAGGAGCGCGCCCGCGCCGGGCTGTTCCTCGCCTTCCAGTACCCGGTCGAGATTCCCGGCGTCTCCAACGCCTATTTCCTGAAGGCGGCGGTCAACGCCGTGCGCCGCCATCGCGGCCTGTCCGAATACGATGCGATGGACTTCCTCTCAAGGGTCAAGGCCGAGATGAAGGCCGTCGGCATGCGCGAGGAATTCCTCTACCGCTCGGTGAACGAAGGCTTTTCCGGCGGCGAGAAGAAGCGCAACGAAGTGCTGCAGATGGCGTTGCTGGAGCCGAAGCTGGCAGTGCTGGACGAAACCGACTCGGGCCTGGACATCGACGCGCTGAAAGTGGTCGCCGAAGGCGTCAACCGCCTGCGCTCGCCCGAACGCTCGATGATCGTCATCACCCACTACCAGCGCCTGCTCGACTACATCGTGCCCGACCGCGTGCACGTGCTGTCGAAAGGCCGCATCGTGCGCTCCGGCGGACGCGAGCTGGCGCTGGAGCTGGAACAGCACGGCTACGGCTGGATCGAAAGCGGTGCCGGCGCCGCGCAGGCCGCGGGCGCGGCAGGAGGCTGAGCCATGAATACCATCGATACCTGGGTCGCACGCCAGCGCGAACGCGCCGCCACGCTGCCGGGCGCCGCGCTGCCCTGGCTGACCGGCCGCCGCCGCAACGCGATCGACAGCTTCGCCGCCGCCGGCTGGCCGACGAGCCGGCTCGAAGCCTGGCGCCACACTTCGCTCGCCTTCCTCGACCAGCAGCCGCTGGCCGCACCGGAGGACGCCCCGCACCCCGCCACCACGCTGGCCGCGCTGCGCGCCGATTTCGACGATGGCGGCCACTGGCTGGTGTTCGTCGACGGGCATTTCGAGCCGGCGCTGTCGGTGAGGCCGCCGCTGCCGGCGGGCATCACGGTCAGCGCCCTGTCCGAGGCCCTGGCCCGCCGGCCCGAGGCGGTCGAAGCCGCCTTCGGCAGCGCCGCAGGGGATGACGCCGCCGTGGCCAGCCCGTACGCGCTCAACCTGGCGCTGTGCAGCGACGGTGCCTTCGTCCATCTGTCACCCGGCACGGCGCTGGAGCAGCCGCTGCACCTGGTCTTCATCGGCGCCACCGGCGCGGCCGACAGCCACCTGCGCAACCTGATCGTGGCCGAAGCCAATGCCGAGGCCAGCATCGTCGAACATCACCTCGGCGGCGGCAACACGCTGGCCACCGTGGTCACCCGCGTGCAGGCGGCGCAGGATGCGCGCATCAGCCACGTCAAGCTGCAGCAGCAGGACGAACAGAGCATCCACCTCGCCAACATCGAGGCCGAGCAGGCGCGCGGTTCGCATTTCGCCACGCATTCGCTGTCCTTCGGCGCCAGGCTGGCGCGCAACGACATCCGCACCCGCTTCGACGGCGAAGGCTGCGAGACGCTGTTCAACGGCCTGTACCACGTCGATGGCCGGCGCCATGTCGACCACCACACGCTGATCGACCATGCCCGGCCGCTCGGCACCAGCCGCGAGCACTATCGCGGCCTGGTGGACGGCAACGCCCGCGGCGTGTTCGCCGGCCGCATCATCGTCGCCCAGGACGCACAGCGCACCGACGCGGTGCAGCGCTGCGACAACCTGCTGCTGTCGAAGATGGCCGAAGCCGACGCCCGCCCCGAGCTGGAGATCTACGCCGACGACGTCAAATGCGCGCACGGCGCCACCGTGGGCCAGATCGACGACAGCGCGCTGTTCTATCTGCGCACCCGCGGCGTGGACGAAACCCATGCGCGCCAGTTGCTGACCTACGCCTTCGCCGCCGAAGTGATCGAGCGCATCGCCCAGGACGCCTTGCGCCGCCACGCCCGCGCCGCCCTGCTGAGCCGCCTGCCGGGCGGCGCCCTGCTGGAGGAACTGCTGTGAATTCCCCTGCCGACATCCACCCGGCGCAGCTCGACGTCGCCGCCGATTTCCCGATCCTCGCCCGCAAGGTGCATGGCCGCCGGCTCGCCTATCTGGACAACGGCGCGACGACGCAGAAGCCGCTGGCCGTGATCGAGGCCGAACGGCGCTTCTATCTGGAATCCAACGCCAACATCCATCGCGGCGTGCATTGGCTGTCGCAGCATGCGACCGAGCTGTACGACGACGCGCGGATCACGGTGCAGCGCTTCATCAATGCCGCGAGCGCCGACGAGATCGTGTTCACCCGCGGCACCACCGAGGCCATCAACCTGGTCGCACAGAGCTGGGGCCGCGCCGAACTGCGCGCCGGCGACCAGATCCTGATCACGGCGATGGAGCACCACTCCAACATCGTGCCCTGGCAGCTGCTGTGCGAGCAGACCGGCGCGATGCTCAAGGTCGCACCGGTCAGCGATGCCGGCGAGCTCGACCTCGACGCCTTCGACGCCCTGCTGGGCTCGGACACCCAGCTCGTCGCCATCACCCACGTGTCGAACGCGCTCGGCAGCATCAACCCGGTGGCCGAGCTCACCGCGCGTGCCCATGCCGCCGGTGCGCTGGTGCTGGTCGACGGTGCCCAGGCCGTGGCCCACCAGGCGGTGGATGTGCAGGCCATCGGCTGCGATTTCTACGCCTTCTCCGGCCACAAGCTGTACGGCCCGACCGGCATCGGCGTGCTCTACGCACGCAAGCCCATCCTGCAGGCGATGCCGCCCTGGCAAGGCGGCGGCGACATGATCCGCACCGTGTCCTTCGAGCGCAGCACCTGGGCCGACGCCCCTCAGCGCTTCGAAGCCGGCACGCCGAACATTGCCGGCGCCATCGGCCTGGCCGCCGCGATCGACTACGTGCAGGGCATCGGCCTGGCGCGCATCGCCGCGCACGAGCACGCCCTGCTCGACTACGCCACGGCGACGATCGGCACGCTGCCCGGCATCCGGCTGGTGGGTACGGCCAGGGACAAGGCAGGCATCCTGTCCTTCCTGGTCGACGGCATCCACCCGCACGACCTCGGCACCATCCTGGATGCCGAAGGCGTCGCGATCCGCGCCGGCCACCATTGCGCGATGCCGCTGATGAACCGCTTCGGCATTCCCGGCACCGCGCGCGCCTCGCTGGCGATGTACAACACACAAGCCGATGTCGACGCCCTGGCCGCCGCCATCGGCAAGGCCCAGAAACTGTTCGGAACCTGAAGGACGCCCCATGAACGACAGCGCCCCCGACCTGCGCGAGCTGTACCAGGAGGTCATCTTCGACCACAACCGCCAGCCGCGTAACTTCCACGCCATGGCCGACGCCGACCACCAGGCCGACGGCCACAACCCGCTGTGCGGCGACCAGCTCACGGTCTATCTGCGCATCGAGGACGGCCTGGTCAAGGACGTCAGCTTCGTCGGCCACGGCTGCGCGATTTCCACCGCCTCGGCCTCGCTGATGACGGAGGCGGTCAAAGGCAAGCCGGTGGCCGAAGTCGAAGCCCTGTTCCACGACTTCCACGCCCTGCTCACCGACGTGCCGCCCGACCGCGACTTCGGCAAGCTGGCGGTGCTGTCCGGCGTGCGCGAGTTTCCGGCGCGGGTGAAGTGCGCCACGCTGGCCTGGCACACCCTGCACAACGCGATCGTCGGCGCCCAGGAGCCGGCCCGCACCGAATGACGGAGACGACCATGGGTGAACGCTATGCCGAAACCGAATCCCGCGTGCTGGCGCGCGACTGCGACGCCGTCAGCGTGCCCTGGGGCCAGCCCGAGACACTGCCCGAAGGCGCTTATGCGCTGGTGACGCAGCGCCTGGGCGGTTCGATCACGGTGATGTGCGGCGGCAATCTGTACCGCATCGCCGAACGCGACGCCGATGCGCTGGGGCTGGAGCCCCAGCTGCCGCCGCCGATGCCCGCACACGCCGAAGGCGAAGCCGACGCCGCCTCGGTCGAGCAGAACGCCTGGAAAGTGCTGGGCACCTGCTACGACCCCGAGATTCCGATCGACATCGTCAATCTCGGCCTGGTCTATGGCTGCACCGCCGAGCCGCTGCCCGACGGCGGCTTCCGCCTGGAAGTGCGCATGACGCTGACCGCGCCCGGCTGCGGCATGGGCACGCTGATCGCCGACGAGGCGCGCGAAAAGCTGCTCGAGATCCCCGGCGTCAAGGAAGCGACGGTCGAACTCGCCTGGGACCCGCCGTGGAGCCGGGAGATGATGAGCGAAGCGGCGCGGCTGGAAATGGGACTGTTCTGAACCTGGCGAAAACCGAGCCGGTATTGTCCTTGCTCAATTTCCACGCCACGGCGCACGGTTAATCTGCGGCCAATCCGATACCCACACCCAAGCCATCGCTGGAAATGAACATGCGCACCCTCGTTCCGCTGCTGCTGGCCGCCGCCACGTTCCAAACCGCTCACGCCGACCCGACGCCCGCCCCAGGCGTCATCGACGCACCGCAACGGATGCATGGCCTGTGGCTGATCAACCATGGGCCGGCGGGCGAAGCGGCGAAGACCGAGAGCTTCCACATCTGCATCGCCAAGGAAGGCCGGGACGACGTGCTGGCCACACCGGCGAACGCCGGGGCCGACTGCCGGGAGCAGACATGGTCGAAGGAAGGGCCGTACTTCCACTACCGTGCGCAGTGCGATACGCAAGACGGCACGGCGACGATCGAAGGCAAGTTCTCCGGCGACTTCCAGTACAATTTCCAGGGCGAACTCAGCACGACCCGGGCAGGCGGCACCGCGGCGGCCCGCAGCGAGATCGACGGCCGCCGGCTCGGACCCTGCCGCAGCGACCAGGCGGTGGGCAAGTTCCTGATCAAGGGCCAGAACGGCGTCGGCAACCTGAACCTCGCGCCCGCGCGCTGAACGCCTGCCCGGCGGATGCAGCTCAGCGCAGCGAGAACTGCACCTGCCCGTTCTCGCCGGCTGCCTCGACCTTGGGTTCGAGCACGAAGATGCGCTCGCCGGGCACGCCGCCCTCGCCCGCCAGCCAGTCGCGTACCGCTTGCGCGCGCTGCTGCGCCAGGGCGCGCAGTTCGTTGTCGCCGACCGGGGTGTTGGCCAGGATCAGCGCTTCCATCTCGGGCACCGGCACGTCCTTGGCCATGCCGATGAAATTCCTCGGCTTGTCGAAGTCGCCTTCGCGGTAGGCCTTCTTCAGCAGCTCCGGATATTCCTCCGCGCCCACTTCGATGTCGTCGAGCGAAGGTGCGGCCTGGCCCTTGTCCACCAGCGCCTTGAGCTTCTGCGCCTTGACCGCGCGCTGCAGCGCCGCCTGCTTGAGGCCGTCGGTATCCACTGCCGGATCCGCGCGGCCGGTGATGTCGAGCCGTAGCGCAGGCCGGTCGAGCAAGGCGGTCGCCAGCGTGCCCAGCTTTTCGTGCTCCGCCTCGCCCGGCTCGACCGCGCCCGGCGCCAGCTCCAGGTAGGACAGTTCCTCGCCCCCGCCCAGCACCGAACCGAGCAGTGCGAACGGCGAGGTGATGGCCTTGCCGATCAGGTTGACCAGCACTTTCACCACCAGCCCGAACACGCTGAACTCCGGGTCGTCCAGCGTGCCGCTGACCGGCAGGTGCAGGTCGATTTCGCCGCGGCTGTTCTGCAGCAGCGACACCGCGAGCTGCACCGGCAGGTTCATCGCGTCGGGGCTGTCGACCTTGTCGCCGAAGGTGAGCTGGTCGAGGAAGATCTGGTTGGTGGCGGTGAGCTTGCGTTCCTCGATCTTGTAGTTCAGTTCGGCCGACAGCTTGCCCTTGGCGATGCCGTAGCCGACGTACTTGCCGGCGTAGCTCGACAGCCCGGTCAGCTCGAAATCCTTGACCGAGGCGAGGATGTCGAGATGCGCGTCGTGGCGGAAGGGGTTCAGTTCGCCGGCGACTTCGACCGGCGCGGCCTTGTCTACCCTGCCCTTCAGATCCAGCTTGGCGAGCGTGTCGGGATCGGTCGACAGCCCGGTCAGTTCGCCCGCCATGTCGGTCAGGTTGACGTCGTAGTGCGGCTGGATGAAGCGATCGCTGAAGGCGATGTTGCCGCGCTTGATCTCGATGCGGTCGATGCGGATCGGCGGCGGCGGTTCGGCCGGCGCCGGCGGCAGTTCGACGCTGCGCTGGCCTTCGAGCTGGCGCGGGCCGGTATTGGTGAGTGCCGGGTCGATGAAGGGATCGAGCGCCGAAGGCTGCGGAGGCGGCTGTGCCGCGGCCGCGGTCTCGCCGCCGCCGGCCTGCTCGCCCTGGATTTCCCGCAGGTTCAGGCGGCCCTGTTCGTCGAGGATCAGGCGGGTCTGGAAGTCGTCGAGCGCAATGCGCTGCACCGCCAGCGAGAAAGGCTCGGAAGTGGCATTGATGCCACCGATGCGCAGCGTCCGCCAGCGCACGAAGTCGGTGGCATTGAGCCGGTCGACCGAAGCGAAGTTGCCGACGCTGAGGTCGCCGCGAAAGTTGGCACGCAGATCGCCCCGCCGGCCGGTGTCGAGCCTGAGTCGCCCCTGGGTGTTGAGCGCGCCGCGGGAGATGGAGATCTTGGTCTGCTCGAGCACGTAGGGCTGGACCGGCAGCAGGTCGAGGCTGCGCGCGTCGATGCGGAGATCCGCCTTCAGCGGCTCCAGCCCGAGGCTGCCGGTGACGCCGAGCCGGCCGTTGCGGTTGATGCGCGAGTCGAGCTTGAGCTGGCCGAGCGCATCCTTGGCGGTCGAAAAGCCGTCCACTTCCAGGCCGATGTTGTCGACCGCCAGCACCACCGGCTTGTTCACCGTGCGGTCCTCGACCCGTATCGACGCGGCCTGCAGCGCGAACTTGTCGACGGCGACGACCCACGGCGCTTCGGCGGCCGGCTTGCCGCCCTTGGCCTTGGCGCCTTTTTGCGCTGCGGGTTTGCTGCCGGATTTCGCCGCCGGGCCGGTGATGCCGAGCAGGTCGATGTCGCCGTTCTTGAGGCGCACCGCCGACACGCTCGCGCCCTTGATGCCGAGCGTGGCGAGCTTGACGCTCTGCGCGTCGAGGTCGAGCACCGCCTCCGTGGCGTCCAGTTCGGGCACTTTCAGCGCGGCGTCCTTGGCGCCTTTCAGCGCCAGGGCGAAATCGCGCACGGCCAGCGTGTCGGCCTTGAGGTCGATGCGGGGTTCGCCCTTGTCGTCCAGCGCGAGCTTGTAGCGCAGCGCGCCGCTGAGCGTGCCGCTGCGCAGTTCGCCGCCGGGCAGGGCTTCGGCGAGGTAAGGCGCATAGCGCGGCGCCTGGATCGACTCGAAGTTCAGCAGGCCGTCGAACTCGAAGGGTTCGAGGCGCAGGCGGTCTTCATGCACCAGCTTCTCGCCGGCATCGCTGACGTAGTCGAGCCGGATCTCGGCCGGCATGTCGGAATCGGTGGCGAGATCGCGCAGGTCGAGGTTGATCGCCTCGATCCGCGTCTTGAAGGGCTGCTTCAGGCTGCGGTCCTCGAAGCGCACGACGCCATCGCGGATGCGCGCGTGCGCGAGCAGGAAGTCGGGCTTTTCGGCCGCAGCGGCCCTGGGTGCGGCATCCGCCGCGGGCTCTCCGGCCGCCTTCGCTTCCTCCTTCCTCCCCTTCTGCTGCTTGTTGCCGTTCGGCTTCGCCTCGGCCGCCTGCTCCGCCGTCGCCGGCAGCAGCTTCATCAGGTTGATGCCGCCGTCCTCCAGCCTTACCAGGTCGATCTCGGGCTGGGCCAGCCGCAGGCGGGTGAAATGCCAGCGGTTGATCAGCGGCTGCACGTCGGCGAACTCGAGCTCGAACTCGGGGATATTCGCGACCGTCGTGCCGTCCTTGTCCAGCAGCTGGAAAGCTTCGAGCTTCAGCGGCCCGCTCAGTGCAAGTTCGGGCGTGCCTTCGGGCGCCTGCCTGAACGACAGTTCGATGTTGCTGCTGAACTGGGCGGACGGCAGGCTGAACGCGGGATCGAAAGGTGCATAGACCAGCCAGGGCGTGAGGTCGAACTTGTCCAGCACGACGTCGAGGATGGTGTCGTGAGAATCCGCGAACGGCTTGAGCCGCGCCTTCATCAGCAGCGGGTTGCCGTCGAGCGTGGCCGACAGGCTGGGTTCGACGAAGACGTCGACCTTCACCGGCAGGTTCGAGATGAAGGGCAGGCCCACTTCCAGGTCCGCCACTTCGTGCACCAGTCCGCGCGGCTTGTCGTCCACGCGGACGTGGCCGTCGCTGATGCGGATGTTGCCGATCGAGAACAGCGCGCCGGACTCGTCGTCGGCCGGCTCTTCCTTGTCGGCGAGCATCGCTTCGATACGCTCGGCGACGTCGCTCCAGCTATGGCGCCCGCCCTCGTCGATGCCGATTTCCAGCCGCGGCCCGCGCAGCGCCACTTCGTGCAGCACCACGCCGCGCTGGATCAGCGACTGGACCGGTTCGGCATTGACCCGCAGCGCATCGAAGGCGAGCGCCTCGCTGCCGGCATCGGCGGAGAGAATCTTCAGCCCGCGCACTTCGGCCGTGGCGGTGAAGGGATTGAGCGCGACACCTTCGATCGACACCGGCCGGCCCAGCGTCTCGCCCAGGATTTTCACGGCGTAGTGCCTGGCGACCGGCGGCACGGCAAAGAAGCCGATTGCGCCGATCACGATCACCACTCCCGCGGTCCACAACGCCGGGCGAAGCAGGCTCCGTTTGCGGAGCGGTGCGTTCGGGCCGGTGGTGGTATCAGTCATAAAAAACTCCAGCAAGCTGACATTCTCGTTCTGTTCGTCGCGCCCTCCGGCCGGCGTGGTTTGCCGCCCGGTGGCGCAGCGCGTATTCTGCGCCGCTTTCGTCATCGCAGGTACCCACGTGGCGCACCCAGCCCCCTCCGGCCGGCGGCCGGCCGCCCGCAGCTACGACGTGATCGTCATCGGCGCCGGTGCCGCCGGCATGATGTGCGCGGCCACCGCCGGCCAGCGCGGCCGCCGTGTGCTGCTCGTCGATCACGCCGAAAAGCTGGCCGAGAAGATCCGCATTTCCGGCGGTGGGCGCTGCAACTTCACCAACCGCCGGGTCGGCGCGGAAAACTATCTCTGCCGCAATCCGCATTTCGTGCGCTCCGCGCTGTCGCGCTACACGGCGGCGGATTTTATCGGTCTTGTGCAGCGCCACGGCATCGATTTCCACGAAAGGGATTGGGGCCAACTGTTCTGCGACGATTCCGCCCAGCAGATCATCGACATGCTGCGCAGCGAATGCGAGGACGGCGGCGTCGATTGGGCAATGCCCGCCAAGGTGCTGGAAGTGGCCCGCGGCGACATCGATGCCGAACGCTACCTGGTGGACACCAGCATCGGCCGCTTCGCCGCCCACAGCCTGGTCGTGGCCAGCGGCGGACTGTCGATCCCGAAGATCGGCGCCAGCCCGCTGGGCTACAGGCTAGCCGAGCAGTTCGGCCTGCCGGTGATCGCGCCGCTGCCGGCGCTGGTACCGCTGACGCTGCCGCCCGAGACCCTGTCGCGGCTCGCGCCGCTGGCCGGCATCTCGCTCGAAGTCGAAGCCCGCTGCCGCGGCCCGGTGTTCCGCGAAGCCGCGCTGATCACGCACCGCGGCCTGTCCGGGCCGGCCATCCTGCAGGTGTCGAACTACTGGCAGGCCCAGGCCTACGGCGACGACGAGCGTGAACCAGTCGCGCTCGACCTGCTGCCGGACCTCGATACCGAGCACTGGCTGCTCGAACACGCCGGCGAACGCACCCTGCTCGCCAACCTGCTCGCCGAGCGCCTGCCGCGCCGCTTCGCCCATGCCTGGTGCGAACTGCACGGCTGGACGAAGCCGATGAACGGCTTCCGCCATGCCGAGCTGCGCGCCATCGCCGCCACGCTGTCGGGCTGGAAGCTGGCGCCGTCGGGCACGCAGGGCTATGCCAAGGCCGAAGTCACGCTCGGCGGCGTGGATACCCACGCCCTGTCCTCGCGCACGATGGAGGCACGCGCCTGTCCCGGCCTGTATTTCATCGGCGAAGTGATGGACGTCACCGGCCATCTGGGCGGCTACAACTTCCAGTGGGCCTGGTCGTCGGGCGTGGCCTGCGGGCTGGCAGCCTGAGCCGCTGCCGCCCTCCTTCAGTCGTCCTGCAGCCCGAGGAAACGTGCCGGCGGCATGCCCACGGCACGATGCACCATGGCGCTGAAAGCGCTCGGGCTGTTGTAGCCCAGCTCCGCGGCGATCTGCTTGACCGGCATGCGGCCCGCGGCCAGGGCCACGGCCCGGGCTAGGACGACCTGTTGCCGCCATTGCGTGAACGTCCGCCCCAACTCGTGGCGGAACAGGCGTGCGACGGTACGCGGACTGGCCCCGGTGCCGGACGCCCAGTCGGCCAGGGTCTCATGGCGCGTGGGATCGACCAGCACCGCCTCGCACAGTTGGCGCAGGCGCTTGTCGCGGGGCAGGTCCACACCCAGCGGCACGGCACTGGCGCTGCGCAGTTCGTCCAGGATCAGCGCACTCAGCAGCTTCTCGCGCTGCCGCAGTCCGGCCGGCAGCGGCGGTGCATCGTCGGGCACGCAAGGCATCTCGCGCACCAGGGCGCGCAGCAGCTCGGACATTTCCAGCACCCGGCAGCCGCGCCAGGGGCCATCGTCCCCAGGCGCCACGTCGGGACCGAAGCGCCCGGCCGGCTGATGGAAGTAGAGCGTGCGCATGTCGGCGTCCTCCACCACCGTCACCGCATGCTCCACGCCGGGCGGAATCCACAGCGCGCGCCAGGGCGGCACGATGTAGGTGCCGCGTTCGGTGCTCAGGCGGATCACGCCGGTGGCGGAGATGGCCACTTGCGCCCAGGGATGGCGATGGGGCATCACCAGCGTATCGGCGCGCAGCTTGCTCATCTTCGCCCGCACCGGACGTTCGGCCGTGGGGAGGTAGAGATGCGGCGTCGTTGCCGCCACCACGCAGGCCGGCGCGTTTTTCGCCCGGGGTTTCATTCGCGGCGCGGCAGGCCGAAGTCTGGCTTGGTTTGGCATGATCGCGACAGTATATGTCCTGCTGTCGCATATCGGCCGCCGCCAGGCTGCCTATCATCCGCTGCATGAACTCCATCGCACACGCCCCCTCGCTGCGGCAGGACGCCCGCACCATCGGCCTGATCGGCCTGGCGCACGGCTCCTCGCATTTCTTCCACATGCTGCTGCCGCCACTGTTTCCGTTCCTGATCGCGGAGTTCGGCTTCAGCTACTCCGAGCTGGGACTGCTGGTATCGGTGTTCTTCGTGATCTCGGGCGTCGGCCAAGCGCTGTCGGGTTTCCTGGTGGATCGCGTCGGCGCCCGGCCGGTGCTGTTCTGCGCACTTTCCTGCTTCGTGCTGGCGGGGCTGGTTGCGGCTTCGTCCGCCAGCTATGCCGGCCTGCTGCTGGCTTCGGTGCTGGCAGGGCTGGGCAATGCGCCCTTCCACCCGGTGGATTTCACCATCCTCAACAAGCGCGTATCGCCGCAGCGGCTGGGCCACGGTTTCTCGGTGCACGGCATCTCGGGCAACCTGGGCTGGGCGGCGGCGCCGGTGTTCATGGCCGGCATCGCCGCAGCGACGGGCTCGTGGCGCATCGCCTGCCTGTCCGGCGCCGGGCTGGCGCTGGCGGTGCTGGCCATCATGGTCTGGAACCGCGATGCGCTCGACGACCGCCAGGGTTCGTGGGCCAGCCAGGCAGCGAAAAGCACCGCGGCGGCGGCAGAGGAGCATCCGCTCGCATTCCTGAAGCTGCCTTCGGTGTGGCTGTGCTTTTCCTTCTTCTTCTGGAGCACCTGCTCGCTGTCGGCCATCCAGAGCTTCGCCGGCCCCACGCTTCAGGAGCTCTACGGCCTGCCGCTGTCGATGACGGCGATGGTGGTCACCGGCTACATGCTGTGCGGCGCCGCGGGCATGGTGGTCGGCGGCTTCCTCGTCACGCGCGTGGAGCGGCTCGAGAAGACCATCGGCGTGTGCCTGCTCGCAACGGCGGTGCTGCTGGCGCTGGTGGGCTCCGGCCTGCCGTCGGGCATCGCGGCGCTGGCGATGACGGCCCTGGCGGGCCTGGGGATCGGCCTGGCCGGCCCTTCGCGCGACATGCTGATCAAGCGTGCGGCGCCGCCCGGCGCGACCGGGCGCGTATACGGCACGGTGTATTCGGGACTGGATCTGGGCTTCTGCATCGCGGCACCGATATTCGGCGCGATGCTCGATGCCGGCATGACTTCGGGCATCTTCTACGGCTCGGCCCTGGCACTGGTGCTCGGCGTCTGCTCGGCCGGGCTGGCCGGCCTGGGCGTTGCCGCACGCGCCGCCCGGCAGCAGCGGCACGCAGCGGCCTGATCGGAGAAACCCGCTGCCTCGGCAGGCTTCGCTCCTTTCAGTTCCCGCTTTTTCCCGCGCGCCTGCCCAGCAGCGGCAGGTAACTGAAGGCCTGCAGCAACAGCAGCACGGCGAGGGCAAACTTCAGCGCTTCGGGCATCGCCCAGCCCCAACTGCGCAGCAGATCGAGCACCAGGCCGATCCCCCACTGCACCAGGAAGGCGCCGAGGAAGACCATCAGATTGATCGAGGTGCTGACCCGGCCGAACATCTCGCGCGGGAAATTGTTCGCCGCCGCCAGGTAGGACTGCGAATTCACCGCCGACAGCACGCCGAACAGGAACCACATGACGATGACCGGGCCGACCCCGAACAGGATCGCCGCCAATACCAGCAGCAGGCCCGCATAGCCGACCTGCAGCAGGCGCAGGGGCTGCACGCCGAGGCGGGCCAAGCGCACGCCGAACATGCCGATGGACAACTGCCCGGACAGCATGCCGAGGTTCATCACCAGCAGGATGCGGGCCGCCGCGGCCAGCTCCAGTCCTTCGACGTGCATCAGCCAGGGCACGGCCCACAGGCTCTGCAGCGCCATGAAGCCGCCGACGAAAAACAGCGAAGAGCCGGCAAAGCGCAGGAAGGCCGGCGCGGCGAAAATGCCTGCCACGCCCTGCACGATGCTCGCCAGACGCACGTTGCCGCCGGCTGCAGTCTCGCGCGGCAGGCTGTAGAACAGGTTCGCCGACGCCGCCAGCGCGACGGCCGCGATGCCCCAGAACACGCCCCGCCAGCCGAGCAGTGGAATCATCGCTTCGAGTGGAACGCTGGCGGTCAGCGCCCCCAGCGCACCGCAGGCCATCACGTAGCCCGTCATCGAACTCTGCCGTTCGGGCGGATACCACAGCGCAAAGCCCTTCAGCGCGCCCATCAGGCAGGCCGACACGCCCAGCCCGATCAGCGCCCGCCCCAGCCCGAGGCTGCCGATCGAGTCGCCCTGCGCGAACAGCGCTGCGCCCAGCGCGGTCAGCAGCAGCAAGGCGCTTTCGACGCGGCGCGGGCCATAGCGGTCGAGCGCGATCCCGACCGGAATCTGCGCCAGCCCGAAGGCGAAGAAGTACATGCTGGTCAACAGCCCGAGCTGCGCCGCCGACAGTTCGAGCTCGCCGGTCAGCGCCGGCGAGATCACCGCATTGACCGTGCGCAGCAGGTAGGACAGATAGTAGCCGAGCGCAAAGGGCAGGAAGATCCGGCTCCAGGCGCCCGGCGCAGCCGCATTCGACATGCCGCCTCCGGCGGAACGAAAAGCGCGATTGTGCCTGCGCGGCATACGATTCCTCAAACGAATCGAATGCGAACCACCCGGCTCCGGCCGGCAGCGCCTTACCCGACTTGACTCGTATCAATGCCAGCCGCCGGTCACGGCGGAGAATGGCCTCAGTCCCATCGGAGCAGACCATGAGCACGATAGCCGAACTGATGACCCACGATCACCGCGCCTGCGATCACGATTTCGCCCGCGCAGAAACGCTCGCCGCCGAGAACGACTGGCAAGGCGCAAGCGAAGCCCTGGAAGCATTCGCCCACGGCCTGAACGCCCATTTCGACGCCGAGGAGCAGCAGCTCTTCCCCGCCTTCGAAGCGGCCACCGGCATGACCCAGGGGCCGACCCAGGTCATGCGCGGCGAGCACGTCGACATGCGCGCCGCACTCGAACGCCTGCGCGCGGCGCTGCAGGCGCGCGATGCGGACGATTTCGCCGGCGAGGCGGAAACCCTTCTGATCATGATGCAGCAGCACAACATGAAGGAGGAGAATATCCTCTACCCGATGTGCGACGCCCGCCTCGCCCATGCCCAGGACGAGCTCTGTAGCCATCTTTCCCAAATGCTTGCCGTGGAGCACGCATCATGACCATCGTCGACGCCCGCGGCCTGGAGCCTCCCGAACCCTTCGAGCGCGCCATGGAAGCGCTGGCCGAGTTGCAGTCCGGCCAGCAGTTCACGCTGCTGCTCGATCGCATGCCGCATCCGCTGCTGCGCATGCTCGACCGCGACGGCTATCGCAACGAGGTGAGCATCCGCGACGACGGCGCCGTGGAGATCCTGATCGGCCGTCCGTGACGGCTCCCACGCGCAACCCCGCAGGCAAACCATGAGCAGCGCCAATCCCGGGCTCGCCTATGAAGACACGCCGCCGCTGTCGGCACCGCTGCGCTTCTTCCTGACGGCGCCGCTGTTCGGCATCTGTGCCGGACTCGTGCTGCTGTTCGGCGACGGCGTGCTCGATTCGCGCTGGACGCCCGGCGCGCTCGCCGCCGTCCACCTGCTCGCAGCCGGCTTCATGCTGCAGGTGATGATCGGCGCGCTGCAGCAGATCCTGCCCGTGGTCGCCGGCGTCCGCGTCCCCGCGGTACTGGGCGTCGCGGGCAGCAGCCATGCGCTGCTCACCTTCGGCGCCACCGGGCTCGCCGGCGGCCTCGCCTTCGGCCTCCCGGACGCCATCATCGGCGGCGCCATGCTGCTGCTCGGCGGCATCGGCATCTTCCTGATCGCCGCGCTGGCCGGCCTGATCCGCTCGCCGTCGGTCAAGATCGCCAGCCACGCGCCGCGGGATCTGCGCCTGGCCCTGATCGGCCTGGCGGTGACCGCGGTGCTCGGGCTGGCGCTCGCCTTCGCCATCGGCCGCGGCGCAAGCCTGCCGATACCGCTGGCCCAGGCCGTGGACCTGCATGCCGCCTGGGGCTGGCTGGGCTGGGGCGGCATCCTGCTGGCCGCGACCAGTTGGGTCGTGGTGCCGATGTTCCAGATCACGCCGAGCTATCCTGCCCGCTTCACCCGCTGGTGGGCACCCGTGGTGCTGGCGGGCCTGGTGTCGTGGTCGCTGGCCCGCTCGACCGCTGCGGACGGTGCCGGCATCGTGCTCGGCACCGCCCTGATGCTCGCCTTCGGCGCCTTCACGATACTGACCCTGCGGCTGCAGTCGCGCACCCGCCGCAGCACGCCGGATGCACCCTTCCATGCCTTCCGCGCGGCGATGCTCGCGATGCTCGCCGGCATCGCCGCGCTGGGCGCCAACCTCGTCGACGACGGCGGGCAGTGGTCGGTGCTCGCCGGCGTGCTCATTCTGCACGGCGGCTTCGCCGGCGCGATCAGCGCCATGCTGTACAAGATCGTCCCTTTCCTCGCCTGGCTGAACCTCACCCAGGCCGGCATCCGCGCCCCGAACATGAAGAAGCTGCTGCCCGACATCCCTGTCAAGCAGCAGTTGAAGCTCCATCTCGCGGTACTCGCCGCCCTCGTGCTGGGCGTGTTCGTGGCCGCCGCTGCGCGTATCGCCGGGCTGCTGATGCTTATCGAATTCGGGTGGCTGCTGCTCAACATGCTACGCGTTGTGCGTAATTGGCAGCGCGCGCGGGAAACATGAAAAATCCCGCAAAAGATGTTTGACGACATGCCGGGACCTCTGTATAGTTCGCGGCTCTCGGGGTGTAGCGCAGTCCGGTAGCGCGCTTGCTTTGGGAGCAAGATGTCGGGGGTTCGAATCCCTCCACCCCGACCAGCTCACACCCCGATTGCCCGCGGGACTCTGCCCGTAGCTCAACTGGATAGAGCACCAGCCTTCTAAGCTGGGGGTTGCAGGTTCGATCCCTGCCGGGCAGGCCAGGACAGGTTTTAGTGGCGGCATTAGCTCAGTTGGTAGAGCACTGGATTGTGGCTCCAGGTGTCACCGGTTCGATCCCGGTATGTCGCCCCACATACAGCAAGGGCTGTGGATACTGATCCACAGCCCTTTTTGTTTTGCATGTACATGGCTCTGCCGAGCCGGCCTGCGCTCGATTCACGAAAATCCGGCGCATCCGACGATGACCTGCCTCGCCGGATGCGCCGATGGCCTTGATCAGCCCTCAGCCGGCCACACCTGACCGGCCGTGTCTCAGCCGGCCGTACCCACCTTCATCTGGCTCTGCAGGTAGTTCGGCATGCCGACCATGTCGATCAGGCGCAGCTGCTGCTCGAGCCAGTGGATGTGGTCTTCCTCGGTATCGAGCAGCAGGGGCATCAGCTTCTCGCGCGTGACGAAATCCCGCTCCTGCTCGCACAGCGCGACGATCTCGCGCAGTTGCTGGATCACGGTGATCTCCATGTCCAGATCGTGCTTCAGCATCTGCGGTACGTCGCGGCTGGTGCTGGCCGGCAGGCGCTGGCCGAGATCGGGCGTGCCCTCGAGGAACAGGATCCGCTCGATCAGCACCTTGACATGCGTGAGCTCTTCCTGGTGCTCGTGATAGATGCGGTCGTAGAGGTGCAGCAGGCCCATGTCGTGATAGACGTGGGCATGAACGAAATACTGGTCCGAAGCCGTCATCTCGTAAGCCAGCATCTTGTTCAGTGCATCGATGATCTTGGCGTTGCCTTTCATGGGTTCTCCGTTTGGCTGTGTCACGAGGCAGTTCATCCCTGCCTTCAGGGGGCGGAGTCTGACGCAAGGCGCGGATCAGGTCAAAGAAAATTTTCCTTATCTGGCAATGCCTTAGAGAACAATATCGAGACTAGCTCTCATTCATTGTGAATCCGCGAGGAACACTTCTCATTGCCGGCCTCGTTGCCCGTATCCCGTCGGCGTGGAGCCTGCCCTGGCATGCTTCCGCATCCTGCATGACGGCGTGCCTGGCGGATATTGCCGGAACATTGGACTGCTCCCGGTGTCTCCCCGATTCAGCGCATGCATCGGCCACGGTCGCCGGGCGCCCTGGCGCCACGATCCGGTATTCCGGCAACTGAACCGATACTGCCACTGAAACCGATCCCGGCCTGCCCGTCAGGGATCGGATCGGTCCTTGCCGATCCCGCTACACGGCATCCTTCATGCACATCGTTTCCCCGCCTCGATGACGAACTCGCTCAAGCAGACGCGCCTCGGCGCACTTTTCAAGCTTCGCCGCGACGAGGCCGTGCCGGTGCTGCTGGCCGGCCTGTTCTTCTTCTGCGTGCTGACCGCCCTGATGGTGCTGCGCCCGGCGCGCGACGCGCTGGGCATGCAGCGCGGCATCGAGGCGGTACGCTGGCTGTTCATGGGCACTGCGCTGGTGACGCTGCTGGCCAATCCGGTGTTCGGCTGGCTGGTCAGCCGCCTGCCGCGGCTGAAGTTCATCGCCGCGACCTATGTCTTCTTCGCACTGAGTCTGCTCGGCTTCCATCTGTTGCTGGTGCTGGCGCCGGAAGCGGTCGGCATCACCAGCGGGCAGGTGTTCTACGTCTGGTTCAGCGTCTTCAACCTGTTCGCGACGATGCTGTTCTGGGCGCTGATGGCGGACCGCTTCACGCTGGAGCAGAGCAAGCGCTTTTTCGCGCTGATTTCGGTGGGGGGCACGCTGGGCGCGATCTTCGGCCCCTGGCTGGCTTCGGTGCTGGCGCGCCCGCTGGGCACGCCGGCGCTGCTGCTGGTGTCGGCCGGTTTCCTGATGCTGGCGCTGGGCGCGGCGTGGGCGGTGGCGCGCAGCCAGCGAGCTGCCGGCGCAGGCGGCGCCGGGCAGGCGGAACGGCCGGAACATGCGGTCATCGGCGGCAGCGCATGGCAGGGCCTGAAAGCAGTGTTCGCCTCGCGCTACCTGCTCGGCATCGCGGTCTACGTGATCATCATGGCGGTGGTCGCCACCCTGCTCTACTTCACCCGCCTGCAGATGGTGGCCGCGCTCGGCGGCGACATGGACCAGCGCACGGCGCTGTTCGCCCGCATCGACCTGATCACCCAGGTCACGACCCTGGTGCTGCAGGCGCTGATCGCCGGCCGCATCATGGAACGCTTCGGCGTCCACCTGACGCTGATGCTGTTGCCGCTGACGGTGGTGCTGGGCTTCGTCGGCCTGGCCATCGTCGGCACGCTGGCGGCGCTGATCGTGTTCGAGGCAGCCTTCCGTGCCGTGCAGCGGGCGCTGACGCGGCCGGCGCGCGAGACGCTGTACACGGTCGTCAGCCGCGAGGACAAGTACAAGTCGAAAGCCTTCATCGACACTTTCGGCTACCGCGGCGGCGACGTGGCCGGCGCCCAGGCCGAGGGCCTCCTCGGGCGGCTGGGCATGGGCCTGGCCGGCCTGGCGAGCGTGGCGATTCCGCTGGCGCTGGCCTGGGCCGCGCTGGGACTGTGGCTGGGGCGCGCCCAGTTGCGCCTGGCCGCGGAACGCGGAGCAAGCCTTCCTCCAGCCCCGGCCGCCGCGCCGGGAGAACCTTCCACGACAAGGAGTCCAACACCATGATCACACGACGAGACTGCCTCAAGCTTTCCGCCGCTGCGGGCCTGGCCCTGGCAGCCCATCCCCGGCTGCTGATGGCCGCCGAGGACAGCCGCAGCCTGATCACGCGGACGATTCCCGGCACCAGCGAGCAGTTGCCGGCCGTCGGCCTGGGCAGCTCGGCATCCTTCTCCCGGATCGCCGGCGAAGGCAATGTCGAGCGCGTGCGCGAGGTGCTGGAAGCCTTCGCGCGCGGGGGCGGCACGGTGTTCGATACCGCCCCCAGCTACGGCGCAGCCGAGGAAGTGGCCGCCAGGATCGCGCAGGAAACCGGCCTCAACCACAAGCTGTTCTGGGCCACCAAGGTCAATGTGGCCGGACGCGGCGGCGGCAAGGCGGATCCGGCCGCCGCCCGCGCCCAGATCGAGCAGTCGCTGGCACGGCTGGGCAAGGAACGGATGGATCTGATCAACGTGCACAACCTGGGCGACGTGCCCACCCAGCTCGGCCTGCTCAAGGAATACCGCGACGCCGGGCGCGTGCGCTACATCGGCGTGACGACCACCTTCCCGGGCCAGTACGAGGAGCTGGAGCGCATCATGCGCAGCGAGCCGCTGAACTTCGTCGGCGTGGACTACGCGATCGACAACCGCGTGATGGAGGAACGCATCTTCCCGCTGGCGCAGGAGCGCGGCATCGGCGTGCTGGCCTATCAGCCTTTCGGCCGCTCGCGGCTGTGGCAGAAGGTGGATGGCCATGCGCTGCCTAACTGGGCGGCCGAATACGACATCGCCTCATGGGGCCAGTTCTTCCTGAAGTACGTGATCTCCCATCCCGCGGTCACGGTGGCCACGCCGGCCACCAGCCAGGCACGCAACGTCATCGACAACCTCGGTGCGGCAAGCGGTCGCCTGCCGGACGAGGCCGGCCGCCGCAGGATGTTCGAGCATATCCAGTCGCTGTAGGGGGGCAGCCCGGGAAGGGGGGATCGCCTAACCCGAGCCGGGCAGGCTACCCGGGGAGGAGTTGGCCGCACAGGTCGTATCGAATGAAAATAATGCTTCTGTGGTCATAAAATTTTTTGTATTTGGAATTATTGCATCGCACAATCCATCCAGCTAGTATCTGAACCGTCTCCTCCACCCTCCTCCTTAGGTGTGGATTTCAGCCCGGACCATCAAGCGTCCGGGCTTTTTCTTTTCGGCGCCTCTATTGCGCCCTTCCTTCATCACCATGCAAGCCTCGCCGGCGCCGGACGGTGCGGAGCGATCGCGGCTTCGCGCGCAGCTTCATTCCGGCAGCCGCCGGTCGGCTTGCTGCCACCCCCCGATTCTGCTATTAAGTCGCCTCTACCATTCACCAACCTACGGAAGTTGAGATTCATGGCTGACGATACCCTGCACAAGCAATTCCCGCCCTACGTTCCCGCCGCTGGCGAGGAATACATGAGCGAGAAGCAGATCGCCCACTTCCGCGAAATCCTGGGCTCGCTGAAGGGTGAATTGATGGAGGACATCGAACGCACCGTGCACACGATGCAGGACGAAGCCACCGTCTTCGCCGACCCCAACGACCGCGCCAGCCAGGAATCCGACATCGCACTCGAACTGCGCAACCGCGATCGCGAGCGCAAGCTGATCAAGAAGATCGACGAGGCGCTCGGGCGACTCAATGACGGCGAGTACGGCTACTGCGACAGTTGCGGCGTGGAGATCGGCCTGAAGCGCCTGGAAGCCCGTCCGACGGCTACACTGTGCATCGACTGCAAGACCCTGGAAGAAATGCGCGAACGCCAGGTCGCCAGGTAAACACCAACTGCTGCAGACAACGAAAAAGGACGCCACGGCGTCCTTTTTCGTTGGGACGTGCGCCGCAGCGGACCGGAATCCGCTGCGCGCCGCCAGCCTGTCCTCAGCCGGCGTTTTCGTTCAGCAGCGCCTTCATGCTCAGGCGGATCTTGCCGCGCTCGTCGGTCTCCAGCACCTTCACGCGCACCACCTGGCCTTCCTTGACGTAGTCGGAGACGTTGTTGACGCGCTCGTTGGCGATCTGCGACACGTGCAGCAGGCCGTCGCGGCCCGGCATGATGTTCACGATGGCGCCGAAGTCGAGCAGGCGCACGACCGGACCTTCATAGACCTTGCCGACTTCGACTTCGGCGGTGATCGCCTCGATCCTGGCCTTCGCCGCCTGGGCGCCTTCGGCGCTGACCGACGAGATCGTGATCTGGCCGTCGTCCTCGATCTCGATCACGGTGCCGGTCTCTTCCTGCAGGCCGCGGATCACCGCACCGCCCTTGCCGATCACGTCGCGGATCTTCTCGGGGTTGATCTTCATGTTGATCATGCGCGGCGCGTACTCGGAGACTTCGCCGCGCGAGCTGCCCAGCGATTCCTTCATGATGCCGAGGATGTGCAGGCGACCGGCCTTGGCCTGGTCCAGCGCGACCTGCATGATGTCCTTGGTGATGCCCTGGATCTTGATGTCCATCTGCAGGCCGGTGATGCCGTTCTCGGTGCCCGCGACCTTGAAGTCCATGTCGCCGAGGTGGTCCTCGTCGCCCAGGATGTCGGTCAGCACGGCGAAGCGGTTGCCGTCCTTGATCAGGCCCATGGCGATGCCGGCGACGTGGTCCTTCAGCGGCACGCCGGCATCCATCATCGCCAGCGAGCCGCCGCAGACCGAGGCCATCGACGAGGAACCGTTGGATTCGGTGATCTCGGACACCACGCGCACGGTGTAGGAGAAGTCCTCGGGCTTCGGCAGCATCGCCACCAGCGAGCGCTTGGCCAGGCGGCCGTGGCCCACTTCGCGGCGCTTGGTGATGCCGAAGCGGCCGGTTTCGCCGGTGCAGAAGGGCGGGAAGTTGTAGTGGAGCAGGAAGCGCTCCTTGTACTCGCCGGCGATGGCGTCGATGATCTGCTCGTCGCGGCCGGTGCCCAGCGTGGCGACGACCAGCGCCTGGGTCTCGCCGCGGGTGAACAGCGCCGAACCGTGGGTGCGCGGCAGCACGCCGGTGCGGATCGTGATCGGACGCACGGTGCGGGTGTCGCGGCCGTCGATGCGCGGCTCGCCGTTCAGGATGCGGCTGCGGACGATGCCCGATTCGATGTTGAAGAAGATGTCCTTCACTTCGGTGGCCGACGGCGGCGTGTCGACGCCTTCGCTCAGCGCCGCCATCACGCGCTTGCGGATCTCGCCCAGGCGGGTCGAGCGCTCCTGCTTGCTGGTGATGCGGAAGGCTTCTTCCATGTCGGCTTTGGCCAGTTCGGTGACGCGTGCGATCAGCGCATCGTTGCCCGCCGGAGCCTGCCAGTCCCATTCGGGCTTGCCGGCGACTTCGACCAGTTCGTTGATGGCCTTGATCGCGTTCTGCATCTGCTCGTGGCCGAACACGACCGCGCCCAGCATGACCTGCTCGGGCAGTTCCTGCGCTTCGGACTCGACCATCAGCACAGCGGCCTGGGTACCGGCGACCACCAGGTTCATCTGGCTGGTCTGCAGCTCGGTCGCGGTCGGGTTCAGGATGTACTGGCCGTCGGCATAACCGACGCGGGCGGCACCGATCGGGCCGTCGAACGGAATGCCCGAGATCGCCAGCGCGGCGGAGGCGCCGATCATCGCCGGGATGTCGGCATCGATTTCGGGGTTCAGCGACAGCACGGTCACGATCACCTGGACTTCATTCATGAAGCCTTCGGGGAAAAGCGGGCGGATCGGGCGGTCGATCAGGCGCGAGGTGAGGATTTCCTTCTCGCTCGGGCGGCCTTCACGCTTGAAGAAGCCGCCGGGGATGCGGCCCGCGGCATAGAACTTCTCGACGTAGTCGACGGTGAGCGGGAAGAAGTCCTGGCCCGGGCGCGCTTCCTTGGCTGCCACCACGGTGGCCAGCACCACGGTCTCGTCCATGTTCACGATGACGGCGCCGCCGGCCTGGCGAGCGATCTCGCCGGTTTCCAGAGTGACGGTGTGTGCGCCGTAGGCGAAAGTTTTCTTGATAGCGTTCAGCAAGGGAATTCCTTTAACGATGAATGCAGCGAACCACAACTGCGGGCGGCAGGATGGAAGCATCCTGCCGCGGGAGAACCAGCCGGTGTTTGCGGTGCCGCAAACGGCACAAAGCCGGCGGTGCCGCGGAGGCACGCACCGGCTTTGTCGCTTACCTCGCCCTGGCGGGCGGTGTCGGGCTGGTCATGGACGCAATTACTTGCGCAGGCCCAGACGCTCGATCAGGTTGCGATAGCTTTCGGCGTTGCGGCCCTTCAGGTAGTCCAGCAGCTTGCGGCGCTGGCTGACCATCTTCAGTAGGCCGCGGCGGGAGTGGTGATCCTTGCCGTGGGCCTTGAAGTGGGGGGCGAGCCCGTTGATGCGGGCGGTCAGGAGCGCAACCTGGACTTCCGGCGAACCGGTGTCGCCCTGGGCGCGCTGGAAGTCGGAGACGATCTTCGACTTGGATGCGATATCAAGAGCCATGTGTGTCTTTACTCGTGTTTTTCTGCCAATCAGAAGCGGAGGATTATACCCAAAGCCGCGCCAGAAACTCAATCGATAATCATGCGGATGCGCCAGGCGCATCCGCCCCGGTGGCGATCAGCCGGCGTGCCGCCAGCTTGCCGCCCTGCTGCCACTGCCCCAGGCCGATGAAGCCCTGCGGGCCGTAGACGCGGACGAGCCCTTCGGCGCCGGTCTCACCCAGCACCAGCACCCTGCCCTGCAGCAGCCCGCATGCCTGTTCGGCGTCGAGATGGCAGGCCGGATATGCGGCCACCAGCGTATCGGCCGGTGCCAGCAGGCCGGCACGGACTTCGGCCGGCTGCGCTTCCAGCGCGTCCAGCGTCAGCGCATCGGCGACGTCGAAGGCGCCGATGCGGGTGCGACGCAGGGCGCACAGATGCGCACCGCAACCCAGCGCTGAACCGATGTCCATCGCCAGGCTGCGGATGTAGGTGCCCTTGCTGCAGGCCACGCGGATGCTGAAGCGGGTATCGGCGAAATCGAGCAGTTCGAGCGCATGGACTCGCACCTTGCGCGCTTCGCGTTCGATCTCGATCCCCGCCCGCGCATATTCGTACAAGGCCTTGCCGTCGCGCTTCAGCGCCGAATACATCGGCGGCACCTGCTCGATGTCGCCGCGGAAGTTCTCGAGCACGGCGTCGAGCTGCGCCCGCTCGACGGCCACCGGCCGGCTCGCCAGCACCGCCCCTTCGGCGTCGCCGCTGTCGGTCTCGATGCCCAGCTGGACAACGGCTTCGTAGGTCTTGTCGGCGTCGAGCAGCATCTGCGAGAACTTGGTCGCCTCGCCGAAGGTCAGCGGCAGCAGGCCGCTGGCCATCGGGTCGAGCGTGCCGGTATGGCCGGCCTTGGCGGCATTGAGCAGGCGGCGCGCCGTCTGCAGCGCCCCGTTCGAGCTCATGCCCTGCGGCTTGTCGAGCAGCAGCACGCCATCGACGATGGCGCGGACGATCTTGCGCTGCACCTGCTTCGGGCGGCGCGGACGCGCCGCAAGCTCCTGCATCTCAGGCGCCGGCCTTGCCGTCATCGTCCGCGGCGCGGCTGCCGTCCGTACCGTCACCGCCGTCCTGGCCTTTGTCGCCGTCCTGGCTGCGCGCTTCGTCCTCGCGCACCACTTCGTCGATCAGGCGGGACAGGCGCGAGCCTTCCTCCACCGAACGGTCGTAGTGGAAATGCAATTCGGGAATGGTGTGGATGCGGATGCGGCGGCCGAGCTCGCGGCGCAGGAAGCCGCCGGCCCGGCGCAGGCCCTTGAGGATTTCAGGCACGTCCGCCTCGCCCGTCATCGAGGTGAAGAACACCTTGGCGTGGGCGTAGTCGGGCGTGATCTCGACGTCGGTCAACGTGATGAAGCCGACGCGCGGATCCTTGACTTCGAGCCGGATCAGCTCGGCCAGCTCGCGGCGGATCTGCTCCACCACGCGCTGGCTGCGGGAATACTCCTTCGGCATCGCTTACAGCGTCCTCGCCACTTCCTTGATCTCGAACACCTCGAGCTGGTCGCCTTCCTGGATGTCGTTGTAGTTCTTGAGCTGCAGGCCGCACTCGTAGCCGAACTTGACTTCCTTGACGTCGTCCTTGAAGCGCTTGAGCGATTCGAGCTCGCCGGTCCACAACACCGTGTGGTTGCGCAGCAGGCGAACGTGCGAACCACGCCTGACCACGCCTTCGAGCACGTAGCAGCCGGCGATCGAACCGACCCTGGAGATCGTGAACACCTGGCGGATCTCGACCATGCCGATGACTTCCTCGCGCTTCTCGGGCGCCAGCATGCCGGACAGTGCCGCCTTCACCTCATCGACGGCGTCGTAGATGATGTTGTAGTAGCGGATATCGACGCCGAAGGTCTCGGCCAGCTTGCGCGCGCCGGCATCGGCACGGATGCTGAAGCCGAGGATGACCGCGCCCGAAGCCTGCGCCAGGTTGACGTCGGATTCGGAGATCGCGCCCACCGCGGCGTGAATGACGTTGACCCGCACTTCGTCGGTGGAGAGCTTCTGCAACGATTGCACCAGCGCTTCCTGCGAACCCTGCACGTCGGCCTTGATGATCAGCGGCAGGCTCTTGACCTCGCCTTCGGCCATCTGCTCCATCAGGGTTTCGAGCTTGGCGGCCTGTTGCTTGGCCAGCTTGACGTCGCGGAACTTGCCCTGGCGGAACAGCGCGATCTCGCGCGCCTTGCGCTCGTCGGCCAGCGCGATCGCCTCGTCGCCGGCGGACGGCACGTCCGACAGGCCGAGGATCTCGACCGGAATCGACGGCCCGGCTTCCTCGATCTGCTTGCCGTTCTCGTCCAGCATCGCGCGGATGCGGCCGAAAGTGGCACCGGCCAGCAGCACGTCGCCCTTGCGCAGGGTGCCGGACTGCACCAGCAGCGAAGCCACCGGACCGCGCCCCTTGTCGAGGCGGGCTTCGATGATCAGGCCCTTGGCCGGTGCATCGACCGGCGCGGTCAGCTCCAGCACTTCGGCCTGCAGCAGCACGGCTTCGAGCAGTTCATCGACGCCGGTGCCCTTCTTCGCCGACACCGGCACGAAGATCACGTCGCCGCCGTACTCTTCCGGCACCACGCTCTCGGCGATCAGTTCCTGCTTGACCCGCTCGGGGTTGGCTTCGGGCTTGTCGATCTTGTTGATCGCCACCACCAGCGGCACGCCGGCGGCCTGGGCGTGGTGGATGGCTTCACGCGTCTGCGGCATCACGCCGTCGTCCGCCGCCACCACCAGGATGACGATGTCGGTCGCCTTCGCACCCCGCGCACGCATCGCCGTGAAGGCCTCGTGGCCCGGTGTGTCGAGGAAGGTGACGACGCCACGCGAAGTCTCGACGTGATAGGCGCCGATGTGCTGGGTGATGCCGCCGAATTCGCCCGACGCCACCTTGGCGCGGCGGATGTAGTCGAGCAGCGAGGTCTTGCCGTGGTCGACGTGGCCCATGACCGTGACCACCGGCGCACGCGGCAGCAGCTCGACGTCCTTGTGCTCGTCGTGCTCGTCGAGGAAGGCGTCCGGATCGTCCAGCTTGGCCGCCAGCGCGGTGTGGCCCATTTCCTCGACGATGATCATCGCCGTGTCCTGGTCGAGCACCTGGTTGATCGTGACCATGGTGCCCATCTTCATCAGCACCTTGATCACTTCGGTGGCCTTCACCGCCATCTTGTGGGCGAGATCGGCCACGGTGATGGTCTCGGGCACGTGCACTTCACGCACAATCGGCTCGCTCGGCGCCTGGAAGTTGCTGCGTTCGTCGCTCTGGTGGCGGCCATGGCGGCCGCCGCCCTTGCCGGCGCCGCGCCAGTTGTTGCCGCCCGCGCCCACTTCGCCGCGGGTCTTCAGGCCGCCGCGGCGCTTGCCGCCATCGGCAGCATCGCGGCCAGGCGCACCGCGCTTGGCATCCTTGGCACCCGGCTTGTCGTCGGCCTTGGCCGGACGGTGCAGGGTGCCGCTGCCCGGCTTGGCCGCAGCGGGCTTGGCCGGCTCTTCCTGCTTCTTCAATGCGGCAGCGACACGCGCCTCTTCCTCGGCACGGCGCGCATCGGCGGCGGCGCGTGCTGCGGCTTCGCGCTCCTGGCGGGCACGAAGATCGGCGGCCTGGCGCTCCCGCAGCGCACGCAGGCGCTCTTCGTCGCGCTTGCGTGCGGCGATTTCCTCGTCGCTGAGGATCTCGTTGAGCGGCAGCGGCTTGGAGCGCACCAGCGTGGTGGTGGTTTTCGTCGGTGCCGGTGCCGCCGGCTCGGTCGCCGGAGCGGATTCGGGCACCGCCTCGGCCACGACGGGTTCGGGCTGGGCAGCCGGAGCGGGCTCCGGAGCAGGCGGCTCGGCCACCGCGGGCTGTTCCGCCACCGGGGCTTCGGCTTCAGCCGGCACGGGCTCCGCCGCGGCCGCTTCCACCGGCGCGGCAGCTTCGAACACCGGCTCGGGCGCCGGTGCTTCGGCCTGCACGGGCGGCAGATCGGCCAGCGGCACTTCTTCCAGCGCTTCCGGTGCCGGAGCGGCAGCCGCCTGGGCATCCGCGGCGACCTCGTCACGCTTGACGAAGGTCCGCTTCTTGCGGACTTCGACCTGCACGGTACGCGCACGGCCGGTCGAATCGGTGGCGCGAATCTCGGTCGTCTGCTTGCGGGTCAGGGTGATCTTGCCCTTGGGCTCGGTGTCGCCATGCGCACGGCGCAGGTATTCGAGCAGACGCGCCTTGTCCTGTTCGGTGAGCAGGTCGGCCGCGCCGGATTTTTCCACACCGGCACGCTTCAACTGCTCGAGCAGCGCCGCGGCCGGCATCTTCAGTTCGCCGGCAAACTGGGTCACGCTCATGTTTTCCATTACTGCCCTCCCATCATTCCTGGAACCAATGGGCGCGCGCAACGGAAATCAGCGCCTTGGCTCTTTCTTCGTCGATCCCGGCCATTTCGACCAGTTCGTCGACCGCGAGGTCGGCGAGGTCGTCACGGGTGCGCACACCCTGCTGGGCCAGTTTGGCGGCAAGGGACTTCTCCATGCCGTCGAGATTGAGCAGATCGTCGGAGACGTTCTCCAGCTGCTCTTCGGTCACGATCGCCTCGGTCAGCAACACGTTGCGTGCGCGGTTGCGCAGCTCATTGACCGTCTCTTCATCGAAGGCTTCGATCTCGAGCATCTCGGCCAACGGCACGTAGGCGATTTCTTCCAGGGAGGAGAACCCCTCCTCGATCAGGATGTCGGCGATCTCCTCGTCGACGTCCAGCTTTTCCATGAACAGCGCGCGCAGGCCCTGCTGCTCCTGCGCGGTCTTCTCGGCCGACTCCTGTTCGCTCATCAGGTTGATCGTCCAGGCGGTGAGCTCGGAAGCGAGCTTGACGTTCTGGCCGTTGCGGCCGATGGCGATGGCGAGGTTGTTCTCGTCCACCACCACGTCCATCGCGTGGGCTTCCTCGTCGACGACGATGGACACCACTTCGGCCGGCTGCAGCGCAGCGACGACGAACTGGGCCGGATCGGGTGCCCACACGATGATGTCGATCTGCTCGCCGCCGATCTCGTTGCGCACCGCGGTGACGCGCGAGCCGCGCAGGCCGACGCAGGTGCCGATCGGGTCGATGCGCGGGTCGTTCGACTTCACCGCGATCTTGGCGCGCAGGCCGGGGTCGCGGGCGCAGGCCTTGATCTCGAGCAGGCCGTCCTCGATCTCAGGGACTTCGAGCTCGAACAGCTTCATCAGGAACTCGGGCGCGGTGCGCGACAGGATCAGTTGCGGGCCGCGGGCGCCGCGGTCGATGCGCAGCAGGAAGGCCTTGACGCGGTCGCCGACGCGCAGGTTCTCGCGCGGGATCTGCTGGTCGCGCGGCAGCACGGCTTCCATGCGGCCGACTTCGATGATCGCGTTGCCGCGCTCCATGCGCTTGATCGCGCCGGAAACGAGGAATTCCTTGCGCTCGAGGAAGTCGTTCAGCACCTGCTCGCGCTCGGCGTCGCGGATCTTCTGCAGGATGACCTGCTTGGCGGCCTGCGCACCGATGCGGCCGAAGTCGATCGGTTCGAGCTCTTCCTCGATGTACTCGCCGAGCTGCACATCGGCGCGGATGTCGCGCGCATCGATGATGCCCATCTCGGCTTCGTCGTTGGTGACTTCCTCGTCGAGCATGACCACCCAGCGGCGGCACGAGGTGTAGTCGCCCGTCTCGCGGTCGATCGACACCACCACATCGGCGTCGTCATGGATGCGCTTCTTGGTTGCGGAGGCCAGCGCGGACTCCAGCGCGGCGAAAACGATGTCCTTGGCGACGTTCTTCTCACGCGCCAATGCATCAACAAGCAGCAGGATCTCGCGGCTCATTTCAGGAAAACCTCCACATCCACAGTCTCAGAATTTGGGTACAAGACGTGCTTTCTCGATGTCCTCGAAAGGCAGCGACTGCTCGCCCTTCTCGGTCGTGAGCACCACGGCGCCATCGCGCACACCGCCGAGCACGCCGGCAAAATTACGTTGGTTGTCGATCGGCAGCGACAGCCGGATCTGCGCTTCCTGGCCGGCGAAGCGCTCGAAATCGGCCAGCTTCTTCAGCGGACGATCCAGGCCGGGCGACGACACTTCGAGCCGGTCGTAGTCGATGTTCTCGACCTCGAACACGCGCTGCAGCTGGTTGCTCACCGTGGCGCAGTCATCGACGGTGATGCCGCGCTCGATGTCGAGGAAGACACGCAGCAGACGCCCGCGCGGCGAGAACTCGATATCGACGAGTTCATAGCCGAGGCCGGTCACCACCTGTTCGATCAGATTCTCGATTCCTGCTCGCATACCTGTCTTCCGCTGCGCTGCCTTCGGATTGCCGCGCACAAATAAAAAATGGGCCTAACGCCCATCAACCCATCGCCCCTGTCCGGAACACGCCGCTGATCACAACCTCAGGATGTTTCCGCACACCCCGCAACGCGCCGGAAGACGCGAGCGGACGAAAGCCATCCATCAAAGCCTTGAGAGTATAGCGCCAAAACCGATAGCCGGGCAAACTGCCGCAACGCAGCAATCCGGCCCGGCCAGTCACCCGTGGCGACGCAGGAACTGAAAATCAGCGCGCCACGGGCGTGGTCCGGTGCATCTTGGGCGGACGCTTGTCGCGATCGTTCTTCTGCACCTGGCGCTGCGGCGCCGGCAGGCCGGCAAGCAAACAGGCTTCGGTTTCGGGCATTTCCATCCACATGCCGCGCTTGAGGCGGGTCGGCAGTTCCACGCTGCCGTAGCGCACCCGCATCAGGCGGCTGACGGTCAGCCCGACTGCCTCGAACATGCGCCGCACCTCGCGGTTGCGGCCTTCGGAGATCGTCACCCGGTACCAGTGGTTGGCGCCCTCGCCGCCTTCGTCGCGCAGGCTGTTGAAACGCGCCGGGCCGTCGGCGAGCTGGATGCCTTCGGTCAGCGACTTGACCTGCTCCTCGGTCAGCTCACCCAGTAGCCGCACCGCGTATTCGCGTTCCAACTCGTAGCGCGGATGCATCAGGCGGTTGGCGAGGTCGCCGTCGTTGGTGAACAGCAGCAGGCCCGAGGTGTTGAAGTCCAGCCGGCCGACGGCGAGCCAGCGCCCCTTGCGCAGCAGCGGCAGGCGCTCGAACACGGTCGGACGGCCTTCCGGGTCGTCGCGCGAGACGATCTCGCCTTCGGGCTTGTGGTAGATCAGCACCCGCGGCGAACGCTGGGTGAAGCGCAGCGGCACCAGCCTGCCATTGACCTTGACGCGGTCGCCCGGGCCGATCTTCTGGCCGAGCGAGGCCGGCAGGCCGTTGACCGAGATGCGGCCGGCGACCACCCATTCCTCGATCTCCCGCCGCGAGGCCACGCCGGCCTGGGCCAGCACCTTCTGCAGGCGCTCGGGCTCGGTCAGCGTCGTCGGCGCATTGCGCCCGCCGCCCTGCCCCTGCGGCCGGGGGCGAGCCCCCCGTTCACCGCGCTCCGGCACGCCGAGCGCGGACTTGTGCGCATCCGGCCTGCGGGCGGGGTCGCCACCGCCACCCGGGCGCCCGCCCCCGCGATTTCCGCCACGCGGTCCACGCGGGCCGCGGGGATCGGCATTGAGGTGGGCATCGGGGTCGCGCGGCTGAGCGTCCTCGTCGTGATCATCCTTGCGCGATGCACGACGGGGGCGGTCGAGGATCTCGATCGCGTCAGACTTCTTCTGCGGGGGGCGGAACGGGCTGTTCGGTTTGCGAGGCATCGACAAGGTCCATGATTTTTTCGATCTCGGTCAGCGCAGGCAGCTCGGTGAGGCTGCGCAGACCCATGTCATCGAGAAAGCGCCGGGTGGTGGCGAAGAGCGCCGGACGGCCCGGCGTGTCGCGGTGGCCGACGACGTCGATCCAGCCGCGCGATTCCAGCGTCTTCAATATGTTGGGCGACACCGCCACGCCGCGCACGTCCTCGATGTCGCCGCGCGTGACGGGTTGCCGGTAGGCGATGATCGCCAGTGTTTCCATCACCGCGCGCGAGTAGCGCGGCGCTTTTTCTTCCTTGAGCCGATCCAGGTAGGCCTGGTAGTCGGCGCGCGTCTGGAAGCGCCAGCCGCTGGCCAGTTGCACCAGTTCGATGCCGCGCCCGGCTGCTGCCCATTCGGCGCGCAGTTCTTCCAGCAGCTTGCGCACCAGCTCAGGCCCCGGATCCTCGTCGAACAGGCGGCGCAACTCGGATACCGGCAGCGGCGCCGGCGCGGCGAACAGCGCGGCCTCGATGACGCGCGACCAGGCTTCAGGCGTCGTCGCGGGCTGCATCGGCCAGTTTCACGTAGATCGGCGCAAAGGCCTCGTTCTGGCTCACTTCCACCAGTTTTTCCTTCACCAGTTCGAGCACGGCGAGAAAGCTCACGACCAGGCCCGCCGTGCCGAGCTTCACATCGAACAGGGCATCGAAGACGACGAAACCGCCACCGCCGAGCTTGCGCAGGATGCCGGTCATGTGCTCCCGCACCGAAAGCTGCTCGCGCCCGATACGGTGATGCTGGGTCAGGCGCGCATTCTTCATGATCCTCAGCCAGGCAAGCTGCAGGTCGTGCAGGCTGACTTCGGGCTGGCGTTCGACGACCTTCTCGGCGACGAAGACGCCGACCCACTCGAAATCGCGTTCGGCGCGCGGCAGCGTGTCGAGCCGTGCCGCGGCGAGCTTCATGCGTTCGTACTCCAGCAGGCGGCGTACCAGTTCGGCGCGCGGATCTTCCTCTTCCGCATGTTCGCGCGGCGGCCGCGGCAGCAGCATGCGCGACTTGATCTCGAGCAGCATCGCCGCCATCAGCAGATATTCGGCAGCAAGCTCCAGATTGCTCGCCCGCATCGCATCGACGTACTCGAGATACTGTGCCGTCAGTGGCGCCATCGGAACGTCGAGGACGTCGAGGTTGGCCTTGCGGATCAGGTACAACAGCAGATCGAGCGGCCCCTCGAAGGCGTCGAGGAATACTTCCAGCGCGTCGGGCGGAATATACAGGTCTTTCGGCAGTTCGAGCAGCGGTTCGCCATAGATGCGCGCCACGTGCTCCAGCATCTCGGGCGCCTCGACCGGCGCCAGTTCCAGCGGCATGTTCATTGGCACATGTGCGTCAGATGCCGACGATCGCGCCGAGCAGATAGCGGAAACCCGCGATCAGCGGCCACAGGATGGTGCCCAGCACACCGGTGAACAGCAGCACCAGCAGGATCGGGAAGCCATAGGGCTCGAGCCGGGCAAAGCCCCAGGCCAGGCGGTTCGGCAGCAGGCTGACGGCGATCCGGCCGCCGTCCAGCGGCGGGATCGGCAGCAGGTTCAGCACCATCAGCACGGCGTTGATCTGCATGCCGGCGTCGGCCATCTTCATCATCGGCAAGGTGTAGTCGCCCGGCTCGCCCGCCATCGCGATGCGGAACAGGATCGCCCATCCCAGCGCCATGAGCAGGTTCATGAACGGCCCGGCCGCGGCCACCCAGAACATGTCCGCCTTCGGGTTGCGCAGCCGGCCGAAATTGACCGGCACCGGCTTGGCCCAGCCGAACAGGATGCCGCCGGCACCGGCCAGCGAGCTCAGCGCCAGGATGCCCGCCGGCACCAGGATCGTGCCCACCGGGTCGATGTGGCGCAAGGGGTTGAGCGTGATGCGGCCGGCCAGATCGGCGGTGGGATCGCCGAAATGGCGGGCGACATAGCCGTGCGCCGCCTCGTGCAGGGTGATGGCGAGCACCACGGGCAGCGCCCAGATCGCCAGCGTCGAAATCAGAGAATCCATGGAAGCGTCGGCAGTAAAGCGGGCATTCTAGCAGAGCGCACCTTTGCCCACGGCAGCCCCCGGCCGGGACCGCTGCGGGCCACGGCCGCGGCCATCCGCTCAGTCCGCCTCGAGGCCGAAGGGTTCGAGCGCGCCGCAGCCGGCGCGCACCAGCTCCGGGGTGCCGGAAGTCAGATCGATCACCGTCGTGGCTTCGGGGCCGCAGTAGCCGGCTTCGATCACCAGATCGACCAGCTTGCCGAGGCGGTCGCGGATCTCCTCGGCGTCGGTCAGCGGCAGGTCCTCATCGGGCAGCAGCAGGGTCGAGCTCAGCATCGGGCCGTCCAGTTCGGCCAGCAGCGCCGACACCACCGCGTGCTCGGGGATGCGCAGACCGATGGTCTTGCGCCTCGGGTGCAAGACCCGGCGCGGCAGCTCCTTGGTGCCTTCGAGGATGAAGGTGTAGGCGCCCGGCGTGGTCGCCTTGAGCAGCCGGTACTGGCTGTTGTCGACCCGCGCGTAGGTGGCGATCTCGGACAGGTCGCGGCACATCAGGGTGAAGTGATGCCGCTCGTCGACGCCGCGAATCCTGCGGATGCGCTCGAGCAGGCCGGCATCGCCGACGGTACAGGCCAGTGCATAGGCCGAATCCGTCGGCAGCACGACCAGCCCGCCGCCGCGGATGATTTCCGCCGCCTGGCGGATCAGGCGCGGCTGGGGCTGTTCGGGGTGGAGGGAAAAGAACTGGGCCATGGTTGTCGTTTTCTCAGAGGAAGCGCGACCACACCGGCGTGAGGTCGGGCGGAAGGGGGTTGCAGCAGCCGAGGTCGACCGGGCTTTCGTTCTCGCCGTGGAAGTCGGAAGCGCGCGAGGCGAGCAGGCCGCGGCGGCGGGCGACGGTGGCGAAACGGCGCATCTCGTCCTCGGAGTGGGCGCCGGAGACGACTTCGATCGCCTCGCCGCCAGCGGCGGCGAAGCGGTCGAGCAGGCGCTCCATGTCGGCATTGGACAGCCGGTAGCGCGCCGGATGGGCGACCACGGCGACACCGCCGGCAGCGCGAATCCAGCCCACCGCCTCCTCCAGCGACGCCCATTCGTGGTCGACGAAGCCGGGCTTGCCGCGCACCAGGTAATGGTCGAACACGGTCCTGACGTCCGGCATCACGCCGCTGGCGACCAGATGGCGGGCGAAATGGGCGCGGCTGACCAGCGCCGGGTTGCGCGCGAAGCGGCGCGCGCCTTCGAGTGCGCCATGAATGCCGGCTGCAGCCAGCGCCTCGCCGATGCGCGCGGCGCGCGCATCGCGTCCCGAGCGGATCTGCTGCAGGCCGGCGACGATGCCGGGCTCCCGCGGATCGATGCCGAGGCCGACGACGTGGATGGTCTCGTCGGCGAAGGACACCGAGATTTCCACCCCGGGGACGAAGCGCAGCCCCAGTTCGGCCGCCGTCGCCGCGGCGATGCCGAGCCCGCCGAGTTCGTCATGGTCGGTCAGCGCCAGCAGCTCGACACCGTTCGCCTTTGCCCGCGCGACCACCTCGGCGGGTTCCAGCCAGCCGTCGGACACGGTGGAATGGCAATGCAGATCGGCATTGAGTGCATGCAGTTCGGCGTGCGTCATCTGAATACTCCGGCAAGAAGCGTCACTGCCCATCGGACAGGAAGAAGGCCTCGACGATCTCCGCGATCCGCTGCGGCTGGTCATGGTGAAGATTGTGGCCGGCATCGTCGAGCCTGCGCACCTCGATCGAGGCGAAGCAGCCGAAGGCCGCCGCGTGATCCTCGTCGCTGACGCCGATGCGTTCGCGCAGATCGGCATTGGCGGGTTCGATCGCCAGCACCGGTGCCGTCACCCGCCGCCAGCAGGCTTCCGCCTCGGCACGGCGGTAGAGCACCGGATTGACCCGGCGATGCAAGGGGTCGCCGGCGATCCGCCAGCCCCTGACTTCATCCCGCTCGTCGGGCTGGGCCAGCGCTTCCGCCAGCCAGCCTGCACGGGCCGCGTCGAGGCGCGGATTGTCCCGCCGCAGACGCTCGGCCAGCGCGTCGAGACTGGGGTAGATCCGCGGCCGCGGCACTTCGGCCAGTTCCCGCAGCCACTTCTGATAGCGTCCGGGCGCTTCGGCGGCCGACCGATCCGGCAGGCCGAAGGCATCGAGCACGACGACGCGTCCGACCCGGGCCGGACGGATGCCTGCGTACATCAGCGCGACATTGCCGCCCATGCTGTGGCCGACGAGGCGCACCGGCGCCGTGTCTTCGCCCTCGACCGCGCGCAGGATCGCATCGAGGTCGGCAAAATAATCCGGATACCAGTAGCCGTCGGCCTGGCTCCAGGCGCTGAGGCCGAAGCCGCGCCAGTCGGGCGCGATCACATGCCAGTCGCCGGCCAGCGCATCGACCATGAACTGAAACGATGCCGACGCATCCATCCAGCCGTGCAGCAGGTACAGTCGGGGGGCGCCCGCCCTGCCCCATTCGCGCAGATGCAGCCGCAGGCCGCGGATATCGAGGAAACGGGAACGGGAGCTTTTCATGGCGGAATGATAGCAAAGCCCCCGGCGCACCCCGGCGGCGACGATGCGAGGCTGCTCGCGTATCATCGCCTCCTGATCTGCCCGAGCCGAACCCGACCGCAAGACCGATGAACATTTCCCCGATTGCCGAGCTTCGCCGCTGCCCCACCTGCAACCGCTGGGGCGGCAAGCGCACGCTGGCGGAAGACGGCAGCACGGTTCACATCGACCCCGAGAACAGCCGCGGCACCTGCAACCAGGGGCCGTGGCACGGCAGCCTGCGCGGGCCGCGCAATGCCTGCGGGCAGTGGCTGCGCTGGATCGAGATCGCGGCCGGAAACTGAGCGCAGCCCCCCATCGGCCGCGCCTTCAAACCCGAAGGCGTCCAAGGCCTACGATTCTTCTTCGCCCGCCGCCCCGCCGTCGCTGGCAGCGGCCTCGGCACGCTCGGCCTCGATCCGCGCGACCATCGCCGCCCGCGACTCCGGCGTTTCCAGGCTGATGCGCCCGATCACGCCATCACGGTAATCCTGCAGCAGGATCAGCGAGGCCTTTTCCAGATCCAGCCCGCCGCCCTTGACCAGGCAGCCCCGCCTGCGCCCGATCGCCTCCACCAGCGCCTGGGCATCCATCGACGACGGATCGATGCGGTAGCGGGCCGCCAGCAGCGCCGGATAACGCTCCAGCAGGATGCCGCCGAGAAAGGCCGCAACCTCTTCGTCGATGACGGCATTGCGGCCGATCGCATGGCTGGCCGCCAGCATGTAGCCGTCCGGATCGTAGTCGATCTTGGGCCACATCATTCCCGGCGTGTCGGTCAGCGTCATGCCCGGCCCCAGGTCCAGCGTCTGCTGGTGCTTGGTCACCGCCGGCTCGTCGCCGACCTTGGCCACCTTGCGCTTCAGCAGCGCATTCATCAGCGTCGATTTGCCGACGTTGGGAATGCCCATGATCATCATCCGCAGCGGCTTGGTGCCGTCGTCCCGGTGCGGCGCGAGCTGGCGGCACAAGGCCGGCACGCGCGCGGCATCGGAGGCATTCTTGGCCGAGATCGCGACCGCCTTTACGCCCGGCTGGCGATTGTAGAAATCCATCCAGGCCCGGGTCGCCGCCGGATCGGCCTGGTCGGCCTTGTTCAGCAGCTTCAGGCAGGGGCGGTTGCGGAAGCGCCGCAGCTCGGAAATCATCGGATTGCTGCTGGCCTCGGGCAGGCGCGCATCGGTCACTTCGATGACGACGTCGATGGCCGCCATCGCCTCGGCGGCCTTTTTCCGCGCCGACGCCATGTGACCGGGAAACCACTGGATTGACATGCTTTAGCTCATCGCCTTTTTTCTGGTGCGCGCATTATCCCATCGCTCCGCTGCTTTACACCTTCTTTCCCGGCCGCTGCATCGTGCCGTGCATGATGCAATGCACAACAATTTCGGCCGCCATATGCCCATTCTCCGCGCGCCCTCTCCGGCGGAAAATTTTTTCGCCCGGCACGCAAAATAAATTCCCCATGCCCCGGAAACGGTGTATCGTGCGGCTCGCAGTCGATTCAAGCAGTGGTTGTTCTGGTGGTTGTCCAGCGTGTTCTACAAGAACGCGTGCCGGTCTGATTCCTCTGGATTACGTTTCTTGATCGTTCCTGCATTTTGGGGCGCATGCCCAGTCATTTTTTATATGGAACGCAAATGAGCACTCAAACCGGTACCGTCAAGTGGTTCAACGACGCCAAGGGCTTCGGCTTCATCACCCCGGAAAACGGCGGCGACGACCTGTTCGCCCACTTCTCGGAAATCCAGAGCAAGGGTTTCAAGAGCCTGGCTGAAAACCAGCGCGTCGAATTCGAAGTCAAGACCGGCCCGAAGGGCCTGCAGGCGGCCAACATCCGCCCGCTGTAATCGCTTCGACGTCGGCGACGTCGATCGATTCAAGACGAAACGCGGCCTTGCGCCGCGTTTTTTGCTTTTCTGCCGCCAGGCTGCGGCAAGGCGCCAAAGCCCTCCGGGCGCTGCACGAGGATGTCGCAGCAAACACGGCCGCTCGTCGCGCCCCGCTCCGTTTCACGCCCCCGCTTCACACCCCTTTACTCCGCTTCACTCGTTTGCTGCACCGGATTCGCCGATAATCGCGACTTCGCAGCATCGCTGCCCATTGCCGCCCATGCGGCTCGACTGCCATGACCGACACCGTTCCCAACGAATCTCCCAGCCCCGAGACCGCCTCGCGGGAGACGCTGCGCTTCACCGATCTCGACCTTCCCGCGCCCCTCCTGTCCGCGCTGGCCGAAGTCGGCTACGAAACGCCCTCGCCGATCCAGGCCGCCTGCATTCCGCAGCTGCTGGCCGGACGCGACATCCTCGGCGAGGCCCAGACCGGCACCGGCAAGACCGCCGCCTTCGCGCTGCCGATGCTGGCCCGTCTCGATCTGGCCGACACCCGGCCGCAGGTGCTGGTGCTGACGCCGACCCGCGAACTGGCCATCCAGGTCGCCGAAGCCTTCGCCAAGTATGCCCACCACCTGAAGAACTTCCACGTGCTGCCGATCTACGGCGGCCAGAGCATGGTGGTGCAGCTGCGCCAGCTGTCGCGCGGCGCCCAGGTCATCGTCGGCACGCCGGGCCGCGTCATGGACCACCTCGAGCGCGAGAGCCTGAAGCTCGACGCGCTGAAGGCGATCGTGCTCGACGAAGCCGACGAAATGCTGCGCATGGGCTTCATCGACGACGTCGAGTGGATCCTCGAGCACACCCCGGCAGAGCGCCAGACCGCGCTGTTCTCGGCGACGATGCCGCACGCGATCCGCGACGTCGCCCGCCGCCACCTGCGCGAACCCGAGGAAATCAGGATCCGCGCCGCCACCGCCACGGTGTCGAAGATCAGCCAGCGCTACTGGCTGGTGCGCGGCGTCGACAAGCTCGACGCGCTGACCCGCATCCTCGACGCCGAGGAAAGCTTCGACGCCGCGATCGTCTTCGTGCGCACCAAGATCGCCACCGAGGAACTCGCCGACAAGCTCGCCGCGCGCGGCTACGCGGCGGCGGCGCTCAACGGCGACATGACCCAGGGCCTGCGCGAACGCGTGATCGAGCAACTCAAGAATGGTGCGCTCGACATCGTCATCGCCACCGACGTCGCCGCGCGCGGCATCGACGTGCCGCGCGTCAGCCACGTCATCAACTACGACATTCCCTACGACACCGAAGCCTACGTCCACCGCATCGGCCGCACCGGCCGTGCCGGCCGCGAAGGCGTCGCGATCCTGTTCGTGGCGCCGCGCGAGACGCGCATGCTGAAGATGATCGAGCGCGCCACCCGCCAGCCGATCACGCCGATCGCGCTGCCGAGCAGCGAGGAAGTCACCAACCTGCGCGTCGCGCAGTTCAAGCGCATGGTGGTCGAGACTGCCGCCGAGCAGGAACTGGGTTTCTACATGGACGTGGTCAACAACCTCGCCGACGAGAACGAACTGGACGTGCATGAGATCGCCGCCGCGCTCGCCTATCTCGCCCAGCGCGAACGGCCGCTGCTGATCGAGCAGTCGGGCCGCGGCTGGGATCTGGCCACCGCCCAGCCGGGCAGCGGCGGCCGGCCGCCGCGCGACGAGCATTTCACCACCGGCGCGCCGCGCGAGCGCACGCCCCGCCCCAACCGCGACGAGATCCTCTCCCGCCGCCGCGCCTTTGCCGACGGCGCACTGGTGCGCTACCGCATCGAAGTCGGCCGCAACCAGGGCGCCAGCCCGAAGGAGATCGTCGGCGCAATCGCCAACGAAGGCGGCATCGAAGGCCGCTTCATCGGCCAGATCCACCTGTTCGACGACTTCTCCACCGTGGAACTGCCGGCCAACCTGCCCGCCGATCTGATGGACACCCTGAAGCGCACCCGGGTGCGGCAGATGCAGTTGAACATCCGCGCGCTGTCGGCCGCCGAAGCCGCCGCGACGCCGGAACGCCGCCGTCCGCCGCGCGACGGCGGCGGCTGGCGCGACGACAACAAGCAGGATCGCCGGCCCGGCGGTTTCGAGCGCCGCGACTCCGGACCGGCAGGCGGCCAGGCGAAGGGCGGCTGGAAGTCGCAGGACAAGTCGCAAGACGGCTGGCGCCGCCAGGAGCACGCACCCGGCCGCAGCGACGCCGGCGGCCATCACCGCCACTTCAGCCGCCCCGCCGACACGCCGCGCCCGGCCGCCCACGGCACGGGCAAGCCCCGCAAGCGCAAGGAAAGCTGAACAAGCGGCGGCAGCCGGCTCCGGGCACCCTGCTCCGCCTCGGCAGCCGGATGCCGTCGGCGTATTCAGTGCCCGTGCCGCCCACTCGACATGAACGCTGGACCGAGCATGAAGCTGCAAGCCTGGCACCACATCACCGCAGCCGGATTCACCCTGCGCGGGCAGCACAGCCCGCCTTCCGGCCGCCCGCTGATCCACTTCCTGCACGGCAACGGCTATTGCGGGCTGACCTATGCGCCGATGCTGGAAATTCTGGCGGAAGATTTCGACCTCTTCCTGTCCGACGTCCAGGGCCATGGCGACAGCGACCAGGGCGGACGCTTCCACGGCTGGAACCGGACCGCCGAATTCGCTGCCGAGGCCTGGCGGACGCAGCGGACACGCTTCGGCGATGTGCCGGTCCACGCCGTCGGCCACAGCTTCGGCAGCGTCATCAGTTGCCTGATGATGGCTCGCGAGCCGGACCTGTTCGCACGTGCGGTGCTGCTCGATCCGGTGCTGTTCCCGCCGGCGATGATCGGCCTGATGGCGCTGTCCGACGTCGTCGGCCTGCTGTCGCGCAACACGCTCGCCAGCCGGGCACGCCGGCGCCGCCACCACTGGCCGGACCGCACGGCCGCCTGGCTCGGGCTGCAGGAGCGCGGCATGTTCCGCGGCTGGCGCGACGACGCACTGCAGGCCTACGTCGACCATGCCCTGCGTGAAAGTCCGGCGGGCGGCGTCGAACTCAAGTGCCGGCCCAGCCGCGAAGCCGAGATCTTCGGCTCCTATCCGCGCCGCCTGTGGTCCTCGCTGGCGCGGGTGCGCACCCCCACGCTGGTGCTGCGCGGCAACCGCAGCTATCCCTTCGCCGCCAAGGGCATCGCCCGCTGGCGCGCCGGCAATCCGTCGGTACGCCAGCAACTGGTGCCGGGCGGACACTGCTTCATGCAGGAAACACCGGACGCGGCGGCCGCCGAGATCAAGCGCTTTCTCCAGGCCGCTGGCTGAAGCATGCCTGCCGCGGGTATTCGGCCGCGCATGTTGCAAAAGGCGTGCGCGAGGAATTCATCCGCCGCGCATCGGCACGCCGATCAGGCCTGGCCGCCACCCAGCAGGAAGCGGGGTTCGATGGACACGGTATCGCGGCCGTTGGTCACCCAGACGTGGCCGTCCTGAATGCTGAACTGCAGGCGCATCGTGCGCTCGGCCAGTTTCGCCAGTTCGGCACTCGCCTCGCGTGCCAGCTCGATGACCCGCAGCGAGGACTGGCGCGCCAGCTTCTCGCGCACGCCGTTCCACCACACCTCCAGCGCGCGGCCGTAGGCGAGCACGATCACCTCGTCCGCCCGCCCGCAGGCCTTGCGCACCCATTTCTCGTCGGGCTGGCCGACGTCGATCCAGCACTCGATCGCGCCGGTCAGGTCCTTGCGCCACAGGTCCGGCTCGTCGTCCACGCACAAGCCCTTGCCGAAGCCCAGCGCCGGATCGGCGAACAGCGCGAAGGCCAGCAGGCGCACCATCATCCGCTCGTCGGTCTCGGACGGATGGCGGGCCAGCGTCAGGCTGTAGTCGGCATAGTGGCCGCGATCCATGTCCGCGACCTGGATGTCGGCCTTGAAGATCGTCGCCTTGAGCGCCATCAGTGCATCTGCTCCGGTGGGCGGCTGGCCTGCTGCCAGGCGATGACGGCACGCGCGGCATGCGCCATCACTCGGTCGCGCTGCTCCTGCGGCAGCTCGCGCGCCAGCGCGCCGAACAAGGCCTGGGTGGCTTCCTGTCCCGCACCTTCGGCGGCGAGGCCGTCGGCCAGGCAGCGGATCTGGATGAAGGCCAGCGTATCGGCCACCAGCCGCCAGCCGGCCAGCGGCATCTCGCGCGTCATCAGGCCGAGCAGGCGGCCGCCGAGCTGCGCGGCAAGGCGCAAGGCCTCGTCGCGGTCCTCGGTGGCGATGGACGAATGCCATAGCGCAAGGTGAATGCCTCGCCGCAGTTCGACCTTGAAGTCGATGGCGTTCTCCTCGGCCTGGCCGATGGCCTCGAACTGGCGCAGGAAACGCGCCTCATCCTCGACTCCGAGCCCGGTCCGCAGGCTGCCGATGAGTTCGGTCAGGCCGGGGATGGACACCAGGCCGAAAGCCTGGCTCCAGGCCACGCCCCACTGGTCCATGCCGGACAGCAGCAGAGCCAGCCGCAAGGCGCGGGCCTCGTCGCCATCGCCGGCACAGGCCCAGTCATCCAGTTCGCGCTGCAGCTGGGCGACGCCTTTCAGGCGGACTTCATCGCTTTCGCCGACGCTGAGGCGGAACACGCGGGCAAAGGCCTCCTGCGCCATCTGCGCGGCCTGGCGCTGGACGCCGCTGTCGGCATCGACAGCGAGAGGGTCGGGAGGAATCGCGTCATCGTTCGCGCTCATGGGGCCACCGTCGGCAGAAATGGGCGCCCATTGTGCACAGCGATACCGCTCGAATCAAATCGGACCGCCTGCGTGCGGGCCGCAGGGACCCGCGGCGACGCTCAGGCGATGCTGCGCGCCGCCCACAACGACGCCGGCGCAGCGGCGCCAGCGCGAAAACCGACACTCTCGGCGGTCCCGTCGCGGAAGTTCCGCAGCATGCGATGCAGCGCCGCGGCGTCCTCGTCGGTGAAACCACGCTTGAAATCGGTCAGCAACAGGCGCGAGCGGGTCATCCAGTTGCCCGGCGCATCGTCCAGCGCGCACCACGCGGCACTGCGATGATCCGCCTCGTGCTGGGCGAGCCACAGCATCGCTTCGCGCTCGCGCAGGCCATGCAGCTCGGCACCGTGCTTGGGCAGCATGTGCGGCGTGGCACCGGCGATGCGGGGACGGATGTCCTCGGCGAAACGGGCCACCAGCTTCTGCATCGAGAACAGCATGCGCCAGTCCGAGGCGATGACCACGCGCGCCTCTTCGAACTCCCGCAGCACCGCCTCGATCAGCGGCAGGCAGCGGAAGTCCTCGACTTCGCCCCAAGGGTGGGTGACGCCGTCGAAGTCCATGAAGATGTATGTATTGCGTGTCATGTTGCACTCTCTCTGCCATTTGGGCGCATGGCTACGGTTCTGGATTGCTGCAATGCAGAATATACTCCAATCCAAGGCACCGGCACCTGCCGCTTTCGTCACGAATCATTGAAAGAAAATCGCCGCATCGCTGCGGCATATTGATTTTGCAGCGCACAAAAACCCTTTTAACTGCGAGGACTACAGCATGACGCCCATCATCAATCTGGAAGGCAAGGTCGGCCTGATCACCGGCATCGCCAACGAAAAATCCATCTCCACCGGCGTGGCCGAAGCCTGCGCCCAGGCCGGCGCCAAGCTGATCATCACCTACCAGAACGAAAAGACCCGCGCCTTCATCGAGCCGGTGATCCACCGCCTCGGCGTCGAGGACGTGTTCCTGCTCGACGTCACCAACCCTGAGACCATGGATGCCGCCTTCGCCGAAATCGAGGCCCGCCACGGCAAGCTCGACTTCGCCGTGCACAGCATGGCTTTCGCCAAGCGCGACGACCTGCACGGCCGCGTGGTCGACACTTCGGCCGACGGTTTCGCGCTGGCGATGGACGTGTCGACCCACTCCTTCGTCCGCCTGGCCAAGAAGGCCGAGCCGCTGCTCGAGAAGGCCGGCGGCGGCGCACTGGTGACGATGACCTACCTGGGCTCGGAAAAGGTCATCCCCAACTACGGCGTGATGGGCTTGTGCAAGGCCGCGCTCGAGGCCGCCACCCGCTACATGGCGGCCGAACTCGGCGCCAAGAACATCCGCGTGAATGCCGTGTCGCCCGGCCCGCTGATGACCCGCGCCGCCTCGGGCATCGCCGGCTTCGACGGCCTGATGGCCGCCGCGGTCGAGCGCTCGCCGATGCATGCGCTGGTCACGCCCGAGGACATCGGCGCGCTGACCGCCTTCCTGGTGTCCGACGCCGGCCGGCTGGTCAGCGGCGGAGTGCATTTCGTCGATGCCGGGTATAACATCATGGCGTAAGCACGGAGCATCGCCATGATCGCCACGATCGACATCGCCTCGGCCCGGGCCCAGCTCGGGCGAACCAGCGTCGTGCTGCCGGACCCCGTGCCGGCGCATCCGCTGCTCGACGGCAAGGAGGAAATCGGCCGTGGCGAATATTCGATCGTGCTCGACAAGGGCGATGGCGAGCGGGTCTACAAGATCGTCAGCTCGCCCGCCGACTACTTCCTCTACACCGCCGACGATCGTCCGCGCGGCGAGCATTTCCCCGTCATCCATGCCGACCACGGCGTCATCGGCCGTGCGCAGTCCGGCTATCCGCTGCATCTGATCGAGATGGAAAAGCTCTATCCGCTGGCCGAAGGCTCCCCCGCGGCAGCGCTGGCGCTGCGGCTGATCGACACCTACTGGTCGGCCTGCCAGCAATGGAGCAAGCTCGGCACCGACATGGGCCGGATCGCGCTGTACGACATGACGCTGAACCCCTTCGCCAGCAACAAGCTCGACAAGGCACTCAAGGCCTTGTCGGACTTCGTCGAGGAATACCAGGTCCTGCCCGACATCCTGAACGCCAACAACCTGATGATGCGCAAGGACGGCACACTGGTGTTCTCGGACCCGGTCTTCATCGCCTGAGCCCTCTCCAGGCTGCCGCGGCGACGCTGGCGGGCGATCCGCGTATCATGGCCTGCCCACCAGCCGCGATACGCATGGAAGGCCTGATGCACCCACACGACCATGACGCGCATGAAGCGCCCTCCCCGGCACCGCCCGACACCATCGGCATCGCACGGAGCGGCGCCTTCGACGCCCCCGCCTTCGAACGCGCGATCGACGACCTGCTGCGCGCCTGCGGCATCGATCCGCATTCCTCCCATACCGGCCGCACCGCGCAGCGCGTGCGCGAACTGTGGCAGCGGCGCCTGCTCGGCGGCTACGAGCTGGATCCGGCCGAAGTGCTGGGCGAAGGCTTCGCCGACGAACGCCGCGACATGGTCGTGGTGCGCGGCATCGCCGTCCATGGCGTCTGCCCGCACCACCTCGTGCCCTTCCGCGGTGTCGCCCACGTCGCCTACATCCCCGACGGGCGCCTGCACGGCTTCGGCCGCATCGCCCGCCTGGTGGACGCGATCGGCCACCGCTTCACCTACCAGGAATGGATGACGCGCGACATCGCCGACGCGCTGCTGCGGCACGGCAAGGCGGCAGGTGCGGCTTGCGTGATCGAAGCCGAGCAGCTCTGCCTGCTGCTGGGCGAGGACCGGCGCGGCGACGAACGCGTCGTCACCCAGGCTTTCAGCGGGGAATTCGAACGTTCGCCCCAGGCCCGCAGCGAGTTCCTGCGCGCGATCTCGGGCTAGACGGCATCAGTGCGGGTGCAGCACGCGGATGCGGTGCTGCGCGGTATCGACCAGCACGACCTCGCGCCCTTCGATGACCACCGCGCCGCGATAGCGGTCGTCGCCCGACAGCGAATACTCGAAATCGAAGCCGCGGCGCAGCACCACATGTCCTTCGTCGTTGCGTGCGAGCCTGATGCCGTGGCCGACGACGGTCTCATCGAGAAACTGCAGCCCCTCGCGCAGGCAGGCGCGCCGTGCAGCCTCCAGCCCGGCCTCGCGCGCCTTCAGGCTGTCGAACCAGAACCAGACGATGCCGCCCAGCCCCAGCACCGTCATCAGTTCGACAAAGCTCATCTGGCGCAGGTGGCCGTGGTCACGGCAGCATCATGCCGCGGATCATGAAGAACAGCATCGCCGCCATCAGCGCCGACGCCGGCACCGTGATGATCCAGGCTGCGGCGATCCGCATCAGTTGCGAGCGCTTCACCAGTTCGCGGCGGTAAACCTTGCGCAAGCCCTTGCGCTCGACCTTGGAGAAGTGCGCCGGGTCTTCGGCCTTCTTCGAGCGCTGCTTGAGGTCGCGCAGCATCTCGCCCTTCTCCTCGATCGAGGCTTTCTCGAAGCGGGCGACGAAGGCCTCGATCGCCGCCAGATCGCCTTCCGGGTGGTGGGCCTTGATCTCTTCCAGCATGCGGTCGTAGTTGCTCTTCAGGTACTCGCGCAGGAAGCCGACGCCGAGCACGCCGCCAACGGCGATGTGCGTCGAGCTGACCGGCAGGCCGAACTGGCTGGCGACGATCACGGTCAGCGTCGCCGCCATGGCGATACAGTAGGCGCGCATCTGGTCCAGTTCGGTGATCTCGCTGCCGACGGTGCGGATCAGCTTCGGTCCGAACAGCGCCAGGCCGAGCGCGATGCCGAGCGCGCCCACCATCATCACCCAGGTCGGGATCGGCGCCGACTTGTGCATCACGCCGTCGCTGGTGATGACATCGACGATCGCGGCAAGCGGGCCGACCGCGTTCGACACGTCGTTGGAACCGTGGGCGAAGCTCAGCAGCGCCGCGGCCGAGATCAGCGGCACGGTGAACAGGCGGTTGACGCTCTGCTTGGTGTTGGCGAGCTGCATGCCGCGCCCGTTCATCGAGCGCTTGGTCAGCAGGAAGATCGGCACCGCAATCAACAGGCCATAGACCACCGCCTCGCCGAAGCCGACCGACCACACGCGGTTCAGGCCCTTCAGGATCAGGTAGGTGCCGAAAGTCCAGGCCATCAGGCCGACCAGCATCGGCACCGTTCTGCGCGCCGCCGCCGCCATGTCGGTCTGATAGGTGATGCTGCGCTTGACCAGGTACAGGAAGGCGGCGGCGAACACGCCGCCGAGCACCGGCGACACCACCCAGCTGGCAACGATGTTGCCCATCGTCGACCAGGCGACGATGTCCGTGCCTTCGGCGGCGATGCCGGCGCCGAGCACGGCGCCGACGATCGAGTGCGTCGTCGACACCGGTGCGCCGACCGCGGTGGCGATGTTCAGCCACAATGCGCCGGCCAGCAGCGCCGCCAGCATGATCCAGACGAAAGTGTCGGAATCGGTGATCAGTTCGGGGTCGATGATGCCGCTGCGGATGGTGCCGACGACTTCGCCGCCGGCAATCAGCGCGCCGGCCGCCTCGAAGATGGCGGCGATGACCAGCGCTCCGGCCAGGCTCATCGCCTTCGAACCGACGGCCGGGCCGACGTTGTTGGCGACGTCATTGGCGCCGATGTTCATCGCCATGTAGCCGCCGACCATGGCTGCCATGACGAGAATCAGGCTGCCGTCGCCGCCACCGCCGCGCATCGCGGCATAGAACATGACGCCGACGATGAAGAGCAGGCCGATGCCGAGACGAAGCACTTCTCCCCGGCCACGATGCGTTGCTCGTTCAATTTCGCTGATGTGTTTCAGGTCCACGCCAAGTGATCCGAAATGGAAAGGCGCCATTGTTTCAGAAAATCGACAAGCGCCCAAACTCCTCGTGAGTCCCTCCACCGCCGATCACGCTGCGGCGCAGCATCGGTGCAACACCGCCAGCGCAAGTCTTTACAAGCGATCGTACTTGTCGGCCCGCCCTCTGGCCTTGTCGGCGGGATAGCGCCTGCCATTGATCGCCATCTTGCGCACCGAGGCCTCCACCAGATCGATGTCCAGCACGTCGGCCAGGCGGACGAGATAGAGCAGCACGTCGGCCAGTTCTTCCGCCACTGCATTGCGCGATGCAGCATCCAGCTTGGCGGACTGCTCGGAGGTCAGCCACTGGAAATGTTCGATGACCTCGCCGGCCTCGCCGGCCAGCGCCATCGCGAGATTCTTGGGCGTATGGAACTGGTTCCAGTCGCGCTCGGCGGCGAAGCGGCGCAAGCCATCGCGCAGGCCGTCGAGCCGATCCCCCGTTTGTTCCGGTTTCATTCGATGCGGTGCTCCAGGTCGAAGCCGGCACCATCGTCGACGCCCAGCGCCTCCACCAGCCAAGGCATCATCGATTCGAGCCGTTCGGGCAATACCCAGGGCGGATTGACGATGAACATGCCGCTGCCGAACATGCCGAAGCCCTCGCGCGGCGGCCGGCGTACCGCCAGGCGGACGTCGAGCCAGCTACCGGCACCCAGCTCCGCCAGCCGCTCCGGCAGCCTGCGCGCTTCCGGACGTGCGAGCATCGGGTACCACACGGCGTAAGTACCGGTCGGGAAACGCCGCATCGCATCCCTGATGCAATCGACCACATGGCGATAGTCGTCCTTGACTTCGTAAGGCGGATCGATCAGCACCACGGCGCGGCGGGAAGGCGGCGGCAGCAGGCTCTTCAGCGCACCGAAGCCGTCCGCCTTGCGGCACTGCACGCGTTCGGCCTCGGTGGCGAAAGTGCGCGTCAGCGAGTCGAAATCGGCCGGATGCAGTTCGAACAGGCGCAGACGGTCCTGCGGCCGCGCCAGCGTCATCGCCAGCGCAGGCGAACCGGGATAGAACAGCAGGCGCCCATGGGGGTTGAACTGTGCCAGCGCCGCACGGTAGGCGGCCAATGGCTCGGGCAGGTCCGTCCGGTCCCAGATGCGGCCGACGCCATCGACGTACTCGGCGGTCTTGCCGGCCTGCTCGCTGTCGAGCGCGTAGCAGCCGCCGCCCGCATGGGTGTCGATGTAATGCCAGGGCTTGTCCTTGCGGTTGAAATAGGACAGCAGTTCGAGCAGCAGGGTATGTTTAAGGACGTCGGCGTGGTTGCCGGCATGGAAGGCGTGGCGGTAACTGAGCATGAAGGATATCCGTTTGCGACTCGCATGCTAGCACTGCAGCGGGGGAAAGCGCCAAGGCAGCCGGGGGAGCGGATGGGGAATTTCCCGCAGGATCAGGGACATTGCCGGACCCCGGAGTGGTTTGCAGCGCATGATGCGCTTGCTATGATGCGCCCCCCGAGCGTCGGCACCGGCCGGCAGCCAGAGAGAGCGAGAAAACACACATGAGCATCTACGCCCTGGGCGATCGCACGCCCCGTTTCGGCGAAGGATCCTGGGTCGCCCACAATGCGACCGTGGTCGGCGCGGTGGAGGCCGGTCGCGACGTCAGCATCTGGTACAACGTGGTGATTCGCGGCGACAACGATCCGATCAGGATCGGCGACGGCAGCAACATCCAGGACGGCTCGGTGCTGCATACCGACGACGGCGTGCCGCTGACCATCGGCGCGGACGTCACCGTCGGCCACATGGCGATGCTGCACGGCTGCTCGATCGGCGACGGCAGCCTCATCGGCATCAATGCCGTGATCCTCAACAAGGCGGTCATCGGCAAGCACTGCATCATCGGCGCCAACACGCTGATCCCGGAAGGCAAGGCCATCCCCGACCGCTCGCTGGTCGTCGGCTCGCCCGGCCGGGTGATCCGTCAGCTTTCCGATGCCGAGATCGAGCACCTGAAGTGGAACGCCCGCCACTACGTCGACAATGCGGCTCGCTACAAGACCGAGCTGCGGGCAATCGACCCGGCGACGGTACTCGGGCAACCGTCCACCTGAGCGCCGGCCTAGGCCGGCAACTGGCCGCCGGCCCGGGCCAGCCAGACCACGGCGGCCAGCACGATCGCACCGCCGACGATCTGCAGCGGCGTGAATGCCTCGCCCAGGAAGATCGCCGCCAGCACGATCGTCACCACGGGCTCCAGCGTCGACAGGGTCGCCGCATCGGCCGCCCCCAGGTTGCGGATGCCGATGAACAGGCCGAGCATCGCTACCACGGTGCACACGATGGCGATCGCGAATACCGCAGTCCAGGCCGGCGCCGTGGCCGGGAATGCCGGCTGCTGCCAGCCGGCCAGTGCCGCGAACACGATCGCCGCACCGATCATCACCACCGTGACTGCCGCCAGCGGGTCTTCCCGGCTCAGCGCATGGGCGCCGACCAGGATGTAGATCGAATAGATCACCGCCGCCGTCACGCCCAGCACGATGCCGAGCGCTTCGCCGGTGAGGCCACCGCCCAGCGTCAGGGCCGTACCGAGCAAGGCGGCAAGCACCGCGAGCATTCGTCTGGCGCCGAGCGGCCGGCGCAGGATCAGGGCGCCGAACACGGTGACGAGAAAGGGGTGGAGATAGAGCAGCAAGGCCACCAGCCCGGCCGAAGCGTGATTGAGCGCGGAGAAGAAGCTCATCGACTGGCCGACGTAGCACAGCCCGCCCATCGCCAGCAGCAGCGCCAGGCTGCGTCCTCTCGGCCAGCGCCGCCCGGTCGCCAGCATGAGCCCCGTCAGCAGCACCGCCGCGATCACGAAGCGCAGCAGCAGCACGGCGGTCACGTCTGCGCCGCCGGCGTAGGCCTGGCGCGCGAAGATCGCCATCGCGCCGAACGATGCTGCCGAAAGCGCCACGCAGAGTGCGCCGACGAGCCGTGGATTCATGATGCTGGCGGCAAAAGTCGGCAAGCATGCCTGCGCGCCGCGCGGGGGTCAATCGCGGGGACCGCAGAGGCCCACCGAACGCCGGAAATCGCCGGGCAATGCACACTTACACCCGCCTGCCCCGCCGAGCGGCGAATTGCGGTATACCGGATACGGCGACCTGCATGCGCGCCACCGCGGCAGGCGCCGGCCATTCATCGATCATCAATCCCGGGAGTTCGCCCATGTCTCTTCGCCTCTGGCCCAGCATCATCCTCGGCGCCGCCCTCGTCTCGCCGCTTGCCGCAACTGTCGCGCTTGCCTCACCCGAGCAGAACGCCCGTCAGCAGCAAACCATCGAATTCTCGGCGAACGCAAGCCAGGCAGCACCGAACGACCTCGGCATCGCCACCCTCTATGCTGAAAGCAACGGCAAGGATGCGGCTGTGCTGGCGAAGGAAATCAATCGGCGTATCAGCAAGGCGCTCGACCTGGCGCGTGGCTTCGCCAGCGTGAAAGCCCAGTCCGGCGGGGTATCGACCTGGCCGGTGTATGCGAAGAACGGCCAGGGGAAGATCGAATCGTGGCGCATGCGCTCGGAGATCCGCATCGAAAGCCGTGACCTCGGTGCGCTGTCGGAGCTGATCGGCAGGCTGCAGTCGGATCTGGCCTTGTCGGGCGTCGCCATGCAGCCCGCGCCCGAGACCCGGCGCAAGGCGGAAGAGGAAGCCACCGTCAGCGCGATTCAGGCTTTCGAGCAGCGCGCGGCGCTGATCGCCAAGACCCTCGGCAAGCAATACCGCATCGTGCATATGTCGATCGGTGACAGCGGCGGCCTGCCGCCGATCAGGTATCGCATGCAGGCCGCGCCGGCGATGATGGCCGATGCGGCGCACGCGCCAGCGCCGCTCGAAGGCGGCGAGAGCGAACTGGCAGTCAACATCAACGGCCGCATCGAATTGCTGGACTGAAGCAGGCCGGGCCTGCAAGCCCTGGCTTGCCATTGCCGGCTGCCGCGCTGGACGCGGCAGGCCGGCTCGATTATGTTTGCGCGCATGGAACACGCATCGACACCCGCTCCACGCCCGGCCATCCGCCTTGCCGGCATCGCCGCGCTCGCTGCAGCCCTCCTCGCCGGCTGCAGCTCGGCGCCCGCGCCCGGTCCGCATGCGACGACGGATGCTCCCATCACCCAGTCCCGCTACTTCACGCTCGAAGACGAAGCCCATGCGCAGGAAATGGTGCTGTTCGCGCTCGGCCTGCTCGACACCGGCTACCGCTTCGGCGGACGCAACCCCGAAGCGGGCCTGGACTGCAGCGGCATGGTGGCCTGGATCGTCGAGAACATCAGCGGCAAGCGCCTGCCGCACAACGCCGCCCAGATCGCCGACCGCACGCGGCCGATCAAGGTCAATCAGCTCCAGCCCGGCGACCTGGTGTTCTTCAACACCCTGAAACGCCGCCATTCGCACATGGGCATCTACATCGGCGACGGCCGCTTCATCCATGCGCCATCCAGCCGCGGCAGCGTCCGCGTGGAAAGGCTGGACAACCGCTACTTCGCGCCGCGCATCGACGGCGCACGGACGCTGATCGCCCTGAACTGAGCCATGGCCCGCCCGACAGCGGGCATGCCAATTACCGGCACGAACCCTTGCGCCCGGCTTCCATTCGGTTTTTTCGCGCCGTGCACGGCGTGGCAGCGCACAGCCCTATTTCTGCGGCACCTGCACGTAGATTTCTTCCGGCCGGGTCAGGCCGAGCTCGAAGCGTGCCCGCTCCTCGATCGCCTCGTTACCCGACTTGAGATCGCGCACTTCGGCATCGAGACCGGCGTTGCGCTGTTCGAGACGCAGGTTCTCGGCGCGCTGCGCCTGCAGCAGACGGTCGACTTCCCACACCCGCAGCCAGCCCCCCTTCCCCAGCCAGAGCGGGTACTGCAGCAGCACGACGAGGGCGAGCAGGATCAGGATGGGCCAGCGCATGGAAGGAATACCGCCAGTGCAGGTGCGACAAAGGCCGGCGGACGATCCGCCGGCCTCGGCCGTGCCTCAGTGCTCAGCGCAGGTTGTAGAACGCGCGCTTGCCCGGGTAGAAGGCGGTGTCGCCCAGATCTTCCTCGATGCGCAGCAGCTGGTTGTACTTCGAGATGCGGTCCGAACGCGACAGCGAGCCGGTCTTGATCTGCATCGCGCGCAGGCCGACGGCGATGTCGGCGATGGTCGAGTCGTCGGTCTCGCCCGAACGGTGCGAGATCACCGCGGTGTAGCCGGCCAGCTTGGCCATCTCGACGGCGGCGAAGGTCTCGGTCAGGGTGCCGATCTGGTTGATCTTGATCAGGATCGAGTTGGCGATGCCCTTTTCGATGCCTTCCTGCAGGATGCGGGTGTTGGTGACGAACAGGTCGTCGCCCACCAGCTGCACCTTGCTGCCCAGGCGCTCGGTCAGCACTTTCCAGCCCTCCCAGTCGCCTTCGGCCATCGCGTCCTCGATCGACACGATCGGGAACTTGTCGCACAGCGTCGCCAGGTAGTCGGTGAAGCCTTCGGCGCTCAGCGACAGGCCTTCGCCCTTCAGCTCGTACTTGCCGTCCTTGTAGAACTCGGAGGCGGCGCAGTCGAGCGCCAGCAACACGTCCTGGCCGGGCACGTAGCCGGCGGCGATGATGGCTTCCTGGATCAGGTTCAGCGCTTCCTCGGTGCCGGACACGTTGGGGGCGAAGCCGCCTTCGTCGCCGACCGTGGTCGGGTAGCCCTTGCCATCGACGATCTTCTTCAGGTGCTGGAAGATCTCGGCGCCGCAGCGCAGGGCTTCGCGGAAGCTGTTCATGCTCACCGGCATGATCATGCATTCCTGGATGTCGAGGCTGTTGTTGGCGTGTTCGCCGCCATTGATGACGTTCATCATCGGCACCGGCATCACCATCGGGCTGGAGCCGCCGAAATAGCGGTACAGCGGCAGGCCCGCTTCCTCGGCAGCGGCCTTGGCCACGGCCATCGACACCGCCAGCATGGCGTTGGCGCCCAGGCGCGACTTGTTCTCGGTGCCGTCCAGCTCGATCAGGGTGCGGTCGATGAAGGACTGGTCTTCGGCGTCGAGGCCGATGATGGCTTCGGCGATCTCGGTGTTCACGTTCTCGACCGCGCGCAGCACGCCCTTGCCGAGGAAGCGCGACTTGTCGCCGTCGCGCAGTTCGATCGCTTCGCGCGAGCCGGTGGACGCGCCCGAGGGCACGGCGGCGCGGCCCATCACGCCGGATTCCAGCAGCACGTCGGCTTCGACGGTCGGGTTGCCGCGGGAGTCGAGAATCTCGCGGGCGATCACATCAACGATTGCACTCATATGTTTGTCCTGTTTCAGTTACGGGATGATTCGAATCGATCACGCGGGGGCATGACCCGGCAGAAAGAATGCTCGCGCCCGCGCGCCGCCTTGTGGGCGCCGCCGCGCTATAGCGCTCATCAGTCCGTGCGGATACCGCCGCCGCCCAGCCATTTTCAGAGCGTGGTTTCGAGGAAGCCTTCGCGCTTGACCAGCGCGTCGATCTCCTTCAGCGTCGCCAGCAAGGCCTTCATCTTCGGCAGCGGCCAGGCGTTGGGGCCGTCGGACAGCGCCTTGGCCGGATCGGGATGTGTTTCCATGAACAGGCCCGCCACGCCGACCGCGACCGCCGCACGCGCCAGCACCGGCACGAACTCGCGCTGGCCGCCCGAAGCCGTGCCCTGCCCGCCCGGCAGCTGCACCGAATGGGTGGCATCGAACACCACCGGACAGCCGGTGTCGCGCATGATCGCCAGCGAACGCATGTCGGAGACGAGGTTGTTGTAGCCGAAGGAGGCGCCGCGCTCGCAGACCATGATGGTGTCAGCACCGCCATTGGCCTCGCGCGCCTTGTCGGCGACGTTCTTCATGTCGCCCGGGGCGAGGAACTGGCCCTTCTTGATGTTGACCGGCTTGCCGCTGGCCGCCACCGCATGGATGAAATCGGTCTGGCGGCACAGGAAGGCTGGCGTCTGCAGCACATCGACGACCGAGGCCACCACCGGGATTTCCTCGATGGTATGGACGTCGGTCAGCACCGGCAGAGCGAGCTGTCTCTTCACTGTTTCGAGCATCTTGAGCCCGGCATCCATGCCGTGGCCGCGGAAGCTCCTGCCCGAGCTGCGGTTGGCCTTGTCGTAGGAGGCCTTGAAGATGTACGGAATGCCCAGTTCGCCGCAGATCTCCTTCATCTGGCCGGCGATGTCCAGACACATCTGCTCGGATTCGGCCACGCAGGGGCCGGCGATGAGGAAGAAGGGCTTGTCGAGTCCGACTTCGAAACCACACAGGTTCATGCTTCGCTCCTTCAGGCGCTGGTCTGCTTGCGTGCGATTGCCGCCTTCACATAGGCGGTGAACAGCGGGTGTCCCTTGCGCGGGTTGGACGTGAATTCGGGATGGAACTGGCAGCCGACGAACCACGGATGCACGTCGGTGGGCAGTTCGACCATCTCGCACAGGTCGGTGGCCGGCGCACGACCCGCCACCACCAGGCCCTTCTCTTCCAGCCTGGCCAGCAGCGTGTTGTTCACTTCGTAGCGGTGGCGATGGCGCTCGATGATCTCGGCCGCGCCATAGATCTCGCGCGCCAGCGTGCCTTCCTTCAACTGACAGAGCTGGCCGCCCAGGCGCATCGTGCCGCCGAGGTCGGACGCTTCGCTGCGCTTCTCGATCCTGCCGCTGCGGTCCTTCCATTCGGTGATGAGGCCGATCACCGGGAAGCAGGTGTCGGATGCGAACTCGGTCGAATGCGCGCCTTCCATGCCGGCGACGTCGCGGGCGAACTCGACCACGGCAAGCTGCATGCCGAGGCAGATGCCAAGATAAGGCACTTTGTTCTCGCGCGCATGGCGGATGGCCGCGATCTTGCCTTCGGTACCGCGCTTGCCGAAACCGCCGGGCACCAGGATGGCGTCCATCGTATCGAGCACGCCGCAGCCGTCGCGCTCGATGTCCTCGGAGTCGATGTAGTGGATCCTGACCTTCGACTCGGTGTGCATGCCGGCGTGGTTCAGCGCCTCGATCAGCGACTTGTACGATTCGGTGAGATCGACGTACTTGCCGACGAAGCCGATGTTGACCGTCTGCTTCGGATGCTCGAGCGCATGGATCAGCTTCTCCCACACCGACAGGTCGGCCGCGCGGGCCAGGATGTCGAGCTTGTGGCAGACGATCTGGTCGAGCATCTGGTCGTGCAGCATGCCCGGAATCTTGTAGATCGAGTCGGCGTCCAGGCATTCGATGACCGCTTCGGGCATCACGTTGCAGAACAGCGCGATCTTGCGCCGCTCGTCCACCGGGATCGAGCGGTCGGCGCGGCACAGCAGGATGTCGGGCTGGATGCCGATCTCGCGCAGCTCCTTGACCGAATGCTGGGTCGGCTTGGTCTTCAGTTCGCCCGCGGTCGGGATGTAGGGCAGCAGCGTCAGATGGATGAAGCAGGTGCCGTTGCGGCCTTCCTCGAAACCCATCTGGCGGATCGCTTCGAGGAAGGGCAGCGATTCGATGTCGCCCACGGTACCGCCGACTTCGACGATCGCCACGTCGGCGCCTTCGGCGCCGCGCTTGACGTAGGCCTTGATCTCGTCGGTGATGTGCGGGATGACCTGCACGGTCTTGCCCAGGTATTCGCCGCGCCGTTCCTTCTTCAACACCGACTCGTAGATCTGGCCGGTGGTGAAGTTGTTGCGCTTGCTCATCTTGGCGCTGGTGAAGCGCTCGTAGTGACCGAGGTCGAGGTCGGTCTCGGCGCCGTCCTCGGTGACGAAGACTTCACCGTGCTGGAACGGGCTCATGGTGCCCGGATCGACGTTGATGTAGGGATCGAGCTTGAGGTGCGTGACCTTGATGCCACGGGACTCGAGGATGGCCCCCAATGAGGCCGCCGCGATGCCTTTGCCCAGGGAGGACACGACACCGCCGGTAACGAAGACGTATTTGGTCATGGGAACAGTGCTGCGGGAAAGCGCGATGATAACCGATCAGTCCGATCTAAGTCAGTACGCCGGAGCCCGCGGAGCACGGTCAACTGCAACAACGGTATTCATGCGCCTGTCCGCGCATACGGCAGACGGCCCCTGCTCCATCCCCTTCAGCCATCAGGGCCTGGAGTGAATGGAACAGGGGCCGCTTGCGCCCGTGGGGTATGCTCAAGCCTTCTTTTCGCAGCCGATGCAGCGATAGATCACGGCGCCGAGCACCGCGCCGATGATCGGCGCGATCCAGAACAGCCAAAGTTGGGCCGTCGCCCAGTCGCCGACGAAGACCGCCACGCCGGTGCTGCGCGCCGGGTTGACCGAGGTGTTGGTGACCGGGATGCTGATCAGGTGGATCAGCGTCAGGCACAGGCCGATGGCGATCGGCGCGAAGCCCTGCGGCGCACGCTTGTCGGTGGCACCGAGGATGACGATCAGGAACATCATGGTCATGACCACTTCGGTGATCAGCGCCGCCTGCAGGCTGTAGCCGCCGGGCGAATGCTCGCCGTAGCCGTTCGAGGCGAAGCCGCCGGAGACGTCGAAGCCGGCCTTGCCGGTGGCGATCAGGTAGAGCACGCCGCCCGCGGCGATGCCGCCCAGCACCTGGGCGACGATGTAGGGAAGCAGTTCCTTGGCCGGGAAACGGCCACCGGCCCACAGGCCGATCGACACCGCCGGGTTGAGGTGGCAGCCCGAGATGTGGCCGATGGCGAAGGCCATCGTCAACACGGTCAGGCCGAACGCCAGCGACACGCCCAGCAGGCCGATGCCGACATCCGGGAAGGCCGCGGCCAGCACGGCGCTGCCGCAGCCGCCCAGGACCAGCCAGAAAGTTCCGAAGAACTCCGCACCATATTTGTTCATTTATTTCTCCGTTGTTTTGTTGGCGACACTGCCAGACGAGCGTGAAGGGGAAGGGATTTCCCGTCTCCGCCGGGATGGAAGTGCCTGCCCAAGGCCGGCCCATCCCGGGAAAAAAGGGAAATCCAGCCGAATCCTAGACGATTGGCACGGGTCTGGCAAAGTGCGCACACCCTGTTCGGGCAACAGATCCGCACCGCAACAAAGCAGATCGACAGAAACTGGCCCTGATCAGCATCCGAAAGGCCGATATCACATGCTGTACCGCAACATCCCACCTCCGGAAAATGATCCCGTCAAATGACGCTGGCAAACCCGCTTCATCAATGCCTCGGCGGCGGGCTCAACGGATGAAATCCCGGTTCACCTCACGAAAGAGTTCGGTGCCGCCGCGCTGCAGCCATTCGAAGGCGACCATCTCGCGCGACACGATCTCGATGCCGTGGCTGCGCATGCGCGCGAAGGCCAGGTCGCGGTTGGCCGGATCGCGCGAGCCGGCAGCCTCGGCGACGATGAACACTTCCTTGCCTGCCCAGCGCAGGTCGAGCGCGGTCTGCTGCACGCAGACATGGGCTTCGGTGCCGCACATGATGACCTGGCGGCAATCCGCCACCGCGGTGCCGGCCAGGCAGCCATCGCCCTGTGCCGAAAAGCACTGCTTGCCGACGTACTGCGCGCCGGCAGTGGCGGCGCGCACCGACTCCAGCGTGCCGCCGATCTTGTCGGGGAAATGTTCGGTGACGACGATGGGCACTCCGATGCGCCCGGCGACCTGCGCCAGCCAGATGCAGTTGGCCTCGACTGCGTCCTTGTCGTGAATGAAAGGAGCCAGCTTCGCCTGCACGTCGATGATCAGCAGGACGGATTTCTCACGGTTCATCAGCACGTCGTTCTCCTGGTCTCAGTCGGCCAATTCGGTACGGTTGCGGAAATCCGCCAGCGCTTCGGGATTGGCCAGTGCTTCCTGATTCTTCACCGGCCGGCCATGCACCACGTTGCGCACCGCCAGTTCGACGATCTTGCCGCTCTTGGTGCGCGGGATGTCCTCCACCTGCAGTACCTTGGCCGGCACATGGCGCGGCGTGGTGTTGTCGCGGATCGTCTGCCTGATGCGCTGCACCAGGCCGTCGTCGAGCGCCAGCCCCTCGCGCAGCCTGACGAACAGCACCACGCGCACGTCGTTCGGGTTCTGCGGCGGCCAGTCCTGGCCGATCACCAGGCTTTCGACCACTTCGTCCAGCTTCTCGACCTGGCGGTAGATTTCCGCCGTGCCGATGCGCACGCCGCCGGGATTGAGGGTGGCATCCGAGCGGCCGTAGATGATGATTCCGCCGTGAGCGGTGATCTCGCAGAAGTCACCGTGGCACCAGACATCGGGGAAGCGATCGAAATAGGCGGCCCGATACTTGCTGCCGTCGGCGTCGTTCCAGAAGCCCAGCGGCATCACCGGGAAAGGCCGGGTGCACACCAGTTCGCCTTTCTCGCCCCGCACCGGGTGGCCATCGTCGTCCCAGACGTCCACCGCCATGCCCAGGCCGCGGCACTGGATCTCGCCGCGCCACACCGGCAGCACCGGGCTGCCGAGCACGAAGCAGGAGATGATGTCGGTGCCGCCCGAGATGGACGAAAGCTGCAGGTCGGCCTTGATCTCGCGATAGACGTAGTCGAAGCCTTCGGGCACCAGCGGGCTGCCGGTGCTCATCATCGCCCGCACGCTGTCGAGCCGGTGCGTCTCGCGCGGCTTGAGGCCGAACTTGGCGCAGGCGTCGATGAACTTGGCCGAAGTGCCGAAGTGGGTCATGCCTTCGGCGTCGGCGTAGTCGAAGATGACGTGGTTGTCGCCGGCGAAGGGCGAGCCGTCGTAGAGCAGCAGCGTGGCGCCGGCCGCCAGGCCCGACACCAGCCAGTTCCACATCATCCAGCCGCAGGTGGTGAAATAATAGACGCGGTCGCCCGGCTTGACGTCGGAGTGCAGCCGGTGCTCCTTGAGGTGCTGCAGCAGCGCGCCGCCGGCGCAATGCACGATGCACTTGGGCACGCCGGTGGTGCCCGAGGAATACATGATGTACAGCGGGTGGTCGAAGGGCAGCTGGGCGAACTCGATGTCGTCGACGAAATGGAACGGCTCGATGAAGTCGGCGTACATGCGCGCATGCGGCACTTTCGACAGATCGTGGTCGTGATGCACGTAGGGCACGACCACCACACGCTCGACCGAAGGCAGCTGGCCGACGATCTCGCCGAGCTTGTCGAGCACGTCGACGGTCTTGCCACCGTAGTAGTAGCCGTCGCAGGCCACCAGCACCTTGGGTTCGGTCTGGCCGAAGCGGTCGAGCACACCCTGCACGCCGAAGTCGGGCGAGGCCGAGGTGAAGATGGCGCCGATGCTCGTCGCCGCCAGCATCGCGACGACCGTCTCGGGCATGTTGGGCATGTAGGCGGCGACGCGATCACCCGCCACCACGCCCTGCTCGCGCAGCGCGGCGGCGAAATGGGCCACGGCGCGGTACAGCTCGCCATGGCTCATGCGGTTCTTGACGCGGTCCTCGCCCCAGAACACCAGCGCATCATGGCCATCGCGCGAACGCAACAGGTTCTGCGCGAAGTTGAGCCGCGCATCCGGAAACCACTTCGCCCCCGGCATCCGCTCGCCATCGACCAGCACACGTTCGCCGCGCGTGCCGATGACGCCGCCGCCAGCTGCCCCCTCGCCGTCCCAGACGCTGAACCAGAACTGCTCGGGCTGCTCGACCGACCAGGCATGCAGCGCTTCATGGTCGGGCAGCGAAACACCCCAGCGCTTTTCAACCGCGAGCCGGAATGCGGTGACGTTGGCCGAAGCGATCCGCTCCGGCGAAGGTTGCCACAAGGGCTTGTCGTTTGCAGGATTCATGATGTCTCCTCACCATCGATCGATATTCACGCAAGTTGAGCTGCCTGCTATTCCGGCGCTCCTGCGGTCGAATGTTCAGCCGGCAGCGCTGTCGAGCAGCGCCCGGATCGCTTCGGGCAAGGGCGCGGACCTGCCGGTGGCGTTGTCCATCCATACCGTCTTCGCCGCGCCTTCGGCGTAGAGCCTGTCCTCTCCCTCGACGTAGAGCTCGTACCATGTCATCACGCTCGTACGTCCCAACTCGCCAGCGTACATCCTGACGACGACGGTTGCAGGATAGTTGACCGGCGCGAAAAAGGTGCAGCTGGCATTGATGATCACCGGCCCGGCCGTCTCCTTCGGGCTGACCTGGAAACCCATCTTCTCGGCCCATTCGCAGCGGGCCTGCTCGAAATAGCGGAAATAGACCGTGTTGTTGACGTGGCCGTAGGCGTCCATGTCGCCCCAGCGCACCGGAATACGGGTCGTATGGACGAGCTTTGCCCCTTCTTTCATGTTGTCGTCTCCATTGTTCGTTCTGACCGGCCTTGTTCGACCGGCTTTTTTCAATCGCACGCACACTGTAACATACGCATCCGTATGTTCAGCGAGGCAGGCTTACGGACTACTCGCGACCGTTTAAACTAAGCCGTTTCGCAAATCGGCAAGAAAGCGAAGCATACCTTCGCGCACAGGAGAACAGGATGGAACGCGAATCGATGGAGTTCGACGTACTGATCGTGGGCGGCGGCCCGGCAGGGCTGTCGTCGGCGATCCGGCTCAAGCAGCTGGCGTCGGCGCAGGGCCGGGAACTGTCGGTGTGCCTGATCGAGAAGGCGGCCGAGCTCGGCGCCCACATCCTGTCGGGCGCGGTGATGGACCCGCGCGCACTCACCGAACTGATTCCGGACTGGAAGGCGCAGGGCGCGCCGCTCAAGACCGCGGTGACCGAGGACAAGGTGCTGTTCCTCGACGAGACCGGCGCGCGCCAGCTCCCCAACGGGCTGCTGCCGGACTGTTTCGTCAACCACGGCAACTACATCGTGCGCCTGGGCAACGTGGTCAAGTGGCTCGGCGAGCAGGCCGAGGCGCTGGGGGTGGAAGTCTATCCGGGCTTTGCCGGTGCCGAGATCCTGTACGACGAGGCCGGTGCGGTGAAGGGCGTCGCCACCGGCGACATGGGCCTGAACCGCGACGGCACGCCGGGCCCGCACCACCAGCCGGGCATGGAACTGCACGCCAGATACACCCTGTTCGCCGAAGGCTGTCGCGGCCACTTGGGCAAGCAGCTCGAAGCGAAGTACGACTTGCGCGACGGCGCCGACCCGCAGACCTACGGCATCGGCATCAAGGAGCTGTGGGAAGTCAAACCCGAGCACCACCGCCCCGGCCTGGTCGTGCACACCGCCGGCTGGCCGATGGACAGCGCCACCTACGGCGGCGGCTTCGTCTATCACCTCGAGGACAACCTGGTCGCGGTCGGCTACGTGGTGGGCCTGAACTACAGCAACCCGCACCTGTCGCCCTTCGAGGAGATGCAGCGCTACAAGACCCACCCCGAGATCCGCAAATATCTCGAAGGCGGCAAGCGGCTGCAGTACGGCGCCCGCGCCATCGCCGCGGGCGGGCTGCAGAGCCTGCCGCGGCTGATCTTCCCGGGCGGGGCGCTGATCGGCGACGACGCCGGCTTTCTGAACGCGGCGCGCATCAAGGGCAGCCATGCGGCGATCAAGTCGGGCATGCTCGCCGCCGAAGCGGCCTTCGAAGCCCTGGCACAGGAACGCCAGCGCGATGCGCTGACCGCCTACCCGGCCGCTTTCCAGGACTCCTGGCTGCACGCCGAGCTGCACAAGACGCGCAACTTCAAGCCCTACATGAAGAAAGGCCTGTACCTGGGCTCGCTGCTGTTCGGCATCGACCAGGTGCTGTTCAAGGGCAAGGTGCCGTGGACGCTGCACAACACGGCGGATCACACCGCGCTCAAGCCGGCGGCCGACTGCGCGAAGATCGACTACCCGAAACCGGACGGCGTGCTGAGCTTCGATCGGCTCTCTTCGGTGTTCCTGTCGAACACCAACCACGAGGAAGAGCAGCCCTGCCACCTGCGGCTGAAGGACGCCACGGTGCCGATCGCGATCAACCTGGCCAGGTACGACGCGCCCGAGCAGCGCTACTGCCCGGCCGGGGTGTATGAGATCGTGCAGGAGGAAGCCGGGCCGCGGCTGCAGATCAACGCGCAGAACTGTGTGCACTGCAAGACCTGCGACATCAAGGACCCGACGCAGAACATCGACTGGGTCGTGCCCCAGGGCGGCGAGGGGCCGATTTACCAGGGGATGTGACGGCATAGCCTGCCGGCTGCCGCCGAGCCCAGAATCGACGAAGCCCCGCGGCCAGGAGGAACTGCACCCTGGCCGCGGGGCTTTTTGCTGCCCCTGTCAGTCGAGCGCGATCTGTGCCTTCACCCAGAACGTACGCCCCGGTTCGTTGATGCGCTCGCTGGTCACGGCGCCGCCGGCAAAGTCCCAGCCGCCCTTGCCGAGATGCTCGCTGTACTTGCGGTCGAAAACGTTATCGACGCCGGCAGTCAGCAAGGCGGACTTGTTCGGGCGCCAGCCGGCATTGAGCGACAGCGTCGCGAAACCGCTGGTCGGCCCGAGATCCTGGCCATTCGCGACGATGCTGCCCGAGCCCAGGTCGTAGCGGTTCTGGCTGGCAACCACGCGCAGCATCGCGCCATAGGAGAAACGGCGGTCGTCGTACTCGAGTACGAACCTCGCCTCCAGCGGCGGTTGCTGCGCCAGCGCCTTGCCGTCGGTATCGTTGCCGCCACGCACCCAGGCCACGGTGCCCACCGCTTGCCAGTTCGGCGCGAACCGCCAGGTCGCATCGCCTTCCAGGCCATAGACCGTGGCGTCGATGTTGCGGACGCGCGCGGTCGACGGATTCACCCAGCGCAGCAGGATGTAATCATCGACCTTCGAGTAGAAGCCGGACACCGAGGCCGACCAGGCACCAACGCTCCAGTCTGCACCGACGTCGAGCTGAGTGGTCTTCTCCGGCTTCAGCGTATCGAAGCGCGCGCCATTGGCGGCATTGCCGCTGTCGGCACGCATGAACTCCCAGAAATCGGGGAAGCGTTCGACATAGCCTACACCCGCATACCAGGTCCCGGCACCTTCAGCGAAGTCAGCCTCGTAACGGCCGAATCCGCTTTTGAGCGTCTTGTCGACGCTCATGCCGCGGGTAGCGGACGCCGGCCGGTAATCGTGCACCTCGTGCTCGTCGACGCGCAGCCCCGCAACGACACGGCGGATATCGTCGAGCACGTAGCTGGCCTCGCCGAACAGGCCCTGGCGCTCGAAACCGATGTCCTTCTGCCGCTTCTGATCACGATAATCGACTCCGCCACGCACACGGTGCTGATCGTCCCGGACATCCGCACCGACAGTGATCGACCACCGTTCGCTCGGCGCCAGCACGGCTGCCGCACGGGCACCGAGGGTCTGCCGGTCCGGGTTGCTGAGCATCTTCATGCCGCGGTTTGTCCGCAGGCTGAAGTTGTCCATCACATGATCGATGTAGCTGTAGTAGGCATGCGCCTCGACCTTGCGAATCAGCGCTGAGAGATTCTTTTTCTCGAACCGGAGCCCGGCATGTTCGCGCTCGAACCTGGCGCCATCCATGCCGCGGTCGGCGTAAGCCGCTTCACCATCGCTGCGGCCGAAGTTGAGCTCCAGCAGGGTATCGTCGTCCGGCGTCCAGCCGAGGGCTCCGGTCGTGCTCCAGCGGGTGTAGAAGGAATGGATCTCCTTGCCGTCGCCATCGTCGTAGTTGTTGCTGTCCGAACGGGTGGCGCCGACTCTTGCATAGAAATCCGGATTGCCGCCCCTGGCATCGAAAACCTGATCGTTCCGCCCCCAACTGCCGAAGGTCAAGCTGCCGTTGGCGCTCCAGCCGCTGTCCGTCATCCGCTTGATGTCGCGCTCGAAGAGGACGACCGCCGCCGAGTTGCCGGAACCGTAAAGCACGGTTTGCGGCCCTTTCAGGACGGTCACGCGGTCGAAGGATTCCGGATAGACGTAGGCCGTCGGCGGATCCATCCGGCCGCCGCAACCGCCATGGATCTCCTGGCCGTCCTGCAGGATGCCGAGACGCGAACCGGACATCCCGCGAAATACCGGGTCACCATCGGTGCCACCCTTGCGAATGACCGAGAAGCCCGGAATGCTCTTCAGCATGTCCGCACCATCGTGGGCAGGAAGCGGCTGGCGCGGTGCCTTGGGGTCGGTCTCCACCGTCAGTGGTGCGCTGATCACCGGCGCCGTGACCACGATGCTGCCGAGGCGCCCTTCCCCTTCGGCCAGCACCGGCAAAGCCAGTGAAAGTGCCGCAGCAAGCGGCAACTGCTTGAAAACTTGTTTCATCTTCGGATCTCTTTGGATGCTTGCGCACATGGCATGGCCGGATGGCAGGCATGACCAAACCCGCCGCAGCCCGAAACCGGGCTGCGGGTGTGGCATGCTGTCGAATGAGCGCGTTGGGCGGCAGGCGCGATTCCGCGCCGCTACGCAACGAATCTATGAACGGGCTTAATGCTGGCCGTGCCGGTGCCCGCCGGCCGATGCGTTGAGGGGGCGGGCCGGCACCTTGAGCTCGACCGTCCGGCGTTCGCCGTTGGCTTGCTCGACGACGATGCTCAACGGCACCTCGTCGCCCTCCTTCACCTGCTGCTTCAAGTCCAGCAACATCACGTGATAGCCGCCGGGCTTGAGCTCGACGGTTTCCCCGGCCGGAAGATCCAGGGCGGCGACGGGGTTCATCCTCATCACCTCGCCTTCCATGCGCATCTCGTGAATCTCGGCCGCGCCGGCAAGCGGCGAAGCCGCGGCAACGAGGCGGGCGGCACGATCCGATCTCAGCTGCATGAACGCCCCCGTAGCCTTCTGTTGCACCACGGTGGCGCGAACCCAGGCATTGGAAACGGTGACATCGGCAAAGGCCGGCAGGGAACCCAGGACGAAAGCCAGGGCAAGGGCAGTTTTCTTCATGATCGAAGTCCTCGACGACAAAACACATGCAGGGCCTGGACCGCAGCGCTGGATGGCGGTGGAGGCGGTCAGGCGCGGGAATTCATGCACCGGGAGGTGCAGACGGACTCATGCATGCACGGGTGGTGCGCGAGGGCTCGCAGGCGACCATGCGACGGAAAGCCGCGGGACGGCAAGGGAAAACAGCGGCAGGCGCCCGCGCGGGCCCACCGCGGCAAACGGTCCGCTGTGCTCGAACGGCGGCAAGCCGGCGCTGTCGGCATGGAAGACGCAATACGGGCAGGCCGACAGCAGCTCAAGCGGAGTGGAATCGCCGGCACCCTGGTCCCTGGCCAGCTCCACATCCAGATAAAGCCCGGCCTCCACGGCCGGGATCGCCAGCCGCTTGGCACCTCTCGCCGAACAGACCTCGACCAGCAGTTGCTCGCCCGGCTCCACCATCGCCCGACTGACGGCAGGCGCCAAGGCTGCGAACAGCAGCACAAGGATGGCAAACCAGGCGGGAAGGCGTTTATGAAAGCGGTGCACGGGTCGGACAGCCAAGAGGCAGACTGGATCGTCGTCCGCGGATTATATTCACAGGTTCAGGGCAGACCTTGATGTCGCTCAGGCGGCATGCCTCAGGACGACGGACCACGGGATGCGTCGTAGCGTCCGAGCCAGACGACGAAATCGTCCAGCGCCAGCGCCGGCGAAAAATGGAAGCCCTGCAGGTGGTTGCAACCGAGGGCGGCAAGCGCAGCAGCGGTTTCCGCATCCTCGACGCCTTCGGCCGTCACCGTGACCCCCAGGCGATGGGAAAGATCGATGATCGACGAGGCGATTTCCCGGTCCCGCTCCGAACGCAGCAGATCGACGACGAAACTGCGGTCGATCTTCACTTCCTGCACCGACAGGTGCTTGAGCCGGCTCATGCCCGAAAAGCCGGTGCCGAAATCGTCGATGGAGAGCTTGACGCCGAGCAGGCGCAGGCGGCACAGCACGTCGGCAACGCCTTCCCCCGCATCGTCGACCATGTCGGTCTCGGTGATCTCGAGACATAGCCTGCGAGGGGGCATCCCCCACGTGGACAGGGCCTGGCCGATGAGATCGGGAACTTCGGCGTCGTAGAGATCGGTGGCGGACAGGTTGATCGACAGCGTAATGTCGAAGCCCTCCGCATCCAGCCGCGCAAGCGCCTGGGCTGCATGCTGGAACAGCCAGCGGTTGAAGCGATGGCGCATGCCGAGCCTGTCGATCAGGCCGAGCACCACGGGTGGCGGCACCCATTCGCCGGGCACGCGCTCCCAGCGCAGCAAGCCTTCGGCAGCATCGCACTCGCCGTCGATCGCGTGGACTTTGGGCTGCAGGAAAAGCTGCAAGGGCCTTTCACCGCCAAACGCGCCGTGGAGGTCACGTTCGAGGATGGCGAGCCGCGGCGAGGTCCGCTCCATCGACTTGTCGTACATCGCCCCTCGCTCGCCTCTTTGCTGCGCATCGAGCGCCGCGATTCGCGCCGACTGCACCAGGTAGAGCGGATCCTCGCCATGCTCGGGAGATACCGCCGCGCCACAGATGAACTGGATCGGCAGCTCCAGGCCGTTGAACTGGAACGGAGATTCGCCGAAGACCTGCTCGATCTTCAGCATCGCCAGAGTCAGCACCGCCCTGCTCGGCAGTGCCGGCAGCACGATCAGCCATTCCCCGCGGCCAAGCGCGAACAGGCTGTCGCCGCTGCGCAGCAGTCGTTTGAGGATCATGCCCATCTCGCTCTCGAGTCTGCGCCCCTGTTCGAGCGACAGCCGGCAGATGGAGACATTGGGCTGAATGCTGGCCGTGATCACCCCGAGCTCGGCCCCCTGGGGACAGCCGTCCATCGGGTGGCACGAGATTTCGTTCAGGGCCGGCAACAAGTCGGGGGAGCTCAGGAATGCCATCGGTCAGGCCAGGTAGAAATCATTGGGATCGATACCGTATGCATTGGGCGGCAAGGCGCGGAGAATCCGGTAAGGTTCTCCGGCAGCCGTTTCGGGCTGCATCAGCAGGTCCAGTATTCGCGGAAAGCGCTCGACCGCCTTGTCCGGTCCGAGGATGATGATCACGCGCGGCTGCAGCCGCCGTACCTGGTTCTGCTGGATGACCACGGCCACTTCGCCGGAATTGAGTTCCACCAGCGTCCCGATCGGGTAAAGCCCGATGCATTGCAGGAACTGGTCGACCAGCGCGTCGCGGAACAAGGTATTGCGCAGCCGGTTGATCTCTTCCATCGCGCGCTGGCTCGACACCGCCGGCAGATAGACCCTGTCCCGGGTCATCGCACAATAGGTGTCGATGAGGCCGGCCATCTCGGCGGCCAGCGGAATGTTCATGCCCTTCAGGCCGCGCGGATAGCCACTGCCGTCGAAACGCTCGTGATGCGCGGCAATGATGTCGAAGATCTCGGGGTCTACGTTTTCGTTGACCTTGAGCAGCGCCAGGGTGTGCAGCACATGGGCGCGGACGTGCTCGAACTCGCCGCCGTCCAGCGGCCCCGCCTTGGCCAGAATGTCGGGGTCGATCCTGACCTTGCCGATGTCCTGCAACAGGCCCGCCAACCCGAGCTGACGGATGCTTCTCGTGTCCAGCCCGATGAAACGGGCGAACACCATGGCGTGGACCGAGACGTTGACCGCATGATCGTAGGTGTAGCGGTCCGTGCGCTTCAGGCGGGTCAGCCACATCAGGGCATCGGAATTGCGCTCGACCCCTTGCGCCATCTCGCCCACCAGCCCTTCCAGGCGGAGGACATCGATGTTGTCGCCGGCATCGATCGCCACCTGGGTTTCCCGCAGGGCGCGATACACGTCGTCGACGATCGGCGCGGAATAGAACAGCTCGGATTCGAGGCGGCTGCGGCCATCGGCAGCCCTGACACGCGGAATGCTCGGCCTGCGCTGGGTGTGAATCCTGCCTCTGAAGCTGCGTGCAACGGCGAGGAAGCGCGAAGCCTCCTCGCGACTGTCCCGCTCCTCCTCGTCGGCCGTGCTCGAACGCAGGCCCGGCCCCTTGAGCGGCTCGTCCTTCTCGATTGCGCGGGTGCGCTGGTGCTCACCGACCGAGCGGCTGCGATCGATGACGACATGCTTGCAAAAGCGCTGCAAGGTCTGGAGTTCATCGGAAGTCGTGACAAGAAAGCCCTGCAACATGAAGGGCGTTTCCACCCAGGGCCGGTCGATGTCCGCGACGTACATCCCGATCTGGACCTCGCTTGCCGGAATCGTGCTATTCAATCAAAGGCTCCATGAGCACCCTTTCGACGAAGGGTGATTTCTCGGTCGGAAACTCTTTAACGACAGGACGACACCGGACCTGAGCCCGGCCCGAGCCCTGCATCCCCAGTTTGGGCAATACAGGGCCGGCAGGATCACCTCCGGAGAATCACCCCAGCCAAACCCTCGCATTGCGGAACATGCGCAGCCAGGGCGAGGCATCCGGGCTCTCCTCCACCAGCCAGCGCGGCGCCCAGGACATCTGCAAGGTCCGCGCCGTGCGTTCGGGGTGGGGCATCATGATGGTGAACCGTCCGTCCGCCGTGGTAAAACCGGTCGCACCGTCCGCCGAGCCGTTCGGATTCGAAGGGTAGCGCTCGGTGGGCGAACCATGACGATCAATATATCGCAGTGCCATCAAGGCGGCTGTGCGATCCTGCTCGCTCGCGAACACAGTCCGGCCTTCGCCGTGGCTGACGACGATCGGCATGCGGCTGCCCGCCATGCCCTTGAGCAGGATCGACGGGCTGTCGGTGACTTCCACCATGACGAAGCGGGCTTCGAACTGTTCGCTGCGGTTGCGGTGGAAGGTCGGCCAGTTTTCGGCCCCCGGGATGATCGGCGCCAGATGGCCCATCATCTGGCAGCCGTTGCAGACGCCGAGCGCAAAAGTATCGTTGCGGCGGAAGAAGGCTTCGAATTCATCGCGCAGACGGTTGTTGAACAGGATGGACTTGGCCCAGCCCTGCCCCGCGCCCAGCACGTCGCCGTACGAGAAACCGCCGCAGGCCGCCAGCCCGTGGAAGCCGGCCAGGTCGGCCCGCCCAGCCTGCAGCTCGGACATGTGCACATCGACCGGCGCAAAGCCCGCACGCTCCAGTGCGGCAGCCATTTCCAGCTGCGAATTGACCCCCTGCTCGCGCAGCACCGCGACTTTCGGCCGCACGCCGCTGGCGATGAAGGGAGCGGCGACGTCCTCCTTGACGTCGAAGCTCAGCGACACCGACAGGCCGGGATCGGTGGCATCGGCCAGATCTTCGAACTCCTGACGGACCGACTCCGGATCGTCGCGCAGCATCGCGATGCGATGGCTGGTCTCCGACCAGGCCTGCAGCAGCTCGACGCGGCTGGCGGCGAACACCAGCTTGGCGCTGCGGCGCAGGCGGATCTCGTCCATCGCGTTCGGCTCGCCGATGAAGTGGTAGGCGAGCCCTGCCGAGCGCAGCAGTTCGGTGATACGCGAGCGGTCGTCGCGGCGGATCTGCACCACCGCGCCGAGCTCCTCGGCGAACAGGCCGGCGAACAGGCGATCGTCGAAACGGCCCTTGAGCGTGTCGGGCTTCTTCTCCAGCCCATCGACGTCGTTCATGTAGGGGTCGTAGCAGACGGTGTCGAGCACCAGCGACAGGCCGCACTTGGCTGCGAAAGCCATTTCGCAGACGGCAGCGAACAGCCCGCCGTCTGAACGGTCGTGGTAGGCCAGCAACAGATCGTCCCCACGCAGGCGCTGGATGGCCTCGAAGAAGGCCTTGAGCTGCACCGGATCGACGTCCGGCGCATGCTCGCCGACCGAACCGTAGGCCTGGGCGAAAACCGAGCCACCGAGGCGATTCAGGCCGTTGCCGAGGTCGATCAGCAGCAGCTCGGTCTCGACGCTTTCGGGCAACTGCAGCTGCGGCGTGAGCGTGTTGCGGATGTCGCGCACCGGCGCAAAGGCGGTGGCGATCAGCGACAGTGGCGCGACCACCTGCTTGTCCCGACCTTCGTCCTGCCAGGCGGTGCGCATCGACAGCGAATCCTTGCCGACCGGAATCGACACACCCGCCGTGATGCAGAAATCGGACACGGCCTTCACCGTGTCGTAGAGCTTGGCATCCTCGCCGCGATGACCGGCCGCCGCCATCCAGTTGGCCGACAGCTTGACGTCGCCGAGCTTGTCGATGTCGGCGGCGGCGATGTTGGTGATCGCCTCGCCGATCGCCATGCGGCCCGAGGCCGGCGCATCGACGCAGGCCAGCGGCGTGCGCTCGCCCATCGCGAAGGCTTCACCCCGATAGCCCTGGAAGCTCATCGCGGTGACCGCCACGTCGGCTACCGGCACCTGCCAGGGGCCGACGAACTGGTCGCGCGCGGTCAGGCCGCCGACCGAGCGGTCGCCGATGGTGATCAGGAAGCTCTTGCTGGCGACTGCCGGCATCCGCAGCACGCGCAAACCGGCTTCCTTCAGGTCGAAGCCGGTGGTGTCGAAAGGCGGCAGATGGACGGCGCGGCGCGATACGTTGCGCGTCATCTTCGGCGGCTTGCCGAGCAGCACCTTCATGTCCATGTCGACCGGCTTGTTGCCGAAATGACGGTCGGAGACGGTGAGATGGCCATCGGCGGTCGCCGTGCCGAGCACCGCGAAGGGGCAGCGTTCGCGTTCGCAGAAAGCCTGGAACATCGGCAGGCTTCCGGGCGCGATCGCCAGCACGTAGCGTTCCTGGGATTCGTTCGACCAGATCTCGCGCGGGCTCATGCCCGGCTCCTCGATATGCACTTCGCGCAGCTCGAAGTGCGCACCGAGACCGGCGTGGTCGGCCAGTTCCGGCATCGCATTCGACAGTCCGCCGGCACCGACGTCATGGATGGCGATGATCGGGTTGTTGTCGCCCTGCTGCCAGCAGGCGTCGATCACTTCCTGGCAGCGGCGCTGGATCTCCGGGTTGCCGCGCTGCACCGAGGCGAAATCGAGATCGGCAGTGTTGGTGCCGGTCGCCATCGACGATGCGGCACCGCCGCCGAGGCCGATCAGCATGCCCGGGCCGCCGAGCTGGATCAGCAGGGTGCCGGGCGGGAAAGTCGGCTTTTCCGACTGCCGGGCCTGGATGCTGCCGAGGCCGCCCGCGATCATGATCGGCTTGTGGTAGCCGCGCACCTCGCCTTCGACTTCCTGCTCGAAGGTGCGGAAATAACCCGCCAGGTTCGGGCGGCCGAATTCGTTGTTGAAGGCGGCGGCGCCGATCGGCCCCTCGATCATGATGTCGAGCGCGGATGCGATGCGGTCGGGTTTGCCGTAGGCCTTCTCCCAGGGCTGGCCGAAATCCGGGATGTTCAGGTTGGACACGGTGAAACCCGCCAGCCCGGCCTTGGGCCGCGAGCCGCGCCCGGTCGCGCCTTCGTCGCGGATCTCGCCTCCGGCGCCGGTCGCTGCTCCGGGGAAGGGCGAAATCGCCGTCGGGTGGTTGTGCGTCTCGACCTTGGCGAGGATGTGGGTTTCCTCGTCGTGGTAGCGGAAGGCCCTGTCCGCATCCGGATACAGTCGCGCGATGCGGGCGCCCTCGATGATCGAGGCATTGTCCGAATAGGCGACCACCGTGCCTTCGGGATGCGCCTTGTGCGTGTCCTTGATCATGCCGAACAAGGACTTCTCCATCGGCCGCGCGTCGATCACCCAGTCGGCGTTGAATATCTTGTGCCGGCAGTGCTCCGAGTTGGCCTGCGCGAACATCATCAGCTCGACGTCGGTCGGGTTGCGTCCCATGCGGCCGAAGTTGTCGACGAGGTAGTCGATCTCGTCTTCGGACAGCGCGAGTCCGAGCTCCCCGTTCGCCTTCTCCAGCGCCTCGCGCCCGCCGGCGAGAATATCGACCGAGGTCAGCGGCTGCGGCTCGTAGTGGTGGAACAGGGCTTCAGCTTCATCGACGGCGTTCAGCACCGACTCGGTCATGCGGTCGTGCAGCAGCGGCAGCAGCGCGGCGTTGTCTTCCGCGCCGCGGGCATCGATGGTGTAGGCGATGCCGCGCTCGATCCGCACGATCTGGCTGAAGCCGCACTGATGGGCGATGTCGGTCGCTTTCGACGACCAAGGCGAAATCGTGCCCAGCCGCGGCACGACCAGCTTCAGGGCCCCCGTCGGCAGTGCCGGCGTCGCGGGACGCGCATCGAGCAGATCGGCCAGGCGTTCCTGCTCCTCGTTCGACAACGGCGCCGATATCTCGACGAAATACCAGTGCTCCGCGGCAATGGCCTTGAGCCTGGGCTGAAGCTCGGCGAGAGCCCTTGAAAGACGTTCCAGACGAGAGGAGGACAGCGCCAGGGCACCGCGTAGCTTGAGGATCGAAGTCATGTTCTTCATGGAGAGGAAGCGTGGGCGAACGACAGACAGTCGCTCGATATCGAACCCCGGATTATACCTGAGGCACCGAAGCTCTCCGGGCTGCGAACGCCCTTCGCCCCCAAGCCCCGCAGCAGGATGCTTCATTCATGTCCTGGGCAATCAGATCGGCTATATTGACGTCTCCCGGCGTCACCCACCTGGACGCAGCGATCATTTCAACAGGAACTGGAACATGAGCGACAACACCCGGAATTTCGACGAACTGTACGGCTACCGCTTCGAAGATCTCAGCGTTGGCCAATCCGCCTCGATGTCCCGCACCGTCACGGAGGCGGACATCCTGCTGTTTGCCGGCGTGTCGGGTGATACGAACCCCGTCCATCTGGACGAGGAATTCGCTTCGAGCACGATGTTCGGCGGCCGTATCGCGCACGGCATGCTTTCCGCCGGCCTGATCTCCGCCGTCTTCGGCACCCGTCTGCCCGGCCCCGGCTGCATCTACCTGTCGCAGAACCTCAAGTTCAAGGCACCGGTGAAGATCGGCCAGACCGTCGTTGCCCGTGTGACGGTGAAGGAGCTCAAGGCGGAAAAGCGCCGGGCCGTGTTTTCGACGGTCTGCACCTGCGGCGACACCGTCGTCATCGACGGCGAAGCGGAATTGCTGATTCCCGCCCGCAGCTGACACAGCAGCATTGAAAACAATGCCCAAGCGCGCAGTTTGCGCGCTTTTTTGCATCGAACGGCTGTTGAACGTGAGGCTATAGACGTAAAAAAGCCCGACCACAGGATGTTGGTCGGGCATTTTTACGGAGTAGTTAGTCTGACGATGACCTACTTTCACGAGGGCGGGCCTCACTATCATCGGCGCGTTTGTGTTTCACGGTCCTGTTCGGGATGGGAAGGGGTGGTTCCACAAAGCTGTGGTCGTCAGACTGTGACTTGTTCCCTGGGAGGCGTTGTGGCCTTTCAGGGCAAAGTAGGAAGAAGTGTGGGTGTTGTGTGATTGGTGCGCGGGTTGCGCACTTTTCGAGTTCTAGTGTGTGTATCAAGGTTATAGGATCAAGCCACACGGGCAATTAGTATCGGTTAGCTCAACGTGTTGCCACGCTTCCACACCCGACCTATCAACGTTGTGGTCTTCAAC